>CAVZHM010000009.1:0-812498 GCA_963775105.1 uncultured Alphaproteobacteria bacterium | reverse complement strand
ACCGCAACCGCCATCTTATGGCGGATTGCCGCAAGCCGGTTTCAGCGACGAAGCCCCCAGCAGGAACCCCGCCGTGGCGACCGCAGCTCCCAGCACGAAGCCAAAAGCAACCGCATTGAACAGGCCGTTGGGGGCGATCTGCTGGCGTAGTTCATAAGCGTCCCGAAGCGCCCGGCGGGCCAGTACTTCAAGATCGCTGCGAGACAGTTCGTGTACGGGTGTCTTGGTCATGGGGTGCAAGAAGCAAGGCCCATGCCAGAGGTCGTGGTGTCAAGTCAGCAACCAGAACAGGAATGCGGCTGTAATAGCCGCTACCAGAGCCACCGCCGGAAAGTATCGCTCCCAGCCCCCCACCACGTCAATGGCTTCGCTGAGATCAGCAACGGTAGGTTCGAAAGGCCAAATCTTTTCTTCTTTTTGTGCTGACAGAATGAGTGCCGGCGCCGTGGCCTTGAGGCTGTGATGAGAGACTTTGGCTCGGCCCGGTTTGCTGGAAGCAGCGGGTTCCATCACCGCGAACCAAGGGCCTGGCGATCCGCGCCCTGGCTTCCAGGGTGGTGCGCTCGCGGATGCGGCGCCGAGTTTGCCGCGCAAGTTCAAACCCGGCGAACACCGCCACCGGGGTCCGTTGCCAACCGCGCCAGCCTTGCTTCCGGGGATCTCGTCAAGGACACGAGGCAGGCCCGCGACGTCAGCGAAGAGTTTGGTCGTTTCCGGTCCCAACGCGCCGCTCATTTGTTGTCAACCATCTTACTTCCCGTCCTTCACCCAGTTCGTCCGGATATCTTCCTTCCGCACGAAATTGAGCTGCGCCAGCAACACGTCCTGAACCATACCGCCGCCGAGGCGGGTGTTGGCTTCCGTCTTGATTGCTTCGGTGAGCTTGTCGATGTCACTGGCCCGGAGCTTCGCGAAGTCAGTTTGCGAGTTTTGATAAATGGCCCGGAATGCGGCATCAATCAGATAGGGCATCGGGTCGATGTGGGCCTTGTCCCTGGCGTCCTTGTCGATCGCATAGTTGAGCTGGATGATGACATACCCCAGCACTGCGCCATCGCGGATCATCGGCACGCTGGTCATTTCGGTCGATAGCTGTTCGAGGATCTTGTTTTCGCCGGACGCCGCCGTTTTCGTTTGTTGCGACAGGAAATCAGCCGAAAAGTAAGCAACCCCCGAGGTGACCGCGGCAACCCAGATGCCGATGAGGACGAGCTTCAGCACCTGTCAGGCATAGCGTGAGTATGTGCCATCCGACTCCGATTGCCGGATCGAGTCGACGATAATGGCGGAAACTTCGCGCACCGCGTCGATGTGAAAAGTCAGAAGTTGCCGATTGCGCTGCAAAGCCTCGCGCACCGCGGATGCATGTGGTTTGACCGCCAGCAGGGCGGAAGGCGTGGTACAGTTTTTCTGCGCCACCATTAATTCACGGAGCAATTGGTTCTTGCGCACGGTGAAGGGCCCGTGCCCGCCGGCAACGCGATTGGCAAGGACCATCAATTCTTCTTCGAGCAGCTTGCACAACCGGTCGAGCACAACCCGGCACACCGCAACCGCACCCACTTCGCGTTCGCTGAGTTCCAGCGGCAGCTTCATCATGTCACCGGCGGCACTTCAGGTTCTGGCTGGCCGCAACTGATGGCATATTCCGAAGACAACGCCTTGACCAAATTGGCCCGGCGCATGGATTTCGTACGGGCCACGGTGCCGCTGGTGCGGATATCGGGCAAGGTCTCGGCAGCAACGCCGGCGGGCTTTGAAGTGCGCGGGCTTTCCGATGAATTGAAACTTGGCGATTTCGTTGAAATCGACATGGGGAGCGCGCCCGTTCTTGCCGAAGTGATCCGGCTCAGCCGCGAGGTGGCGGTGGTGAAGACGGTGGGTGGCGAGGTGGCGGTGCCGCTTGGCGCGGCCACCCACGTGGCGGGTGACATGACACTTCGCCCCCATGACAATTGGAAAGGCCGCCTCATTAATGCTCTGGGCCAGCCTGCCGATGGCGGGGCGGTGCTGGACCTTGGCGAGCACCCGGTGCATCTGCGCGGTAACCCGCCGGAAGCCATGACTCGGTCAACGGTTTCCAGACATGTGGCGACCGGCGTTCGCGCCGTCGATGTGTTTACGCCTCTTTGCCTTGGTCAGCGCATCGGCGTGTTCGCCGGCAGCGGCGTCGGCAAGTCGACACTGCTGTCGATGATGGCGCGCGCCGCGGGCTTCGATGTCATTGTCGTGGCGTTGGTGGGCGAGCGTGGCCGTGAGGTGCGCGAGTTTGTTGAGACAACCCTTGGTGAATTGGCCAAACGCGCGGTGATCGTGGTTTCAACCGGTGACGAAAGCCCGATGATGCGCCGCATGGCACCCCTCACCGCAACGGCGATTGCCGAATATTTTCGCGATCAGGGCGCCGATGTGCTGCTGATTATGGATTCGGTGACGCGCTATGCCCATGCCTGCCGCGACGTGGCGTTGGCGGCGGGCGAGCCGCCGGTGGCACGCGGCTTTCCGCCCAGCGTATTCAGTGACCTGCCGCAGCTTCTTGAGCGAGCGGGGCCGGGGCGCGACGGCACCGGCACCATTACCGGCATTTTTGCCGTGCTGGTGGATGGCGACGACCACAATGACCCGGTGGCCGATGCCATTCGCGGCACGCTTGACGGGCATATTGTACTCGACCGGGCTATCGCCGAAACCGGCCGCTATCCGGCCATTGACCTGTTGAAGTCGATCTCCCGGCTGTCGCATCGCGCCTGGTCTGCGGACCAGCGCAATGCCGTGACCGAGTTGAGGAAGATGGTGGCGCGCTACGAAGATTCGCGCGATCTTCGCGCCATCGGCGGCTATCAGCAGGGTGCCGATGCCGATCTCGACCGGGCTGTCGCCATGGTGCCGAAGCTCTATCGGGCTCTGACCCAGTCGATGGACACACCATCGAGCCGCGATCCGTTCAAGGACATTGCCGAAGTGCTGGCCCGGTGACTGGAGTTCAGTGTCCGGCTTCGGCAGCAAGCTGGTAGCCGAGATAGCGCTTGGTATCGATGGGATCATGGCCCATCGCGTGGCGCAGCTTCTTGCGCAGCTTGCTGATGTGGCTTTCGACCACGCTCTCTTCAACCTCTTCGTCAAACAAACCGTAGACCGCATTGAAGATCTGGGTGCGCGAAACGCGGCGGCCCCGGTTGGTTGCGAGATACTCCAGGATGCGCCGTTCACGGCGTGGCAGCAGCAGCGGAACGGCCGCCACTTCCGGGTCGCGCCCGTCGCCAAACACCCGAAGCGTGCCGAATTCCGAGTAGGTCCGGGTCGGTGCCGTGCGCCGTTTGATGGCGCCAATTCGAGCGATGATTTCCCGGGCATGAACGGGTTTGCGCAGCACATCATCAATGCCGGCCGCAAAAAGCTTCAGCGTCTGATCCAGCGCCGTCTGATCGTTAAGGGCGATGGCCGGTGTTTCCAACCGGGTCTTGATGGCTTTGGCCATGCTTTCGCGATGTTCAAAATCGCCGAGCACAAAGGCCTCGACCGAAGACAGATCAGGGCCGCTGCTGGAATGGAACCAGTTGTCAAAATCAGCCGGCGTAAAGCTGGCCACCGAAACGCCTTCCCGTCCGAGGCTCGACCGGTAGGCATTGGTTACGTCGATCCGCTCATCCACAATCACAATCATTGTCCGCGCCTGTTTGAACTTCAGTTGATTTCAATTTTTACGGGTATAACGTGTAACGTCACATCTAGAACGGGCACAATCTGAGGCATGTATGGTTAACAACATGTTAAAGTCGACAAAGGAAGGCATCTTAAATCATTGAACGAGTTATATTACTAGACCTGATGTAGTGAGTTACAGCAACTGGATATCAGCCGGTCCAGCAGGTATTCGAGTGAATATTTAAAATTGCAACATATTTAAAATTGCTATCTTAGATTACATTCACTAGGTTGCGTTATGTGATTCAGCTAGAAGGACAGACCAGATGCAACCCAAGATCAACGAAAACTCCGAGCCGACGGCATCGTTCCTGTTTATCGGCGAACTGGCCAAAGAAACGGGAACAGACCCCAAGACAATCCGCTTCTACGAACGCGCCGACCTGTTGTCACCGCCCCGCCATGGCCGCTTCCGCACCTACCTGGCCAATGACGTGCAACGCTTGAAGAACGTTCTCACGCTCCGCCGCATCGGCCTGCCGATCGCCCAGATTCGTGAACTCCTTTCAGCGGCCGGCGACAGCCCCGACGTCATGACGGCACCTGCCGCCGCAAGAACCTTGCGCCGCCATCTCGAAACTCTGTCGGACAGGCATGGCGAAATCACCCGCCAGATTGCCCAGACCGAACGGGCCATCGAACGACTGGCGGGATAGACGCAATTCACCGCCCAACTCGCGGCACATTTCGCGCTAAAAGGGCGGGCATGACTCGCCTTCTGCTGTCCCTGCTGATCTTTCTGTCCATCGCCACCGCCGGTGAAGCGCAAACACTGAACGCCTCAGGTTTCAGAATCGAGTGGCAGGTGGCCAATCGCTTTCGCCTGTTCAAGGATCAGGCGTTCTTCAAACTCCATGAGAACGGCTGGCGGCAGTATCTGCTGCATGCCCGCCAGCAAAATCTCGGTGAGGACCAACTCTACGATCTGGTGCAGCGAACCTCAGTGCTGGGCACCGAACATGTCCTCAACGACCGCCACATTGCCTTCACCCGTCACCTGCGCAAAAACTTCGACTGGCGCGGCTGGGCGTTGAGCGGCATTGGCCGCACCTGCTATGACGGAAAGGAACGGCGATACTCCGCCTGCGGATCAATCGACGACTACTTGACCCCGAAAAGCCACCGCATCGAATTGTGGCTCTCGGCTATCTCGGCCGATCCGCTTCCCATCGACCGCATTTGCGAATGGTCAATCAATGGCGAAGTGGTGGCTCGCGTTGGCTGTGGCGAGCGGGTGAGCGGGCCGAAGATCGCACTGGCCTACCCAGGTGGCGCCGACATCTCCGTGTCCGTCGCCGGTGAAAGGCCGATTGCCGCATCGGCCCGCGTGAAGGACATTCTGATCGCCAGCCTGGGCGACAGTTTTGCCTCGGGCGAAGGCAATCCCGACGAACCCGTGGCCTTTGACGACAAGCGCCGCTTCCGGAATTTCTATCCGATCCGCAAGGAAAACGCCCAGAAGGGATCCGCCACCTGGACTGATCGCCTGTGCCACCGTTCACTCTACGGCCAGCACATGCGCGCTGCCTTGCAGATCGCCGTCGAGAATCCCAAGACCTCGGTAACATTCCTTGATTACTCGTGCTCGGGCGCTTCGATCGAAGCGGGAATTCTCGGGCCTCAGGAATACGTCGAGCGGATCTCCGATGACGACCCCAATGCCGGCATCGTGGCAAGGCCGATCACCGGCAGCAATCGCGACTTTGCCCATCTGCACTTGCTGCGCGACATGTGCAGCGAAAAACCCAATTACTCGCGCGGACTTTGGCGTTGTCGTGGCGGCAAATACCGCCGCAGCCTGGATTTCCTGTTCCTGTCGGTTGGCGGCAACGACTTGGGCTTTGCCAACATGGTGGCTTGGGCGACGCTGCGTGATTCGACATCTGCCGATATGGCCCGGTTTTTTGGCGCCTCGGTTTCCGCGAACGCATTTGCCAGCCGCATGAAGAAAGACCTGCCCAAGGCTTACGGCAAGCTGGCCAAGGCACTGGAAGAAACCGTGCCCCTGCATTCCGCCGGTGACGGCCAGTACGACTCGGGCCGTGTTATCCTGACAGGCTATCCGCAGCTGGTCAGCGACGAAACCGGGGCCTTGTGCAAGGCCAGCGACGGCAGCGATGCTGCAGCTGATGCATTTGTTTCCAATCAATCACTCGACATGTTCTCCTCGTGGCTGGAGGTGCGGCAGGGGCGCCTCAAGGCAGTGACAACGCAATTCACTGCACTACACAGCCGCATGAAGGAACTAGCCGCCGATCATGGCTGGACATTTGCCGGCCGTGCATTCGCCGACGGCATGTTCGGCCGCCACGGCTTTTGCGCCCGCGACAAGGCCAACGCCGCCGAAGCTACCGAGATGCTGATGATTCCCTGTTGGGGAACGGCCGAGCGCGAAACCTTGACATGCCAGACCGATCTGTCATCAACCACCAAGCGCAACTGGCGGCCCTATAATCCGGCCAATCAGAACTTCCCTTATGCGCTCCGCCAGCGTTGGGTGCGCACTTTCAACGACGCCTATATGGTGATCAACCAGAAGGTCGTGGACCGGGCGGGACGCATTGACGAGAAGGCATCGGCTGCCGTGTTCTCGGAAACGACTGGGGCACTTCACCCGTCCGCTGAAGGCCACGCGGCGATGGCCGATGCGCTGATGCTCACGGTACGCCCGATGATTGCCGAGATGATGCTGGAGTACCAGCCGGAGGAACTCTATCAGCTACGCTGAGCGGCGAGCCTTTCAGTCCACCAGCAGATAGGTGATGGTGGTGACGACCCGCACCTTCTTGTCGATCTGCTTGTCGGGCCGGTCGTTGGGAATTTCCACCGCCGGATTGATTTCGATGACACCCTGATTGGCGTTCTGGATGGTGCCGACCTTGGCGCCTGATTCGGCGGCAAACTGTTCTGCCGCTTCGCGCGCCCGCTTGGTGGCTTCCGTCAGCATTTCGCCCTTGAGATCATTGACTTTGGTGAAAACAAACGACGGACCGGCATTATAGGCATCGGCCGAGAACACCACGCCGGAGCGCAAGAGGTCACCCACCTTGCGCGACGCCCCGGCCAACTTCTGAACGTCAGCCGATTTCACCAGAATGTCTTCGGTCAGCACAAAGCGCGATTCTTCCGGCATTTGGTTGGCGTTGTATCCGGCCTGCCGGTCTTCAACCTGGATGTTCTGTACTGAAACGTCATCGGCGGCGAAACCCGATTCCTTGAGGAAGGCCTGCACTGCAGCCTCGGCGGCCTCAAGCTTGCCACGCGCGTCCTCAAGCGAAGCCCCGGTGACCACGAAGCGCACCGGCCAGAAGCCGAGATTGGCCTGCACCTGGCGCTCCGACAATCCCTTGACGGTGACCACCCGGTATCCGAGCCGGCTCTTGACCAGCGATTCGCCCGCCAGAAACCCGCCCGTTGCGATGCCAAGGCCGACGAGGCCGCCAGCGATAACCGTACCGAATGAAGATGACATGGGCGCCTTCCCTAGGTGTAAGCCCTGAAACTGCCCGCCGAATGTGGTGCGATTGCGACCGCAGTGCGTTGGGCTATGATACCCGGAACACAGGGAGATTGCACCATGTCCGCCGAAAACCGTCTGAAGTCTTTGGGAATTGAACTACCGCCTGCCCCCAAGCCCGCTGGCAGTTACGTGCCGGGTATTCTGCACAATGGCATACTGTATTTGTCTGGCCAGGGACCGCTGCTCGCAGGTGGCAGTTTTGCGACCGGCGTCGTTGGCCGCGACGTCTCAGTCGCGGAGGCTAACGGCCATGCACGCCTGACGGGCCTTGTGCTGCTGGCGGTGGCCCGTGACATTCTGGGTTCCCTCGACCGCGTCGAGCGCGTGCTGAGTGTCTTCGGCATGGTGCAGGCTTCGCCCGGTTTCACCCAGCACCCGCAGGTAATCAATGGTTGCTCCGATTTGTTCATCGATGTGTTCGCAGATGCAGGCCGCCATTCGCGCGCCGCTGTCGGCATGGCAACATTGCCCATGAACATCACCGTGGAAATCACCGCCATGTTGGCCGTGAAACCATGAGCATCTACGAAGACCTTGGCGTCCGGACGATCATCAACGCCAAGGGTCCGGCCACCCGCCTGTCGGGAGGCATCATGCATCCAGAAGTGAGTGCTGCCATGGTGGAAGCCTCGCGCCACTGCGTTGACATTGCCGAACTGCAGGCCGCCGCCTCGCGCCTGATCGCCACAGCGACCGGAGCCGAGGCAGGTTATGTCGCATCTGGCGCTTCCGCCTGCCTGCTACTGGCCACCGCTGCCTGCATGGCAGGCCTCGATCCCGGCCGTATGGGGCGATTGCCCGATGCGCGCGGCATGAAAAACGAAGTCATCATGGTGCGTAGCCAGCGCAATTTCTATGACCACGCCATTCGCGCCGCAGGTGCCACCATTGTTGAAGTGGGCCTGCCCGACCGCCATGCCGGTGCCGGTGTTCGCGACGCCGAACCGTGGGAAATCGAGGATGCGATCACCGCCAACACCGCCGCCATTTTCTATGTCGCCGGCGCTCAGGCTCAGCCAACTCTCAAGAGCGTGTCAAGGCTCGCCAAGAAACATCGCATTCCGGTGATTGTCGACGCTGCCGCCCAGCTTCCGCCGCAAGCAAATCTGAAGCGCTTCATTGCCGAGGGTGCCGACCTCGTGGCTTATTCCGGCGGCAAAGCATTGGGCGGCCCCCAGGCCAGCGGCATGCTTGCAGGCCACCGCGATCTCATCATGTCGGCAGCGCTCCAGCATCTCGACCTCGATATCTACGACGACATGTGGAACCCGCCAAAATCCCTGATCGACAAGCGCAAGCTCAAGGGCACGCCGCAGCATGGCATCGGCAGAAGCTGCAAGGCCGGCAAGGAGGAAATCGCCGGTATGCTGACGGCGCTGCGCCGTTTCATTGCTGAAGGCGACGCCGCCCGCCACCGGCACTGGCTTTCCGTGTTGCAACCCATCGTCAATACCAAACTCGCCAACTGCGAGGTTTTCATTGAAGGTGAGCATGACAGTTCCGCCGTGCCGCAATTGGTCCTGACGCTAGCCGGCAGGAACTCCTCCGCCATGAAGGTGGTTTCGGCACTCGTCAAGGGGGCGCCGCCGGTCCACGTTGACCCCTCGCGCCGTGACCGCAATCAGCTCGTCATCAATCCCATGTGCATGACATTATCCGATGCGGAAAGCGTCGCGCACCGCCTGGCCCGTCTGCTAAGAGCCTGAACCATGCTAAGCAACCGCGACCTCGTTGAACTGATCGATTTCCGCCATCTGCTTCATCGCCATCCCGAACTTTCCGGCGAGGAGCGCGAAACGGCGCAAAGGGTGGCAATTTTCATTGCGCCAACAAGGCCCGACACACTGATCACCGGTCTTGGTGGCCACGGCGTTGCTGCTGTCTATGACTCCGGAGTTCCGGGTCCGGCGCTGATGTTCCGGTCGGAACTCGATGCCTTGCCGATTTTCGAAACGTCCGGGATTGCCCATCGCTCCGAAGTTCCGGGCAAGGGCCACCTGTGCGGTCACGATGGTCACAGCACCATCCTGCTCGGCCTCGCCCGCCTCATAGACCGGCAGCGACCGAAGCGCGGCCGTGTGGTGCTGCTGTTTCAACCCGCCGAGGAGACCGGTGCCGGTGCTGCAGCAGTGATCGCCGATCCGCGCTTTGCCGGCATCAAACCCGACTGGTCCTTTGCACTTCACAATATGCCGGGCATTGCCCGTGGCCGTGTGTCTCTCGCCGAAGGCCCGGTGAATTGCGCCTCGCGCGGACTACGCATTGTGCTGGCGGGCAAAACATCCCATGCGTCGGTGCCGGAGGCGGGAATTTCTCCTGCCCAAGCCGTTTCAAAGCTGATCGCCGGCCTTGATGAGCTTGGCCCCGGCGGCGCACTTCAAGGCCGGCTTCAAGCTCACCACCATCACCCATGTCCGGGTGGGCGAACCGGCCTTCGGCGTGGCACCTGGGCATGGCGAAGTATGGGTCACGCTGCGCGCCATGACCGACCGAGACATGCGGGAACTGCTGGCCGATGCCGAAACGCTATCGGCTAAGGAAGCCAAGGCCGCAGGCCTTGGGCTCGAACTCAGCCATCACGACATTTTCCAGTCCTGCGAAAATAACCCGGACGCAACCATTCACCTTCGTGCGGCTCTCGATGCTGAAGGTGTTCGCCATGATAAAGGCGTACTGCCAATGCGCGGATCTGAAGACTTCGGCTTGTTTGGCGCGCACTCCAAATCCGCCATGTTCTTTCTGGGCGCGGGCGAAACTCACCCCATGGTACACAATCCGGATTTCGACTTTCCGGACGAACTGATCGCGACCGGTGTAAGGGTTTTTGATCGTGTGGTTCGTTCTTTTCTCGGCTGAATTTGCGGCGCTACTTGCCAAACCGGTCGTCGAACGCATAGCCAGTAGCCCTTACCGTTCGGATCGGGTCCTGCTCCTTGCCTCGGCTCAGGGATTTGCGCAGCCGCCCGACATGGACATCGACAGTGCGTTCGTCGACAAAGGCTTCCCGCCCCCAGACCGTGTCAAGCAATTGCGAGCGCGTATAGACCCGGCCCGGATTGCGCATCAGCTGCTCAAGCAGGCGAAATTCCGTGGGCGACAGGTTCACATCGCGAGCGCCCCGGCCGACTCGCCTGGTCATCCTGTTGAGAACAAGATCGCCCGCCTTCAGCTGGTCCGAGACAGCATCGGGATTGAGCCGGCGAAGGATCGTCTTGATGCGCGCCAGCAATTCGAGAACCGAGAACGGCTTGACCAGATAGTCATCAGCACCGGTGGCCAGGCCACGCACGCGCTCCGACTCTTCGCTGCGCGCCGTCAGCATGATGATGGGAATGTCGCGGGTTTCCGGCTTGGAGCGCACCAACTTGCAAACATCGATACCCGGAAATCCCCGGCAACATCCAGTCCAGCACGATGAGGTCGGGACGTTCTTCACCAATCATGAACATCGTATCATCGCCCTGCGCCGTGGTGCGCACGCGGTAGCCTTCGGATTCCAGATTGTAACGCAACAGAATCTGGATCGGTTCTTCATCTTCAACAACCAGGATCGATGCCGTCATGTCATTCGTCCGATGGCCGCATCATCGCTGTCGTGTCTTTTTTCGGACGTCCTTCCGTTAGGTTCTTGCCGTGGACGAGGTAGTGGATGTTTTCAGCGATATTCGTGGTGTGATCACCGATACGTTCGAGGTTCTTGGCACCAAACAGCAGATGGGTGCACACGCTGATATTGCGCGGATCTTCCATCATGTAGGTCAGGAGTTCACGGAATATCGAGTTATAGAGCGAGTCGAGGTCCTCGTCCGACCGCCACACCGCCATGCCTTTTTCGTCATCATGCTGCGCATAGGCATCGAGCACCTGATTGAGCTGCGCCTGCGCCATGGCGCCCATGCGCGACAGCCCGGACGAAAGCTTTCGCGGAAGCGATTCGGGTATCGCATGGGTGCGCTTCGCGGTGTTCTTGGCCAGATCGCCAATACGTTCGATGTCGGAGGCGATGCGAATGGCGACGATGATCTCGCGAAGGTCCTGCGCCATGGGCTGACGCCGGGCAATGGTGAGGATGGCCTTTTCCTCGATTTTGCGCTCCAGATCGTCAATGCGCTGGTCCCGGCCGATGACGCGCTCCGCCAGTTCAACGTCACGCTTGTTGAGAGCGATAATAGCATTGGCGAGCTGCTCTTCCGCGAGGCCGCCCATTTCAGCGAGCTGGGCCTGCAGTTCGGCGATATCCAGGTCATAGGCTTTGGCAATGTGGTCCGACATCTGTTTTTCCTGATGTGATCAGCCGAATCGGCCGGTAATGTAGTCCTGCGTCCGTTTGTCCTGGGGGCTGGTGAACATGTGGCCGGTTTCGCCGAACTCCACCAGCGTGCCCAAATGGAAAAACGCGGTAAGCTGCGAAACGCGTGCCGCCTGCTGCATCGAGTGCGTGACGATGATGATGCAGAAGCTTTGCCGCAATTCATCGATCAGTTCCTCGATGCGCGCCGTGGCGATCGGGTCAAGCGCCGAGCACGGCTCATCCATCAGGATGACTTCGGGATTGACGGCAATCGCCCGGGCAATGCACAGACGCTGCTGTTGGCCGCCCGACAGCCCCGTGCCGGGATGCGGCAGCCGGTCCTTCACCTCTTCAAACAGGCCGGCCTTCTTGAGGCTTCCTTCGACGATGGCATCAAGTTCGGACTTGGAGGCCGCAAGTCCGTGGATGCGCGGACCATAGGCGACGTTCTCGTAGATGGACTTCGGGAAGGGATTGGGCTTCTGGAACACCATGCCAACCCGGGAGCGCAGTTCCACCACATCGACATCCCTGTCGTAGATGTTCTTGCCGTCCATCCGCACCTCCCCGGTGATGCGGCACGACGGGATGGTATCGTTCATGCGGTTGACGGCACGGAGGAAGGTGGATTTGCCGCAGCCCGATGGGCCGATAAAGGCCGAGACAGCTTTGTCGGGAATGTCGATGGAGAGATCCTTGATGGCGTGTTTGTCGCCATAATAGATGTTGACGTTCCGCGCCGAGATGCGCGTGTCGCGCTCCGCCATGAGGACGGGCTGCTGCGGAATGGCGAATGATGAGATGCGTTGATCCATGATGCTCCTGGTTACCAGCGGCGTTCGAATTTCTTGCGCAGCACGATGGCCACGCCATTGAGGCAGAAGAGAATGGCGATGAGGACGAGAATGGCGGCGGCAGTTTTGGATTGGAAGGCAATTTCCGGCAAGTCCGACCAAAGATAGATCTGCACAGGCAGAACCGTGGCAGCATCGGTGAACGACTGTGGCACATCGGCAATAAAGGCCACCATGCCGATCATCAGCAGTGGTGCCGTTTCTCCGAAGGCCCGCGCCAGCCCGAGGATGGCACCGGTGAGAATGCCAGGCGTTGCTAGCGGCAGCACATGATGAAATACCGCCTGCTGATGCGAGGCGCCGACGCCGAGGGCCGCCTCCTGGATTGACGGCGGCACGGCCTTTAGTGCGGCCCGAGACGCTATGATAATTGTTGGCAGGACCAGCAAGGCCAGCACCAGGCCGCCGACCACTGGCGCCGAACGCGGCATGCCGAACACATTCAGGAACATGGCGAGACCCAGCAGGCCGAAAATGATGGAGGGTACCGCCGCCAGATTGTTGATGTTCACTTCGATGAGATCGGTCCAGCGGTTCTTCGGCGCAAAATGTTCAAGATAGACAGCCGCCGCAATGCCGAGCGGCAGGCCCAGAACCAGAGCTATGACGACGGTCAGCAGCGATCCGGTGATTGCGCCGCGCAGACCCGCCAGCTCGGGCTCGCGCGAGTCACCATTTGTGAACAGGCGCCAGGAGAAATTTGTGGTGACTTCGGCTTTCGCCTTCACCACATCGAAAACCGCCGTGTCGGTTTCCTGCGAGAGCCCCTTGAAGTGCAAATCTGCGTCGTCGGACAGCAGCACCTCAAGTTTGATCGTAGTGCCGATCAGGCCGGGATTGGCAACGATCTGTTTCTTCAACGATTCGGCCGCATCCTGTGAAAGCAGCGCATTCAGTTTCTTTTTTTCGCCGCGCGAATTCAGCTCCGGAAACTGGTTGCGCCAGGCCTCCTTGACCAGTGCCGAGTAGTCGGCCTTTGCCGGGTCAGCCCGGTCGATTTGCGTCTCGTCCAGGGTCAAGTCGATCATCGCCCGGTGCTCGGTAAAGGCCGGCAGGGCATTGTGGCTGATATCGGCAAGAAGATAGAGCAGAAATGCCGACGTCACGGCGAGCGCGATGGCGCCATAGGACCGGAACCTTCGTTCCGAGGCATAGCGTTTCGCGAGCTTCCTCCGATAGACTGCGTCAGTCATATTGTTGCCTGTACCGTTGCACGATGCGAAGAGCCACGTAGTTCAGCGCCAGAGTGAAGAAAAACAGCACAAGCCCCAGCGCGAAGGCCGATAGCGTTTTGGCGCTGTCAAATTCCTGGTCGCCGACAAGAAGCGTGGCGATCTGCACGGTGATAGTGGAGACGGCATCAAGCGGATTGAAGCTCAACTTGGCGGCAAGGCCCGCCGCCATGACGACGATCATGGTCTCGCCAACTGCCCGCGAAACTGCCAGCATAATGGCCGACACAATGCCGGGAAGTGCAGCCGGCAGCACAACCCGCTTGACGGTTTCGGATTTCGTGGCGCCCATGGCATATGAGCCGTCGCGGAGCGACTGTGGAACGGCGTTGATGATGTCGTCGGAGAGCGACGAAATCAGCGGTACGATCATCATGCCCATGACCAATCCGGCAGCAAGTGCCGACTCGGAGGCGACAGTGAGCCCAATCGACTGGCCGAGTTCACGAACAAGCGGCGCCACGGTCAATGCCGCGAAGAACCCCAGAACCACGGTCGGGATGCCGGCCAGCAATTCCAGCAGGGGCTTGGCCACGCTGCGCACCCGGGGTGAGGCGTATTCGGCCATGTAGATCGCCGACAGGAGCCCCAGCGGTGCGGCCACGAATATGGCAATCGCGGTGATCAGGAACGTTCCCGCCAACAGCGGGATGAAGCCAAAACTCGGTGGTGTTCCGGTCGGCGACCATTGGGTGCCGAACAAGAATGAGAAGATGTTGATTTCGCGAAAGAAGATGAGAGATTCAAAAACGACGGACGCGAAGATTCCAAGCGTCGTCAAAATGGCAACGGCAGAGCATCCGATCAGCAGGCCGAGAACAAGCTTCTCCAGCAGAGGCCTTGCCTGGAACTTCGGCGCAACTTTGGCGAAGCACACCCCGCCACCAACCGCAGCCACAACCCCAGCAAGCAACAGAGCGGCATATTGCGGCCCCAGGAACGAAACTGCCGCGATGAGGGTGAGCGACCCAAGCAGGCCGGCTGAGCCAGCCGCAAGCGAACCGTGATACCCCGGCAGGGATTGCAGCCGGTGACCCGCCAGCCGCAGCGACACGGCCCGCCGCGCCGCCGCAAAGTAGGCCAGCACGGCAATGATCAGAACAGTGATGAGCCCTTGAACAATCACGTGACAAACACTTTCATTGAAATCGAACAGGAGAGGGCCGGTTCATCCGCGGTCCCTCTCCCGCCTCAAGTCACTTCAGGCCTTCGGCCATCAGCACTTTAAGTTCGAGAGCTTCAGCGCGGGATTTCTCCGCCTGGTCACCAGGCAAGGTGACGAGGCCCTTGTCGGCAAGATAGCCGTCTTCGCCAATGGCTTTCGCAGAGACGTATTCGGCGATAAACTCCTTCATGCCGGGAATGACGTCCACATGCTGCTTCTTGGCATAGACAAAGAGTGGACGTGCCACCTTGTAGCTGCCGTCGGCAATCGCCTCGTAGCTGGCATTGACGCCATCGACTGCGATGTCCTTGACCGTGCCTTCGTTCTGCTCGAGGAATGAGAAACCAAAGATGCCGACGGCATCGGGGTTGGCCTGCAGCTTTTGCACGATGAGGTTGTCATTTTCGCCAGCCTCGACATAGGCGCCGTCTTCGCGGACTGCTTTCCAAACGGCTTCGAAGGCCTTGGCATCGGCCTTCTTGAGGGCGGCGAGGCTTTCATAGCCTTCGGCTCCCTTTTCAAGCACCAGCTCGGCGAAGCTGTCGCGCGTGCCCGACGTCGGCGGCGGGCCCAGCACTTCGATCTTGGTGGCGGGCAACGAAGGATCGACATCGCTCCACATCATATTGGGGTTGGCGATGAGTTTGCCATCGGGCCCTGGAATTTCCTTGGCAAGTGCCGCAAAGATCTGTTTCTTGGTCAGCGCGAAATCTTTGGCTTCTTTCGCATGCGCAAGTGAAAGGCCGTCGAAGCCAACCTTGATCTCGACAATGTCGGTCACGCCGTTCTTCGCGCACTCTTCGAACTCGCTCTTCTTGATGGGGCGCGAGGCATTGGTGAAGTCAGGCGTCGCTTCGCCCAAGCCGCTGCAGAACAATTTCATGCCGCCGCCAGTGCCGGTTGATTCAACGATTGGCGTCTTGCCCGAGGCCTTGCCGAAGGCTTCGGCAACGGCCGTGGTAAATGGATAGACGGTCGATGAGCCGACAATCCTGATCTGGTCGCGGGCTGCCAGGGCGGGTGTCGCAAAGAGTGCCGCGAGGCTGGCGCAAAGAACAATGCGTTTCATGAAGTCTGTCTCCTGTTTGAATTCACGGGTGAGCTTCTATGGCCGTCATGCTGCGTTTATGCGACGGCTCGATAACAGTATTATGACGATATAACGTGTTGAAATAGGACAGTTATTACGCCTCTGGCAGATGTATGGAAAAAACACTGCCAACACCAACCTCGGATTCGATCGCCAGCTTGCCGCGATGGCGGTTGATGATGTGTTTGCAAATCGCCAGGCCAAGGCCAGTACCACCGCGCGTCCGGCTGTCCTGCACGTTCACACGATAGAAGCGTTCCGTAAGGCGGGGAATGTGGCGCGCCGCTATGCCCGGCCCGTTGTCTTCGATTCTGAGGATCACCATGCGGTCTTCGGTTCTTCCTGTAACCGAAATCGATTTGTCCTTGCCCGAATACTTGATCGCATTCTCAATCAAATTGTGCACCACCTGTGCCAATTGATTGGCGTCGCCCTTGACCATCAAGTGCCGCGGAAGATTGATCGCCAGCCGGCTTCCCGACTCCTGCAAGAGTGATTGTAACAGGCTCTGCGTCTGGCTAACGATGTCCGGCAGATTGACCGTGGCATTTGGCGCCACATGCTCGTCAAGCTCGATGCGGCCAAGTGACAGCAGGTCATCAATCAGGCCGGTCATGCGCTCGGCCTGGGCTTTCATCAGCTTGAGAAAATCGCCGCGGGCTTTTTCGTCCTTGCTCGCCGCTCCCTGCATGGTCTCAATGAAGCCGTAGAGCGTCGTCAGCGGTGTCCGCAGTTCATGGCTGGCATTTGCGACGAAATCCGAACGCATGCGTTCGACTTGTTCCTCGCGCGTGCGGTCACGCAGGATGATCAGGAACAGTGCTCCTTCGTCATCGCGTCCGAGGGGTGAAATATGCACATCAAGGGTGCGTTGAATGCTCGAACGCACCACAAATTCGACTTGCCGGTGACCGGGATGCGACATCGTTTCTGACAAAGCAGCCAGCACAATTGGCGAGCGGAGAAAGAGCACCAGCGGCTGGCCTTCAAGCTCCGCCGACAACACCTCGCGCGCCGCCTCATTTGCGGCGGCAATGGCGTTCCGGTGATTGACGATCAATGCTGCTTCCGGCAACGCTGCGACGATGGCTTTACAGATCGCGGGGGAAATTGAGTCCGTCATGCCCCATACATGGATGTCTTGCCGCGAACTGTCCATATGGAGCCCGGCAAGTCCCGTTCGCGCAGAAAGCAAAATATGAATTCTTTTGAAGAAATTGGAGCGGGCGAGGCGAATCGAACGCCCGACCCTAACCTTGGCAAGGTTATGCTCTACCCCTGAGCTACGCCCGCTTCCATGGCGCCGGAGGTCCGGCGGAGTGGCGGTCTTATTGCCTAACCCCGAGCGAAATGCAAGAACAACGTCAACCCTCCGGAATGAAAAGGAAAAGGCCGCAATGCCCGCGACCCGTGATGAGCTTTTTGCCCGCTTCGCCGAACTCGGCATCGCCACCGCGACCAAGGAACATGTGGCCGTTTTCACCGTGGAGGAAGCTCGTACAATTCATGACGGAATATCCGGCGGACATTGCAAAAATCTCTTTTTGAAAGACGAAAAGGGCGTTCTCTGGCTCATCGTGTGTCTTCAGGAAGCTCAAATCAACCTCAAAACGGCACCCGTCAAAATTGGCTCCAGACGCCTGACGTTCGGAAAGCCGGACCTGCTGATGGAAGTTCTCGGCGTCGAACCAGGCTCAGTCACACCCTTCGGTCTTATCAACGACAAGGCGGCCAAGGTGAACGTGATCCTCGACGCCGCGATGATGGAGCACGAGCTTTTAAACTATCATCCCCTGGCCAACACCGCGACCACGACGATCGCCGCCCGGGATTTGATCGCCTTTATTCGCTCTTGCGGCCACGAACCCCGCATCGTTGCGGTGAGCTGATATCAAGGCCTAAAAACCAAGCCACTTGCGAACGTCTTCCGCTGTCACGCCCGCCTCGCGCAATGATGCCAACGACTGGCTCTTGCGGCTCTTGGCAAGCTTCTGCCCGCCGTCATCGAGAATGAGATCATGGTGGTGATAGTGCGGAGAAGGTAGCCCCAAAAGCTTCTGCAACAGCCGATGGATCGGCGTCGCGGGTTCGATGTCCTTGCCGCGCACCACATGGGTGACACCTTGTAGTGCATCGTCGGTCACAACGGCGATGTGATAGCTGGAACCCACCTTCTTCTTGGCAATAACCACATCACCCCACATGGCGGCTGCACTGTTGCCAACCCGGCTCATATCGATGCGCCAGCCATGAACGGTGCCTGCTGCGATGCGGGCCTGCGCTTCGTCCATTGCGAGCGCCCGGCAGGCCCCGCCGTAAAGCTGCTTGCCGTCGGGATCCCGTGTTGCAGGGGCGGTAGAGGTCGATTCTCTTCGCGAACAGAAGCACGGATAGATAGCGCCCATCGCCCAAAGCCTTGCCAGATTGGCGTCGTATTCCTCAAAATGTTCGCTCTGCACCCGCACCGGCTTTTCCCAATCGAGCCCCAACCAAGAGAGGTCGTCAAGAGCCAGTGCGGCAAGCTGCGGCGTGCAGCGCGTCTGGTCGGTATCTTCGATGCGCACCAGAAACCGGCCATGGGCCTCCCGGGCCATGCGCGCATTGAGCAGCGCCGAATAGGCATGGCCCAGATGCAGCCTGCCATTGGCGCTGGGGGCGAAGCGGAAAACTGGCCGGGTCATGCCCCGCTCTTGCGGCCTCGCGCACAAAAGGTCAAACAGCGCCATGCGCGTTCTCAAAACCGATGCTGATGTTGCCGAAGGCGTCGCAGTACTCGTGAAGATCGAACCGCGCTTTCAGGCGGTGGTCGATACCCATGGCTTGCCGCCCTTGCGCCGGTCCGCCGATGGTCTCAAAGGCCTGCTGCGCATCGTTACCGACCAGCTGATTTCCCTGAGAGCGGGCGAAGCCATCTGGCAGCGGCTGGAAAACGCCCTGCACCCCTTTGATGCCGCAGCGATTGCCCGGAAACACCAGGCAACCCTGATGGGCTTCGGCTTGTCCGGTGCCAAAGCCCGCTGCTTCCGGACCGTCGCCAAGACCGCAGCCTGCGGCATGCTGGATTTCGATAGGCTTCATCGCGCGCCCGACGAGGAGGTGATCGCCCAGCTCACCGCAATCACCGGCATCGGTCACTGGACAGCGATGATTTACCTCCTGTCCTCGATGGGCCGCGCCGATGCCTGGCCAGTGGGCGACCTGGCACTTGAAGTGTCTGCCCAGCAGCTGTTTGGCTTATCTGAGCGGCCACAGGGCAAAGCCATGCAGGAATTGGCCGAACCCTGGCGGCCCCTTCGGGCCGTGGCCGCCAGGCTGCTGTGGAGCCACTATCGCGGCATTAAGGGCATGACCCAGAAGGTGAGTTGAGCCCCTTCACAGAACCGTTGCACAAGATATAGTATGATTCTTGATTGTATAGCCGAGAGGTAAGCGTGCACCACGGAGCGATCACGCCCGAAGCCTGCCCTGCCCTGGTCCTCAACGCGGATTTCCGTCCGTTGAGCTACTATCCCTTGTCGCTGTGGAGCTGGCAGGACACCATCAAGGCTGTGTTCCTTGACCGCGTGAACATCGTTTCCGAATATGATCGCGTGGTGCGCAGCCCCACTTTCGAATTCCGCCTGCCGAGCGTGGTCTCGCTCAAGACCTATGTGAAGCCGTCGCGCACGCCTGCCTTCACGAGGTTCAACGTGTTCCTGCGCGACCGCTTTACCTGCCAGTATTGCGGTGACCACGACGACCTGACGTTCGACCACGTGACGCCGCGCTCCAAGGGCGGGCATACGACATGGGAAAATGTCGTCACCGCCTGTTCGCCGTGCAATCTCTTGAAGGGCGGCTACCTGCCGCACCAGATTCACATGCACCCGGCCCACAAGCCGGTGCGCCCGACGGTCTCGCAACTTCACACCAACGGCCGCTTGTTCCCGCCCAACTATCTGCATCAAAGTTGGCAGGACTATCTTTACTGGGACACCGAGCTGGATCCGTAAGTCCGCGCTCCGCGCAGCGCCAGAAGCGCCAGTGCCAGCGAGATCACCGCATTCCACCCGGCCAGCGACAATCCGAAAATGCGGAGCGCCGCTTCTGTACACAACACAACCGGCTTGGTGAGATCAGGCAGTTCCCCCGTCAGCCCGCTGCCCTGGCCACACGTCGAGGGACCTTGCCACCACTTCCATTCGACACCCGAATGGTAGATGCCGAACACCATGCTGGCGGACCACATCAGGACAAGCAGATAAAGCCCCTTGCGCGCCAGGTCCGCCGGTAACGCCAGCAGCGCCAAGGCCAGTGGGATGGCGGCGTAATAGGCCCAGCGTTGCTTGAGGCAGAGGTCACAAGGCGCATAGCCGGCGAATTCGAAAATCCACGCTCCGGCGATGGTGGCAAACGCCACGGCGGCGATAACCGCCAAAGTCTGCTTGATCGAAATGGAACTCAGCATGCGGTCAGGGCTCCGGAACTTCCAAGGAATTTTACAGCAAGATAGAGCGCCACAAGTATTGCGGCACAGGCAGCGGCAATGAGACCAAGGCGTTTTTCGATGAAACCCTTGATCGGTTCGCCATAACGTTTCAACGCCCAGCCTAGCGCGAAGAAGCGCGCACCGCGGGCTAGGATGCAGGACACCACGAAAAACAGGAAGCTGACCTGCGCGACACCAGCCAGGATTGTCACCACTTTGATAGGCGGAAGGTGCGCCAGCCCCGAGGTGACCAGCAGCACCAACAACGTGTCTTCTCCGGTGCAAGCGCGCAGTTTTTCGAACTCGTCGAACTTGCCGTAGAACTCCAATATCGGCCGGGCCACGGTTTCATAGGCGAAGAGGCCAAGAAAATATCCGGCGATGCCGCCCAGCGTTGAAGCGATGGTGGCCACCGCCGCATAACGATAGGCCCTGGCCGGCCGCGCCAAAGTCATTGGCAGATAGAGCACGTCGGCGGGCACCAGAAATACTGAACTTTCGATGAAGGCAATAACGGCGAGCCAGACTTCGGCTGTCTTGCGCGCCGCCAGCGACAGCGTCCAGTCATAGAGTTTGCGCAGCATGGGGGTTACTCGAAGGAGGGCCGCGGGTTGCGCAGCTTTTTGGTTATGGAGCGCTTCGATTTGGAGTCGAGACGGCGGGTTTTCGATGCTTTGGTGGGCTTGGTCTTGATGCGCCGGATGGGCCTGACAGCTGCCTTGCGCAACATCAGCACCAACTTGGAAAGAGCCGTTTCGCGGTTCCTCTCCTGCGAACGATGCTCCTGCGAAGTGACGACCAATACTCCGTCTTGCGTCAACAGCCGCCCGGCGATGCCTTTCAGTCTCGTTTTCAGGTCATCCGGCAGAAAAGCTTTGGCCACGTCGAATCGCAGCTCCACGGCCGTCGCTACCTTGTTCACATTCTGCCCTCCGGGGCCGGAAGCGCGCACGAAACTTTCGGCAATGTCGCGCTCGTCAAGGGCGATGGAATCGGTGATCCGGATCATGGTTCGGCCTTGTCGCCCTTTCCGGTTGACGGCGCAAGGGTGGGCCTTTAATGCGGCTTTCTCCGTTGGCCCGTGTGGCGGAATGGTAGACGCGCTCGACTCAAAATCGAGTTCCCAAAAGGAGTGGGGGTTCGAGTCCCTCCACGGGCACCAACGGTTTTCAGGCCGAGGGCTCAGACTGCGCCTCGCCCTTTTTGCGCTTCCGGCGCAGCAGCAGTTTCCAGTCGCGCCATTGGTGGGGATGTTTGCGGACAATGGGCTGATGCCGGTTTGCAAACTCCTGGACGGCGTTCTCGATCATCTCGTCCTGGTTCCGCCATGATCGAGATCGATAGGCCGGTCGACGATCATCTTGATCACCCTGCTCCTGCTGTCGCGCACCACGAATACCGGCAACAACGGAGCTCCAGCCAGTTTCGCCAGGCGAGGTGGCCCGCCGTGAACCGCATGCGCTTGCCGGCGAATTGCGTGAACACCAGAAGCTGCCCCTCTGTGGTACCACCAGAAATCGACACGAACTTGTTGGCCCTGAGCAATTTCCGCGCCTCGTTCATGCTGTCAGCCGGACGGTCGGAATTGATAAAAATTCGCCCCGCCGCATGCCGGTATTCGGCCCTGGTGCGGATCGGGTTGAGAAATCTCATGCCGAAGCGGGTATCGGAGAATCCGTGTTGCGGCGGCTGACGTGATGCACTTCATAGCCCTGTTGCCGAAGGCCATCTTCTCCGCAAGAGACGCAAAACAGAAGCGCGCAATCCACAACACCGCGCCCTTGCCGTCGCGCCGCGCCGCATCGAGGTGTTCGGCACCAACAATTTCAAGTCTCGGCTTCCAGCCCAGGCTCCATTCCCGCAGGGTTTGCAGGCGCAACTCGAGGCGCATGGAAGCGATCCGGTAAACATCATTGTCGTTAGGCTTGCTGATCGGCCGGAGCCTTGCAAGAATTCGTCGTTTGCGGGCATTGATTGAAAACCCATTGCTCGAGCTTTGAGAGTCCAAAGCACAGCCGCTGCCAAAATCGCTCGGGAACAAATGTCGAAACCAGCAGGAAAAGTGGCAAACTGACCACCGTTCCCAAATCTTCCAGTGAAATCGCCGGCGTCTCCCATTGCCGCCGGGCCCTTCGTCTGAACGCCATCAACCCCGTCCTGATATTAGTGCCGATACTTTTAGCTGAGGTGGCTGGCAGAACAAGACAATTTGATTGTTACCAATACGCCCGGATTTCCTCGAACGCCGCTGATTTTGCCACAATCGCGGTATTGATCTCCCGGCGCCCATATGGTGTATCCGGACGGGTCCGGATCAGCGGCCCGAGGAACGATTTTGGCGGTTGTGTTTCGCATTGCTTCAATTTGCATCGTGCTGGCGCTCGCCAGCCTGCCGTCGCGCGCTGAAGGCCCGTCGCTGCTGTTTGATCCTGCAACTGGCGAGGTGCTGGCCGAAAACCGCGCCGGCGAACCCTGGTATCCCGCTTCGCTCAGCAAACTGATGACCGCCTATGTCGTCTTCCAGAAGTTGCGGGCGGGAAGCCTCCAGCTGGACCGGCAGTTGCCGGTGTCCGTGCTCGCCGCGTCCATGCCACCGAGCAAGATCGGCGTCGAGGCCGGCAAGACCGTATCGGCGGACTTTGCGTTGCAGTCGCTGCTGGTCTACTCCGCCAACGACATGGCCTATGTGCTCGCCGAAGGCGCCAGTATCACCTACCCGCTGTTCGTTCGCGAAATGAATGCGGCGGCCCGCAAGCTTGGCATGACCAGCACGCATTTCGTCAACCCCAACGGCCTGCATGAACCCCGGCAAGTCAGTACGGCCCGCGATATCGGACTGCTGGTTTCGGCCTTGCTCCGCGAATTTCCCGAGCATGCCCATTATTTCTCGCAGCCGCACTTAACCGTCGGCAAACGCAAACTCGCCAACCGCAATTCTCTGATCCGCCTGATGAAAGAAGCCGACGGGTTGAAAACCGGCTTTGTATGCAATTCCGGATTCAACCTTGCAGCTTCCGCCACCCGCAATGGCCGCAAACTGGTATCAATCGTGTTTGGCGCAAGTTCCGGCAAGGCTCGCGCTGACATCGCCCAGGCGATGCTGGTAAAGGGTTTCGCGATGCAGCCCGGGGCACCGTTGCCGAAACTCGACAGTATCGCCAATCAGCAGCTTGGCGCCATCGTTCCCGCTGACCTGACGGCGAGTGTGTGCAAGCAGAAACTGCCGGTTGCGCTTGCTAACGCCCACGACCTCAAGGGCTGGGGCATCTCGTTTGGCCAATACGAAACCGCACAGAAAGCCGACATGGCACTGCGCGGCCGTTTGCTCGATATCACCGCAGCCGATGCGGGCGGCCAGCCTGGCGTCATAGAAATGCCGGGCCAGAAGACCTTCTCCGCCATGTTGTGGAGCCTTGACCAGGGCACGAGTCTTGCAATGTGCTTGAAATATCGCGCTGCGAAAACTTATTGTGACGTGATGTCGCCGGAGGTCTTTACCCGGATCGCCGCGCTGACACCCGCACCCAAGCCCGCGCCGCAGCCCGTCGTGCAGGGTTCCGAAGACAGCAAACAGAAGCCGTCCAAGAAAAAGAAGAAAAAGAAATAGACCTTCATGCCCGTTCCGGACTTTCAATGATCAACCGGTCCGGATTGGGCATAGCCTGCGCCCTGGGTGCAGCGATGATTTATGGTTTGGTGCCGAATTTCGTGCGTGGCGGCATCGAAAACGGCGTGGCGGCTGTTGAAACCACCTTTTTCCGCACCGCCGTCATTGCGATTGTTCTGGCGATCGCCGCCATACTTGCAAGCTCGAAATTCACCATTCCGCGCGCCGCCATGCCGAGTTTTGCTGCACAGGTGGTTGCGACACTGATTGTCTCTGTCGGCTATCTCGCTTCGGTGCAGTTCATTCCGGTGGGGCTCGCCGCCATCATCTTCTATACGTTTCCTGTGATCATCATGCTGGCAGCGCCGCTGATCGAGGGCCGCCCGCCTGGCCTGCCGCGCATTCTGGTCGCCCTTGTCGCATTCAGTGGACTTGCGGTAGCGGTTGGCCCGCGCTTCGAGAGTCTGGATATTCGCGGCATCCTGTTGGCCGCCGCAGCGGCCGTGTTCTGCGCCTTGCAATCGTTCTCAGGCCGTTCGATATCCCGATACATGACCCCCGCCGTGTTCGGCAGCCTCGTGCATCTGGCCATCCTGCCGGTAACGCTGCTGATCGTACTTTACGCGGGCTCCGGCAAGATCGGCTTCTTTCCCGGCGGCACCGCCTCGGCGGCGGGCCTGGCCTTCATGGCTGGCGGAGCCATTGTTTATGTCGGCGGCTATTTTCTGCACATGCAGTCCCTGCGCTATGCGCCAGCCTCAACAGTGGCGCCGTTTTTCAATTTGGAACCGATGATCGCCACGGCGGTGGCCGCTCTCCTTCTCGGTGAACGTCTGGCCATCAATCAATATGTCGGTGGCGGCATGGTTTTGACCGCTCTTGCCACATCGAGTTTCGTGGGATCGCCGAAAATGACAACATCATGAGTGCTGGCCCCATCCCCGTCGCGATTCTGACCGGCTTTCTCGGTGCCGGAAAGACCACGCTGCTCAATTTCCTGCTCAAGGACCCGTTTCTTTCCAACGCTGCCGTGATCATCAACGAATTCGGCGACGTTGGCATCGATCACTTGCTGGTCGAGAAGTCCGACGACAACATCGTCGAAATGGCGTCTGGCTGCCTGTGCTGCACCATTCGCGGTGACCTGATCAACACCATGTATGATCTTCTGCGCCCGCCGGAACCGCGGCGAAATCAAATCCTTCGACCGCATTGTCATTGAAACCACCGGACTTGCCGACCCGGCACCGGTGCTGCACACGCTGATGAGCGACGATGGCCTGCTGCGCGCCTGCCGCCTGGAAGGCGTTATCACCGTGGTCGATGCCGCCAATGGCATGGCGACGCTTGATGCCCATGCCGAGGCCGTGAAACAGGTGGCGGTGGCCGACCGTATCGTCTTGGCAAAAGTCGATCTGCTCTCGGGCCGCGAGGGCGAAGATATGCTCTTTGCGATCATTGCACGGCTGCGCAAGCTCAATCCGGCGGCGCGCCTCCTCACCACCCACCGCAATGAGGCCACCGCCGAACGGCTGTTCACCATGAGCCTCTATGATCCCGCCACCAAATCCGTGGACGTCCAGAAGTGGCTTGCCGCCGAGGCCTATGCAACCGGTGAAAAACGCCACCGGCACCATCACCACCACCATGATTTATCGCGCCACGACGATCATATTCGTTCTTTCAGTTTCACCGAAAAGGAAGCCATCAGTCCCCAAGGCCTCGAGCTGTTTCTCGAGTTGCTGAAATCCTATCACGGCGAAAACATGCTGCGCATGAAAGGCATCGTGAGGGTTGCCGACGATCCGTCGCGCCCGGTCATACTGCATGGTGTGCAACATGTATTCCACCCGCCGGTGCGATTGGAAAAATGGCCCGATGGCGACGAGCGCACCCGCCTTGTGTTCATCGTCAAGGATATCGACAAGGCGATGATCGAAGGCCTCTTCAAGGCTTTCACCGATCAGGTGACCGGCGGTGCCGCAGCCTTCACCGACAAGACCCTTTCCCTTAACCGGTGATGCAATGGCTTTGAAGCTTTATGGATTGAACAAGTGTTCGACCTGCCAGAAGGCGGTGCAATGGCTGGATGCAAGAAACATTGCGCACAGCTTCTCGGATGTGAGAGACGAACCGGTGACCAGGGAACAGGTCGCCGCCTGGTCCAAAGCTCTGGGTGGCTGGGACAAGATGATCAACCGCGCCGGCTACACCTGGCGCGGCCTTCCAGCCTCGGAAACCAAGGACCTGACTGAAGCGAAAGCTGTTGCGTTGGCCGTCAAGAACCCGTCCCTCATCCGCCGCCCGCTGATCGAACACAAGGACGGCAGCGTGACCGTGGGGTTCTCGAAGAAGTTGCAGGAGTTTTTAAGCTAGGCTTCGAACCAACGGCCTGGTCATGCAGGTCGGCCCGCCTTCGCCTTTGCGGCAAATGTCGGCGCCGGAGAAGACTTCAACCCTTATGCCGGTAGCCTTCATGCGGCGCTCGGTTTCGGAGTTGCCGTCGACCATCACGGCGTGGCGGGGGCCAAGTGCCAGCACATTGCAGCCCATGGTGGAAAATTCTTCGTCGGGCACTTCGACGAAATCGATGCCTCGTGACTTAAGGAATTCGACAAGCCGCGCCGCCATCAGTGGCAGGTAGACGACCGCCAGGTCGTGATCGACCGGCGACAGGCACGACATCAAATGGAACACATCAGTGCGGCCTTTGTAGTGCGGCATGTCGAACCAGATCACTTCGACATCGGGACCGGCAAGCTTCTGTAGCTGTTTCACACCTTCAATGTTGGTGCGATAGCCAATACCGGCCAGCAGCGTGTGACGGTCGATCCACACGAGATCGCCGCCTTCGATCAGCCCTGATCCGGTGATTTCACCGGCGATGGGGAAGCCTAGTTTCTCAAGATGCGCCGCGTTGACGGCGGCTTCACCGCGCCGGGTGGGCTTGCCCATCACGGGTTTCACAAGGCCCCGGGGCGTCACAATCAGCGCATCATGGGCGTAGAGCGAATCGAGCGTGAGGCCCGGGCCATCTGGAAGCGCGATGACATCGGCACCAGTTTTTTTAAGGATTGCTTCGAATTCTGCATATTCGGCCCGCGCCTTCGCCAAGTCGGGGCGCGAATGATAGTTAAGTTTCTGCCACTCGGCATCGATGCGTTGATCCGACAGGAACGCCACATCGGGTGAGCGCACCGCCACTTTCTTGAGCGGGCCCCACATATTGAAACTGCCGAAATCGAAACTCATGTGCGCTTAATCCTGAATATGAAGCGTTCGCCATCGCGCTGCTGGTCGAGCAGCAAATGTCCCTGCTCGCTGCAGAAGTGCGGCATGTCTATGGCCGACATGGGGTCCGTGGCAATGACCTTGAGCACCTGCCCATACGGCATATCCGCCAGCCGCTTGCGCGCCTTGAGCACCGGCAAGGGGCACAAAAGGCCCGACAGGTCGATCTCGATTTCGGAATGATTTTCGGCCATGCTTTGACTAAAACAGCTGCAATCGAAACTGGAATTACACTGTGCCAGACCTTCTGTCCAAACTGCCTTTTCAGGGCAAGGTTGAAATGCTGCTGCGCAGTCCGGTCTGGAGAAGCAGCACGTTAACGAAATCCGCGTCATGTTGTCCGGCATCGAAGGCGACTGCCATGGTGGTTGATATGTTAAACCTGCTCTGCCGCTTTCCGGCGGAGATCATCGAGCGCCACAACCCCGAACAGACCACGGGCTTCGTCAAGGCCGCTAACCACAAGCGTGGCGTCGTCGGCTGGATCGAATCCGAAGGTGCAATCAACACCGGCGACGCCATCACTCTGTGGATTTCGCCGCGACGGATTTACGCCCACGCATGAGGATCGTTGCCGCCATCATCGCCGGCGGTAGATCCGCGCGCATGGGCAGCCGGGAAAAGGCGTTCCTCAACCTTGCTGGAAAGCCCCTGCTGCAACATGTGATCGACCGCGTCAGGCCACAGGTTGGCACCATCATCATCAATGCCAATGGCGATTCCATGCGTTTTTCGCAATTTGGCCTGCCGGTGATTTCCGACGACATTGCCGAAATCACAACACCCCTGGCCGGGCTTCAGGCAGCGCTTCGCTACGCCGAATCAAATGGTTTTGATGCCGTCTTGTCGGTTCCTTCCGACACACCCTTCTTGCCGGGCGACCTTGTTGCAATGCTGGGCAGCGGAGTGCTTCCAGCCATCGCCGCGAGCGGTGGCCAAAGCCATTTCCTCACCGGGCTCTGGCCGGTGGCATTGGCTGAGTTTCTGGTCCGCGAAATGAAAGGCGGCTTGCGGCGCGTCAAGGACTTTGCGTCTCTCGCCAGCGCACGCCAAGTGGAATGGCCCACCCACCCCCGTGACCCCTTCGCCAATATCAACACCCCGGAAGAACTCGACAACGCGATGCGCTTGCTCGGGTGATTTCAGCTTGTGTTCGCACTCTTGGTGAAGATGCGCCACTTCAGGTTCATGCCCAATGTCGCAACAATGATGACTGCCACGCCGGAGAATTGCAACGCTGTGAGCGGGTGCCCGTAGACCAGCCAGTCCAGCAGTATCGCCACCGCCGGATAGATAAAGTTCATTATGGCGATAACCGGTGTGGGCAACAAAGGATAAGTGGCATACATCGCCACCATCACCAGCCCCGAGTGAATGATACCCATGCCGATGAGCCAGCCCCAGGACGGGAGGCTGATGCTCTGATGAAAGTCGGCAACACTGCTGACGAGGGCGGCGCCGATGATCGCCTGAAACAGCATCGTCACCTCTGGCCGCTGGCCGCGGATTGCCCGCACCGCCATGGTGGTAACGACATACGACACTGCAGCTGCCAGCGTGAGCGCCACGCCCAGTATCCAGCCACCGCCATCGAACACCGGAAGCCCAACGGCGCCACTGGCCAAAGGAACGCCCACAAACGCCAGAGCGAGCCATGCGAACTGGTCAACCGAGGCCTTCTCGCGCAGGAATACGATGCCCGCCAGCACCAGCATGAAGGGATAACTCTGGAACACGATGGTGGCCGTGGCGATCGAAGTGAGTTGAAACCCGGCGAACAGGCACACCCAGCACAGCGCCAGAAATCCCCCGGCGACGGCCGAATAGACGAGATTGCGCCCCGTTATGGTGCGGTCTGGCAGATAGCCGAAGGCGAAGCTCCACAGGGCCAGGAACAGCGCACCAAAGGCGCAACGCCAGAACACCGCCGTCATGGGGCTGACACCAGCCTCGGCCACGAAGGCGCCAATCGTGCCACTGACCGCCAGCGCCAGTCCAAGCTGCAGGGCGGGATACGGCACAGTCGGACCATTGAACTTGCTCGCCAGTTTCGCCCCCGGTGAAATGCGCCTGCCCAAACCGGCGCGCTGTGTTAACTTGCCGCAATACTCCCATCACCTACCCAAAAAGGCATCTTGCGTGAACAGAAAAATCATCGGCGTCGCTGGCTTCAAGAATTCCGGCAAGACCACGCTTGTCGAAAAACTGGTGACCGAACTCACCCGCCGTGGCCATCGTATTTCCACCGTGAAACATGCCCACCACTCCTTCGACATCGACCACGAGGGCCGCGACAGTTTCCGCCACCGCAAGGCTGGCGCCACCGAAGTGGCCGTTGTCTCGCGCCACCGCTGGGCGGTGATCCATGAACTGCGCGAAGAACAGGAACCGTCGCTTGATGATATCCTCGCCAAGCTCGGCACCCTGCGATCTGGTAATCGTTGAAGGCTACAAGCGCGACAGCCACGACAAGATTGAAGTGCGCAATCTTGACCTCGAACACCCGCCACTGGCTGGTGAGGATCCAACCGTGGTCGCCATTGCCGCCACCGGAGCGGTTGCCGACGCCCCCGTGCCGGTGTTCAGCCGCGACGATGTTTCAGCACTTGCAAATTTCATCGCGCAACACATGGGGCTCGCATGACACCCGATGACATGATCGAATTCTGGTACCAGGCGGGCGAAGCCGCTTGGTTCGAAAAAAACGCAGCTTTCGATGGCGCCTTGGCGGTGCGCTTCGGTGCTGCGCTGAAAGAAGCGCGGCTCGGCGCTTTTGACCATTGGGGCGAGACACCGCGCGGCGCCCTCGGCCTCGTGCTGCTGCTCGATCAGGTGTCGCGCAACATCCATCGCGGCAGCCCGCTGGCCTTCGCTGCCGATGCCAAGGCGCTGCGTCATGGCAAAGCAGTGGATCGGCAGGGGCTATCATCAGCAATTGCCGCCGCCCTACGCCCGCTGGTTCCTGATGCCATTCGAACACGCCGAGGACATCGACGCCCAGCACCGCTGCGTGGCGCTGTTCAACACCATGGGCAACTCACGAGATGGCCTATTGGGCCAAGGTCCACCTCGACATCATCGCAAAGTTCGGCCGCTTTCCCCATCGCAATGCCGTGCTGGGGCGAAAGTCCACGCCGGCGGAGATGGCCTTCCTGCGGTCCGGCGGGTTTGCCGGATAGTGTCGTAATCCGCCCTGCCCCGGTCGTTCCGCCTCACGCCTGTTGAATTCGGCTCACTATTGTGCCGAAAATCGGTTTGGAGGGTTTTTCCATGAAAACATCAGGCGCGCGTGGTGGTGATCGGCGGTGGCGTGGTGGGCGTCGGCACGCTTTACCACCTCGCCAAGAAGGGCTGGAGCGATGTCGTCCTGATCGAGCGCAAGGAACTGACCTCCGGTTCCACCTGGCATGCCGCGGGCCTCTTGCCGCTGTTCAACATGTCCTATTCGGTTGGCCAGATTCACAAGTATTCGGTGAAGCTCTATGGCGAGCTCGAGGCCGAAACCGGCCAGCATGCCGGCTTCAGCAAGGTCTCCAACATCCGGCTCGCCCGCACGCCCGACCGCTGGGACGAGTTCATGTATTACGCCGGTATCGCCGAGACGATCGGCGTGAAGGTCAACATGCTCACACCGGCACAACTCAAGGATATCTGGCCGCTGTGCGAAACCGATGGCATCATCGGCGCCATTCAGCATCCCGATGATGGCTATATCCAGCCAGCCGACCTGACCCAGGCCATGGCCAAGGGGGCGCGTTCGCGTGGTGCCGAAATCTATCGCAACACCACGGTCACCGGCATCGAGCAGAAGCCCAATGGCGAATGGCTTGTGAAGACCGACCAGGGCGACATCACCTGCGAACATGTGGTTTCGGCTTCCGGCAACTTTGCGCGCAAGACCGGCGCCATGGTCGGGCCTCGACATTCCGGTGATCCCGGTCGAGCATCAGTACATCGTCACCGAGCCACATCCACTGATCAGAGAACGCCAGGCCAAGGGCCTTCCCGAAATGGGCGTGCTGCGCGAGGCCGATTCGAGCTGGTACATGCGCGAGGAAAATGGCGGGCTGCTGCTCGGGCCCTACGAGCACGGCGCACCCTGCTGCTACATGGACGGCCCCTCGGACCAGAGCGAATACGAACTGTTCCAGGAAGATTTGGATCGGCTCGCGCCGCACATTGAAGCCGCCATTGTGCGGGTTCCGGCGTTTGGCGAAGTCGGCATCAAGAAGGTCTACAACGGCGCCATCGCCTATACGCCCGATGGCTCGCCGATCATCGGCCCGGCCTGGGACCGCAAGAACTTCTGGCTGAATGAAGGCCACTCCTTTGGCGTCACCGCGGCCGGTGGTGCCGGCTGGCAGCTGGCCGAATGGATTGTCGAGGGCGAGCCGTCGATCGACATGATGGGTGTCGATCCGCGCCGCTTCGGCCCCTATGCCACGCGTGGCTACCTCAAGACCAAGAACGAGGAAGCCTATGCCAACGTCTTCACCCCGCATTACCCGGATGAAGAACGCGCGGCGGCACGGCCCCTGAAGCGCACGCCGTGTTATGACCGCATGAAGGATCTGGGTGCGGTGTTCGGCTCTGTCTATGGCTGGGAACGTCCCGGCTGGTTCGCGCCCAAGGGCTATGCGCTCTCCAAGGAAGAGCTGGCGAGCCCCGATGTTCTCACCAATCACAACCATGCGCCTGCGACCGATGATGGCCGCATCGTCGAGAAGTGGTCGTTCCGCCGCTCGAACTATTTCAACTTCGTCGGCGAGGAATGCCGCAATGTGATGGACAATGTGGCGCTGCAGGACATGTCGGCCTTCGCCAAGATGTTTCGTCACCGGCCCCGGCGCCGAGAAGTGGCTGGACGGTCTGTTCGCCAACCGCATCCCGAAGAAGATGGGCCGCGTTGCCCTTTGCCACCTGCTGACGCCGCGCGGCGGCGTGCGCGCCGAATTCACCGTCTACAAATACGCGCGAAGGCCGGTTACTATCTGGTGTCGGCCGGCGCCTTTGAGCGCCATGACCATGACTATCTGCGCAAGGCCCTTCCCACCGATGGCACCGTCAACATGTATCCCGTCACCACCAACTGGGGCGTTCTGGTGCTGGCCGGGCCCAACAGCCGCAAGGTGTTGCAGAAGCTCACCGACGCCGATCTGTCCAACGAGGCCTTCCCGTGGCTTTCCGGCAAGGAGATCAGCGTCGGCACCACCACGGCGCATGCGCTCCGCGTCAATTTCGTCGGCGAACTCGGCTGGGAATTCCATCACCCCATCGAGCAGCAGGTGGCGCTGTTCGATCACCTGATGGAAGCGGGCAAGGAATTCGGCATCCGCCCCTATGGCATCAAGGCCATGTCGTCGCTCTCGCATCGAAAAGAGCTACCGCCTCGTGCCGCGTGAACTTTCGATTGAATATTCGGCCTATGAGTCGGGCCTCGACCGCTTCGTGCATCCCAACAAGGGCCAGTTCATCGGCCGCGATGCGCTGGTGGCGGGCCGCGAGAAGGGCCTCAACTGGAACTTCGTCACCATGGAAGTGCATGGCGTCACCGATGGCGACTGCGATGCCCGCGGTTCCGAACCACTCTACGCCAAGGGCCAGCTCATCGGCCGCGCCACCAATGGCGGCTTTGGTTTCCGTGTGAACAAGTCGCTGGCGCTCGGCATGGTGAAGCCGGAACATTCCGCCATCGGCACCGAGCTCGAGATCAAGAATTCTCGGCAAGCTGTTCAAGGCGACGGTCATTCCCGAAAGCCCCTATGATCCCGACAACAAGGCGCTTCGGGCCTGATCACTGGTGACAAATTTGAGTGGGGCCCATGCGAATGTGAGCATTCCATGGGCCCTTTCATTTGCTACAAGGGCTGAAACGGGACAGGCGGCAACAATGACGGATCAGCAACAGGGCTATGCCACCGGGGTGGCCTTTGTGCTGCTCGCCACGCTGGGCTGGAGCCTGTCAGGACGTTTTCGTGCGCTTCATGCCGGGCCTCATCGGCTGGCAGATCAATTGCTGGCGCGGCTATTGGATCGGCGGTTGCCCTGCTCGTCTATCTGGTCGCCATCTATGGCCGCGAAACGCCAGCGAAGTTCCGGGCCATCCCGCTGGTGGCGCTGGTCACCTCCGCTGGATTCTTCACCCTGGGCTCGACGCTCTATGTGACCTCGCTGACGCTGGTTTCGACCGCGACAATTTCGGTGATCGGCGCCTCGTCGCCGATCTTCACCGGCCTGCTCAGCCCGTGGATCACCGGCGAAAAGCCGGGCATTGCCGCTTGGGCCGCGGCACTTCATGGCCATGGCCGGCGTCGGCATCATCGCCTGGCACGGGCTGGAGGCAGGCAATCTGGCCGGCATGCTGGTGTCGATCATGGTGCCCATATCTTTTGCCGGACAGACACTGGCGCTGCGCCGCTATCGCCATGTCGACATGGTGCCGGCCATTTGCGTGGGCGGATTTGCGTCGTTCCTGGTGGCGGGCTTTCTGGGTCCTTCGACGTACCATTGGCGGCAATCCCGGTGGCGGCTTCGCCGTTGGCCTGCGCGAGGTTCTGCTGCTGGCGCTGCATGGGCCTCGTTGCAGTTGGCTATTCCGCTGATCTTCTACGCCCGGGGCGCGCGTTCCGTTCCGGCCATCACCCTGTCGCTGATCGTGATGCTCGATGCGGTCATCAATCCGCTTGTGGCCGTGGCTGGCGCTTGGCGAAACGCCGGGCCGCACCGATTTCATCGGCGGTGCCGTCATCATCGGCGCGGTGATGATCTCGATCTTCGGCAGCCGCTGGACAAGCCGCACCAGCCGTTGACGGCTCGCTATTCAGCGCGATGCGCCGCCACCAGTTCGGCCATGCTGGTGAAGCGGAAATCATATTTCGGCGTAACGCCCGGGTCCATGGTGGCGCCGAATCCCTGCTGCCCATGGCGGCGGTAAATCCAGCATGAGGAAAGTCCGGCGCGGTTGGCGGGACCATGGTCGTGGAACAGGCTTTCCGCCGTGTGCAGAATCTGCTGCTTGCCGACGCCGAGCGTTGCCAGCTTTTCGATCATGTAGTCGAAATTGCGCTGGGCTGGCTTGTACGAGCCGATATCCTGCGCCGTGTAGATCGCATCGAAGGTCACGCCGAGGCGGCGGTTGCTGTGGGCGAAGCTTTCATTGTCGACATTCGACAGGATGACCAGCTTGTAGTGCTGTTTGAGATAGGCGAGCGCTTCGACCGAATCGGGAAAAGCCGGCCAGTCCTTGACCGAATTGCCGTAAGCCTGGCACTCCGCCCATGGGGCACGGAGCGCCCCATTCCTCCGCCAGCCGCTTGTAAACGACGGCCAGAAGCTCGCTGTATTTCATCGCGGGTGTCGCCGCCTGTTGCGACGATTCGTGGCGCGCATGGGCTTCGAGAACCGTGTCGCGCGTGAGTGCGGCCTTGCACCCGCGATGTCAGCGGTTTCAGGGCCTCGAACATGCCGGTTTCCCAGTCGATGAGCGTGCCGTAGCAATCGAAGGTCAGGGTGGTGAAATCTCCGAGTTTCATCGGTTGCCCCTCACTTGAAATTGTCCTTGCGGGTGCGGAGTTCGGCGAAAACCTCTGCGTCCGTGGCGCTCTCCATCTTCAGGTGGCGGCGGATTTCCGGGCTGTCGGTCCGGAGGAACGGATTGGTTTTCAGTTCTTCGCCGATCGTCGTCGGGCACGTCATCTTGCCCTCCTGGCGCAGCTTGGTGACGACACCGGCGCGCTGCTGCAGGAAGCGGTTCCCCGGTTCCACCGACATGGCGAAGCGGGCATTCGATTCGGTGTATTCATGCCCGCAATAGAGATAAGTGCTGGGCGACAGCGCCTTGAACTGTTTGACCGAATTGTACATCTCTTCCAGCGTGCCTTCGAACACCCGGCCACAGCCCAGCGAGAACAGCGTGTCGGCGGCGAACAGCGAATATTCCGACGGGATGTGATAGGCGATGTGGCCCTTGGTGTGGCCGGGACAATCGTAGACCTTCACCTCGCGCCCCGCCCAGGTGAAGGTATCGCCACCTTTGTACTTCTTCTCGATGCCCGGAATTTTCTCGGCCTCGGCTTCCGGCCCGAAGATCTGGCAGCCATAAAGTTCCTTGAGCTGCAGATTGCCTTCGACATGGTCCACGTGGTGATGGGTGGTGAAGATGTGGGTAAGTTGCCAGCCGCGCTTCTTGAGATGCTGCTCGATGGCCGCCGCATCGGGCGCATCGATCGAGGCCGTGGCGCCGGTCTTGTGGTCGTGCACCAGCAATCCATAATTGTCGCTCCGGCAGATGAACTGGTGCATTTCGAGATGGGACATCGAATTCAATAACCTCTTTGCCGATTTCCGGGATGACGGGGGAGCGCCGGAGCGGTATCCTTGATTCCCCATGGATGTTGTCGATTTACGCGAGTTCTACGCCAGCCGCTTCGGAATTGTCACGCGGCGAATGATCATGGCGAGGCTCAGGCCGCGGCTGGGCGACATGGCCGGCCGGACGGTCCTCGGCCTGGGCTTTGCCCAACCCTATCTCGACGAGGGGTTGGACCGCGGCCCGCCGGGTCCTGGCCTTCATGCTGGCCAGGCAGGGCGTGATCCACTGGCCGGAAGAGGGGCTGGTGCGTTCGGCGCTGGTCGATGAATTCGAACTGCCGCTGCTCGAAAGTTCGGTCGATCTGGCGATTGTCGCCCATGGCCTCGAACTGAGCGATTCGCCCGACGAGCTGCTGAAGGAAGTCTGGCGGGTTCTCGCCCCGCAGGGGAGGATTCTGCTGGTGGTGCCCAACCGCCGGGGCATGTGGGCGCGCTTCGATTCCTCGCCCTTCGGCCATGGCCAGCCATTTTCCCGGCCGCAGCTGACGCAGGCTTCTGCGCGAAAGCCAGTTTTCGCTGAATGGCTGGTCCCAGGCGCTGTATTTCCCGCCGCATCGACAGGCCGTTCCTGCTGTCCATGGCGCGGGCGCTTGAAGGCGCCGGGCGGAGGGTCATGCCGGCCCTTTCCGGGCGTGGTGATCGTCGAGGCGGTGAAGCAGGTTTATGCCATATCCGTCGGGCAAGCGGGTGCGCCGCCTGGTGCCCCGCCTGCAGCCTGGCCTGAAGCCCCTGCCCGCCCCCGGCGGATAGATTGAAACCTTTGCTTTTCCGGGGCTTGCCCTTATGAAGAACCGCCTTTTGAGGCGGAAAGCAGGGTCAACATGACAGGGCCGGACACAAGCCTTGCCGATATCAGGAGCGAGATCGATGCCATTGACGATGGCATCGTCGATCTGCTCATGCGCCGCGCCGCCGCCCAGCGCAAAGTGAAGGCCCGCAAGGTTTCCGATGGTTCACTGGCGGTTTCGCCCGGTGCGCCCGGCCCGCGAGGCCGAAATTCTGCGCCGCATCGTGAAGCGCGGCGGCGGTGACCGTTGGACCCCGAACTTCTGGTGCGTCTTTGGCGCAGCATTCTGGTTGTCTCGACGCTTTCGCAAGCGCCGGTGAATGTCCATGTGGCGCGCCACACACTGAATGCCGCTGGTGCCGCCGCATTGCATTGTCATCGTATTTCGGCCCCATGCCAGTTATTGGCATGAGGTGACGACGACGAGGCGATAAGCGACTGTCGCGAAAGCCCCCGGCGATCTTTGCGTCGTCGAGACGGCGGGCGCCGTGGGCCGAATGCTTTCCTCGCTGGCCGACAACGGCAAGGCCCGGGTGCTCGGCGTATTGCCCGTGCTGCGCGGCGAAGGTGTTCCGCCGCTGCTCCTCATCGGCCATGCCGAAGCGCAGCCCGCGGGTGATGATTGCACTCTTGTCGTGACGCGCGGCGCCGTCAGGCGGTGCACTCTGGTCGTGCATGTCAGGCGAGCCACCGCCGTTTGCCTCAAGGGCTTTCTCGGCGCGGCTGAGACTTGCCGCTGCCGGTCATGCCGCCTCGCTGGATTGTCATCGTCGCCGGCCGTTTCCCCGCTCAAATCAAGGTCTGACTGGTCATGACGTCGTCCAAACCCACTCCCAATGCCGGCATCCTGCAGATTTCGCCCTATGTGCCGGGCAAGAGTTCGGCCAAGGGCGGCAAGGTTCACAAGCTGTCGTCGAACGAGTCGCCGCTTGGGCGCCAGCCCCGCGGCCGTGAAGGCCTTTGCCGCCGAGGCCGCCAAGCTGGCGCTCTATCCCGATGGCAGCGCCACCGCCCTGCGCGAGGCGATCGCCGGCCGTTATGGGCTGAAGCCCGAGAACATCGTGTGTGGCGCCGGCTCCGACGAACTGCTGCAACTGCTTGGCCACGCCTATTTGGGCCCCGGCGACGAGGCGATCTATTCGCAACATGGCTTCATGGTCTATCCGATCGTCATCCAGTCCAATGGCGCCACGGCGCGCGTGGCGCCGGAGAGGAACTTCACCACCGATGTCGATGCGGTGCTGAAGCTGGTCAATGCCAAGACCAAGATCGTCTTCATCGCCAACCCCAACAATCCGACGGGACCTATCTGCCGTTCAGCGAGGTGAAGCGGCTGCATGCCGGGCTTCCCTGCATCGACCCTGCTGGTGCTCGATGCCGCCTATGCCGAGTTCGTCCGCCGCAACGACTATGAGGCGGGGCATCGAGCTGGTGTCGACCTTCGAGAATGTGGTGATGACCCGCACCTTCTCGAAGATTTACGGGCTCGCCGGTCTGCGGCTGGGCTGGGCCTATTGCCCGGCCCATGTGGCCGATGTGTTGAACCGCATTCGCGGGCCCTTCAATGTCAGCGCCCCGGCGCTTGCGGCCGGCGTCGCGGCGATCGGCGACAAGGCCTTTGTCGAGAAGGCCGTGGCGCACAATGAGAAGTGGCTTCCTGGTTGACAGCGGAACTCGCCGGCGCTTGGCCTTGACGTCACGCCGAGTGTCGGCAACTTCCTGCTGATGCATTTTCCCGGTGGCCGCGCCGCCGAGGCCGATGCCTTCCTGAGCGAACGCGGCATCATTCTGCGGCGCATGGAAGGTTATGGCCTGCCCGGCGCCTTGCGCCTGACGGTTGGCGATGAAGAGGCCTGCCGCGCCGTTGTCTCGGCTCTGAAAGAATTCTGTGAAATGACAGTGATGTTCGAGCGCGTCGCCCTCATCGGCCTCGGCCTCATCGGCTCGTCGCTGTCGCATGTCATGCGGCGCGAAGAACTGGCCGGGCATATCGCGGGCTATGCGCGCAAGTGAAGCAACCCGCGCCAAGGCGACGGAAATCGGCCTTGTCACCACCATGCACGAGACGGCGCGCGACGCCGCTGCCGGAGCCGATCTCGTCATTTTGTGTTCGCCGCTTGGCACCTATGAGGCGATCGCCCGCGAGATTGCGCCGGCGCTGAAGCAGGGCGCCATCCTGACCGATGTCGGCTCGGTGAAGGGGGCCGTCGCCAGCGATGTTGGGCCCGCATGTGCCGGCAGGCGTGCATTTCATTCCGGGCCATCCCGTTGCCGGCACCGAGCAATCGGGCCCGGAATCGGGTTTTGCGTCGCTGTTCACCAACCGCTGGTGCATTCTGACGCCGCTGCCGGCAGGCGGATGCGAATGCGGTCGAAAGGTTGACCGGAATTCTGGCGGGCCTGCGGATCCAATGTCGAGATCATGACGCCGGACCATCATGATCTGGTGCTGGCCATCACCAGCCATCTTCCCGCATCTCATCGCCTACAACATCGTGGCGACCGCCGCCGATCTTGAGGAAGTGACGAATTCCGAAGTGATCAAGTTCTCGGCCGGCGGCTTCCGCGATTTCACCCGCATCGCCGCCTCCGATCCGACCATGTGGCGCGACGTGTTCCTCAACAACAAGGATGCGGTGCTGGAAATGCTGGGGCGGTTTTCCGAGGACCTGTCGGCCCTGCAGCGCGCCATCCGCTGGGGCGATGGCGAAGCCCTGTTCAGTCTCTTTGCCCGCTCGCGCGATATCCGCCGCAGCATCATCGCGGCGGGCCAGGAAACGGCGGCGCCGGACTTTGGCCGCGGCCTTCCAAAGAATTAAGAACAGCGGCGCGAGGTCGCCGATCTTCAAGCGGCCCGGCGATAGAGCTGGCCGTCACTGGCGGTGAGCGTGAGCTGGTTGCCGGTGACAGTCAGGAGCGCCGAGAGTGCCGTTTGCTCTTTCTCAGTTAAGTGCAGGGCTGCGGTTGATGACCTGCAGCAGTTTTGCGGCCGTCATTGGTCTTGATTGCGATTTGCCCTTGGGGCGGCGCTGTTCATCGAGCGCAAGCTGCCCCGTGGCAGAGAGTTCAAGCGCGCCCTGGCGGGCGATGGCGGATTCGATGATCAGGGTCCCGTCCTGGGTGATCAGTGCCCTTGCGCCTCGATGCTATCAATGGCGACTGGTGCCATGTCCGGCAGGGTGAGGGCGAGGCTCTCAATTGCTGGCCGCGTAGTCGATCTGCCGCATGTCTCGATGTCCTGGCGCTGAGCAGAACAGATTTGCGCGCTCGAGCAATACCGGCGACCGTCGAGATTGGGAATTTCGGTTGTTGCCGTTCCGCCTTGGGTCGAGTGCTGCGACAATGCTCGTGATGGCGGCTTCATGGGTGATGTCGACGCCGGGTCGTGCCGGATTGAACGGCGCGAGTGGGCCACGCAGGACGGTGATGACATGCCACGGCTTGTAGGCCAGCGCCACGGCTTGAAGTTCTGTTGACTCAAAGCGCTTGCTGCCGCGCTCGATAAAGTTGCGGTTTTGGCAGCGGTATTCGAAGCGGAAGGGAAATCCTACCCCAGCTTTCGGCAGACGCACGCAAGTTCAATCCCTTCGGTCGCCAGTTCTGCGCGGGTTTTTGCGAATTCGCCTCGGGCAGATGCCTTGCGCCATGTACCAATAGACCGACCACAGCGCCGCCAGCAGCACGACGGCCGCGAGCGGCAACTAGCATCTTCCATGGGCGAGGCTTGTTTGGTGACATGGGCGGAGCTGATTCGGAGTGGCGGGGACGATGGACGGGTTCTGGGTGTTTGGCTATGGGTCGCTGATGTGGAACCCGGGCTTTGCTTTTGAAGAGCGAGCGTCCGGCCGTATTTTTGGTTATCGCCGGGCGCTCTGCGTATTGTCCCATGTTCATCGGGGAACGCCGGAGAGGCCGGGGCTCGTTCTCGGCCTCGACAGTGGCGGCAGTTGCTGTCGGCGTTGGCTATCGCGTTGCGCGGGCCCGCTGGGGTGAGACGATTGACTATCTCCGCCGCCGCGAACAGGTGACCCTTGTTTATCGCGAAGTGAGCACACGGTTCCGCATTCGATGATGGCAGGCATGTCACGGCTCTTACCTACGCCGTGGACCGGACCCATCCGCAATATGCCGGGAAGCGCCGCGTCGAGGAGCTTGCCGCAGCAGCACGACAGGGTGTTGGCAAATCGGGCCGCTGCACCGACTACATCATCAACACGCTGCAGCACCTGCGCGAGATGGATATTCACGATCCCGAGCTGGAGGCCGTGGCGGCCCTGCTGGTTCAAGCGAAGGATAGCGCCGGCCTGACCGGCTTCCTGGAAGCCAAAGGCCGGGCAAGCAGGTTCAAGCTCATGTCAATGGCCGCCACCAGATCGTCCAGCACCGCATCGGCCGCCCGGCTGTCGCGCGCCAGAAGATGGACATGGATCTCGTCAGTACCCGTCGGGAACAAACCGGCTGGCCTCGATGGCCCTGCAGACTGCCGTCCCAGCAACTGGCAGAACCGGCCCACGGCCAGCACTTCGCGCAGGCCATTGTCGTTGCGCACAGCAACATAAACGGCACCAGGAGACGGCGGACAGTCGTCCACCGGGTAGATGGAGTGGATGTAACTCCGGCCCGAAGCGCCACGCCAGTACCAGAAGCGTTTGCCAAGACCAAGGTCATCGGGGAGTTTTGCGGAGACGGGGAAACCATTGAGTTGCATGAGAACAAAACTAGAACAATTTTGTTCTGGATGTCAACAATTAACTACACTTGGAGTAGCCGCAGGAGAGGCACACCGAGCATCCTTCCTGATAGACCAGAGCCGGCTTCGCCACAGCGCGGGCAGCCCGAACGGCGCTCGCCGAGCAGGTCTGTGCTCCCGCTCCAGGTCCTCGCGCTTGAGGAAACCGATTTCGATCATGTGCTTTTCGATGACGCCGCCGATCGCCGCCAGAAGGCTCGGCACATAGCGCCCGTCCATCCACTGGCCGCCGCGCGGATCGAACACCGCCTTCAGCTCCTCGACGATGAACGACACATCGCCGCCGCGCCGGAACACCGCCGAGATCATCCGGGTCAGCGCCACCGTCCAGGCATAGTGCTCCATGTTCTTGGAGTTGATGAAAATCTCGAATGGCCGCCGCCGGCCCTGCTCCAGCGTGTCGTTGATGGTGATGTAGATGGCGTGGTCGCTCTCCGGCCACTTGAGCTTGTAGGTGTAGCCCGGAAGCGATGCCTGCCGTTCCATCGGCTGTTTCATGTAGACCACTTCGCCGGCTTCACCGGCAGTGCCGCATCAGCCGAAAGCACCGAGCCGGTGATGGCATTGGGCCGGAATGTGGTGCAGCCCTTGAGGCCGAGATCATAGGCCTCCTCGTAGACCGCCTTGAAGCGCTCGAAACTGAAGTCCTCGGGAACATTGATGGTCTTCGATATCGAACTGTCGACATGGCGCTGCACCGCCGCCATCATCCTGAGATGCTCGGCGGGCGTCAGATGTTCCGCCGTCACGAAGGCCTCGGGCAATGCCGCATCGGCTGCCATGATAGCTCCTGCCACAGGGCCACCGCATAGTCCGAAACGCGTCTCGGTCCGGTGGCTGCCGTCGGGCTGCAGAATCTTGCGGTCGTAACTCGCGCGGAAAATCGGCTCGATGCCGCTCGACACATTGCCGGCCAGAAGCGAAATGGTCCCCGTCGGCGCGATGGAGGTGAGAAGTCCATTGCGGATGCCATGCTTGGCGATGTCGCGCCGGATATCGGCGGCAAGCGTTGCCACATGTCCCGTGGCGCCATAGGCCGTGGCAGTCGAACAGCGGAAAAGCGCCCTTCTCGGCGGCAAGCCCGATGCTGGCGACATAGGCCGCCGCTTCGATGGCCGCCATCCAGGCGCCCGCCAGTGCCGCCGCCTCTTCCGAGCCATAGCGCACGCCGCACATCAGCAAGCGCATCGGCAAGCCCGGTAATGCCAAGCCCGATGCGCCGCTTGGCCTTGGCTTCGCTGCGCTGCTGCTCCAGCGGATAGTTCGAGACATCGATCACATTGTCCATGAAGCGCATGGCAACCGCCGCCGCCTGCTTCAGGTCTTCGATGTCAATGGCGGCATCGGCCTCGAACGGCTTCGCACGAAACGCGTGAGATTGAGCGAACCGAGAAGGCAGGCGCCATAGGCCGGCAGCGGCTGCTCGCCGCACGGATTGGTGGCGTGGATCGTTTCGCAATAGGCGAGATTGTTCTCGGCATTGATGCGGTCGATGAAGATCACGCCGGGCTCGGCGCTGTCATAGGTCGAGCGCAGGATCTGGTCCCACAAGGCGCGCGCCTCAACGTGCGATAGGTCTTGCCCTCGAACACCAGTGGCCACTGCGCATCGGCTTTCACCGCCGCCATGAAGGCATCGGTCACCAGCACCGAGAGATTGAAATTGCGCAGCCGCCTGGCGTCGCGCTTGGCGGCGATGAAGGCCTCGATATCGGGATGGTCGCAGCGCATCGTGCCCATCATGGCGCCGCGCCGCGAACCCGCCGACATGATGGTGCGGCACATGGAATCCCACACGTCCATGAAGCTCAAGGGCCCCGAGGCATCGGCGCCGACGCCTTTCACCGGCGCGCCGGCCGGCCGGATGGTCGAGAAATCATGGCCGATGCCGCCGCCCTGCTGCATGGTGAGGGCGGCTTCCTTCAGCGCATCGAAGATGCCCGCCATCGAATCCTCGATGCGGCCCATGACGAAGCAATTGAACAGCGTCACCGACCGCCCGGTGCCCGCCCCCGAGAGAATGCGCCCCGCCGGCAGAAAGCGATAATCGCTTAAGAATGTCGAAGAACGCCTGTTCCCAGCGCGCGCGGCTCCGGCCTCCGCCGCCGCCACGGCCTTGGCCACCCGGCGGAACGTATCCTGCGGTGTCTGGTCATGAATCGTCCCGTCCGTTTCCTTGAAGCGGTACTTCATGTCCCAGATCTCCTGGGCGATGGGGTTCAGGCCGGCGGGCTCCATGGCCTGAGCATGTGTAACGCCAATAGGTTTACGAGTCGAGAAATTGTTCTCTATTTGTACTTTGCGAGTCCCGCTCCGCCCCTCGGCCACCAGCCTGGCGGTCGCCGTTTCGATGGCCTCCTGCAGCCGGGCCTGAAACGCCTTGCGCGGCAGCCCGGCGGGAATCGGCGGCAGGAACTCGATGACGATGGTGCCGGGATGGCGCAGGAACTTGCGCCGCGGCCAGAACAGGCCCGAGTTGAGGGCGAAGGGCACGCACGGCACGCCGAGAATGCCATAGAGTGCGGCGGCTCCCGGCTTGTAGTCGGGCGGATCGTCGGGCGCCCGCCTGGTCCCTTCCGGCATGATGACCACCTGGCGGCCCCGAGCGATCTCTTCCTCGGCCCGCCGCATCAGGTTCTTCAGCGCCGCGCTCCCGGCCGAACGCTCAACGGCGATCATCTTGAACTTGAAGATGAACCAGCCGAAGAACGGAATGTAGGTGAGTTCCTTCTTCAGCACCATCGCCGGATCGTCGAGCAGCGGCAGAATGGCGAAGGTCTCCCAGAACGATTGATGCTTGCCGGCCACCAGCGCCGCACCCGACGGAATGTGCTCGCGGCCCCGCACTTCAATCTTCGTTCCGCAGATCACCCGCAGCAGCCACAGCGATGTTTGCGCCCAGGACTTGCAGTGCCCTGACCGACCATTTGCGCGGCGTCAGGAAAAATTCCGAACCCAGCACCAGAAACAGCGCCAGGTTCACATAGAACACGCACGTTGAAAACGAGCGAGCGAACGGCGGTCACAGCACATTCCTCAGCATGCGGATGAGTGTGAGGCGCGACGTGACGAGGCTGATGATCGTCGCCACCACCGGCACCGCCAGCAGCAGGCCATAACTCCAGATCGCAAGGCCCGGCCGGTGCAAAAATCAGGCTGCGGCTGGCATCGGCGATGCCGCCGCCGCCGCGCGGCTGCCGGTGATGCTCGAGCAGGAAAAACGTCACCAAGCCCGAGCGCCACGCCGATCAGGCCGGCGGCCAGCCCGGTCTTGAGAAAGCGGCTGTCGATCTGCCGCGAGATATAGCGATCCCTGGCGCCCACCAGATGCAGCACGTCCACCACCTCGCGATTGGCGTCGAGCACCGTACGCGTGCCGAAGATCACCATGGTCACCGCCGAAATGCCGATCAGCAGCAGCACGGCATAGGACAGGATCGAGAGTGTTCGCGCCATGCGCGTGAGTTCCGCCTGCCAGCGCCGGTGCGTATCGATGGCCACGCCTTTCACCTGCGGCGGCGAGCTGCTGTTCCAGCGCTGCGAAATCCGGCGGGTTCTGTTCGTCGATCACCACGCGGATGAGACGCGGAATGGGCAGATCGCCAAGATTGCGCGTGCCGAGCCACGGTTCCGAGCAGCTTGGCGCCCGCCTCGCGGTCGAGAATTTCGACGCTCACCACGCCGGGAAAGCCCTTGAGAATCTCGGCGGCCTTGGCCAGTTCCACTTCGATATCGGCCTGCTGCAGCTCGCGCACCTGCACGGTGATCTCGCGCGACAGTCCGCTGGTCCAGTTGTCGACGGCGCGGTTGATCAGGATGAGCGCGCCGATGGCCAGGCAGGCGAGATAGCACATCACCGCCATGGTCACGGTGAGTGAGCGCAGCGAGCCCGCCTGTCGGCGGAATGATCGGCGCCGGTTTGCGGCTGGCAGTTTGCTCATGTTTCGCTGAGCTCCCCCGCTTCCAGATGCAGCGTCTTGGCCTTCACTTGGCTCACCAGCTTGAGATCGTGGGTGGCGATCAGCACCGTGGTGCCAAGGCGGTTCAGTTCGACGAACAGATGCAGCAGCCGCTTGGCCAGCGCCGGATCGACGTTGCCGGTCGGCTCGTCGGCCAGCAGCAGTTCCGGCTTGGCGATGACGGCGCGGGCAATGGCGGCGCGCTGCTTTTCGCCGCCCGACAGCACCGGCGGATAGGCATTCGCCTGTTCCGAAAGCCCGACCCAGCTCAGGAGGTCGAGAACATCGGTGCGATAGCTCGACTCGCGAAGTCCCGCCACGCGCAAGGGCAGCGCGACATTGTCGTAGGTCGAAAGATGATCGAGCAGGCGGAACTCCTGGAACACCACGCCGATGCGGCGGCGCAGATAGGGAATGGCCGGACGGTCGAGCAGCGCCACGTCTTCGCCGAACAATTGCACCGATCCGCGCGTCGGCTTCAACGCCGCGAACAACAGCCGCAGCAGCGATGTCTTGCCCGCACCCGATGGTCCGGTCAGGAACCGGAAGCCGCCCGGCTCCAGATGAAAACTCACACTCCTGAGAATTTCCGGGCCGTGGCCATAGCGCAAGCCCACATTCTCCAGCCGAACCAACGCATGTCCTCCCTGCCTCGTCGGGCCCTTTGATCACGCCGACCGTTAACGCGGCTTTAACCCTAACGGCCCTTAACCTTTGCCGATGAAATCCATCCGCGCCAATCGAATCGGACCGCCGGCCTACGACGTCATCATGATCATATCTTGTCCATCCTGCGCAACGCGCTACGACATGCCGGCCTACCAGATCGCCGCCGACGGCACCCTGCTGCGCTGCGCCTCCTGCGGCCATTCCTGGCTCGAAAGCCGGGCCGACGAAGTCATTGCCGCTCCGCCGCCCCGGCAGGTTCCGGCCATCATCGAGCATGCGCCCGAGCCCGACCATCGAGATCCGCCGCCTTGTCGAAGCCTCCCGCCAGGCCCAGGAGGACTTTCGCCGCCAAGCGCCGGCAGCAAACGCAAGAAGCTGGCCGGCTGGGTGGGCTTTGCCGCGGCAGCGGTGGCACCCCTGGCCGTGGCCTTCGCCTGCCCCGAACTGATTGTCAAAACCCTGCCGGTGACCGTCAAAGGCTATGAGATGGTGGGCCAGGACATCAACATCTACGGCCTCGAACTGCGCAAGCTCGAGATGCAGCACATGTCGGTGGATGGCGCCAAGGTTCTGGCCATCAAGGGCGAGATCGCCAACACTTCGTCAGGCGAGCGCAAGATCCCGTGGTTGCGCTTCGGCCTGAAGGAAGCGGCCAGGGCAAGGAAGTCTACCAATGGACCCTCGACACCGCCTCGCGGCCGCTGCGGCCCGGTGAAATGACCAATTTCGTCACCCGCGTCGCGGCCCCGCCGGAAACTGCGAAAATCGTTGAAATTCGCTTTGCCCATGCCGAGGAAATCGGCTCAAATGCCGCGCCATGAGTGACATTGAAATCGACGGCCACCGCATCGCGGTGTTGTTTTCCGAAACCCAGATTGCCGTGCGCATTGCCGAGCTGGCGCGCGAGATCGCCGCGCGCAAGCCCGTGAACCTGCTGGTCGTGCCGGTTCTCAAGGGCAGCTTCGTGTTCGCCGCCGATCTGATCCGCGCCATGCACCATGCGGGATTGTCGCCCGAAGTCGATTTCATGATGCTGGCAAGCTATCGCGCCGGCACCAAGTCCTCGGGCCAGGTCGAAGTGCTGCGCGATATCGAAACCCAGGTGAAGGACCGCGACGTTCTGCTGATCGACGACATTCTCGAATCGGGCCGCACGCTGGCTTTCGCCAAGGACCTGATTTCGGCGCGCGGCGCCAAGAGCGTGATGACCGCCGTGCTGCTCAACAAGCCGGGCCATCTGGCCGCCAATCTCGAAGCCGATTTCGAAGGCTTCCGCTGCCCCGACAAATTCGTCGTCGGCTACGGCATGGACATGGCCCACCAGTTCCGCGAACTGCCCTTCGTCGGCCACGTTCTGCCGGCGCAAACCTAGGGCAAAATCCCGCGCAGCAGTTTAGGTTGCGCGCCGGTCACCCCTTCGGCCTCGCGCATGAAGGCCTGCTTCAGCGGGCCCATGCGATTGACCGCCATCAGCCCCGCATCGCGCAGCAGACCGCAGCAACGGATTGTCGTTGCCGAACAGCCGGTTCATGCCATCCATTGCCGCAGCTGTCGCCACCGTGTCGAAGCGCCGCCACGCCGCATAGCGCTCGAGAACGTCAGCACCTCCGATATCGAGGCCGAGAGCCACGGCATCGCTCACGCATTCGGCCAGGGCCGCGACATCGCGCAGGCCAAGATTGAAGCCGAGCCCCGCCAGGGGTGAATGACATGCGCCGCATCGCCGATCAGTGCCAGCCGCGGTCCCGCAAATTCCCGCGCCACGTAAAGCCCCAGCGGATAACCGTGGCGGCCGCTGACAATCTTGATCTCGCCAAGATGCGCGCCGAAGCGCGCCGCAGAGCTCAGAGAGAAATCCGTCATCGGATGAAGCCAGCAGGCGTTCGGCATCGGCTTTGGTTTCCACCCACACCAGCGACGACCGGTTGCCGGGAAGCGGCAGAATGGCGAAGGGCCCCGGCGGACGGAAATGTTCCTCGGCGCAGCCGTTATGCGGCTTTTCATGGTCGACGGTGGCGACAATCGCCATCTGGTCGTAGGTCCAGCCGACCATGTCGATGTTAGCCGCCTGGCGAACCCGCGAAGCTTTGCCATCGGCGGCGACCACCAGGCTGCTCTTGAGACTTCGCCATTTTCCAGCGTCGACCTCGGCAAGGCCCGGCCCGAAAGTGACGGCCGTCATCGGCGAACCCGCACGGCCAGTTCGATCATCGGCGACTGCAGCGCCATATCGAGCAGGGTGCGGTAGAGCACACGGTTTTCAACCATGTGGGCGGTCGGCCCCGCCTCTTCGGCATCGAATTGCAGCAGAGCAGGGCGGCTGGCAGGCCCCTTCGCCGAATCGGTGACGATGATCCGGTTCATCGGCTGGGCATGGGGCGCCATCGCCTCCCAGACACCCAGGGCTTCGAACATCCGTTTGGCGCTTTGCGAGATGGCCGTGGCCCGGCCATCGAAGGCCGTATCCGCGAACTGCCGCGGGTCCTTGGCGTCGACCAGCGCCACCCGCAGCGGCCGGCGCACGGCCTTGCCACCCAGCGCCAGGGCGGCGGCCAGGCCATTCAGGGCGGCACCCACGACGATAACATCGAAACGATTGGTCATGGCCCTATCAATCCCCGCCGGCCCGGACAGGTCAAGCGAGAGAGCGCCGCAGGTTGACTATGATTAATTTTAGTGCAGCTTTGGCATATCGTGCCGAAAATTTAGGCACAATCTAATGGATTGCTGTGCATCGCAGCGAATTCAAAATATCTAATGAAATCAATAAGATGACGTCATTGCGAGTTTGGCACGGAACTTGTTTTGCACTGCACCATCGCCAACAACGGGGTGCTCAATGAAATACATTATCGCCGTCATCAAGCCCTTCAAGCTCGAGGAGGTCCGGGAAGCCCTGGGCGGCCCTCGGCATACAGGGAATCACCGTCACCGAGGTCCGGGGCCACGGCCGCCAGCGCGGCCACACCGAATTCTATCGCGGTGCCGAATACACCGTGAGCTTCGTGCCCAAGGTGAAGCTCGAACTCGCCGTCGACAGTGCCATGGCCGACCGGGTCATCGAAGCTATCCAGACCATCTGGCCAGACCGGCCAGATCGGCGACGGCAAGATTTTCGTGCTGCCGATGGAACAGGCGGTGCGCATCCGCACCGGCGAAACCGGCCACGCCGCCCTCTAATCACATCCAATGGGGATCAACATGAAGATACCAAGTCCATTCAAGAGGCTCGCGCTGGCATTGCCGGCGGGTCTCGCGCTCACGGCATTTCTTCCCGCTTCGCTCGCCGAAGCCGCCGCCACCGTCAACAAGGGCGACACCGCCTGGATGCTGGTCGCCACCATCCTGGTCATCCTGATGACCCTGCCGGGCCTTGCCCTGTTCTACGGCGGCCTGGCCCGCAGCAAGAACGTGCTGTCGATCTTCATGCAGGTGTTCATCTGCTTCTGCATGATTTCGCTGCTGTGGTTCGCCTATGGCTATTCCGTGGCCTTCACCAACGGCAATGCCTTCTTCGGCGGCTTCAGCAAGGCCTTCCTGAGCGGTGTCGATATCACCACCATGGCGGCAACCTTCTCCAAGGAAACCTATCTTCCTGAACTGGTCTACGTGGTCTTCCAGTTGACCTTCGCGGCCATCACGCCCGGCCCTCATCGTCGGCGCCTTCGCCGAACGCATGAAGTTCTCGGCGGTGCTGCTGTTCCTGGTGATCTGGTTCACCTTCTCCTATCTCCCCGCCGCCCACATGGTCTGGTGGTGGGCAGGCCCCGATGCCTACACGCTGAGCGCCGACAACATCGACATCGTCAAGGCCACGGTCGGCGAACAGGCTGCAACTGACTTCCTGGCGAAGCTCGCCGCCGCCACCGACGACGCCGCCAAGGCCGTGGTTCTCGCCGACTATTCGGCGGCCGCCAGCGCCATGAATGGCTGGCTGTTCAACTGGGGCGCCATCGACTTTGCCGGCGGCTCCGTCGTGCATATCAACGCCGGTGTCGCGGGCCTCGTCTGCGCCATCGTTCTCGGCAAGCGCGTTGGCCTCGGCAAGGAACCCATGGCGCCGCACAACCTGATCTTCGCGACCATGGGTGCGGCCCTCCTGTGGGTCGGCTGGTTCGGCTTCAATGCCGGTTCCAACCTCGAAGCCAATGGCCTGACGGCGCTGGTGGTTCTCAACACCATCATCGCCACCGCCGCCGCGGCACTGGCCTGGACCTTCGGCGAATGGATTTTCCGCGGCCACCCCAGCATGCTGGGTGCGGCTTCCGGCGCCGTTGCCGGTCTCGTGGCCATTACCCCGGCCTGCGGCTGGGTTGGGCCCTGGGCGCCATCATCATCGGCCTGCTCGCCGGCATCGTCTGCCTGTGGTCGGTGGTCTGGCTCAAGGCCAAGCTTGGCTATGACGATGCCCTCGACGTGTTCGGCGTCCACGGCGTCGGCGGCATTCTCGGCGCCCTCCTCACCGGCCTCTTCGTCAACCCGGCCTGGGGTGGCATGGGCGTCACCGACTACGCCGCCTTCGACCTCTCCACCAAGCTGTTCGACTATGACTTCGCGGTCCAGATGAAGGCGCAGATCGTCAGCGTCCTGACGGTCGCCGTCATGTCGGCGGTCGTCAGCTACGTGGCCCTGATGATCTGCAAGGTGACCGTGGGCTTGCGCGTCGCCGAGCAGGACGAACGCGAAGGCCTCGACATCGTCGACCACGGCGAACGCGCCTACAACTGACGCGCTCGCATTGCACGCAATTAGGGCCGGCGGGGCAACCCGCCGGCCCTTTGTTTTGACGCACGTTTAACCACGCCTTAACCCTATGCCGTCACACTGCCATTAACCATTTGTTATGGCCGCCTGGAAAGCCGAACACCGGGCGGTGGAGGCGTTCATGGCATACGATCCGTCAATCGATACCGATGACAGCGCGGTTCCCGCGGCCATCCGCAGATTCCTGCGCAAGAGGGTTCTGGAACTGACCGGTGTGACGCTGTTTGCCGGGCTGATTGCCGTGGGGCTGTCGCTTGCCAGCTGGTCGGTCGACGATCCGTCGCTCAATCATGCGCTCGACAAGCCGGCCTCCAACTGGCTGGGCTATCCCGGCGCCGTCATCGCCGATGAACTGATGCAATTCTTCGGGTTGGGCGTTCTGCCGCTGATCGCCATTCCCATGGCCTGGGCCGTGCGGCTGGTGGGCCATGCCGGAGTAGCGCGGCCAGTACGCACATTGGCACTGTGGCTGGCGGCGGCGGTGGCGGCCAGCGGTGCCCTGTCTTGCCTGCCAAACCCATCTTCCTGGGCGCTCGCCGCCGGGCTTGGCGGCAATGTTGGCGATGTGTCCAGCAACCTCATCCTCACCGCCCTGTCGTTGGGCATCAAGGGCTTCCTCGCCTCGTTCTTGACCGGACTCAGCCTCACTGCACTTGCCCTGCTGGCGGGCAAAGGTGCATTGGGGCTTGGCCAGGACGTCATCGTTCAACGCAGCGGCACCGCCGCGCGTGTTGGCCGCCGGGCCGCCGGTTCGATGATCGCCTACGTGCGTGATGCCTTCGACAGCTGGCGCCAGCGCCGCGCCGAAACCAAAGCCCGCGAGGTCAACTGAACCCCGTGGCGACATTCTGACGAGACTTGCCCCCGTCAAAGGTGGCATTGGCACTCGCAAGGGTGCCCGCATCGAGCCCATCCTGGCGCCGCGCTCGCGCGCCGAATTCAACGACGAGACGCCCTTTGAGCTTGATGATGAACAGTTCGAGCGAGGACGAGGAAGAGGAAGTCTGTCGTCACCAAGGCCAAGCCCGCAAAGGCCGTCAAGAAACCCCGGAAGGTCGCCGCCCAGGCCGACGAATTCGAACTGCCGCCGCTCGAGCTTCTGGCCGAACCCAAGCGCCCAAGCAAGGTCCACGAAATCTCTGAAGAGCTGCTTGAGCAGAACGCCCGCATGCTGGAAGGCGTGCTCGACGATTTTGGCGTGAAAGGCCAGATCATCAATGTTCGCCCCGGCCCGGTGGTCACGCTTTACGAGCTCGAACCCGCCCCTGGCATCAAATCGTCGCGCGTCATCAGTCTCGCCGACGATATCGCCCGCTCGATGAGCGCCATTTCGGCCCGCGTCGCCGTGGTGCAGGGACGCAACGCCATCGGCATCGAATTGCCCAACGCCAAGCGCGAAACGGTCTATCTGCGCGAGTTGCTGTCGTCGGAGACCTTCGAGAAGTCGTCGCAGAACCTGGCGCTGGCGCTGGGCAAGAACATTGGCGGCGAGCCGATCTTCGCCGACTTGGCGCGCATGCCGCATCTGCTGATCGCCGGCACCACCGGCTCCGGCAAGTCGGTCGGCATCAACACCATGATCCTGTCGCTGCTCTACCGAATGCCGCCCGACCGCTGCAAACTGATCATGATCGATCCCAAGATGCTTGAACTTTCGGTCTATGAAGGTATTCCGCATCTGCTCACGCCCGTCGTCACCGATCCGCGCAAGGCGGTTGTCGCCCTCAAATGGGCGGTGCGCGAAATGGAAGAGCGCTATCGCAAGATGTCGAAAGTCGGCGTGCGCAACATCGATGGCTACAACGCCCGCATGAAGCAGGCCCAGGCCAAGGGCGAACAGATGTCGCGCACCATTCAGACGGGTTTCGATCCCGAAAGTGGCCAGCCGATTTTCGAACAGGAACAGGTCGAGCTCTCGGCCATGCCCTATATCGTCGTCATCATCGACGAGATGGCCGACCTGATGATGGTGGCCGGCAAGGACATCGAAGGTGCCGTGCAGCGCCTGGCGCAAATGGCGCGCGCCGCCGGCATTCATGTGGTGATGGCCACCCAGCGCCCCTCGGTCGACGTCATCACCGGCACCATCAAGGCCAACTTCCCGACCCGCATGTCCTTCCAGGTAACATCGAAGATCGACAGCCGCACCATTCTGGGCGAGCAGGGCGCCGAACAGCTCCTCGGCCAGGGCGACATGCTTTACATGGCGGGTGGCGGCCGCATCTCGCGCCTGCACGCGCCCTTCGTGGCCGACGACGAAGTGGAGAAGATCGTCAATCATCTGAAAGTCGCAAGGCGCGCCGCAATATGTCGAGGCCGTTACCGAAGAGCCGGAAGAAGGCGAGTTCGGCGAACCGGGCGCCATGGGCGGCGAGGGCGGCGGTTCGGGCGACGAACTTTACGACCAGGCGGTGGCCGTGGTGCTGCGCGACAAGAAGGTCTCGACCAGCTACATCCAGCGCCGCCTGCAGGTCGGCTACAACAAGGCGGCGAGTCTGATCGAGCGCATGGAGAAGGAAGGCCTCATTTCCGCTTCCAACGCCACCGGAAAACGCGAGATCCTGGTTCCGGGCGACAGTGCCAGGGCCTGATCTCGCCGCAAAAATGGCGGGTTTCTCCGCCTTATGGCGTATCGAGAGGCCGGGGCCCTGTGTTATCAGGCCCCGGATATGGGAGATTCGGATGCTGAACAGACGATCAATTATTGCGGGTTTGATGTTGCCTGGCGGCGAGCTTGGCCGGTACTTCGCAAGCATTGGCCGGAAAGCCGATCAAGCTGAACGACGAACAGGTGGCCGCCGTTCGCAAGCTCAACGACTACATCAACGGCTGTCAAATACATGCGGGGCGATTTCTCGCAGATCAGCCCGTCGGGCAAACTCGCCAAGGGCGTGTTCTTCATCAGCAAGCCCGGCAAGATGCGCTTCGAATATGCCCCGCCCGTTCCGTTGATGATCGTCTCCGACGGCAAGTGGGTGATGATCAAGAACAAGAACAAGGAAAATGGCGACGCAGGTCCGCTGTCGAAAACGCCGCTGCGGATCGTGCTGGCCGAGAAGGTCGATCTCCTGAAGGATGCGACCATCACCAACTTTCGAACAGGGCGATGGACTGGTCTCGGTGACCATGGAAGACAAGGAAAGTTCGATCGGCGGCCAACTGGTTCTGACCTACGATCAGGCCCGCGATGCCCTGCAGCAATGGGTGGTGATCGACGGCAAGGGCCGCCGCACCACCGTAACGCTTGAAAACGTCGTGACTGGCGAGAAGCCCGACCCCAAGCTGTTCGTGGTCAAATTCAAGCCCAAGAACACAGGGCAACAGCAACTAGGCCGCTTGCCGGGTTTCGTGGCGCACGCTAAAGCCGCTGCATGCCCCTGAAAATCGCCACCTGGAACATCAATTCGGTCCGCCTGCGGATCGAGCTCGTCAAGAAACTGCTCGCCGAGCAGAATCCCGATGTCCTGTGCCTGCAGGAAACCAAGTGCCCGCAGGGCCAATTCCCTTTCGGCACCGCTTGCGCGACATGGGCTACGAGCACCTCGCCGAATTCGGCCAGAAGGGCTATCACGGCGTCGCCATCGTTTCGACGCCTGCCGTTCAAGGCGTCATCATCGCGGGACTTCTGCGGCAAGGACGATTGCCGCCACATCTCGGTGACGGTTGCCGGCGAAAAACCGCTGACCATCCACAATCTCTATGTGCCGGCGGGCGGCGACGAGCCCGACCCCAAGATCAACGACAAGTTCGCCCACAAGCTGCAGTTCCTCGACGAGCTGGAAAGCTGGTTCGGCGACGGCGCCGTGAAGCGCGGCCATGACGGCATCGTGGTCGGCGATCTCAACATCGCGCCGCTCGAACACGATGTCTGGTCGCACAAGGATCTGCTGAAGATCGTCAGCCACACGCCCATCGAAACCGATGGCCTGAAGCGCGTGCAGAAGGCCGGCAAATGGGTCGATGTCATGCGCCAGCATGTTCCGGCCGACCAGAAGCTCTACACCTGGTGGAGCTATCGCGCCAAGGATTGGGCCGAAAGCAACCGCGGCCGCAGGCTCGACCACATCTGGGCCTCGCCCGGCCTTGCGCCCAAATGCACCAGGCTGGAAGTCGTCGCCGAAGCCCGCGGCTGGACCCAGCCTTCGGACCATGTGCCGGTGATGGCGACTTTCGACCTATAGGTTGGTGAACGACCGCGCCTGGTCGAAGGCCTGTTTGATTTCGCTCAGATCGGCCATGGAACCATCCAGCCGTTTGGCGATGGTCGCGATAACACGCGGGCCCCGAATTCCGGATATTCTTCCGCCACCCGCATGAACAGTTGCCGGTCGATGAGCACCGCCTGCACCGGCGTTCGCGCCGTGGCGGAGATCGAATAGGGCCGGTCGGCGATCATGGCGATTTCACCGATCAGGGCGCCAGGTCCGGCTTCGCCAATCTGCCTCGCCCCGACGCCATCGTCGCGCGATAGTTCGACGATGCCATCGAGAATGAGAAAGGCTGCGAGCCCCTTGCCGCCCTGGGAAACGATGCGTTCGCCATCGGCGAAATCGTGGCGCTGGGCGGAAAACGCCAGAACCTGCAAATGCACGGGCTCGCAATCCGCGAACAGCGGAATGCTGCGAAGCGTTTCAGCACTGGCCTTTACGCCCATGGCGCGGCCATGCTCTTTGTCAATTCAGCTTTCATGCCCACCCGGATCGATATCCGGCCCCTCACCGGACCCATATGAATCCGTTTGGGTGCGAAGATCAAGGGACGAGGCGGTATCCCCCGCCTTCGGTGACCAGAATCTCGGCGTGGCTCGGGATCGCGCTCGATCTTCTGGCGGAGGCGATAGATGTGGGTTTCGAGCGTGTGGGTGGTCACCCCGGCGTTGTAGCCCCAGACGTCCTGCAGCAGCACGTCGCGGCCGATCACCTGCTCGTTGGCCCGGTACAGGAACTTGATGATCGCCGTTTCCTTCTCCGTCAGCTTGATCTTCTTGTTGTCTTCGCGGATCAGGATCTTGGCGCTGGGCTTGAAGGTGTAGGGTCCGACCTTGAAGATCGCATCCTCGCTCTGCTCGTGCTGGCGCAGGTGGGCGCGAATGCGGGCCAGCAGAACGCCGAATCGGAACGGCTTCGTCACATAGTCATTGGCGCCCGAATCGAGCCCGAGGATGGTGTCCGACTCGGATGTCTGGCCGGTCAGCATGATGACCGGACCCTTGTAGCCATTGCGGCGCAAGACCTTGCAGGCCTCGCGCCCATCCATGTCGGGCAGGTTGACGTCCAGGATGATCAGATCGGCGTGGTCGGCCTTGGCCGCCTTGATGCCTGCCGTGGCCGTTGCCGCATCTGTTACGCTGAATTCGTCGTGCAGCGAGAACTGCTCCTTGAGCGTGCCGCGCAGCATGTCATCATCGTCGATGATCAGAATCTTCTTGGTGGTGCTCATGGCGTGAAATCCGGGTTGCCTGTGGAACGAGCCGATGCGATGTTACGGCCTTGCCGGTTGATTTGGAAGGCTTTCCCTTAGCAGGTCCGGATGCGGAATATCATCAAAGCTGTTCACGTTCGTGCGATCCGCCCGTCATCGGCAAATGGCGTGCTCATTGTGGGACACATGACTATTCCCTGCGCGCTTGGCCGCTCCGGCCTGCGCGGCCTGAAGCGTGAAGGTGATGGCGCGACACCCATCGGCCGCTGGCAATTCGGAGGCCTTTTTTGGCGGCCGGACAGGCGTGGCGTACCGCCATCGTCGCTGCCATCAAATCCCCTGCGGCCGGCAATGGGCTGGTGCGACGCGGTTTCCGATCGCAACTACAACCGCCCGGTCAAACTGCCTTACTCCTCCAGCCATGAAGAGTTGTGGCGGAAGGACGGCCTCTACGACGTGATTATCACCTTGTCGCACAACGCCCGTCCGCGCATCCGGGGGCTGCGGTAGTGCGGTGTTTTTCCACTTGGCATCGCCGGATCTGACACCGACCGCCGGGTGCATAGCCGTGCGTCCCCAGGACCTGGCGCGCGTGCTGCGCCGCCTCGGGCCTGCAACTCAGTTGCTGGTGGGCGCCATTTCAGCGCTCCCTGTCAACGATGGCCGAAAATTGCCGAACCGACGCGCACGTGGGTTGCACCACAAGCAATTGCCTTGGCGAAGTCGCCGCTCATGCCCATGCTGAACTGGTGAAGGTTATGGCGATTGCCAATCTCAACCACATTTTGGAAATGTGGCGTGGGATCATCCCCGGCGGGCGGAATGCACATCAGCCCGGCGATCCTTAGTCCATGCTGAGTTCGGCAGGATTGAATGAAGTGATCCGCCTCCTCCGGCATGACCCCCGCTTTCTGCGGCTCTCGCCCCGTATTGATCTGCACGAAAAGCTCGGGATGGCGATTTTGGCGCTGCATTTCCTTGGCCAATGCCTCGGCGACCTTCGGGCGGTCGACCGTGTGGATGGCCGAGAACAGTGAGACCGCTTCCGCTGCCTTGTTGCTCTGCAATGGACCAATGAGATGCAGTTCGAGGTCAGGAAATTCTTGCATCAGGGAAGGCCACTTGGCTTTTGCCTCCTGTACCCGGTTCTCGCCGAACACCCGCTGGCCATCGGCAATGACCAGACGGATTGCCTCGGCACCGAAGGTCTTTGAGACGGCGATCAAATTGACCGAAGCAGGCTCCCGGCCCGCCGCCATGGCGGCTTCGGCGAGTTTTTGCCTGACATCTTGAAGTCCCGAATGGGCCATGGCTGAACCTTGAGATTGGCCGCTTATGGCCGTGCTTGCGGGGCATTTCAAGGACTGGTACTCCCCCTGCTACCCGCTGATCATTTTGACAGGACGACGATTTTGACCACCGAACGCTACAACCCCGGCGATGCCGAACCGCGCTGGCAGGCCTATTGGACCGAGAACCGATGCTTCGAGGCGAAGACCGACAGTTCCAGGCCAAAATACTACGTCCTTGAGATGTTCCCCTATCCTTCGGGCCGCATTCACATGGGCCATGTGCGAAATTACACCATGGGCGACGTCATCGCCCGCTTCCGCCGGGCCTGTGGCTACAACGTGCTGCACCCGATGGGCTGGGATGCTTTCGGCATGCCGGCCGAGAACGCCGCAATCGAGCGCGGCGTGCATCCCAAGTCCTGGACCTATCACAACATCGACACCATGCGTGGCCAGCTCAAATCGATGGGTCTTGCCATCGACTGGAGCCGTGAGATCGCCACTTGCGATCCGTCCTATTACCGGCACGAACAGGAAATGTTCGTGGACTTCATGAAGGCGGGATTCGTCGAACGCAAGACATCGACCGTCAATTGGGACCCAGTGGACAACACCGTACTCGCCAACGAGCAGGTGATCGATGGCCGTGGCTGGCGTTCGGGCGCGTTGGTCGAGAAGCGTGAACTCGCCCAATGGTTCCTGAAAATCACGGCGTTTTCTGAAGACTTGCTGAAAGCCCTCGATGGACTCGACAAATGGCCGGACAAGGTGCGTCTGATGCAACGCAACTGGATCGGCCGCTCCGAGGGCCTGCGCTTCTCGTTTGCCTTGCAGGATTCTGATGGAAAGGCGCTGGATGAACGCCTGACAGTCTATACGACACGCCACGATACGATTTTCGGCGCCAGTTTCTGTGCAGTCTCGGCCGACCATGAACTGGTGAAACGCCTCTCCACGAAGGACGAGGGCTTGGCTTCCTTCCGCCGCGATGTGGCGGCCCTCGGCACCAGCGAAGAGAACATCGAACGCGCCGAGAAGAAGGGCTATCCGTTGGGGCTGTTCGCAAAACATCCGTTCCGCGAGGGCGAATTGCTGCCGGTTTATGCGGCGAACTTCGTATTGATGGGGTATGGCGAAGGCGCCATCTTTGGCTGCCCGGCCCATGACCAGCGCGATCTGGACTTTGCCCGAAAGTACAATCTGCCGGTTGTTCCGGTGGTAGCGCCGAAATCTGCAGATATCGCGTCTTTCACGGTCGGCGATGAGGCCTTCCTCGAAAAGGAGGGTGACGACACGGTTCTGATCAATTCCGATTTTCTTGATGGCATGACCGTTCCGCAGGCCAAAGAAGAGATTGCCGGCCGCATGGCGAAACTCGGCATCGGCGAGCGCCGGGTGAATTTTCGGCTGCGCGACTGGGGTGTTTCACGCCAGCGCTATTGGGGCTGCCCGATTCCAATGATCCACTGCAGCACGTGCGGCGTGGTGCCAGTGCCGAAAGCGGATTTGCCCGTTGTGCTGCCGGAAGATGTGACATTCGACAAGCCCGGTAATCCGCTGGAACATCATCCCACGTGGAAGAATGTCGTCTGCCCGTCATGCGCAAAGCCGGCACGCCGCGAGACTGACACCTTTGACACTTTCATCGACTCATCCTGGTACTACGCGCGGTTCTGTTCGCCACAAGCCGATGAACCAGTTGATGCCGGGGATGCGCGCTATTGGCTGCCGGTCGATCAGTATATCGGAGGTGTGGAGCACGCCATTCTGCATCTGCTTTATTCCCGCTTCTATGCCCGCGCCATGAGCCGCACCGGGCATCTGGCGGTAGATGAGCCGTTTGGTTCGCTGTTTACCCAGGGCATGGTCATTCACGAGACCTACAAGACCGCGTCTGGCGAATGGGTGTTCCCAGCCGACGCCATGTTGAAGGATGGCGCGTGGACACACGCCAAGACCGGCGAACCCCTCGAAGTCGGCGGCATCGAGAAGATGTCAAAGTCGAAGAGAAATGTCGTCGATCCTGACGACATCATCGCCCGCTATGGCGCCGATACGGCGCGCTGGTTTATGTTGTCGGATACCCCACCCGAGCGCGATATCGAGTGGACCGAGGCTGGCGCTGAAGGTGCGTGGCGTTTTACCCAACGCATCTGGCGCCTGGTCAATGAGGCCGCTGCTTCAGCAACTTCGGACGTCACAAACTCCGCGGCCAGCGAGGATTTGCGTAAAGCCGCGCACCGTGCACTGTTTGCCGTAACCGACGATCTGTCTTCACTGCGCTTCAATCGCGCCATTGCAAGAATTTATGAGCTTGCCAATGCCTTGGGAGCCGCGCTGCAGCAAGGTGCAGCTGGCGCCGCCGTGCGCGAAGCTGCGGAATTCCTGGTTCTGATGTCCGCCCCGATGATGCCCCATTTGGCGGAAGAATGCTGGAAGGTGCTGGGCCACCAGGCTGCGGTGGTTGAAACGCCGTGGCCGAAGGCGGATCCCGCACTGGTTGCCGACAACATGGTGACCGTTGCCGTCCAGGTGAACGGCAAGCGCCGTGATGAGGTAACGATTGCCAAGGGCATGGCAAACGCCGAAGTTGAAAAATTGGTGCTCGTCTCTCCGGCCGTGTTGCGGGCCATCGATGGCAAGCAGGTGCGTAAGGTGATTGTCGTTCCGGACAGGATTGTGAACATCGTCGTATGAGTGGGATCACGCGCAGAGTATTCGGTTGTGGTGGCGTTGCTTTGTCGCTCGGCCTTGCGGGCTGCAATGTGAAGCCGCTCTATGGCACGCCGGAGGGTGGCGCCAGTGTCGAGACTGAGCTCGCTTCAGTTCGCATTGCCGAAGAGCCGGGCAGGTTGGGCCAACTGGTGCGCAATGAACTTCTTTCCACCATGGGGTCTGGCGGCGGTGGAGGTTATTCCCTGAAGCTCGACGTTTCGGAATCTACCAACACCATCGTGACCTATCCCGATCCCCGCACCAGCCGCCGGGCGGCTGTTGTTGAAGTGCGGTATCGGCTGTTCGGCGAAGACAGCCGCAAGGCATTGACCGAGGGCAAGGTAAAGTCTTCAGTATCCTATGACTTGACCCGCGATCAGCAGCCGATTGCCGACCGTCAGGCGCGGGACAACGCCGAGCAACGAGCCGCTGTTGAAGTTGCCGGTGAAATTCGCACCAGGCTGGCGGTATATTTTTCCCGGCGGCCATGAGCGATGGCCATCGTTCGCAGCGCTTCGGTTGAATCGGGCCTGCGCCGGCTGGATCCGAAGATTCGAGTGATTCTGTTCTATGGCTTCGATGAAGCCCGCATCCGGTCGCTGGCCGCCATGGCGGTGCGGCGTGTTGCCGGTTCGCTTGATGATCCCTTCAATGTCCAGCGTCTGGAGGAATCTGAGCTTGCGAAATCACCAGGCCGCTTGCTCGATGAAGTTCAGTCTCTCTCCATGATGGGCGGCCGGCGCGTGGTGTGGGCCGGTGATGCCGATGTGCACTTCCAGAAGGCCATCGAACCTGTTCTGAAAGCGGAACAGGTGGGCAATCTGGTGATTGCCGAAGCCGGGAACCTGGGCAAGTCTTCTCCGCTACGCGCGCTCTTGGAGAAGTCCGATAGTGCTTGGATCGTTCCTGTCTACGAGCCATCGATCGACGAGGCCCGTGATTTTCTCGCGGCGGCGTTTGCGGCGGCGGGCCTTATGGCTGATCAAAGTGTTCTGCAACTGCTAATCCAGTCGTATGGCACCGACTTCGGCTTGCTGGGGCAGGAAGCCAAAAAGCTGGCCGTCTATTGTTTGGGGCATGACGCCATTACTGTCGAAGACGTCGAGGCTATTTGTGCCAGCGGTGGCGAGTTGAATTTCGACGATGTTGTCGATGCCGCCCTGCGGGGCGAAGTCGAGCGCGTGGAGACTTTGCTGGTGCGCATGACGGACGCGGGCGAAGATGCGGGGCAAGTGGCAGGCGCCTGTTACCGGCACGTAGTTCGGCTTGAGGAAATGCATCTGGCCATCGAACGTGGCCAATCGCTCGATCAGGCTGTGCGTGGCGCCAAGCCCCTGATCTTTTTCAAGCGCGTGCCAGCCGTTACAGCGCAGTTAAAGACATGGAATTTGGCGGAGTTGATGAATGCCGCCGCCACGCTCGTCGCAGGCGATACAGCAAAGCCGTGGCAGTCAGGGTTTGGGCAGAGTGATCGGCATGCGCTGCATGCTGTCGATAGCCCGGCGTGGCCACTTATTGAATGAGCGGCTGGCCTGAGCAGCTTCAGCGCGACCGCAGGCGGTGGCAGATGTCTTCGAGTTGTTCGAGCGTCTTGTAGCTGATCGTCAGGCTACCGCCCTTGGCACCTTTGTCGCTGATAACGACATTCAACCCCGTTGCTTCGCCGAGAAGCTTCTCCAGCGCGACCGTATCCGCCGGTTTTTCGGTGGGAGACTTTTGCGCATGGATGGCCTTGGGCGTGCGCGATAGAGTTCTCCGCCTCTCGTACTGTGAGGCCAAGCTGGATAATTTGGTCGGCAAGGGTGGAGGGTGAGTTGGCCGTCACCAGTGTGCGGGCGTGGCCAGCGGTAAGTTGTCCGCTCTCGATCTGTTTCAGCACCGACTCGGGCAGCGTCAGGAGGCGCATGGTGTTGGCGATGTGGCTGCGGCTCTTGCCGACCGAATTGGCAAGCTGCTGCTGGGTATAGTTGAACTGTTCGAGGAGCTGTCCGAAGGCCCGTGCCTCTTCGAGCGGATTGAGATCACTGCGCTGGATGTTTTCGATGAGGGCGATTTCCAAAGCCTCGCCATCCGAAAGATCTCGCACCAACGCCGGCAATTCGTGAACGCTTGCCCTCTGGGCCGCCCGCCAGCGCCGTTCACCAGCCACAATCTCATAATTGCCGTTAGATAAAGTACGGAGCACAAGTGGTTGCAGCAGGCCCTTCTCGCGGATTGACCTGGCGAGGTCGTCAAGATCCTCTTCGGAAAAATACTTGCGCGGATTGTGCGGGCTGGGCTGGATCAGGTCGATTGCGAATGTACCGCAGGCTGCGCACATCGTGGAAGACTGCCTCCTCCGTAGCGTTGTCACCAATCAGTGCCGCCAGCCCCCGGCCTAGCCGCTTCTTTTGAGCCTGCATCATCTTGAGTCTCCGCCAATCCCCGTTCATACCGGAAGAGTCACGTTTCCATTACGGACCTGAATCGATCAGGCGGCGCGCAAGTCCCGCTCGCGCCGAATCACTTCCGAGGCCAGTTTTATATAGGCCTGCGACCCCGTGCACTGGTTGTCATAGAGCAGAACCGGTTTTCCATAGGAAGGTGCTTCCGACACCCGGACATTGCGCGGAATGACCGTCTGATAGACCTTTTCACCGAGCACGCTACGTACATCCTGCGCGACCTGCTCCGACAGGCTGTTACGCCGGTCGAACATGGTAAGCACTACGCCCTGGATGGTGAGCTTCGGGTTGAGATTGGCCTTTACCCGTTCCACCGTTTTCAGCAATTGGCTGAGGCCTTCGAGTGCGAAGAACTCGCATTGCAGCGGCACGAGAATGGCATCTGCCGCCGACAGCGAATTGATCGTCAAAAGATTGAGCGATGGCGGACAGTCCACCAGAATGTAGCTGTAACGGCGATTGGCGATGCCTGCGGCAACCAGCGCAGCAATGGCATCGGCAAGCCGGTAGGTCTTGCGTTCAATTTGGGCAAGTTCGATTTCAGCCCCGAGTAGGTCCATGGTGGAAGGGGCACAGTGAACCCGTGGAATGCCGGACTCGACGATCACATCGGCCAACCGGTTCTCGCCCATCAGCACATGGTAGGAGGACTTCTGTCCGGGCTTGCGGGTAATGCCAAGTCCCGTACTGGCGTTCCCTTGGGGATCGAGGTCGATGATCAGCACCGTTTCACCGACTGCCGCCAGGGCGGTTCCCAGATTGATGGCGGTGGTGGTCTTGCCCACGCCGCCCTTCTGGTTGGCAACGGCGAGGATACGGGGTTGCAAGTTATGGGCTGGGAACTCTGACACGTACGGCCTCCTCGATCTCAAGTATGACCGCTTTCGAATCAGTCAAGCTTGGATACATATGAGACTTGATTTTCCAGTATTTTGTGGCTTCGGTCAATTCAGCATCTACATCTTGTCCCTTGTGGAAAAGCGCTTTTGCGCCAAGGGCCAGAAACGGGGCCGTATACTCCAAAAGCAGCGGAAGCGGGGCGAGGGCCCTGGAAACCACCCATTCGACCGGGTTTTTCGATGCATCTTGCGCAGCGGATTCGATACGGCTGTGAATCGTTCGTGCCGGGCATCGGGTCTTGCGGATCACTTCATTGAGAAAGGCGACCTTTCTTCCGTTGCTTTCATAGAGGTCCGCCTGGTGCCCGGCCGCCAGCGACAGAACGAGGCCGGGTATGCCAGCACCAGAACCAAGATCGGCAAGTCGCACCGGTGATTTTGGCAGGTGGGCAAGGAGCTGTGCACCGTCGAGGATATGGCGGAACCAGATGTCATCGACCGTTGAGGGTCCGATCAGATTGATCCGCTTTTGCCACTGTTCGAGCGTGACCACATAGGTCTCGAGTCCAGCTAGTGATTCACGTGAAACATTCAGCCGCTCAAACTCCAGGCGGATGGCGTCCGGCACCATGCCTTAAGCGCTCTTGCGCAAGTCTGGGCGCTTGACGAAACTGAGTATGGCAGCGAGGGCTGCCGGCGTCATACCATCAATGCGGCCCGCCTGGCCCAGAGTGGCGGGCCTGACCCGATGCAACTTCTGTCGCAGCTCGGCGGAGAGGCTTGGTATGGTCATATAGTCCAGAGCCTCTGGCAGGCGCTGCTGGTCCTCCCGGCGCAGTATGGCCACCTCCGCCTCCTGGCGCTCGGTATAACCGGCGTAAAGGGCGTCGGCTTCCAGCGTCTCGCGCACGAAATCTGGCAGGCCCTTGAGTTCCGGCCAAAGGTCCGCAGTTTCCTCGAAGCCCACATCCGGGCATGCCGATCAAATCCAGTGCCGTGCGCGTCTGGCCATCCTGATTGACTTTCAGCCCGGCTTTGGCCGCCTGCGAAGATGTGATGCTGAGCGCCCGCGCCATCAGTCTGGCGGTCGTCAATAGATGCCTGCCGTTGGCCGAAAAGGGTTTCTCGTTCCGGCCCGACAAGACCAAGAGCAACACCTTTGCGCGTAAGCCGCTCATCGGCATTGTTGGCGCGGAACGACAGGCGATATTCGGCCCGCGAGGTAAACATGCGGTAGGGCTCGGAAACACCGCGTGTCACCAGATCGTCGATCATCACACCAAGATAACCCTCGGCCCTGTCAAACACGGCGGGCTCCACGCCACCGGCTTTGCGGGCGGCATTGAGACCTGCCACCAGACCCTGTGCGGCAGCCTCTTCATATCCAGTCGTACCGTTGATTTGACCGGCCAGAAACAGGCCCGGGATGGTTTTCACTTCCAGCGAATGGCGCAAGCCCACCGGATCGAAATAGTCATACTCGATGGCATAGCCCGGACGCAGGATGGCAACGTCTTCAAGGCCTGGAATGGAGCGAATGAACGCGTCCTGTATGGCTGCGGGCAGCGAAGTCGAAATCCCGTTTGGATAGATCGTGTGGTCATCAACACCCTCGGGCTCGAGAAAAATCTGGTGCGATCCACGGTCGGGAAAGCGCGAAACCTTGTCCTCGATGGACGGGCAATAGCGCGGGCCCACCCCTTGAATCTGGCCAGAATACATTGCCGACAGGTGAATGTTGCCGGCAATCAACCGGTGTGTGTCGGCCGTCGTATGGGTGACATAGCAGGGAATTTGAGGCGCGGTTGTTTGTGATGTGAACAGTGAGAAAAAGGCAGGCTCGGCATCGCCATGTTGCGGCTCAAGCACGTCCCAATGGATCGTCCGGCCGTCGAGCCTGGCGGGTGTTCCGGTCTTGAGCCGCCCGGTTTTCAATCCGGCGTCGCGCAACTGTTCCGAAAGCCCCAGCGCCGGAGGCTCTCCATGGCGGCCGGCAGGAATGGTCTCGTTGCCGATGTGAATAAGCCCGTTGAGAAATGTGCCCGCCGTGATGACTACGGCAGCAGCGCGATAGGTGATGCCGTCCTCGCATTCAACACCGGTCACAGTACCGTTCTCACGAATGAGCCGCACCACGCCGCCTTCGATGACCCTGAGATTTGCTTGCGCTGACACCAGAGCCTGCATGGACATACGATAGAGTTTACGATCCGCCTGGGCGCGTGGCCCGCGCACTGCAGGGCCCTTTGATCTATTAAGCAAGCGGAATTGAATTCCGGCTGCATCGGCGGCCCGCCCCATCAATCCGTCGAGCGCATCGATCTCGCGCACCAGATGGCCTTTGCCCAATCCGCCGATCGCCGGATTGCATGACATTTCGCCGATCGTTGCAGCCCGATGGGTAAGCAGCGCCGTGTTGGCGCCGACGCGCGCTGCTGCTGCTGCTGCCTCAACACCAGCATGGCCGCCGCCCACGACAATTACATCGAATGCTTTCATGGCGCGTCTCATAGGCGATGAAGCCTCGCCCGTCAAAGCGGCGAGAGTTTCACGTGAAACAAAGACCTATTTTCCGATGCAGAATTCACTGAAGATCGCACCCAGCAGATCTTCGACATCAATTGCACCCGTCAACCGGCCAAGCTCCACAGCTGCGGCGCGCAATTCCTCGGCAACCAGCTCGGCCCTACCCAACGGATGCTGCAAAGAATCGTTGAGGTGGCGAATCGAATTCTGGATCGCCGTCCGCTGCCGTGCCCGGACAATCAATCCCTGTTCACCCTGGCCATACTTGCCGCGTACCAACGCTGCCAAGACAGCAAGAAGACACGACACCGACTCGCTGTCGTTAGACGACACGGCAATCGCACCGGCTGCCAAAACACCAAATCCCAAGTCTGACTTGTTCGCCACCAGAACTTCAGCGCTTACCCCTTGGGGTATGACCATGCTGCCCGCCACATCTGGTGCTGCGACCCATACCGTCACATCAGCCTCGCGCAAACTTCGCCACGAAAGAGAAATACCAATCGACTCCACTTCATCGGCCGGCGCCTCACGAAGGCCCGCGGTATCGCAAAGCGTGACCGGCACACCGCCGAGATCGAACGACACCTCGATCACATCGCGAGTCGTGCCTGGAAGGCTCGACACAATTGCTGCATCTCGATTCGCCATCGCGTTGAGCAGACTCGACTTGCCGGTATTGGGCAATCCCGCCAGCACCACGCGCACACCACCACGGATCACTTCACCCGAGCGCGATTGCTCCAGTGCCCCTTCCATATCAGCGAGAAGAACCATAATTTCAGGCCTCGCCTGATCGAGTGCCGCCGCCGACACATCTTCTTCCTCGGAAAAATCCACAGCGGCTTCCACAAGCGCCAGAGCCCTGATCATCCGGCTGCGCCATGATTCGAAGATCGAACTGGCATTGCCGATCAACTGAAACATCGCCTGCCGGCGCTGAGCATCGGTTCTTGCAGCAAGGAGATCAGCCAGGCCTTCGGCCTCGACGAGATCCATCTTGCCATTCAAAAAAGCCCGCTTTGAAAACTCGCCCGCCTCCGCCGCCCGAATGCCGGTAAAACTTTCAAACGCCCTGAACACCGAGGCGATAACAGCTGGACTGCCATGAAGATGAAATTCTGCCACATCCTCGCCCGTGATGGTGGCAGGTCCTGGGAACCACAGCACTATGCCCCGGTCGAGAACTTCAGCGTTTGCCGGATTAATAATGCTGGCAAGCCGTGCCATTCGAGGTGGGGGCAGGGAGCCGGTCAGCCGCTCGACAATCGCCCCTGCGTCCGGGCCACTGATTCTGACAACCGCGATCCCGGCCCGGCCATGACCGCTGGAAAGAGCAAAAATCGTGTCCAAGCCAGTCATTTCGGAATCGAATCGATACTGTCCGCCCTACCCGGTAGGGCCGTCAGGCATTCATGGAATCGAAGAAGTCGCTGTTGCCCTTGGTCTGACGCAACTTGTCCAGGAGGAACTCGATGGCATCAACCGTGCCCATCGGGTTGAGGATGCGCCGCAGCACATAGGTCTTTTTGAGCAGCTCGGGCTTCACCAGCAGTTCTTCCTTGCGCGTTCCCGATCGTAGAATGTCGATCGATGGGAACACCCGCTTGTCGGCCACCTTGCGGTCGAGAATGATTTCAGAGTTGCCAGTGCCCTTGAACTCTTCGAAGATCACTTCATCCATGCGGCTGCCGGTATCGATCAGCGCTGTCGCGATGATGGTCAGTGAGCCGCCTTCCTCGATGTTGCGAGCTGCACCGAAGAACCTCTTGGGGCGCTGCAGCGCATTGGCATCCACACCGCCCGTCAGGACCTTGCCAGACGACGGCACAACCGTGTTGTAAGCCCGGCCCAGGCGGGTAATCGAATCAAGCAGGATCACCACGTCACGGCCGTGCTCCACGAGGCGCTTGGCTTTCTCAATCACCATTTCTGCCACTTGCACATGGCGCGACGCCGGCTCGTCAAAAGTCGAACTCACGACCTCGCCCTTTACCGAACGCTGCATGTCCGTCACTTCTTCCGGGCGCTCGTCGATCAGCAACACGATCAGATAGCACTCGGGATGGTTCGAGGTAATCGAGTGGGCGATGTTCTGCAACAGCACCGTCTTGCCGGTGCGCGGCGGCGCTACAATCAGCCCGCGCTGGCCTTTGCCGAGCGGTGCCACAATATCGATAACCCGTGCCGAGAAATCCTTCTTGGTCGGATCCATCACTTCCATCTCAAGGCGCTCATCGGGATAAAGCGGCGTGAGGTTGTCGAAGTGCACCTTGTGGCGGGTTTTTTCCGGATCTTCGAAATTGATTGTATTGAGCTTCACCAGCGCGAAGTAGCGCTCGCCGTCCTTGGGGCTGCGAATTTGGCCTTCAACCGTATCGCCGGTCTTCAGGGTGAATTTGCGGATTTGACTGGGACTGATGTAAATATCGTCCGGCCCCGCCAGGTAATTGGCATCGGCCGAGCGCAGGAAGCCAAAGCCATCCTGCAACACTTCAACCACGCCTTCGCCGATGATTTCTATATCTCGCGCTGCGAGGTTTTTGAGAATGCCAAACATGAGCTCCTGCTTGCGCAGAGCACTAGCGTTTTCGACTTCAAGTTCCTCCGCCAAACTCACCAATTCGGCAGGCGTCTTTGCCTTCAAATCCTGAAGTTTAACTTCTTTCAGTTCACCAATAATCGTCATGTCTCTGTCTATCTGGGAATGGCCGGCAAAGCGGGCCAGAAAAGGAGGGAAGTCGCCAGCGCGAGCCGTTGCGCAGCCAGGAACAACCGATCCATAGCAAATTCTTGTTGTCTCGCCAACAATATTATTCTCGAGGTTCAGGGCTTGACGACAACCAGCACTACAATACCGATCAAAAGAAGCGTCGGAACCTCATTGATAATTCTAAAGAATCTACCACTCCGGATGCTTGTTCCGGACACGAACTCAGCATGGCAAAGTCCCAGAAACCAATGGAAGCCTGACAAAACAACAACCAAAGCCATCTTCAGCCATAACCACAGCGCTCCTGCTTCAAACCAGCCAGCAGACCATGCTGTCAACAAGCCGAAAGTCCACGACGCAATCATTGCTGGCATCATGATCGCCTTCAAAAGCCTGCGTTCCATCGTCTGAAACAACAAGTCGCTCTCCGAGCCACGGGCAATGGTTGCATGGTAGACAAACAACCGCGGCAAATAGAACAGCCCTGCCATCCAGGCGAACACCGCCAAGCACATGCAAGACCTTTAGCCAGACAGCAATGTCAACCATTTGACGCGGCTCTGTCGAAGGCCCGAATGCGGTCCACCACCACCGTCAACTTGTTGAGATCCGTCTCCTGCCGAATGCCATGACCAAGATTGAAAATATGCCGTTGCATTGCCACCGCACTGGCTACGGCATCAACTTCCCGCTCCAAAGCCGCATCGTCCGCCAGCAAAGCCACGGGATCAAGATTGCCCTGGACAGCAACACCATCTCGCAATCCCTTAACAACCGCCGACATGGAGGATTCAGCCTCAACACCAACTGCATTTGCGCCTGTTACGTCTGCAATAACCTGATGATCGCTTCCAATACCCCGGGCGAATACAATTACCGGTACTGAAGGATGAAGATGCCGCACCTGCTTCACTAAACGTGACAACGGCTCGATAACAAATTTTGTTCTTGCAACACCGGCCAGTTCACCAGCCCAAGAGTCGAAAATTTGCACAGCTTGAGCACCGGCCTCGATTTGCTGGCACAGATACGTGGTACTCTCCACCACCAACCGGTCAATCAAATCGGTAAACCAGCCCTCGGCATTATAAGCAGCCAAACGTGCCCGGTTGCGATCCGAACTGCCACCTTCCACCATGTAGCTCGCAACAGTCCAAGGACCACCACAAAATCCGATCAGCCCAATTTCGCGCGAAAGGCCCTTTCGAACTTTCCCAACCGTTTCACAAACGGCAGAAATTTCCGCCGAACCAGCAACAGATTTCAAGCGCTGAACCGCTGCTCGATCCCGAACCGTCTCAAGCACCGGACCTTCGCCCTCCGCAAACCGCAGGCCAAGGCCCATGGCATGAGGCACCACCAGAATATCGGCAAACAAAATCGCCGCATCGAGATCAAACCGCTTCAACGGCTGCAGCGTCACTTCCGCTGCCAATTTTGGATTATAACAAAGGTCGAGAAACGAGCCCGCCTTGGCCCGCACCTCCCGATACTCAGGCAAATAGCGACCCGCTTGCCTCATGAACCACACCGGCCGTCTGATCGGTTTTCTGGCGTTCAGAACATCCAACAATGGTCCTTGGCTCATCGCTCACCCAAAATACAATATAGCTCTTCTCTTGTTTCTCTTTTAGTTGGAGCACGGCCAGCGGGATACACGAATTTCAGCCCGTGTTTCCAACCTTTGCATAGAAACAGACCTCAATCCCTGAGGTTAACGAAAAATTTACCTTACTTAATAAAGTCTTAACAAGCGTCCCAAAAAGATATCCAGATCAAGTCACCGCCACCAACTTATCCCCATTGCCCTGCGGAGACATTTGCACAGTTCTCGTCCGTGGAAAAACTTCTGAAAACATGGCAAGAGTTTTCAATCCCGGGCACAACCGGCCAGTTTTCGACAGGTTATCCACAATCCATGCAAAAGCCAGACACTCGCTATTTTCACATGCATCTGGTTTCCGATGCCACGGGTGAAACGCTGAATACGGTTGCCAGGGCGGCTACGGCTCAATACGCCGGGTTCCATCCGATTGAGCATATTTATGCTTTGGTGCGCACTCCCAAACAGCTCATCAAAGTGCTTGATGGCATCACCCGCGAACCGGGAATCGTACTGTTTACGCTCATTGACCAAACACTTCGCCGCCAGCTCGAATTACACTGCGAAGCAACGGGTGTCCCGTGTATTTCCATCCTTGATCCGGTCATTCACAGCCTCGCGCAGTATCTCAATGCTGCAACAAGCCCACTGGTTGGCGGCCAGCATGCCCTTGATGCCCACTATTTCAAGCGCATTGATGCGTTGAACTTCACGATGACCCACGACGATGGCCAAGGTCTTGCTGATATCAATGATGCCGATGTCGTGCTTCTTGGCATTAGCCGCACGTCAAAAACTCCCACCTGCATCTATCTTGCACAACGCGGCATTCGCGCCGCCAACATTCCGATTGTTCCCTCTCTTCCTGTTCCGCAGGAGATTTACTCCCTTACCAAACCGATGATCGTCGGCCTCGTCGCCAGCGCCGAGCGAATTGCTCAGATACGCCGCCATCGGCTTCTCACCCTGAAGGAATCGCGCGAGACAGCCTATGCCGATGCCCGAAGCATCACTGACGAACTCGTTTTCATGAAGAGCCTCTGCGCCAAACTCGATTGCCCGATGATTGATGTCACCAGGCGATCGGTCGAAGAAACGGCTGCTGCAGTGCAGAACTTTCTCAGTGACCGTGCGTCGGCCAGATCAGTCGAGCATTCACCATGACGATTGTGTTGGCTTCGACCAGCAAAATTCGCACTTCAATCCTGGGCAACGCCGGAATTCAACACAGGACGGTCAAACCAACAGCGGACGAAGAGCGTCTCAAGGCCAAAGTCACATCAAAGATTCCTGCCGAACTTGCACTCTATCTGGCGACAGAAAAGGCGCTGAGCTTGCCAGCCGCAGAACAAGCGAATCTCATCATTGGCGCAGATCAATTGCTACTGTTCGAAGGCAATGTCTTCAGCAAGCCGCGAGACACATCGGACGCCCGCCAGCAGCTCCGGCAGCTTCGTGGCAAAACTCACCAACTCATCGCCGCACTTGCGTGTTGCAGGAATGGCCAAGTTCTCTGGACACACACAGCAACAGCGACATTGCACATGCGGCATTTCACCGATGCGTTTCTCGAAACCTACCTGACATCCGCTGGAGACGATGTTTCCACCTCGGTAGGTGCTTACAAGCTTGAAAGCACTGGCATACAACTTTTTGAGAGGGTCGAGGGAGATCACTTCACGATCCTCGGGCTTCCGCTGCTACCATTGCTTGATTTTCTACGCCGGCAAAACGAGATTCCGTCATGAAACGAGCATGCGTGATCGGCTGGCCTATCTCTCACTCGCGCTCGCCCATCATCCACAACTACTGGCTTCGGAAATATCGAATTGCAGGTGAGTACACCCGCGTCCCAGTCGAGTCATCGGATCTCGCAGCATTTATTTCCACGCTGGAGGCCCAAGGTTTTGAGGGTTGTAACGTCACGATCCCCCACAAAGAGGCTGTCTTCAATCAGATCATCCCCGCCGATGAAACTACGCGGCGGTTGGGTGTGGCAAACACCATATTCCGCCGCAACGGTATAACCTATGGCACGAGCACTGATGGCCAAGGCTTCGTTGCCAGCCTGCGAGCAACCGGTTCATTTGACCCTGCAAGCGGCCCCACCATGATACTGGGCGCTGGAGGTGCTGCAACGGCAGTCGCCGGCGCGCTGTTGGATGCGGGTGTTCCTGAAATCAGAATCGCCAACCGCAATGTCGAACGCGCGGAGGCACTCGGAAGACTCTTCGGTCCCCGGATCAAGATAGTTTCGCTCGCACTTGCAGTCGATCGGCTGGCGGAATGCACGCTGCTGGTCAACACCACGTCGCAAGGCATGGCAGGTAACCCGGATGTTGGCCTCGAACTTGCGCGTCTTCCAGACACGGCAATAGTCTCCGATCTGGTCTATGTGCCCTTGGAAACCGGACTTCTCAGAAGAGCGCGGGAGCGCGGACTGCGAACCGCCGGTGGCCTTGGCATGCTCCTGCATCAGGCGGTGGTCGGTTTTGAATTGTGGTTCGGACAGCGCCCGGAAGTGACGGCCGAACTCTATGACCTCGTGGCCGCCGATGTCCGGGGGAGCAATCCCATATGATCATCGCCGGTCTGACCGGATCGATTGCCATGGGCAAGACCGAAACGGCGCGCATGTTTCAAGACGCTGGAATTTCCGTGTTTGATGCCGATGCAACCGTTCACCGGCTCTATGACCATCACGGTGCGGCGGTTGCCGCCGTAGCAAGCCGGTTTCCTGCCGCATTCGATGATGGCAGAATTGATCGCGGCCAACTCTCGAAACTGGTGGTTGGCGACAGCACGGCCATTGCCGAACTTGAGGCCATCGTTCACCCTCTGGTGTGGGCAGAGGAACGTAGATTTCTTGAAACCGAGCGCGCCTCGGGATCGAACCTCGTGGTGATCGACAACCCCCTGCTATTTGAATCGGGCAGAAATCAGAAGGTTGATGTTGTTATCGTGGTCTCGGCCCCTCCGGATATGCAAAGAGAGCGGGCGCTGGCAAGAGCCGCAATGACGTCCGAGAAGCTCGATGCCCTGTTGGCAAGGCAGATGCCGGATGATGCGAAGCGCGCCAGAGCGGATTTTGTGATAGACACATCGCAGGGCTTGGAATTAGCGAACCGGCAGGTTTTGCATATCATCAAGACGTTGAAGGACAGAGATGCGCGAAATCGTTCTTGATACCGAAACCACCGGTCTTGATCCGGCGAAAGGCGACCGCGTGGTGGAAATCGGCGCCGTTGAGCTGATCAATCATCTGGCCACCGGCAAGACGTTCCATGTCTACATCAATCCAGAACGCAACGTGCCCCCGGAAGCCGAGGCGGTTCATGGTCTTTCGACAGTCTTTCTGAAGGACAAGAAAGTATTCGCTGCCATTGCCGACGAATTTTTGGCGTTCATTGGCAGTGACATGCTGGTCATTCACAACGCGAGTTTCGACACGGCCTTTCTTAACGCCGAGCTCAATTACCTTGGCCGTCCACCCATTTTGCCCGAGCGTGTTCTCGATACATTGCAAGTGGCAAGGCGCAAACACCCGATGGGGCCCAATTCCCTTGATGCCCTTTGCAAACGTTACGGCGTCGATAATTCGAAGCGCACCAAGCACGGAGCACTGCTCGATTCGGAACTGCTGGCAGAAGTCTATCTCGAGCTGATTGGCGGCCGGCAAACCGCCTTGGGACTCACCGCCACTGTTCGCCACCAGAAGTTCGCCGATACTGCAAGGATCGCCGGAACATCGAGACCACGTCCTCTTCCAACGCGGCTCACCGCGCAAGAGCGCGAGGCCCACGACAACTTCGTGGAGAGCCTTGGCCCTGACGCAATCTGGACGAAGCTGCCTGGTTAAGCGCTGGCGGTTGCCGGTGGTTGCATGCGCTTCTGATACATGCCGGCGAAATCGATTGGGTCCAGCATCAGCGGCGGGAAGCCGCCATTGCGCGTGGCATCCGCCAGTATCTGCCGGGCGAAGGGGAACAGCATGCGCGGGCATTCGATGAGAATGGCCGGATGCAACATGTTCTGCGGGAAGTTTTCCAGCCGGAATGCCCCGGCATACAGAAGTTCTGCCGCGAAGATGACTTTGCCTTGCAATGTGGCTTTGGCATCGAGATGGAGCTCGACCTCATAGTCGGTCGGTCCAAGGTTCTTGGCATTCACATTGACAGCAATATTGATGTCAGGTTGCTGCTGTTGTGGCGACATCGAATTTGGCGCATTCGGATTCTCGAAACTCAGATCCTTGAGATACTGGCCAAGGATCCGCATTGATGGCTGGGTTCCAGGTTGCGGTTGCGGCGCTTGAAGATTAACAGCGGGCTGTGCTGCCGAGGCTTGCACTTTTTGTTCCGTGCTGCCGTTCTTTGCCGAAGGTGCCGCCTTTTTGGCGGCTGGCTTGCTGGTTTTTGCCATGAAAGTGCCTCTTGTGATTTGGCCTTCCGCTAACACGTTGGCCCTTGCGCCGCAAGCGAACTAGGGGCGCCTCTCGTCATCGGGACCGGATGTGATCTCGCCACCGATTTCAATGGCTTCGCCTTCGATAATCGGGCCTTGCCGTGGTGCTCCGGTGGTCCATTCAGCTTTCACATCGGCAAAGCCGCCAGCCAATTTTGCACGAAACAAACCCTGGATAGGGGGAAGCAAAACGACAAATGCCAGGAAGTCCGTCAGAAATCCGGGGAGGATGAAAAGCACCCCCGCCAGCATCCGAAACGAAGCGGCGGTGGCAAGTTTGGAAGCCTCTGCGGCGCTCTGGGGCCGTTGGCCCATGACCTGTGCGAATGCCATTCCGGTGGACCGGATGAGTGCCAAGCCACCGGCAAAACTGGCGAACAGCAGCAATAGCGTCATCAATACGCCGATACGCTGCCCTACCAGGATGAAAACCGCAATTTCGCCGCCAATCAGGGCGAGAAACAACAAGGGAACAAATCGCATTGCGTGCCTCAAAGGTGCCGATGGGCTTTGGACCTGCGGCGAATATCCCTATATAGGAACGGCCTGCCCCCGGCTGCAAGCCGCCAACTTGAACGAGAGACTTTGACTGAACGCCATGATGGATCCGCTGAACCTTGTACTACTGGCCGTTGCCGTATTCATCATCTGGCGGCTATACGGCGTCATGGGCTCGCGGACCGGCACTGAACGTCCGCCTTTCGATCCTTTCGGCACAAAAACCGGCCCCGCGGAAACGCCGCAGACTACGGGTCCAAGAAGCTTGCCACGCGGCGAGGAAAATGCCGCAGCAGCTCCTCCTCCGGAAGAACGGGAGCCCGCTTGGAAAGGCTTTGCAGCCGAAGGATCGCCGCTTGGACTCGGTCTCGAAGCAATCGCCAAGGCCGATCCGGCTTTTTCCGCGAAGCAATTTCTCGATGGCGCCAGGCTTGCCTATGAAATGATCATCGAAGCCTTCGCCAAGGGCGACAAGGCGGCCCTCAAACCGCTACTCAACCGCGATGTCTACGATGGTTTTGCCAGCGATATCGATGCGCGCACCGCAAGGGGTGATGTCATGGCCACCGATTTCGTGGGCTTCCAGAAGGTCGAGTTGCTGAACGCCGAGCTATCCGGCAGCCGCGCCAGCCTGACGGTGAAATTCGCGGCCGAAATGATCACCACCACCAGCAACAAGGCCGGTGAACTGATAGATGGCGACGCCAAGAAGGTGCGCGAAGTGACCGACATCTGGACTTTCGAGCGTGACGTGAGCGCCAAGGATCCGAACTGGCGCCTGTCCTCCACCGAAGAAACGGCTTGAACCGGCGCTGTGCCACTGCCCTCTTGAGCGGCGGCGCACTCTGGGGCATGGCTGCATCCGCCATGGCAAACCTACCCATTTTGAATCCCATCACCTTTGACCAACTGCCGGGTTGGAAGAAAGACGACCACGGGGCTGCTCTCGCCGCCTTCCGCCGTTCCGGCTCTGAAATGCTGGAGCTTGGCAAAGCCTTTGAACGTTCCGTCGCCTTTGGCGGCACGCGAAATGACTGGCTACCGGCATGCAAGGCGGCCCGCGAAGCAAGCAATGCCAGGACCTTCTTTGAATCTGCGTTCACGCCATTGGCAGTGAGCGATCCCGCTCGGCCAGAGGGATTGTTCACCGGTTATTTCGAGCCGGAGGCGCCTGGAAGCTTTCTCGAAACGGCCGAATACGCAGTGCCGGTCTATCGCAGGCCAACCGAACTTGTCGGTTTTGACGCCGAGGTTGCCGAGAACAACAGCGGCTTGAAATACGGCGCGCTGATTGATGGCAAACCAACACCCTTTTTCGCCCGAAAGGACATCGAGCAAGGCGCCTTGCGCGGCCGTGGACTTGAAATCGTCTGGCTTCGCGACTGGGCCGATGCTTTCTTCATCCACATTCAGGGCTCGGGCCGCATAAGGCTACCGGACGGTAGGCATATTCGCCTTGCCTACGGCGGAAAGAATGGCAGGCCCTACACCGGCATTGGCGGTCTGCTGGTCGAGCGCGGAGCCTTCACCCGCGACAACATGTCGATGCAGTCGACAAGAGCTTGGATGACGAAACATCCGCAGGCGGCTCGCCAACTGATGTGGGAAAACCAATCCTTCATCTTCTTCCGCGAAGTGCCGATTGACGATCCGTCACTTGGTCCGCCGGGTGCGCAATATGTTTCCCTTACACCGCGCCGCAGTCTCGCTGTCGATCGCAGCATCTGGATGTTTGGAACGCCGATCTGGCTCGACACCCGGACACCTTCGGGCCCCGATGCCGAATTGCAGGCATTTCGCCACCTGATGGTGGCCCAGGATACCGGCACCGCAATCAGAGGCCATGCGCGCGGCGATGTTTTCTGGGGCTCTGGAGAACAGGCGGCCATCGCGGCAGGTCATATGAAAAGCCCCGGCCGCATGACGGTGCTGCTGCCCAAGGCTTTGGCCACGCGGCTTCTCGCCCAGCAATGACCCGCCGCCCCCTTGACTTTGAGCTTTGGGAAGATGTTGCAAGAACAGTGAAGCCGCTGCGCAAGCGGACCACAATCAAGAAATCACACCCTGCGAAGCCTAAGACCGCAACAATCCGTGCATTGGCAGACGTTCTGCCTCCCGTTGTTGTTCACCGCCCGTCGCCGCCGAAATCACCGCCACCGCTCGCCGCTTTCGACCGACGGACATCGCAGAAACTCACCCGCGGCAATGTTGAAATCGAAGCCCGCATCGATCTGCATGGCACCGGCATCGAAATGGCCCGGGTGCGCCTCCACCGCTTCCTTGCCGACGCCAAACATCAGGGCCTCCGCACGGTGCTGGTGATCACCGGCAAGGGCGCATCGCAATTCGCCCGCCACACGCTGCATGGCGCAACACATTTCGACACGCCGGAACGCCAGGGCAAGCTCAGGCGCATGGTGCCGGAGTGGCTGCACGAGCTGGAGTTCCGCGCCCTTGTTAGTGGCTTTCAGCCTGCCCATCCCAAACACGGTGGTGGTGGAGCCTTCTATGTGAAACTTCGGCGCATACGGAGCCAGCCGTGACCCCCTTCGGCGAGCGCATGCGCGACCTGCGCAAAGCCAAGTGCGTGACCTTGAAGGACATGGCCGAAGCCATCGGTGTGTCATCCGCATATCTTTCCGCCCTCGAACACGGAAAGCGCGGCCGGCCAGGCTGGCCGTTGATCCAGCGCATCATCACATATTTCAATATCATCTGGGACGATGCCGAAGCCGTCGTGCGCCTGGCGCGAATTTCGCATCCGCGAATCGCCATCGATACTTCGGGACTTACACCCCGGGCCACCGAGCTCGCCAACCGCCTCGCCGACGACATCAGCCGGCTGGACGCAAAATCCATAGCCGAAATGTTGGCGATCCTTGAGAAGCGCGTAGCGAAACCGAAAGGTTAAATCGTCAGCGCGGCAATTACCGCGTTCAGGAGCTTTCGGCCATCCGGAGTGGCAAAGAGCCTTGCACCCTCGCGCTTGATGAGTCCCAAGGACTTGAGACCGGCAAGTTTGTTGGAATCGAGTGGTGTACCAGCGAGGCGCTCGTAGCGATCAAGATCGATGCCTTCATTAATGCGCAGCCCCATCAGCAAATATTCCGGCGCCTGATCGGCGGGGGCCACCATCTGGTCCTCGCGGATGCCGTGGCCCTCATGCTCCACCATCTGCCGCCAGGTTTCGGGATGTTTCTCGATCACGATGGCCCGGCGATTCTCACCCGCTGCCAGGCGGCTGTGGGCGCCGGGGCCTATGCCCGCATACTCGCCATATCGCCAGTAGAGCAGATTGTGCCGCGATTCCTGGCCAGCTTTCGCATGGTTTGACACTTCATAGGCCGGAAGCCCGGCATTCTCCGTTAGTTCCTGGGTGACGTCATAGAGGTCCGCCGCCACATCGTCGCGTGGTACGGCAAGAGAACCCCTGGCATGAAGATCGAAATAGGCGGTGCCCTCTTCGATTGTCAGCTGATAGAGTGACATGTGGCCCTGCTGATAATTCAGCGCACGAGTAAGCTCCTCGCGCCATTGCGCCACCGATTGGTTGGGCCTCGCGTAGATCAGGTCGAAGGACACGCGCGGGAAAATTTTCGCGGCAAGCTGGAAGGCTTCGAGCGCTTCTCTCACCGTATGTTGACGGCCCAGCGCCTTGAGGTCTGCTTCGTTCAGCGCCTGCACTCCCACTGATACGCGATTCACGCCAGCCGTGCGATAGCCACGGAAGTTTTCCGCTTCGATGGAGGTGGGGTTAGCTTCAAGGGTTGTTTCCACCTCAGGTGCAACGGCCCAATGCCCGGCAATGGCATCGAGCACATGGGCAACGGCTTCGGGAGGCATCAGTGATGGTGTGCCGCCGCCAAAGAAGATCGTACTCACCGTGCGGCCCGGCGTTTCACCCGCAAACCACGCAAGTTCACGCGACAGGCCGCGCGCGAAGGACATGGCATCGACACCGCTATGGCGCACATGCGAATTGAAATCGCAATAGGGACACTTGGCCTTGCAGAACGGCCAATGCACATAAATGCCGAAGGCTTCGCTAGAAGAGTTCACGGAGCAATTGTTCCAGGGCGCGGCCACGATGCGAGAGCTTGTTCTTCTCGTCGTGAGTCATCTCGGCAAAGGTGCGGGTTTCGCCATCGGGCACGAACACCGGGTCATAGCCATGGCCCAATGCGCCGCGCGGCGGCCACACCAGATGGCCCGGTGCTTCACCTACAAAAACCTTTTCGTGCGCATCGGGCCAGCGGACCACAAGTGTGCACATGAAACGCCCGCGCCGCTGTTTCGGAGTGACGGCACCCTTGGCGGAAAGCTTCTCTTCGACCAGCCGCATGGCGCGGCTGAAGTCGCGGTCGGGACCGGCCCAATCGGCGGTATAAACGCCGGGATCGCCATCAAGGGCATCGACGCACAAGCCTGAATCATCGGCAATGGCGATTAGCCCGGAATGCGCCGCCGCATTCACCGCCTTGATGCGGGCATTGCCGAGGAAAGTGTTTTCGGTTTCCGCTGGCTCCGGAATGCCAAGCTCTCCGGCCGAGACTGTTTCGACGCCATGGGGCTTCAGAAGTTCGGCGAACTCCTCGAGCTTGCCCCGGTTGTGGGTGGCGATGACGATCCTCTGGCCGGAAAGCTTGGCAGTCACGCGATGGCCTTCTTCTGCATGGCAACGAGTTCATCGACGCCCTTGCGGGCCAGCGCCAGAAGTTCCAGTAGATGCTCCTGCGAGAAGGGTTCGCCCTCCGCCGTGCCCTGAATTTCGACAATGCCGCCCGATCCGGTCATCACGAAATTGGCGTCGGTTCCCGCCGTTGAATCCTCGGCATAGTCGAGGTCAAGCACCGCCTGTCCGCCATGAATGCCGCAGGAAATCGCCGCCACGTGGTCCTTCATCGGCATAGCCTTGAACATGTCACGGGCCTTCATCCACATCAGGCAGTCGTGCAGCGCCACCCAGCTTCCGGTGATCGCCGCCGTTCGCGTTCCGCCATCGGCCTGCAAGACATCGCAGTCAAGGGTGATCTGGCGTTCGCCAAGTCCCACCAGATCGACGACGGCGCGCAAGCTGCGGCCCACAAGGCGCTGGATTTCCTGGGTACGCCCAGACTGCTTGCCGGCCGAGGCTTCGCGCCGGGTACGCTCGTTGGTGGCACGCGGCAACATGCCATATTCCGCCGTCACCCAGCCCTTGCCGCCACCTTTCAGCCATGGCGGTACGCGCTCTTCGAGGGAGGCGGTGCACAACACATGGGTGTCACCGAAGCGAACGAGGCACGAGCCTTCGGCATGTTTGGTAAATCCGCGCTCGAAACTCACGGCACGCAATTGGTCGGGCAATCGCCCTGAGGGACGCATACTTATGTCCTTTCCTTGGAGTTGTGCGGGGTTCTAGCCCGTCGATTGACCTTCGCCAACTTGATTTCTACATTGGGGTGATGACCTTGATCCCGCCCAAGCCGTTTCTTGACGACAAGCTCCAGGGAATCGCCGGACTCGACCAGCGCTCGCGCGACATCTTCCGGCGGCTTGTCGATACCTACCTCGAAACCGGCGAGCCTGTCGGTTCGCGCACCATTTCGCGCATCCTGCCCTCGTCCCTGTCGCCCGCCTCGGTGCGCAATGTGATGATGGACCTGGAAGATGCCGGACTTATCTTTTCGCCGCACACCTCGGCGGGACGGATTCCCACCGAACAGGGCCTGCGATTCTTCGTCGATGCCTTGATGGAAGTGGGTTCGATGAGTTCCGAGGAGCGGGCCCGCATCGATGCCCAGGTTGTAGCGTCAAACCGCCAGCGCCGCATCGAGGATGTGCTGGGCGAGGCGACAACACTTCTCTCTGGCCTGTCGCAATGTGCCGGCGTCATTCTGGCGCCCAAGCTCAACGCCAGGCTCAAGCACATCGAGTTCGTCAACTTGGCACCCGGCAAGGCGCTGGTCATTCTGGTTGGCGAGGATGGTGGCGTCGAAAACCGGGTGATCGATGTGCCAGCGGGCCTGCCACCTTCGGTGTTCACCAAGGCCACCAACTATCTTTCTACCAAGTTCCAGGGCCGCACCATCGCCGAAGTGCAACGCTTCGTGCGAGACGAAATGGTAAACTTGCGTAGCGAACTTGACGAATTGTCGGCACGCATTGTCGAAACTGGCGTCGCCGTGTGGTCTGGTGGTTCTGACGCCGACGCCAAGACGCTGATCGTCAAGGGCCAGGCCAACCTCATCGAGAACATGGCCGCCGTTGACGATCTCGAACGCATTCGCAGGCTTTTTGAAGACATTGAAAACAAGAAAGAACTCGTTCAGCTCCTCGGTGCCGCCGAGGAAGGCGAGGGAGTTCGAATCTTCATCGGTTCGGAAAACCGCCTGTTCTCGCTGTCGGGCTCTTCCCTCATTGTCGCGCCCTACAAGAACAGCGAGGAAAAGATCGTTGGAGTCCTCGGCATCATTGGCCCCACCCGCATGAACTATGCCCGCATCATCCCGATGGTCGATTACACCGCCAAGGTCATCGGACGGCTTCTGACTTGATTTTTTCTATCGAAACGCCGATATGCGGGGCCATTCTCCCTGACAATTGAGTTGAGCGTTACCCATGGCTGACGAGACCACCGAACCCGGCATGGCCGATCCCATCACTGAGATCGAAAACCCCATGCCGCCGCCGGAGCAGGACCCCAAGGACGCGCAAATTACCGCGCTGACCGAAGAGGCCGCCGCCCTCAAAGACCGGATGTTGCGGCTCGCCGCTGACATGGACAATTTAAGGAAACGCGCCGAGCGCGAGAAGGCCGAGGCAACGCTCTACGCTGCCACCAATTTTGCCCGCGACCTCCTCAGCATTACTGACAACATGGGACGTGCCCTGGCCGCCGTTTCTCCAGAAGAGCGTGCGCGCGCCGATGAGGTGTTAAAGAACCTCTTGGCCGGCGTCGAATTGACCGAACGCGAATTGCTCAATGTGTTTCAGCGCCACGGCATTCGCAAGCTTGAAACCGTGGGCCAGAAATTTGATCCCAACATGCACCAGGCGCTTTACGAAGTGCCAACCAGCGAACGCCCGCCAGGTACGGTTATGCAGGAAATGCAGTCAGGCTTCGCCATCGGAGACCGCTGCCTGAGACCCGCCATGGTTGGCGTGGCCAAGGCAGAGTAGCGGCGCTACGGCGCCTTCACCCTACTTATGGCGTCGCCCAAGATCGCGGCGGCGCCTTCAAGGCTTGATCCCGTCACCACAGTGTTGGGCACCAGCTTGCCCATCAGTTCGACGAGGCTCGGCTGACGTTCGAGGGAGCTCAAGACTTTCTCCAGCGCTTGCAGCATTGCGACCCGGTCTTGCCCCAGCACATTGGCCTGGGCCAGCTGGCCCTTGGCGATTTCCTCGAGGAACTGCCGTTCGGCGCGGCCCAGTGCCGCGCGTTCGGCCTCCTTCTGGTTGGCCACCTGCACGGCGATTTGCGCTTCCACCAATCGCGGCTGTTCGTTGGCCGTGGCGCGGGCTTGTTCGGTTTCTATACGTTGTTTCTGCGCTTCGGTTTCGCGCTTGTAGGCCTCCCCCAACTGGTCGGCCAACTGCTGCCGCAGGCGGGCTATCAGGATTTCCGGCGGAATGGCCGGTTCACCCAGGCGGATTTCCTTGATCTCGACGCCGGCCTTTCGGGCCTCCTGCTTGATCAGGTCCTCTATCGTGTCCTCGATCGCCTCGCGATTTTCGATGAGATCGAGAACTCTGGTCGGGCGATAGTCGTAGCCTGTGATCTTGTCGCCATCCTTTCTTGGAATGCGGATTGTCGAGCCCGCCACATTCCTGACGATGGAGCGGATGAGCGGCGTCAGAATTCGATGCTCGATCTCGCTGATGCCGCCAACCGAACCCGCCACGATAGGGGCGTTCTCGGGTGCCACTTGGGCAACCACACGCAATTCCTGCGGAATGTCCCAGCCCTCGACCTTCACGAACACCGCCGAGTCAACGGCGGCGGACGGAACTGGCACCTCCACGGTGCGTTCGGTCTGTTGCAGATTGCCCTGCTGATCGATGGAGAGGTCGATGATGCGGCGGCGATAACCACCCTTGTATTCCCAGGTCTGCACCCGGGTATCGACCAGTGTCACATCATAGGCGTGTTTGTTGAGATAGAAGGCGCCAGGCAGCAACGGATCTTTCCACAGGCCGATGCAGCCTTTGGGAACCAGAGGCACCGACAGTGCATCAGCATCGTGCTGAGCCTCCGACACACGCACCATTTCTTCGCGGCAATTAAGGCCAGGTTGCTGAACGTTGGATTTGACGACGCCGACCTGGCCTGTCGGAATGATGGTGGCGGTGGTGTCGTTGTCGACGCGAATGTCGAAGAGATAGCGGTTCATGCGGTAGGAGCCGGGCTTCAACACGGTTTCCTGGGGTCCGCGAATGCCGCCTTGCTCAATGAAGGCCTGGGCCTCCAGCATGGTGGCAAGTTTGTTGTCGGGGATCACCGGTGCAATGAACATGCCTTCCGGCATGGAGGCGCCGTCGAGCGTGGTGATCTGGCCGTAGTAGCCTTCGGGCACTTGCACCACGTCGAACTGCTCGACCTCGTAGAGCACATTGAGGAGCGGGCGGAAGTGGAAACCGGGGCCGAGAATTTCAGCCTGCGGTCCCTTCTGGCCAGGCAACGCGATGATGCGGCCTGGTGGCAGGTCATCGGCAAGGTAGACGCGCTTCAAATGCCCCACCCGGTCGGCGCTGATTTGCACGAACGACGTAGAGGCCATGAAACCAAGGCCGGCCAGCAGAAAGACGGCGCCGAGAATCGGCCCGCCCACCAGCCCAAGCAATTGCCCGGCAGGCCCCGTTGGCGGAGCGGCCTGTGGTGCCCGCCGCCGGAAAAGGGCTTGCAAGCCGATGAGGATGAGAATCAGTCCGATGACGACACGCAACATGGAAGCCTCCCCGAATCACCCGGCACTATATCTTGAAAACCGCCAATTCTGGTGCCGTAAGTCTCAAGTCTTGCGCCGCACCAGTTTCAATCCAGACCAATCTGCGTCGACGGCGCACACCTTGATGTCGACCAGGCCGCAAGCGATTGCGGCATTTCTGATATCATCTTCGCGCAGGCCCTTTGAGAGTTTCGACGAAAGTTTGGGCCATGACACCCACAGCATGGTGGCGGGAGGAAGATGTTTTGAAAGTTGGGCGATCTTCTCGACTTTCTCCGGCTCGACCATGAACAAGTGAATGGCGTCGGCGTCGTTGACAACCTTTACGAAGGCCACCCCCTCAGGCCTGCCTTCGAGAAGTTCATCATAGTGCGAAGGTCTGTCGAGCACCGAGACTTTCATGCCCGGCTTGAAACCCAGCTTCTTCCACAAGGGCCTTCCTGAGTATCCAGCGTTCATGGCTTCGTCACCCGCCGCATGGTGAGATTGATCCGTCCGCCATCTTTCAGCAAAGTCGATGTGCCGGGGATCACCCTGTCGATGCCGTGGAAACACAGGCGCGAGGCGCCGCCCATGACCAGCACATCGCCAGACGAGAGTTTCAATGTCTCGGTCCTGCCACCGCGCGCAGGTCCGCCAATTCTGAAGATCGCCGTATCGCCGAGCGACACCGAAACGACGGGAGCATCGAAATCCTCCTCGTCGCGGTCCTGGTGCAGGCCCATTTTAGCGCCCTGTGCATAATAATTGAGGAGGCAAGCCTCAGGTGGGTGGGCATAGCCGGAGACCCTGCGCCAGAGATCAAGCAGCACCTCCGGCATCGGCACCCAAGATTTGCCGGTATCAGGGTGGGTGGCCTGGTAGCGATAGCCCGCCCGGTCCGACACCCAACCAAGTGGACCGAGATTGGTCATTCGCACCGAGAAAGGCCGGCCGGTCCGCGGCATGACAGGCGTAAATAGCGGCCCTACTGAAATCGCTGCCCACAAGTCTTTGACCAGCGCCTCTTGGGCGGGCCGGTCGAAATTTTCTGGAGAATATGTGAGACCCAATTGCATGAGTTACGCTAACATGTTCCATTCCTTCGAAACATTGGAGACACCATGAAATCCTGCAAGCTCATCCGCAATCGAAGGCGAAACCTACTCCGGCAAGCAGGGGTTCGACTATTTCGCCGGAATCTCGAAGGAATCGGCGCTCGCCGAAGCGCTGTGCATGCACCTTCTCACCATCCCGCCCGGCGCCTCGGCGAAGGCCCCATTACCACGAGGCCCATGAATCGGCGATCTTCGTGCTTGAAGGCGAAGCCGAAATGAAACACGGCCCCAACCTCGAACACACCATGCGGGCCAAGGCCGGGGACTTCGTCTATATTCCGGCTGGCGTTCCCCACCAACCCTACAACCCGACGGATAAGCCGGTCAGGGCGGTGATCGCCCGCACCGACCCCAACGAGCAGGAAAGTGTGGTGCTTTTGGACTCGAAATCCCCGTTCACGGACGCTTGATCACCCGTCAACCCCTCACTATATAGCCTCGGAACGCCAAGGCCCCCTGGGAATCGGGAGGCTGAGGACCATATCTCAATCAGGAGGCAAACCCCGGCTGCCGGGGATTGGAAGCGCCTCACGCGGGCTTCCATAGCGCTTGCCTGCCACAAGGAGTGAAGACATGGCTAAAGTCATCGGCATCGACCTCGGCACCACCAATTCGTGCGTCGCGGTCATGGAAGGCAAGACCCCCAAGGTGATCGAGAATGCGGAAGGTGCCCGCACCACGCCATCGATTGTCGCTTTTTACGCCGACGGGGAAACGCTCGTCGGCCAGCCCGCCAAGCGCCAGGGCGTCACCAATCCCGAAAACACCTTCTTCGCCATCAAGCGCCTGATCGGCCGCCGCATGGAAGACCCGATGGTGGCCAAGGACAAGAAGCTCGTTCCCTACAACATCGTCAAGGCCGACAATGGCGACGCCTGGGTCGAATCCCGCGGCACGAAATACGCGCCGTCGCAGATTTCCGCCTTCACCCTGACCAAGATGAAGGAAACCGCCGAGCGCTATCTGGGCGAGCCGGTGACGCAAGCCGTCATCACCGTTCCCGCCTATTTCAACGACTCGCAGCGCCAGGCCACCAAGGATGCCGGCCGCATCGCCGGCCTTGAAGTTCTGCGCATCATCAACGAGCCGACGGCTGCCGCTCTCGCCTATGGCCTCGACAAGAAGGAAGCCGGCACCATCGCGGTTTACGATTTGGGCGGCGGCACCTTCGACGTGTCGATGCTCGAAATTGGCGATGGCGTGTTCGAAGTGAAGTCGACCAATGGCGACACCTTCCTCGGCGGCGAAGACTTCGACATGCGCATCGTCGATTACCTCGCCGACGAGTTCAAGAAAGAGCAGGGCATCGATCTCCGCAAGGACAAGCTGGCCTTGCAGCGCCTGAAGGAAGCCGCCGAGAAGGCCAAGATCGAGCTGTCGTCCGGAGCCCAGACCGAAATCAACCTGCCATTCATCACGGCAGATGCGTCTGGCCCGAAGCATCTCACGCTGAAGCTCACCCGCGCCAAGCTTGAAGCGCTGGTCGACGATTTGATCCAGAAGACGGTCGAACCCTGCCGTAATGCGCTGAAGGATGCCGGTGTCACCGCCGGCCAGATCGACGAGGTTGTGCTGGTCGGCGGCATGACGCGCATGCCCAAGGTCATCGAGATGGTGAAGCAGTTCTTCGGCAAGGAGCCGCACAAGGGTGTGAACCCCGATGAAGTCGTGGCCATCGGTGCGGCGATCCAGGCCGGCGTGCTCCAGGGCGAAGTGAAGGACGTTCTGCTTCTTGACGTCACACCCCTGTCGCTCGGCATCGAAACCCTGGGCGGCGTGTTCACCCGTCTTATCGACCGTAACACCACGATCCCCACCAAGAAATCCCAGGTGTTCTCGACCGCCGACGACAACCAGACGGCGGTTACCATCCGCGTCTTCCAGGGCGAGCGTGAAATGGCCGCCGATAACAAGATGCTCGGCCAGTTCGACCTGATGGGCATTCCACCCGCTCCACGCGGCATGCCGCAGGTTGAGGTGACCTTCGACATCGACGCCAACGGCATCGTCAACGTGTCGGCCAAGGACAAGGCGACGAACAAGGAGCAGCAGATCCGCATCCAGGCTTCGGGTGGTCTCTCCGACAAGGAGATCGAGAAGATGGTCAAGGAGGCGGAGGCCAATGCCGCCGACGACAAGAAGCGCAAGGAGCTGGTGGAAGCCAAGAACCATGCCGAGGCGCTCATCCACTCGACGACGAAGTCGATGGCCGAGCTTGGCGAAAAGGTCTCGGTTGCCGACAAGTCGGCGGTCGAAGCGGCGATTGCCGACCTGAAGCCGGCGCTGGAGGGCGAGGACGCTGACGCCATCAAGACCAAGACCGACGCGCTGACCCAGGCCGCCATGAAGCTTGGCGAGGCGATCTACAAGCAGCAGCAGGCCAGCGCTGAAGCCGACGCCAAGCGCGACGCCGGTGGCAGCGGGTCCGGGCGATGACGATGTCGTCGATGCCGACTTCACCGAAGTGAAGGACGACGACAAGAAGGCCTGATCCACCGTGAACGGCGCAACCCCGTCCACCCGCAATCGTGTCACCCCGGTGAAAGCCGGGGTGATGGGCTATTGAAGCCCCAATCGACTCAGGTAAACATCTCCCATGGCCAAGCGCGATTTTTATGAAGTTCTGGGCGTCGGCAAGGGCGCCGACGAGAAGGATCTGAAAGCCGCCTATCGCAACATGGCCAAGAAGCTGCACCCCGACGCCAACCCCGGCGACAAGGCGGCGGAGGCCAAGTTCAAGGAAATCAGCGAAGCCTATGACGTCCTGAAGGACCCGCAGAAAAAGGCGGCCTATGACCGTTTCGGCCATCAGGCCTTCGAAGGCGGCAGGGGACCGGCGGCGGCGCCGGTTTCGGCCCGGAATTCACCTCCTCGATGTCGGATATCTTCGAGGACCTGTTCGGCGACTTCGTCGGTGGCCAGCGCGGCGGCCAACGTGGCGGCCGGGGACGTGGCGGCCAGCAGGGCGCGGCGCGCGGCGCTGATCTTCGCTACAACATGGAAATCTCCCTGACCGAAGCCTTCACCGGCAAGTCGGCGCAAATCCGCGTGCCGTCCTCGGTCACCTGCGAGGTGTGCAACGGCTCCGGCGCCAAGGCGGGCTCGGCGCCCAAGACCTGCGGCACCTGCAATGGCCAGGGTGCGGTGCGCTCGCAATCGGGCTTCTTCACCGTCGAACGCACCTGCCCCACCTGCCAGGGCCGTGGCCAGGTGATTTCCGATCCCTGCGGCAATTGCGGCGGCCAGGGCCGCATGACCAAGGAGCGCACGCTTTCGGTCAATATTCCGGCGGGCGTCGAGGACGGCACGCGCATCCGGCTTGCCAATGAGGGCGAAGCTGGCCTGCGCGGCGGGCCGTCGGGCGACCTCTATATTTTCCTGTCGGTGCGCCCCCATGAATTCTTCCAGCGCGAGGGAGCCGATCTGTTCTGCAAGGTGCCGGTGTCGATGACCATCGCCGCCATGGGCGGCGAAATCGAAGTGCCGACCATCGACGGCAAGAAGGCCCGCGTGACCATTCCCGAGGGCACGCAAGCCGGCAAGCAGTTCCGCTTGAAGGCCAAGGGCATGCCGGTGTTGCGCTCGTCGCAATCGGGCGACATGTATATCGGCGTGACCGTCGAAACCCCGGTGAACCTGTCGAAGCGCCAGCGCGAACTGCTGCGCGAATTCGACAAGGAGGCCCGCAACAATTCGCCCGAATCGGAAGGCTTCTTCGCCAAGGCCAAGGCCTTCTGGGACGGCTTTGGAGGCTGACATGGCCAAAGGCTACTGGATCGCCCACGTCACCGTCACCAACCCCGAGCAATACAAGCTCTATGCCGGATCGACGGCCCCGGCCTTCCAGAAATACGGCGGCACGATCCTCGCCCGTGCCGGCGAGTTCCGCCAGATGGAAGGCACGGGCCACCCGCGCAACGTGGTGATCGAGTTCCCGAGCCTGCAGGCGGCGCTCGACTGTTACAACTCCGCCGAATACCAGTCCGCCAAGGCCAAGCGCCAGGGTGCCGGCATCGCCGAGATCGTGCTCGTCGAAGGCGTGTAGCCACAGCGTCATTTGATCAGTTCACGGAGCAAATTCAGTTTTTCCTCGTCGAAGCTGTTGGGCCGGTTGATCGGTGTGTCCCAGATCTCCGACAGCAGGATGGCGACCTCCGGCATCCACTCGCGGACTGCGAGCGGCATCAGGTGGCGGCAGCGCCTGGCCCTTTTGCAGCGGTCGCGCCAGCACAGGCTGAGGCACAGGGCAGCCGATCCTTCGCGGGCACCTTGTGATTGAAGTCCCGCGTGCGGCAGGCCCTCGGGATCGCGCAGATAGCCGTTGCGCTCGAGCCAGCGCACCCCATCAACCCATTCCGCCACACTGTGCCCGCCGGGCTTCGGGACAGGCGTCTTCCATTCGAGATCAGCAAGCATGGGAGTCTCCTGTGATGGGGGTTGTTCTTGACCCTCTCCCCTCGCGGGAGAGGGTGCCGCGAAGCGGCGGGAGAGGGGAGTGGGTTGATTTTCGGCAAAGCTCCGCCCTTGTGGTCCGTGGATATTTTCCGGACCGGGGCAGGCACTTCGTTTGCCGAAACCCCGGCAAGCCGGGTTTCGGGCCCACTCAGCGAGTGGAGGGGAGGCGCGGGCAGCGCTTCGCCGCAGGAATTGTATTGAAGAACAGGCGGCATCTTCACACCACCCGCGCCGCGGATTTTGACCATTGCCCACAACCGAATTGCGGAGGCTTGGGATTTCTCTTCATCTTCAACCTCCTTGTCCACTGAAGGAGGGCTCGCCCAACGGGCTTGCCGGTGATTGTGAGCGGTCCCTGGTCTTGGGTGTGTCCGTCACACCCTATTCAGGCCCCGCATCGCTTCCCCGTCTCGACGGCTCGAGTTCCGTCCCCTCGGCGAGAGCGACAAGGATATACCTATAGGAATTAAATGTCAATAAGCTGTCCTCGCACCCACGAAGTGGGGAGAGGAAGGGGGCCCGATGCGAAGCATTCGGGAAGGAGAGGGGTGGTTCAATTGCTTGTGTGGCGGCTCAACGATCGCGATCCGACTGCCGCCACCCCTCTCCTATCCCACCGCTATCGCGGCAGGCCCCTTTCCTCTCCCCGCCATTCGGCGGGGCGAGGACGTCAGGGCGATGCCACTACCCGGTCGCGTCGGAAGTGTTGGCCTCTTCCTCCGCCCGCACCACATTCTTCGTATTGATCTTCACCCGTTTCACCCGCCGCGGGTCCGACTCCAGAATTTCGAACTCCAGCCCCGAGGCGTGCCGGATGATCTCGCCTCTGGTCGGCACCCGTCCGGCCAGTTCGAAGACGATGCCGGCGAGGGTGTCGGCTTCTTCCTCTTCGTCCGTGAACAGATCGATCTTGACGAGAAGCTCGAGGCGCGACAGGTCCAGCCTGCCGTCAGCGGTGAAGGTGCCGTCGCCCATGTCCTTGAAGAGCGAGTCCTCGTCGGTGTCGTGTTCGTCGGCGATGTCGCCGACGATGACTTCGACGAGGTCTTCGATGGAGACGAGGCCGTCGGTGCCGCCGTATTCGTCGATGACCAGCGCCAAATGGATGTGGCTCGCCTGCATCTTCACCAGCAAGTCCATCACCGGCATGGATGGCGGCACGAACAGCACTTCGCGGTGCAGGCCCGATTGTTTGACCGTGGTGTTCAATTCGGTGCCGGTGATCGACAGGCCGGCGATGATCGTCGGCTTGTCGCCCTTGGCGGACTTCCTCTTCCTCGCGCCCTTGGCGGTCATCCAGCGCATGAAGTCCTTGACATGCACCATGCCGGAAATGCCATCGAGCGATTCCCTGTAGACCGGCATGCGCGAATGGTTGGCCTCGACGAATTTTTCCAGAAGCTCGGACATCTGCGCCGCCTCGTCGATGGCCACGATATCGACCCTCGGCACCATCACGTCATCGACGCGAAGCTTGGCGAATTCGATGATGTTGAGCATCATCGACCGGGTTTCCGCCTGCACCATGTCGCCGGGGTGCTGGGTGGCGTGGGCTTCGATCGCCCCTTCGAGGCTTTCGCGAAGGCCGAGCTCGCTGCGGCCATAGATGCGGTTTCTGAGCTTCTTCCAGAAGGAGGAGCGGTGGTCCGGCCCCTGGCCGGCGTTACTACTGTCAGGGTCGTTCATAATAGGGGTCGGGAAACCCAAGTCCTTTCAAGATATGGCGTTCGAGATGTTCCATCTCTTCCGCTTCCGCCTCGTCCTCATGGGTCTTGCCCAGAAGGTGGAGGAGGCCGTGGATAATAAGGTGGCTGACGTGATCCTTCAACGGCTTCGCCTGTTCCGCCGCTTCCTTGGTTACCACGCCCAGCGCCAGCACGATATCGCCGAGAGGACGAACTTCACCTAACGGCATATTCAGGTTTTCGGCGGCCGGGAAGGAGAGAACGTTGGTGGCCTGGGGTTTGCCGCGCCACTGGCCATTGATGTCCGCCATGTTGGCGTCACCTGTGAACAGGATGGCGGTTTCGAAATCTTCGGCGTTAACACCGGTGGCCGCAAAGGTTGCGGCGGCTGCGGCATGTGTCAGCGCCTCGAGATCCGGCAGGATGTTCCAGCCCGCGTCATCGACGTCAATGGTAACCGTCATTTCTTCGGAATCTTCGCTTTCTTGTCGTAGGCTTCGACGATGCGGCCGACGAGGGCGTGGCGCACGATGTCGGCATTCTGGAATTCGGCGATGCCGATGCCCGCGACACCCTTGAGGATCGACACCGCTTCGGCGAGACCTGAGGTCTGGCCATTGGGAAGATCGACCTGGCTGGGGTCACCCGTTACCACCATGCGGCTGCCCTCGCCAAGCCGCGTCAAGAACATTTTCATCTGCTGCGGCGTGGTGTTCTGGGCTTCGTCGAGAATGACGAAAGCCGAAGCCAGCGTGCGCCCGCGCATGAAGGCCAAGGGTGCGATCTCGATCTGGTTTTCGGCAAGGCCCTTGGTGACGAGGCTTGCCGGCATCATGTCATAGAGCGCATCGTAGAGCGGCCTGAGATAGGGATCGACCTTCTCCTTCATGTCGCCGGGAAGAAAGCCCAACCGCTCGCCCGCTTCGACGGCGGGGCGCGACAGGATGATGCGGTCAACCTCGCCGTTCATCAGCGCTTCGGCGGCACAGGCGACGGCGAGATAGGTCTTGCCGGTGCCAGCCGGGCCAACGCCGAACACCAGCTCATGCTTGCGAATGGCTTCGACATATTTGCCCTGCGTGGGGGTGCGCGGCATCACCACCTTCCGCCTCGTGCGGATGGCGTTTCCCGAATGCTCGTCGTCCTGTGCCTCGCGCATGCGGATGGCTCCTTCGACGTCGCCCCGGGCAATGTCAAGGCCACGGCTGGCGCGCAGGTAAAGTGCCTGCAGCACGTCGCGGGCGGTTTCGCGCGGGGCCTTCTCGCCACGGATGGCCAGCCGGTTGCCCCTCGGCGTGATATCGACGGTGAGGCGGCGCTCGATCACCGCCAGATGCTCGTCATGGCCGCCGCACATCAGCGACAGCAGGCGATTGTCATCGAAGGCAAGGGTGAGAATGTCGGTGGCGTCAGGCGTCTGACCGAGGGTCGCGGCAGTGACAGGCGGATTCAACGGATTTGCTCTCCAGAATCATGGACCTCAAGAACACTATGGCCCGAAAGCGAGTTTCTTCCAACCCCGTCGATCATGACCGGTAAAATCCGTCCTAATGCCGCCTCGGGGGCGTTAAGATGTACAGCCTGGAGATAGGGCGATTTCCCCACCATCTGGCCCGCATCACGGCCCTTTTTCTCGATCAGCACGGGGAGGGTCTTGCCCACGCAAGACGTGTTGAAGGCCGTCTGCTGGTCATGGATCAGGGCCTGCAGGCGGTACAGCCGCTCCAGAGCTTCGGCCCGTGGCACCTGGGATTTCATCTCGGCAGCAGGCGTTCCGGGGCGGGCCGAATAGTTGAAGCTGAAGGCGGACGCGTATTTGACCTCTTTCACCAGATCGAGCGTTGCCACGAAATCCGCTTCCGTTTCGCCGGGAAAACCGACGATGAAATCGCCGGAGATGGCGATATCGGGACGGGCGGCGCGGACCTTTTCGATCAGGCGAATGTAGTGCTCTGCCGTGTGGCCGCGATTCATCGCCTTGAGGGTACGGTCGGATCCGGCCTGCACCGGGAGATGCAGGAAGGGCATGAGCTTGTCATTTTCGGCGTGGGCGGCGATCAATTCGTCATCCATGTCGCGGGGGTGGCTGGTCATGTAGCGAATGCGATCAATACCCTCGATCCTTGACAATTCAGCAACAAGCCCGCCGAGGCCCTTCGCGTGGCCGTGATAAGCGTTGACGTTCTGGCCAAGCAGTGTGACCTCGCGCACCCCCTGTCCGGCAAGCCTGCGGGCTTCCGCGATAACCTGCGTGGAGGTGCGCGAGAATTCCGCACCACGGGTATAGGGAACGACACAGAAGGTGCAGAACTTGTCGCAGCCTTCCTGCACGGTGAGGAAGGCCGAAACGCCGCGCACCGGGTTCTTGGCTGTGGCCAGCGTCTCGAACTTGTCTTCGGCCGGAAACTCGGTTTCGATCACCGCCTTGCCGGTGGCTTCGGCCTTGGCCAGAATCTGCGGCAGGCGGTGATAGGTCTGGGGCCCGAACACCAGATCGACGGCGGGCACCCGGCGGACAATCTCCGCGCCCTCGGCCTGGGCCACGCAACCGGCGACGGCGACGATCATATTGCCGCCCCTGGCTTCCTTCATGCGGCGGATGAGGCCCAGTTCCGAATAGACCTTCTCCACCGCCTTCTCGCGGATGTGGCAGGTGTTGAGGATAACCAGATCAGCGTCTTCGGGAGAGGGCGTTTCGGCATAGCCCAGCGGTGCCAGCACATCGCGCATGCGCTCGCTGTCATAGACATTCATCTGGCAGCCATAGGTCTTGACGAAGACTTTCTTCATGGGCGCGGCGTTTAGCCCAGATTGCCCCGGCGGTGAAGCGCGCTGACAAGGCCCTGGCGGACCAGCGTTTCAGCGTGCCGGGCCAGCGCCTTGCGGTTCATTTCAGAGGTAATCGACAGGGGTTCATGGCAGATGACGGTAACCTCGATGGGGCCGGTTTTCAGTGCCTCCCAAAGGTGCGGCGGCAGCTCCATGCCGCCATACCAGGCATAGAGCGGCATCAGCCGGCGGGTCATCGGCAGGTTGCGCTGGCCCCCATAGGCAAGCGTCACCGGCTGCACGATGACGCCTTCATATTCGGCGGCGCCGAAAAACGCACTCTTGAACGGCTTCACCGAGAAGCCATCGTGCGAGGTGCCTTCCGGAAACAGCACCAGCGTATCGCCAGCCTTGAAGCGTTCCTGCATTTCGTCGCGGGCATTGCCGGTGGCATGGCGGCGGTCGCGATCGACGAACACCGTGCGCTGCAGGCGGGCCAGCGCACCAAAGAACGGCCAGCGGTTGACTTCGCGTTTGGCGATGAACGACAGGGGCACCACCGCCGACAGCACCACGATGTCGATCCAGCTCACATGATTGGAGGCGATGAGCGTGGGGCCATGGTTGCGCGGCGTTCCCACCACGGTGATACGTACGCCAAGCAGCCTGGCCACCAGCTTGTGATAGCGATGCGGGAAGGCCCGCGCCATCGCCGGCCAGAACCAGACGAACAGCTGCTGCAGCGGCATCAGCGGCAGGGTAAGCCCCGCAAAGATCATGAGGATCAGCGCTGGCCTGAGCCTGCTCATGGCGCAAGCGCTCTTCGCAACACCAGCGCGTCATCGCGATTGGCATAATAATTGGGCGCGGGTTGCGACGGTCTCGAAACCACATTTTTCGTAAAGCTTGCGTGCCGCGATGATTGCCCGCCGCCACTTCGAGGAACAGCGTAGCGATGTCTTGCCGCGCCAGCTGTTGTGACAGTTCGGCCATCAGTTTTGCGGCAATTCCCCGGCGCTGGGCGAAAGGCCTTGTGGCGATCACAATGATCTCCGCTTCATCCGCCGCCATGCGGGCGAGGACGAAGGCCACCGGCTCTTCACCTTCAAGGGCCGTCGATGCGTCAGGCTGCCCGGCATGGCCAGGAGCTTTGCCATTTCTGCTGGCGGCCACGGACTGTCGAAACACTCGCCATGGATGTGCGACAAGCGTTTCGGCGCTGGCGGAATTGGTGAATGCGAGCGGTGCTGCGCGATGAACGAGGCCCGCCTGCGGCTTGGCATCGGGGCTGCGGAGATAAAGTGGTGCAGGTGGTGCGGTGGGTTCCGGCAAGCTTGCGGCGTATCGTGCGAAGTGTGCGGCGGCCGGCAGATCACCCGCCGTGGCGCGGATGAGATCGCTGCGGCCACTTTCAGCAATCACCATATCCGCTGCCGTGCCGATCACCGTAGTGCCAGGCGGCAGGTCATCGGTGGCGCGGGCCTGAGCCATCACGGCGGGCTCCCGCACGCACTTCAATTCGGCATCGAACAGCGCGGCATAGACTTCACCCTTGCGGGCATCCGCCGCCACCAGCAGCGGGCCTTCGCGAAGGTTCTGGGCGATGGCCGTCAAACTGTCGATGCCCACAACCGGCAGATTCAAGGCAACGCCAAATCCCCGAGCCAGTGAAAGCCCAATGCGCACACCGGTAAACGTACCGGGACCGGTGGTGACGGCAATGCGGTTGAGGTCCTTGAAGGTCAACCCCGCCTCTGCCATGGCGGCCTCAACCATCGGCGCAACCGCCTCGGCATGACCGCGCTCCATGGGTACATATTGGACGGCCAGTGGCAGCGGGTGATCCGTGTCGATCACCGCAACCGAACAAGCGGCCATGGCCGTATCGAGGGCGAGAAGTTTCATAGGGGAGGCAATAGCGCCATTTGCGGGCGAAGCAAGGGTGCGGGTGAATCATGCACCTCGCCCCACCGGGGAGAAGGGCTTATCGCTTCGATGCCTTCACGAACTCTGACACCGGCACCGAGGCCAGCGTTTGGGCAATGAGTTGGAGATCGAGGTCCTCGAGCTTCTTGAAGCGGATGCAGCTTTTCCCCATGTCGAGCTTTTTGCCGGATTTTTTCCAGGCGGCGGCGAATGCCTTCTCGCCACCGGGAACACAATTGAGCCCGCAGGCATAAATCGCCATGTGGTTTTTCTGGCTGGCGAGTGCCGCATACATCAATGGCTTACCGTTGTAGGTGTCAGACTCGACCTTGAGCGGAACCTCATAGGTAATCATCCCCCAGTTCATGACTTCGGCATAACCCTTGGGCATGCTCTTCTTGATCACGGCGCGGACTGCCGCGATGGCGGTGCGCCGCTCATCGGGCAGTGACCTCAGGTAATCGGAAACCGTGGCTGTGCTGCTTTGCATCTGGTGACTCCCGGTACACGAGCCCATATGAATAGCCATGACTGAATTGCCCATCCATTTCGAAATCGATCCCGTGTGCCAGATGAAGGTTGACCCGCACCACCCGGCGGGAACCCATATGCATGGCGGCAAGACCTATTATTTCTGCTCGACGGGCTGCAAGACCAAGTTTGCCGCCGATCCCACCCGCTATCTCGACCCCGAAGTGGCGAAGGCGGCGGAACAGGCGATCCCCGAAGGCACGATCTTCACCTGCCCCATGCATCCCGAGATCGAGCAGGTTGGGCCCGGCACCTGCCCGATCTGCGGCATGGCGCTGGAGCCGAAATTCGCCGGCGCCGATGCTGGCCCGAACCATGAACTGATCGATATGACGCGGCGGTTCTGGGTCGGACTTGTCATCACCATTGCCGGTGTTCGTGCTGGCCATGGGCGGGCATCTGTTCGGTGTTCACGGCTTCATTCCGCAGCAAACTTCGAACTGGATTCAACTGGCTTTGGCAACGCCGGTCGTTCTCTGGGCGGGTTGGCCCTTCTTCGTGCGTGGTTGGCAGTCGCTCGTCACCCGCAATCTCAACATGTTCACGCTGATCGCCATCGGCACCGGCGTGGCTTGGGCTTATTCCATCGTGGCGACCTTTGCGCCGCAGCTGTTCCCGCCGGCCTTCCGCCAGCATGATGGCTCGGTGGCGGTCTATTTCGAAGCCGCCGCAGTGATCACCGTACTGGTGCTTCTCGGCCAGGTACTGGAACTCCGGGCCCGCGACAAGACCTCGGGTGCCATTCGCGCCCTGCTCGACCTTGCCCCCAAGACGGCACGGCGCGTTACCGCCGACGGCAACGAAGAGGACGTGGCGCTCGAGACGATCATCGTGAGTGACATGCTGCGGGTGCGCCCCGGCGAGAAAGTGCCGGTCGATGGAACGGTGAGCGAAGGCCATGTCTCTATAGACGAGTCGCTGGTCACCGGTGAATCGCTCCCCGTCAGCAAGGAGCCGGGATCGCGGGTGATTGCCGGAACGCTCAACGCCTCGGGCTCGTTTCTGATGAAAGCCGAGAGAGGTGGGGCGCGACACCATGCTGTCACGCATTGTGCAGATGGTGGCCGAAGCACAACGAAGCCGCGCGCCGATCCAGCGCCTCGCTGACCGGGTGTCCGGCTGGTTCGTGCCGCTGGTGATCGCCGTCGCGGTGATCGCCTTCATCGCCTGGGCGCTGTTCGGGCCCGAACCGCGCCTCGCCTATGGCCTCGTGGCGGCGGTGACGGTGCTGATCATCGCCTGCCCCTGTGCGCTTGGTCTTGCCACCCCCATGTCGATCATGGTCGGCGTCGGGCGTGGCGCGCAATCGGGTGTGCTGGTGAAGGACGCCGCTGCTCTTGAACGCCTTGAGACCGTCGATACGCTGGTGATCGACAAGACCGGAACCCTGACTGAGGGCAAGCCTTCGGTGACAGCGATCTTCACCGCCGATGGTTTCGACGAGGCTGACGCCCTGCGGCTGGCGGCCAGTGTCGAACAAGCAAGCGAACATCCGCTGGCGGCGGCCATCGTCTCGGCCGCCAAAGCGCGGGGCCTGACGCTCTCCCGGGTGATGGGTTTCGATTCACCCACCGGCAAGGGCGCCTTCGGCATGGTGGAGCGAAAACGCATCGTCATCGGCAACCGCCGATTCCTCGGTGAACTGAAGATTTCTACAGAAGCCCTCGAAGCCGCCGCCGAAGACCTGCGCGGCGATGGCGCCACGGCCATCTTCATGGCCGTCAACGGCCAACTCGCGGCGGTCTTCGGCATTGCCGATCCGATCAAGGCGACAACGCCGGAAGCTTTGGCGCAACTCAAAGCCAAGGGCATTCGCATTGTCATGCTGACCGGCGACAATCGCACCACCGCCGAAGCCATAGCCCGGAAGCTCGGCCTTACTGAAATCGAAGCCGATGTTTTGCCCGACGGCAAGGCGGCGATTGTTGCGAAGCTGAAATCAGAGGGACGGGTTGTCGCCATGGCGGGCGATGGCGTGAACGATGCGCCGGCTTTGGCCGCTGCTGATGTCGGCATCGCCATGGGCACTGGCACCGATGTGGCGATTGAAAGTGCGGGGCTCACGCTGCTGCGTGGCGATTTGATGGGTCTGGTCAGGGCCTTCAACCTGTCGAAGGCGACGATGGGCAATATTCGCCAGAACCTGTTTTTCGCCTTCATCTACAATGCGGCAGGCGTTCCCATTGCCGCTGGCATTCTCTATCCGGTGTTCGGCCTTCTGCTGTCGCCGATGGTGGGGGCAGCAGCCATGGCGCTGTCGTCAGTAAGTGTGATCAGCAACGCCTTGCGGTTAAGAGTGGCAAGACTATAATTTTGGGAAGGAGCTACGAACATGCAACGCCGGGTTTTCCTGACTTCGATTTGCGCAGCGTTGCTGCCGCTGCCGGTGCTGGCCGCAACACCAATTGCCATGCAGGCCTACCGCAACCCCGGTTGCGGTTGCTGCGAGCAGTGGGTCGCCATCCTCAATGGCGAGGGGTTCTCGGTTTCAATGTCCGACGACGATGATCTCGCCGCCCGGCAGGCCGCACTGGGAATCGGCGAAGACGTGGCCGGCTGTCATGTCGGCCTCGCCGGCGACTTCGCCTTTTCGGGACATGTCCCGCCCGCCGACATTCATCGCTTCCTGGCCGCACCGCCGAAGGACGCCATCGGCCTCACTGTTCCCGGAATGCCTATGGGCTCACCGGGCATGGGAGAGCCTGGAACCGGCGAACCCTATGAGGTGTTACTGCTGGTGAAAGGCAAAGCGCCGGAAGTTTTCGCGCGTTACGAGGGATAGGACGTCTAACCTGCTTCCGCCCGGTTCTGCTCCATCACCTGGGCGATGGCCGTGTAGTCTTCCTCGCTGAAGCGTTTGCGGGCCACCGGCATGACCAGGGTGTTCTCCCAGTTGATGTGGCGGCGATAGCTTTCGAAGAAGCCGCGCAGCATGTAGCCCACCATGTCCGGGTTGCCGAGGCGTTTGCCCTCCGCCAGATGATCCAGCCATTCGACGATTTCTGCGCCAAGGTCGGTATCCGCGTCGTGTTCGCCGCGACAGCCGGTCGAGGATGGCGTCCATACCATCCGAAGGCCAGGCGCGGCGCCGGAGTTGCGGAAACAGCGCCTCATCCTCGTCGCGGTGATGCAGCGGCACGTCGAACTTCAGGCAACTCGACGCCCAGCCACAGAGACGGCGATCCACTTCGTCCGGCAAACCGTCGGCAATCCGCTCCAACGCATCACAGAGTTCGTTTTGCGCCAAATGCGCATGTTCGATGATTTCAAGCGGATTTCGCAGCATGGGCCATTTTCAATGGGCGACTCATGGTGCGGCATTGACCCAGATCAAGGCCCGGTGACGGTTGGGCGGGCAAGTTCGCACCTGCAACAAAACCAATTCATGAGGGCAATGATGGGGGTTCCAGTCCAACTTGCGCAATTGGGCCTGCTTGGCCTTCTGGCGCTCTTCGCCTTGACGCTGGGCGCCATGGCCGGTGACATGGCTTTCGCGGTGCATATGTATCATTTTCGCCGCCGCGGCAATCATCACCATCATCTACAGGGCGAAGTCCTTCGATTTCGCGGCCACTGAAGCCGATGTCTCGGGCTATCTCGACGGCGTGGTGCGGGCCGGCGCCATCGCCACGGTGTTCTGGGGGGTCGTGGGCTTTCTGGTCGGCGTCGTCGTCGCGCTGCAACTCGCCTTCCCGGCCTGGAACCCGGACCTTGAGTGGTTCAATTTCGGCCGGCTGCGGCCGCTGCATACCTCCGCCGTGGTCTTCGCCTTCGGCGGCAACGCGCTGATCGCCACGAGCTTCTATGTGGTCCAGCGCACCAACCGGGTGCGGCTGGCCTTCGGCAATCTCGCCTGGTTCGTGTTCTGGGGCTACCAGCTGTTCATCGTGCTGGCGGCCACCGGCTATTTGATGGGCGTCACCCAGAGCCGCGAATATGCCGAGCCCGAATGGTACATCGACCTGTGGCTCACCATCGTCTGGGTCGCCTATTTCCTGGTGTTCTTCGGCACCCTGATCAACCGCAAGGAGCCGCACATCTACGTGGCCAACTGGTTCTACCTCTCCTTCATCGTGACGATCGCCATGCTGCATATCGTCAACAACCTGTCGATCCCCGTGTCGTTCCTCGGCTCCAAGAGCTATTCGGTGTTCTCCGGCGTGCAGGATGCGTTGACCCAGTGGTGGTACGGCCATAACGCGGTTGGCTTCTTCCTCACCGCGGGCTTCCTCGGCATGATGTATTATTTCGTGCCGAAGCGCGCCGAGCGCCCGGTCTATTCCTACCGGCTGTCGGTCATCCACTTCTGGTCGCTGATCTTCCTCTATATCTGGGCGGGTCCGCACCATCTTGCACTACACGGCACTGCCCGACTGGGCGCAGACGCTTGGCATGGTGTTCTCGATCATGCTGTGGATGCCCTCGTGGGGCGGCATGATCAACGGCCTGATGACGCTCGCCGGCGCCTGGGACAAGCTCCGCACCGATCCCGTCCTGCGCATGATGGTGATCTCGGTCGCCTTCTACGGCATGTCGACCTTCGAAGGCCCGATGATGTCGATCAAGGCCGTCAACTCGCTTTCCCACTACACCGACTGGACCATCGGCCATGTGCATTCGGGTGCGCTCGGCTGGGTCGGCATGATCTCCATGGGCTGCATGTACTACCTGTTCCCCAAGCTGTGGAACCGCAAGGAACTGTACTCGCTGCAACTCGTCAGCTGGCACTTCTGGCTCGCGACGCTGGGGATCGTCGTCTACGCCTCCGCCATGTGGGTGTCCGGCATCATGCAGGGCCTGATGTGGCGCGAATACGATGACCAGGGCTTCCTCGTCTACTCCTTCGCCGAGACCGTGGACGCCATGCATCCCTATTATGTGATCCGCATGTTCGGCGGACTGCTGTTCCTGCTGGGCTCGCTGATCATGGTCTACAACCTCTTCCGCACGGTGCGTGGCGACACGCGCGCCGAAGCGCCGATCGGCGCTCCGGCTAGCGGCCTAGGAGTCTCCGTCATGAAACACGAAAAAATCGAAACCAACGCCACGCTGCTGCTGATCCTCAGCTTCCTGGTGGTGACCATCGGCGGCCTCGTCCAGATCGTTCCGCTGTTCTATCTGGAAAACACCATCGAGAAGGTGGAGGGCATGCGGCCCTACACCCCGCTCGAGCTCGCCGGCCGCAACATCTACGTCCGCGAAGGCTGCTACACCTGCCACAGCCAGATGATCCGTCCGTTCCGCGACGAGGTCGAGCGCTATGGCCACTACAGCCTGGCGGCGGAATCGATGTATGACCATCCCTTCCAGTGGGGCTCGAAGCGCACGGGGCCAGACCTCGCCCGCGTCGGCGGCCGCTATTCCGACGACTGGCAGCGCGAGCATCTCGCCAACCCGCGCAACGTTGTGCCGGAATCGGTGATGCCGGGCTATCCCTTCCTCGCCGCGAAGGATCTGCTCTATGACGGACATCGCCGGCCATCTGAAGGCCCTGGCGCTGGTGGGTGTTCCGTACACGGAAGACCAGATCGCCAATGCCGCGGCCGACGTCAGGGCCCAGGCCGGCGGCGACGATGGCGGTTTCAGCGAACGCTATGCCAAGGCCCAGGCCCGCGACTATGACGGCGATCCCGGCGCGCATCACCGAGCTGACGCGCTCATCGCCTATCTCCAGATGCTCGGCACGCTGGTCGATTTCTCGACCTACAAGTCCGAAGCCAACCTGAGGTGATGCCATGGAAACCTACACCATGCTCCGCCACTTCGCCGACTCCTGGGCGCTTGTCCTGATGGCCGGCTTCTTCGTGGGCGTCGTCGCCTTCGTGTTCCGCCAGGGTTCAAAAGCCCACTACGAACACGCCGCGCGGATCCCGCTTCGCGACAATGAGGATTGACCGAGATGGCACGTAACATCGAAAAGGACCAGGTGACCGGCACCGACACCACCGGCCATGAATGGGACGGGATCAAGGAACTCGACACGCCCATGCCGCGCTGGTGGCTGTGGACCTTCTACGCGACCATCGTCTGGTCGGTGGGCTATGTCATCGCCTATCCGGCCATTCCGCTGATCTCGTCCAACACCAAGGGCCTGCTCGGCTATTCCAGCCGCGCCGATGTGGCCGCCGAGATCGCCGTGGCCAAGGAAGGCCAGAAGCAGTGGCTCGACAAGATCGAGGCCGCGAACCTTGAGGACATCGTCAAGGATCCGGAGCTTCTGCAGTTCGCCCGGGCCGGCGGCGCTGCCGCCTTCAAGGTCAACTGCGTGCAGTGCCATGGCGCCGGTGCGGCGGGCAGCGCCGGTTACCCCAACCTCAACGACGACGACTGGATGTGGGGCGGCACGCTGGACCAGATCCACACCACATTGGTGAACGGCATCCGCTTCGCCGGCAATGACGACACCCGCGCTGTCCGAAATGCCGCCCTTCGGCGGCGACGGCGGATTGAAGCCCGAGCAGATTGCCGATACCGCGAACTATATCCTGTCGCTGTCGGCAACCGAGGGCGTCGATGCAGCGTCCGCCGGACGCGGCAAGACGGTCTACGCAGAGCAGCAATGCGCCGCTTGCCATGGCGAGGATGCCAGGGGCAACAAGGAGCTTGGCGGCCCAAACCTCACCGATGCGATCTGGCTCTATGGCGGCGAGGCCAAGGCCGTCATGGCGCAAATCTCAAAGCCGCGGCATGGCGTGATGCCGGCCTGGGGCGGCCGTCTCGACGCGGCCACCATCAAGCAGCTCGCGGTCTATGTTCACTCTCTGGGCGGCGGCGAACAGGCCGCGGCCCAATAGTATAAGGTACAGGACCTGAAGGGGAACGATGGTCCAGCTTATCAATACTGTCGACACGCCGGACGTTGACCGCTTCGAAGTCGAGGCGGTCAACAAGGCGGAAAACCGGCCGCTCTATGCGGCCCGCGTCAAGATTCATCCCAAGGCGGCGGAAGGCTTTTTCCGCACCCTGAAATGGCGGCTGACATGCCTGCTCCTCGCCATCTACTATCTCGCGCCCTGGCTGCGCTGGGACCGCGGGCCGCACGCGCCCGATCAGGCGATGCTGGTCGATCTCGCCAACCGGCGGTTCTATTTCTTCTTCATCGAAATCTGGCCGCAGGAATTCTACTACGTGGCGGGCCTCCTGATCATGGGCGGCATCGGCCTGTTCTTCATCACCTCGCTCACCGGCCGCGCCTGGTGCGGCTATGCCTGCTGGCAGACGGTGTGGACCGATCTCTTCATCTCCGTCGAGCGCATGGTCGAAGGCGACCGCAACGCCCGCATCAAGCTCGACGCCGCACCGTGGTCTGCCTCGAAGCTCGGCAAGCGCACGCTCAAAATGGCGGTCTGGCTGGTGATCGCACTCGCCACCGGCGGTGCCTGGGTGTTCTATTTCGCCGACGCGCCAACGCTGCTTGTGCAACTTGTCACCGGCCAGGCCGAGCGGGTGGCCTATATCACCATCGCCATCCTCGCCGCGCTCACCTTCACCTTCGCCGGCTTCATGCGCGAGCAGGTGTGCACCTACATGTGCCCGTGGCCGCGCATCCAGGGCGCCATGCTCGACGAGCACTCGCTGGTCGTGACCTACAACGCCTGGCGCGGCGAGCCGCGCTCGCTTCACCGCAAGAAGCTGCTGGCGAAAGGCGAACCCGCCGGCGATTGCGTCGACTGCAATTCCTGTGTTGCCGTGTGCCCCATGGGCATCGACATCCGCGATGGCAATCAGCTCGAATGCATCAACTGCGCCCTGTGCATCGATGCCTGCGACCAGGTGATGGACAAGATCGGCCTGCCGAGGGGCCTGATCTCCTATTCGACGGTGAGCCTGTTGGCGGCGAAGAAGGTTGACAAGAATGCCACGTGGCCGATACGCACACTGGTCCGCCCGCGTACCATCATCTATTTCTCGCTGTGGGCGCTGGTCGGCGTTGGCATGCTGGTGTCGCTCGTTTTGCGTGACCGGCTCGGCGTCAACATCGTCGCCGACCGCAATCCGCTCTATGTGACATTGTCCGATGGCGCCATTCGCAATGGCTACACCGTGAAAATTCTCAACATGAAGGCCGAACCGCGCGCATTCCACATCACCATCGATAATCTTCCCGGGGCAACCATGGAAATGGTCGGCGAAGAGGGCAACGCAAGTGACAAGCCTCGATGTCGCCGTCGAACCCGACAAGTTGCGGGCCGTCAAGGTATATGTTGCAACGCGTGATGCCAGGGTGATCGCCGAAGAAACCACCCATTTCACCTTCAAGGTGGAAGAGGCGGGAACCGGCGATAGACCGCGAAACCAGCACCTACGATGCAATCTTCCACGCACCCGAAAACTGAGGACAGACGATGAGCAAAGCCATGGCAAGCCCTCGCGAATTCACCGGCCGCCACATGCTGGCGGTGATGGTGGCGTTTTTCGGCGTTGTCATCGGCGTCAACCTGACACTCGCCTGGTTCGCCAACAGCAGTTGGTCCGGGTTGATCGTCGCCAATGGCTACGTGGCAAGCCAGGAGTTCAACCGTGGCGAAGAACGCATCCGTGCCCGGGCCCTGCTCGGTTGGACGGCGGAGCTTGCCCATGAGGGTGGCACCTTTACGGTGACCATGAAGACCAGAGATGGCGCGCCGCTTGGTGGACTCAAGCTCGAAGGTACAATGCGCCGCCCAGTGACGGCGAAGGAAGATGCCGCGTTGGCGTTCAAGGCCAGGGGTGACGGACGTTACGAGGCTCCAGCGGTGCTCGCAGGCGGCCAGTGGGAGTTGGTACTGTCGGCGCGCAATCCGCAGGGGCAGAGTTTTGTCGAGACATACCGGTTCGTGGTGAAGTGATGGCAGGAATGGTCAAACTTAGCCTGTCATCCCGGCGAAAGCCGGGACCCACTAGGCCATTGCAACTACAACACTGCCACGCGGCAGCGGCTCAATGGGTCCCGGCTTTCGCCGGGATGACGGTGCTTTGCAGCAACGAACAGCGGAGCACGCCAACATGACTCTCCCCTGTTGTGAAATCGATTTAGTCTCCTTTGCACCCGCGCGGCTCGAAGGCGAGGAGGCTGCGCGCTGGGTGTCGGATGCTGGGCTTGGCCTCAAGCGCATCGAATTCATCGTGCCACAGGCCGATTGCGCGGCGTGCATGCCGGATATTGAAGGCACGATCGGCAAGCTTGCGGGGGTTGCGCAGGTGCGCGTCAATCTGACCGGGCGGCGTGTGGCCATCACCTGGCGCGATGGCGAAGCCGTGCCGCAGCAGTTCGTCGATGCACTGGCCGGGCTCGGCTACCAGGCACGTCCTTTTGATCCGCGCGAGACGAGCCTTGCCGATGTTGGCAAGGAGGACGCGGCGCTTCTGCGGGCGCTGGCGGTTTCAGGTTTTGCGGCGGGCAACATCATGCTGCTGTCGGTTTCCGTGTGGTCGGGCGCAACCGATGCGACCCGCGATCTCTTCCACTGGCTCTCGGCGATGATTGCGCTGCCAACGGTTGCCTATGCCGGGCGGCCGTTCTTCCGCTCCGCCGTCCATGCACTGCGCCATGGCCGTACCAACATGGATGTGCCGATATCTCTGGGTGTGTTGCTGGCCTCCTTCATGTCGCTGTTCGAAACCATCAACCATTCGCCACATGCCTACTTCGATGCCTCGGTGACGCTGCTCTTCTTCCTGCTCACCGGGCGTTATCTCGACCACATGATGCGGGCGCGGGCCCGTTCGGCGGTGGCCCAGCTCATGACGCTCGCTGCCGAGGGAGCGACGCGCGTCGACGGTACCGGCAACCGCCACTATATTGCCGTTAAAGATATTCGCCCTGGCATGATGCTGGCGGTGGCGGCGGGCGAGAGGATTGCCGCCGATGGCCGCATCGTTTCGGGATCGAGCGATCTCGACCGTTCTCTGCTGACCGGTGAATCGGCACCTGAGGCCGTGAAGGCAGGCGACGGCGTTCATTCCGGCGTGATGAACGTGACGGGACCCTTGCTAGTTGAGGTGACGGCGGCCGGCGGCGACACATTCCTCTCCGAACTGATCCGCCTGATGGCGGCAGCCGAGCAGGGGCAATCGCAATTCATCCGCATGGCCGACCGGCTGGCCCGCTTCTATGCGCCAGCCGTGCATTTGTTGGCGGTAACAACACTGGCTGGCTGGCTGTTCTTTGGCTACGGCTGGCATGCAGCATTGATGGCAGCAGTGGCGGTACTGATCATCACCTGCCCTTGTGCACTGGGCCTCGCCGTTCCCGCCGTGCAGGTGGCGGCGGCCGCCAAGCTGTTCCGTTCCGGCATCATGATCAAGGATGGTGCGGCACTGGAAAAACTTGCAGCCGTGGACACGGTGATTTTCGACAAGACCGGAACCTTGACCCGTGGCGTGCCGGAAATGGTCAGTCCACAGATGATCGATGCCGGTAAGCTGGCGATCGCCGCTGGCCTTGCACAGGCGAGCCTTCATCCCCTGTCGCGGGCATTGGTGAAAGAAGCCAAGCGCCGGGGTGCTGTTCCCGTGGAACTCGATGCAATCGCGGAGCATCCCGGCGCCGGACTTTTGGCAAGGTGGAACGGGCAGCCGGTGCGCCTCGGTAACCGTGCCTGGTGTGGCGTAGCCGAAGCCACCAGCGACGAGGGTCTTCTGGAATTCGCTTTCCGCATCGGCAACCAGACAGCCATTGTCTTCGCGTTCGAGGACGGACTTCGCGCCGATGCCGGTGAAACCATTGCCGCGCTCAAGGCGGCGGGGCTTGATGTTCACATGGTGTCAGGTGACCGCCAGGCAGCGGTGCAGCGGGTTGCCCGCGCCATCGGCATCGAAAAGGTGATGGCTTGTGCCACACCTCAAGCCAAGCTTGCCTTCGTCGAAGCACTCTCGTCTGCGGGCCGCAAGGTTCTGATGGTTGGCGACGGCATCAACGATGCCCCCGCACTCGCCGCAGGCTTCACCTCGATGGCGCCATCGAGTGCTTCCGACATTGGCCGCACGGCGGCAGAGACGGTGTTCATGGGCGAGTCGCTGGCCGCCGTCACTTTTGCCCGCAGTATTGGGCTGGCGGCGCAAAAACTTGCGAAACAGAATTTCGCGCTGGCCATCGGTTACAACGTGCTGGCGGTTCCCGTGGCCATGGCGGGACTTGCTTCGCCACTGGTCGCGGCGGTCGCCATGTCGACGTCGTCGATCATCGTCATCGCCAATGCTCTGCGGCTAGGCCTGATGAAGGCGCCAGTCTATGGCCGCAGTGAAATGCCGGTTGCCACAAGGCGCGTGGACGAGCAAAGGAAAGCCGCATGACCAACCTGCTCATTCTCATTCCGGTGGCGCTGTTCCTCGGCGGCGTTGGGCTCGTGGCCTTCATCTGGTCGCTGCGCTCAGGCCAGTATGACGACCTCGAAGGCGCCGCCTGGCGCATCATCCAGCACGACGAAAAGCACCCGGACTCCTGATGCGCGTGTATTTGTCGCAAAACCGCTTCGCACGTTTGCGGAACACGCGTGGCTAAGCCGCTTCCCTCATGGCGCCCGGCCCCGGAATGGCCCCGGGCGGGCATTTTCCGGCGATGATCATGCCCAGAACTTCATCATGGTTGACATCGGAAATTTTGGCGGTGCCGACCACCTTGCCGTTTTTCATCACGCAAAGCCGGTCGGCGAGATCAAAGACATCATGCAGATCGTGGCTGATGAGGAATATGCCGATGCCTTCGGCTTTGAGCTGCTTGATGAGTTCGCCCACCTGTGCGGTTTCCTGCGGGCCCAGAGCCGCTGTCGGTTCGTCCATGATCAGGATGCGCGCATTGAAATGGATGGCGCGGGCAATGGCGACGGACTGACGCTGGCCGCCCGAGAGTTTCGACACCGGTTCCTTGAAGCGGCGGAAATTGGGGTTGAGGCGGTGCATGACCTTCCGGCATTCCGCTTCCATAGCCACGTCATCAAGTGTTCCAAAGGTGGTTTTCAGTTCGCGGCCGAGATAGAGATTGGCGGCGGCATCGACATTGTCGGCGAGCGCCAACGTCTGGTAGATGGTTTCTATCCCTTGCGCCTTTGCATCACGTGGGTTGTTGATGGTGATTTCTTTGCCCTCGATGAAAATCTGGCCATTGTCACGCTTGTAAGCGCCGGACAGCACCTTGATGAGGGTGGATTTGCCAGCACCATTGTGGCCAAGAAGGCCCACCACTTCGCCGGGATACAAGTCGACCGAGGCATGATCCACCGCCTTGATGCCGCCGAAGGCGATGGAGATATCGCGCATCTCGATCAGCGGCGTGCCGCGCTGCTGGGCCGGCGCAACGGGCTCGCGGTCTTTCACCGCCAGTGGAGATTCGTGGGTCTCGACAACTTTCGCTGCCTTCTTCGCCGATGCCTTGGCCATTTGATGTCCCCTTACTTCACGCGGCGCGAATAGAGTTGGTCGAGCCAGACGGCGAGAACGAGAACCACGCCGACGACAATATTCTGGAAAGCGGCAGGCAGGTTCAGCAACGACATGCCTGAAATAATGGATTGCATCATCAAGGCGCCCAGCATGGCGCCATAGATCGTGCCCACGCCACCGGCCAGCGACGTGCCGCCGATCACGGTAGCCGCAATGACATAGAGTTCGTTCAGGCCTCCCAGCGCATTGGTGGCGGCATTGAGGCGTGCCGACGAAATGATGGACGAGACGCCGACCAGCGTTCCCATGAGCGCGAACACCTTGACGATCATCAGCTTGGTGTTGATGCCCGCCAGTTCGGCGGCTTCAGGATTGCCGCCGATGGCGTAGACATAGCGCCCGAACTTGGTACGCGTGGCCAGGAATGTCATGAGCAGCCCGACCACAATGGCAATCAGTACCGGCACCGAATATCCGGTGTAATAGATCAGTCCGTCGGCGCAGCGCACCACCTGGTCGCCTGCCATGCACACGGCGGCACCATCCTTGTCTTCAATGCCCGGAGGAATGACGACCCCGTTGGCCTTGGCATAGTTCTCGATCAGCTTGAACGGCCACGGATAGGAATTCATCACCAGCGTCGTGCCCAGCACAGCGCCACTGCCCATCACGGCCAGAAATACCTCGGCCCACATGGGCCGCAGCGGAAACTTGAAGCGCAGGCGCTGGCGGCGGCCATTGGCGATGGCAAAGACAATCGCCGCGCACACCATAATAGCCAGCGCCCAGCTCCAGAACGGTCCAAGCCAGCTGATCGGAATGCCGCCGCCGAAAATCTCGTAGGTCTTGTCCATGGGCGCTACGGTTTCACCCTTGGCCAGATAGAAGGCGAGGCCGCTGTAGGCGAGGAGGCCCCCCAAGGTCACGATAAACGCCGGGATTTTAGCGTAAGCCGTAATGAGACCGTTGAACGCGCCGACCAGCGTTCCAAGCGCCAAGCAGGCGACGACAGCGATGATCCAGATGGCCGGGTGGCCAACGCCGAGCACCGGCACGAGCTTGAAGACCTGAAGTACCGCACCGGAAACGGCCACAAGGCTCAACATCGACCCGACCGACAAGTCCAGCTGCCGCATGACGATGAGCAACACCATGCCCGTCGACATGACGGCGATCGACGAGGTCTGGACGAGCAGTGTCCACAAATTGCGCGGCGTGAGGAATGACCCGCCCAGCAGGCCGCCGAAATTTCCGCGCAGGATACCACTTGCAATATCGAAGACGCACCAGATCAGGATCAGCGCCGCCAGCATTCCCAGCATGCGCGCGTCAATTTCCGTGGAACGGAAAAACCGGGTCACCGGCCCTTCATTTTGCAGGGCGGGGCCTTGGCTTGTCGAGGGCGCATCGGACATCGTCGTCTCCCCAGAATCCGTCTTCTACCTAAAGAAAAGCCGCACCACTCTTGCAAGTGGTGCGGCCCATTATTTCATCAGCTGACTTGAATTAGCAACCGGGAACTGCACCAGCGGCAACGCCCGCGCAGGCCTGGTCCTTGGTGATGTGGCCGGCATCAATGGCAACATTGATGTTGGCCTTGGTGATCGGCGTCGGAGAGAGCAGGATGGAGTTCATTTCCACGCCCTTCTTGCCGCCCGCAAACTTGGCGACACCGGCGATCGACATGACGTCAGCGCCATCGGCGAGTGCGTTGGCGGCTTCTGCCGCAACCTTGCCGAGGTCCTTGGCGTTCTTCCACACCGACACCGTCTGGGTTCCGAGTGCCACGCGGTTGATGGCCGCGAGATCGCCGTCCTGGCCACCGACCGGAATGCCAGCCATGCCTTGCGCGGTCAAGGCCGCGACAACGCCCGAGGCCATGCCGTCGTTTTCGGAGAGAACCGCGTCAACCTTGTTGCCGGTCGAAGTCAGGCACTGCTCCATGTTCTTCTGGGCATTGTCCGGCTTCCAGCCGTCGGTGAAAGTTTCGCAGACGTTCTTGATCTTGCCGGAGTCGAGGCCTTCCTTGAGCACTTCCATCATGCCCTGGAACAGGAAGGTGGCGTTCGGATCACCCTTGTCGCCCTTGATGAAAGCGTAGTTGCCCTCGGGCTTCGCCTTCTGGACTTCCTGGGCGATGATGCGGCCCACGCCGACGTTGTCGAAGGTGATGTAGAGTGCGTTCGGATCTTCGAACTGCACGTCATAGGCGATCGACTTGATGCCGGCGTCGCTCAGGGCCTTGATCGACGGCAGGATCGCATCCGAGTCGAAAGCGACAACCAGCACAACGTCGGGCTTCTGCGAGATCAGGCCTTCGATGTCGGCGGCCTGCTTCTGGGCCGAGCCCTGTGCGTCGGTCGAAACATAGGTGTTGCCGGCGGCTTCGACGGCAGCCTTGATGGCGGCTTCGTCGGTCTTCCAGCGCTCTTCCTGGAAAGTTTTCCACGACACGGCGATGGTCTTGCCAGCAGCGGTTGCGGCAACGCTCGACATGCCCAACATCAGGGCGCCGGCCATTGCGGTCAGAATTGTACGCTTCATTCGGTAGGTCCTCCTCAAAGCCTGTGGTAACCGAGGGACGCCTCCCTGTTCCGGTGGTTAACCGGGCTACTCGGGTTCCTGGGCCATGGACGTGATTGAATTCTTTTATTTCGGCGTCCAAAAAAATGTTGCATCAACTCGGCATTCGAGTCAACATCCGAATATAAAATTCGATTGTGCATTGCAGCACAACGCTTTGCGATGTGGGAGTGATGCGCGAGAAGGCCGACAGCGAGTTGGTGCGCCGCCAGAACCGGAGACTGGTTCTCGATGCGTTGCGCCAGCATGGTTCCATGGCGCGCATCGAACTTGGGCGGGTCACCGGCTTGTCGCCTGCTTCCATCACCTCGATCAGCGGCCAGCTCATCGCCGAGGGCCTCGTCAAGGAACGCGACGAGGGCATCGTCATCGGCCTGCGCCAGCGCCGCGGACGGCCCATGGTGGGGCTTGAGATCAATGGCGACGCTGCCCAGATCGTGGTGGTGAAGTTGTCGATTGACGGCATCGAACTGGTGCTCGCTGATTATCGCGGCGAAATTGTCGATCGCCAGTCCTCGCGCATCGAAACCTACAATGTCGATGCCGAAACCTTCGGTCCGCAAGTTGCCAGGGAAATTGCCGCCTTCCTTGTGAAGCGCAAGGTGAAGAAGGCAAGTGTTGCCCGCATCGCCGTCGCCGTGCAGGGCGTGGCCGATTCGCAATCCGGCACCATCGTGTGGAGTCCTGCCTTCCGGGCCCGGCATATTCCGGTCTGCGCTCCGGTGACCAAGGCGCTCGGCATCGATTGTGCCATCGCCAACGACGCCAACCTCATGGCCGAAGCGCTCCTCGGCACCGACCGCCAGCGCTTTTCTGGCACCTCGGCCATCATCTTCCTGGGCTATGGCGTCGGCATGGGTTTGATCATCAATGGCAGTGTCTATCATGGTGTGACCGGTGCCGCCTCGGAGTTCGGCCACATGAATCACGTGCCGGGCGGCTCCCTGTGCCGCTGTGGCCGCCAAGGCTGTACCGAGGCCTATACCGCCGACTATGCCATCATGCGCTTTGCCCGTGGCACCGATGCCGCCGAAGCGCCACTGCGCAGCCGGGTTCCCGAAGGCGAGATGATTGCGCTGGAAAACGAAGCGCGCGATGGCGAAGGTGCGGCACGGGCCGCCTTTGCCAGGGCGGGCGAAGCGCTGGGCTACGGCATCGCCCGCATGGTGGCGCTCGTCAACCCTGAGCATGTGATCATCTCGGGGCCCGGCACGCGCGCCATGACGCTGATCGAGCCCGCACTCCGCAAAGCCTTTGCCGAAGGGCTGGTCGACGAACTCCGGCGCAATGTTGAAATTGAAACCATGCCCGCAGGCAACGACATGATCGTGCGCGGCGGCATCGAAAGCGCCCTTCACCACCTCGACCGCGAAGTCTTCGCCGCTGGCCTCCACACACCGGCCACCGAAAGCGCCTGAGAAACGCCGGGCTTCGGCACTGTCACCCCCCGCGCCGCCGCAGGCCGGACTCGCCAAAATGTTCCGGGAAAAGTTTTGACGCAGTCAAATACACCGTCTTCAGCGCCTCTTCGCGGGAATAGGGATCGGTCATGGTGAGCAGGTCCATCCACACCCCCTCAACTGTAACCCGCATCACCCGGGCGGCACGCTCGGCATCAAGCCGGTAGCCGCCATCGGAAATGAGGCGATGCACCACGCCCTCGAGCATCGTGTTGTAGGCCAGATCGTTGGCGCCGCATTTTTCCTGATACATTGGCCGGCTTTGTGCTTCGCCCCAGAAAGAGCACCAGGCAATGAGCTTGGGCGTGGTGCAAATGCGTTCGTTGAAATCGGCGATGATCAGGGCGTTAAGTTGCGAAGCGGGGTCGTGTGCTGCGGCCGCCAGCGCCTCTTGCCAGTTCTCGCGATACTCATGGGCAAGGTAGAGGAGGGTTTCGGCCAGCAGGTTTTCCTTGGTTTCGAAATGAAAATTGACGAGGCCATGGGAAACCCCGGCGGTTCTCGCCACGTCGGTCATGGTGGTCTGGGCATAGCCGCGCGTTGCCAGCGTCTCGATGGTGGCATCGATCAATTGCTGGCGCCGCACCTCGCGGCTGGCCTTGCGCGGTTGCGGCGCTTCCCTAGCGTGTTTGTCCATGGCCCTTCATCGCAGAAAACATGGGCTGCGAAAAGCCATGATGGCGCCCAGCGCCGTGGAAAAGTTGACATGGGCTTCGCTGATACGGTGGCCATCGGCCAGCGTCAGTCCAATCCAGCGGCTCGCAATCCTTCGCCATAAAGCTGCCGGTGCTGCTGCTGAACGATGGGATGATACCGTTCAATCCAGTCGAGGCTGAGCGAGGGTTGCAGGCGCCTGGCTTCGGTAAGTGCCGCATGCGCCACTGCGAAGTCTCCGGCAAGACCGGCCGACGCAGCATAGGTTCGCCATGCCGTGCCGAAGCGGGGGCGAAGTTGCACGGCCTTGCGTTGAAAGCTCATGGCGCTCACATACTCGCCGTCGATAAGCTTACACAGTCCGGTGACGGAGTAGTTCGCAGCCTGCGTGAAGTCGCGCGGGCTGAGACGTGAAGCGATCGCCAGATGGTGCGAAGCGTCCTTGCTCATCCCGTTATAGGCAAAGGTCGAACCGGTAATGACATGGGCCAGCGAAAGACTGGGGTTCAGGGTCAAAGCCTCCAAAAGTGATTCGATGGCGAGATCGAACTTCCGGGACACCATCTGGACGTAACCCAAGGCAAAATGTGTCCACGCGTCCAGAGGATCGGTCTGCATGGCCAGCATCGCCGTGGCCCTCGCAAACTCCAATCGCTCCACAGCCAAAGGATGACCGCTGTGCGCCTGGGCCGCGTTCGTCCAGGCCAGCAGGCTGTTGGCGCGGGCATAGGCTGGATCGATTGCAATCGCCGACTGCAGGAGCCCCTGCGCCTCATCGATTTCCTCGGCGGAACCCCATGTCCAGATCGATGGCATGGCCCGCATCACATAACCCCACGCGTCCAGGCTCTGTGGCGCACGGCTTTGGAACCGCTCATTTTCAGCGCGGTACAGCTCGGGCTCGATAGCCGCCAGAACACTCTCGGCGATACTGTCCTGAAGTGTAAAAAAATCGCTGAGCACGAGTTCATAACGGTCCGCCCATGTCTGGGCGCCGGTATCGGCCATGTTGAGTTGAGCAGTCACCCGCAGGCGATCTCCCGACCGCCTGACGCTGCCACTCAGCACGTAGCGCACACCAAGCTCCTGACCGACGCGTTTGATGTCGACGCCGTTTGCCTGATATGTGAAGGACGAATTGCGCGCCGAAACGAAGAGCCACGACAGGCGCGAAAGCCTTGTGATGATGTCTTCCGCCAGTCCCTCCGCAAAATATTGCTGCTCAGGATCGAGGGCGAGGTTGGCGAACGGCAGCACGGCAATTGACGGGCCGGGATCCAACTCACGAATACCGTTCTCGGGTTGTGCCGATGCAACAGCCTTCGGTTCAATGGCACCAACAAACCGGTAGCCGATGCGGGGAACATTCACGATATAGTCGCTGCCGTCGGGAGCAACGCCCAAAGCCTTGCGGAGAACCGCGACCTGGGTCGAGAGATTGCCTTCCTCAACCACCATGTTTGGCCAAACGGCTTCCAGCAACTCGTCCTTGGAAACAACGCTTCCAGCCTTGCGCGCCAATACCGCCAGAAGCATCAGGCCCCGGTATGAGACCGGCACGGGAGAACCGTCGCGGAACAGGGTGCCCGTCTCCGTATCGAGCAGAAATGACCCAAATCTGATCCCGGAATTGGACATGCACAGAAGCTATCACAGCTTTTCGGAGCTTTTCAGAAGTTTTGAGGGCCCATCCGATACGCCGTGGCCCGGCCTGTGGAAATTGCAGTTGTGGCTGACGCGCCATCATCGAACCAACCTCAAACAGGAGATCACCATGAAGCCTCTCGATGACTTGAATTCCAATCAGTCCCGTCCGGCAAATGACAAGGCCCAAGCCTATGCTGGCAGCTTCGCCAGATTGGCACCGCCTCCCGCCACAAGCCTGGCCGAGGAGCGCCGCAACCGCAAGCAGCGGTTGGCCGCCGGATTCCGTGCCCTGTCCGCCCTGGGATTGGCGGAAGGTGTTGCCGGCCACATCACCATGCGCGATCCCGAGTTTCTGGATACGCTCTGGGTGAACCCGTTTGGCATGCACTTTGGCCACATCCGGTCCTCCGACCTGATGCGCGTCGATGAGAGCGGTGCGGTGGTCGAGGGCGATGGCGTCCTTAACGTATCGGCATACGCAATCCATTCGGCGATCCACAAGGCGCGTCCGGATGTTATCGCCGCAGCCCACACGCACTCGATCTATGGCAAGTCCTGGTCGGCTGTTGGCCGCCTCCTTGATCCGATCAGTCAGGACGCCTGCGTGTTCTTCGAAGATCACGCATTCTTTGACGATACTCGTGTCCTCGTCACAGAGACTTCAGAGGGCGAAGCGCTCGCCGCGTCGCTGGGACAGCACAAGGCAATGATATTGCGTAATCACGGCCTGCTCACGGTGGGCCACAGTGTCGATGAGACGGTCTGGTGGTTCATTGCAATGGAACGGTGCTGCCAGTCCCAGTTCCTGGCGGAGTCCGTTGGAAAACCCCTCCTGGTCGATCCCGAAAATGCCCGGGCCGCGCGCTCTGTTTCGGGCTCCCATTTCGCCGGGTGGCTGCAGTTCCAGCCGCTGTGGAACCGCATGATCCGCGAGCAGCCGGATCTTTTCGAATAACGAAGGAGCGCCATCGGACGAACGTTGGGGCGATTCCTTGTTTTTCCGCGCGCCTTCATTGCAGAAAACGCGGCTTGCGAAAAGGTGGGGCGGCGGTCAATCTTGCGGGCCGACAACAGGAACACCGCCATGGCCACCAAGAAGCTGATCAACGATCCCGCCGATATCATTCCCGAAATGCTGGAAGGCGCCATCGCCGCCCACCCTCGTCTGCTGCGCCCCCTCGACGGCGAGAGCCATGCGGTGCTGGCCGTGAACGGGCCACGTCCCGGAAAAGTGGGACTGGTGATTGGCGGCGGCTCCGGCCATGAGCCCGATGTTCTTCGGCTATGTGGGCGAGGGCCTCGCCGATGCGGCGGCTATCGGTTACGTCTTCACTTCGCCAACCCCGGAACCCATCTACAACTGTGCCAAGGCCGCCAGTGGCGGGGCTGGTGTAATGTTCATGTATGGCAACTATTCCGGCGACGTCATGAATTTCGACATGGCGGCGGAAATGGCGGCGGCGGACGGCATCGAAGTCCGCACCGTGGTGACAACCGATGACATCGCTTCCGCCCCTGAAATGACGCGCCGCCGCGGTGTGGCCGGAAATTTCTTCGTGTTCAAGATTGCCGGTGCTGCTTGTGATCGTATGCTCTCGCTCGATGACTGCGAGCGTGTCACCCGCAAGGCCAATGCCCGGACGTTTTCCATGGGCGTGGCGCTCGAGCCATGTTCCCTGCCGCAGACACTCGCCCACAATTTCGAAATCGGCGAAGGCCAGATGGAAGTCGGCATGGGCATTCACGGCGAGCCGGGGGTGAGGCGCGAGGCGCTGAAGCCTGCCGATGCCGTGGCCGATGAGATCATGGACCGCATTCTCGGCGAAATGGCCGCTCCGCGCGGCGCCCGCGCCGCGGTGCTGGTGAATTCGCTCGGCGCCACCTCGCAGATGGAGCTCTACATATTAAACCGCAGAGTGGCGCAGCGCCTGAAGGCCGAGGGCATCGAAACCCACGCCAGTTGGACCGGCAGTTATTGCACGTCACTGGAGATGGCTGGCGCTTCGATCACCGTCATCCACCTCGACGATGAATTGCAGTCCCTCCTCGATCATCCCTGCCTGACGCCGGCCCTGAGGATCGGATAGGCCTGATGCTGCTTTCGGTTCTCGATCTTGTTCCGGTGGCCGAGGGCAAGACCCCGGCGGATGCGCTGCGCGCTGCGCAAGCGCTGGCCCGCCACGTCGAACGCCTCGGCTACAATCGCTATTGGGTGGCCGAACATCACAACATGGTGGGGATCGCCAGTGCCGCGACATCGGTAGTGATCGGTTTCATCGCCGGCAGCACCAGCCGCATCAGGGTCGGCGCCGGTGGCGTGATGTTGCCCAACCATTCGCCACTAGTGATCGCCGAGCAATTCGGGACACTTGCCGAACTCTACCCTGGCCGCATCGATTTGGGCCTTGGCCGCGCACCCGGAACCGACCGCCGGACCTTGACGGCCCTGCGCCGCGAGCCCGATGCGGCGGAAACCTTCCCGCAGGATGTCGTCGAGTTGCAGGCGTTGCTCGGGCCCCTGCGCGAGGGCCAGGCCATTCAGGCGGTGCCCGGAACCAACACCAATGTGCCGCTGTGGATATTGGGCTCCAGCCTGTTCGGCGCGGAACTCGCTGCCATGCTGGGGCTCCCCTACGCCTTCGCCTCGCACTTCGCGCCAGATGCGCTGTTCCAGGCCATCGACACCTATCGCGCCCGCTTCACGCCATCTGAGCGCAACGCTACCTCCCACGCCATGGCCGGGGTCAATGTCATCGTCGCCGACAGCGACGCCGAGGCACAACGGCTGTTCACCTCGATCCAGATGCGCTTCGCCGACATGTTTCGTGGGAGCCGAGGATACCTGAAGCCGCCGATTGGCGATATCGAGACCTATTGGTCGCCATCAGAAAAGGCCCAGGCCTCGCGCATGCTGGCCTGTTCCTTTGTCGGAGCGCCTGACAAGGTCAGGGCGGAATTGCAGACCTTCATCAACAGTACGGGAGTGGACGAGTTGATGGTTGCCACGGCGATCCACGATCATGACGCCCGCCTGCACTCCTATGAATTGCTGGCGGCACTGGGGCTTGAAAAACGTTCGGCGAGGTGATGAGCCCGATGCGCGATGATTCCCGAAAGTATAGCGCCGTGGGCCTCAATCAAGCCTGATGAACTTCAGCATGGCGTCGGTGTCGCTCCCGGTGAATTTCGGCAGATCCTCGCAAACCCTGTACCAGGGCAACTGAGTGTCGGCATACATGTGGCAAGTCACTCGGGCCTCCGACGGATGATCGAGGCCACCGACGCACAGGTTCGTTGACCAATCCTGTTCCGGATCGGACGCCTGCCAGACCAGCCGTGACCCGCATTCGGCGCAGAAGCCGCGCTTGCCGCTTGCCGATGTCACGAAATACCTGGGCTCGCCCTTGAGGTATCTAAGCGTTCCGGCCTTGATGAGAACGGTGATCTCGGCGGGCTGCCCCGTGCTCTTCTGGCATAACGTGCAGTGGCAAATGTATCCGTACTTGAGAAAGACATCGGCCTCATAACGGATGCGGCCGCACAGGCATCCGCCCGTCACGTGTGTGGTTTCTGCTTTCATCACCGTCTCCCTAGCGGCCGATCTCACTTGATCTTGGATGGCGGAGTCAGGCATGTCGCGCCTCCCAGCCATGCTCACCTCGGCAGAGAAGCGAACTCACAGCTAATCCCACTCCGGTACCCACTGTGATTCGCTAATCAGCCTTGAGCCCGGTTTGGTCATGCTGCCAATTTCCGCCATCTCGCTTCCGGTCAATTCAAAATCGAATACGTCAAGGTTTTCCTTGAGCCGTTCCGGCTTCGATGACTTGGGAATGGCAATTACGTCTTCCTGCTGGACGAGCCAGCGTAGCGCAATCTGGACCGCGGATTTACCGTATCTCCGGCCGATGGCGGTCAAGGCGGGATCCCCAGCTACTTTTCCCATGGCAATCGGGCAATAGGCAGTAATTGCAAGACCGTGCTTCCGCACCGCGGCAAGCAATCGCCTCTGGTCGAGATAGGGGTGATACTCAAACTGCGCCACGGCCAGCGGCTCGGCAGAAAGCCTGATTGCTTCGCCAAGCATGGCAATCGTGAAATTGGAGACGCCGATGTTGCGCGCAAGTCCCATGCGCTTGGCGTCACTCAAGGCACGCATCGACTCAGTCAGCGGGACTTCCGGGTTGGGCCAGTGGATCAACAGAAGGTCAACACAGTCCAGGCGAAGCCGCCGCAAGCTTTCTTCCACGGACCTTTGAAGCACGCCGCCGCGCAGACGGTCCGGACGCACTTTTGTCGTGATGAAGATGGCCTCGCGTTGAATGCCGGCAGCCTGGATGCCATCGCCAACCGCGTCTTCGTTTTCATAACCCTGAGCAGTGTCGATGTGACGGTAGCCAATTTTCAGCGCATCGCGCACTGCGCTTGCACATTGCTCGCCGCGAAGCTCCCAGGTGCCGCAACCAATTTTTGGGATTCTGGCGCCATTGGCAAAGACAAGATCTTTCACGGCGGCCCCCAATATGTCGAGCTGCGCAACCAGCTGCGGTTTCCGGCGGCAGGTGCAGAAATTGATTGCGTCAACAAGTAACTATGGTAGTTTCTTTGCGCAATCATAAATTCAGTTGGCGGCCGGTCTATTCGCCATTTAGTTTTCGATTGTTGGGAAAAGCTTTTCCCAAAGGGGATATTGGTTATTTTCGGAATGATGCTGTCGCGGCAGGAGTGGCAGCTTGGCTGGAGTCATGCGGCATCAACGTCGCGCGCGAGCAAGCACGTCAAACACAAGATCAATGGGAGAATGTCGATGAAACGCAAGAGCACACGCCGCGCTTTCCTGGCCCGGACGGCCGCCGCAAGCGCCGGACTTTTTTTTGGCGCGCACCCGCTCCGTCATGCGCGCGCGGCAGGCGGCACCATCACAGTCGGAACAGAGGCGGGCTCGCCCTACGATACGTTTTACCGCAAACACGCCGCCGAATTCACCAAGGCCACTGGCGTTGACGTTCGAATTCAATGCCATCCCCCATGACAATATTCGCCAGCAGTTCGTGCAGGATGCGCTTTCCGGTGCCGGTGGGTTTGATGTCTACATCGCCGATCAGGTGTGGTTGCCGGAGTTCTATGAGAAGGGATTTATCGCCGACATCTCGAAGTCACTGACCGAAGCGGACAGGGCGGACTTCTCCAAGACAGCCATTGAAACCGTAAGCCACAAGGGCGCCGTCGTGGCGCTTCCGATCATGGTGCACAATTGCGCCATGTATTACCGAACCGACTTGTTGAAGGCGGCGGGATTCGATGCGCCGCCGCAAAATTGGGACGAGTATCGGGCCATTGCCAAGGCGACCACAAAGGATGGCGTGTGGGGCACCATGATGCTGTCGAAGCAGGGAATCGAGGCGGCAACCCGCCTCAACTCTCTCTATCAGCAGGCCGGGGCGGACATCATCGACGGAAATGGCAAGCCAACGATTGACACCGATGCCGGGCACGCGGCGCTGGAATTCATGACCAAGATGGTCTTCGAGGACAAGGCGGCACCGGAAGGCGTTTTGGAGCTTCCCGATATGCAAGGTGCCTGGCTTGAAGGCAAACTGGCACTGGCGCCGGTTTGGCCATATCTCTATTCCCTGTCGAAGGAGCCATTGGGCGGCAAGTTCGGTATTGGCACTTCGCCGGGCCAGGCAAAATCCGGTGGCACGGTTTATTCCTGGGGCTTTGCTGCGGCAACCGGCTCGAAGAATCCGGAAGCCGCCGCCGCCTGGGTGAAATGGGCAACCAATACCGAACAACTCTACAATTTCGGCAAGGAGTGGCTGAACCCTGTGCCGCGCAAATCGGCGATCGACAAGATCGCGGCGGATACGGCGATCAGCGAGTCCGACAAGGCGGCCATTGCGGGATTTGCCGCGTCGGCTGCCGCCGGCACGTCAATGCCGATGATCCCGCAATACTCACAACTTCTCGACGTCTTGGGCGTGATCCAGTCGGGTGTCATGTCAAAAGCCATGAGCATTGACGAAGCGCTGAAGGACGGTCAGATGCGGGCCGAAGCGGCCATGGCCGGCTGAAGTTCATAAGCACCGCGGCCTGTGTCCCGGCATGGCTTCCCGGCCGTGCCGGGCGTCTTCCCCCGATTGCGGAGGTGTTTTGCTATTTCTGGACCTGTAACAAAAACAAGGGCGCGGGTGCAGCCGCCGCCGCAAAATCACCGGACTGGCGATGACCGCGCCGGCGCGGTGCTCGTCCTGACGATCACAATGCTCTTTCCGATCGGCTGACACCCTGTGGCTGAGCCTCAACTCGTCCGTCACGGCGCTGCGCGGCACACCGGACTTCGTTGGCCTGGAAAACTATTTGAAGATCGCCGGCGACCGCGACTTTCAGATCGCGCTGTCGCCAGACCCTCGGCTTTGTCGCGGCGAGCGGCCGTGCTCGAATGCGTGCTCGGCCTCGCCATCGCGCTGGCCCTGCACCGTGTCGCTCAGGCGGAGCTGCCTTCTTCCGCGCCATCGTGCCCTGCCGTTGATGGTGGCGCCGGTAGTTGGCGCACTTGCCTGGCGGTTTATCTTCGCCGACGGCTACGGGATGATCGATACCATTGCCCAGCATCTCGGCAGCGAAGGACCGCTGTGGTTCGCCAATGTATGGCTCGCCCGCACTACGATCGTCATCGCCAATCTCTGGCTGGCGCTGCCCTTCGACATCCTTGTGCTGCTTGCCGGCCTGACCGCATTGCCAAGCTGAACCGATCGAGGCAGCACGCGTCGACGGCGCCTCGCCGTTGGCAGATTCTGCTCCGCGGTCATCCTGCCGCTGCTCAAGCCGGTGATCGCCATCATCTTCGTCAATCCGCTTCGCCGATGCGTTTCGGATTTTCGACGTCGTCTACGTGCTGACCGGCGAGCGGACCTGCAAACCGACCGACGTGCTGTCCACCTTCATCTATCGGCAGATGTTTTCAACACTTCGATTTCGCCGGTGGCGCGGCGGCTTCGATCCTGCTCGTCCTCGTCACTTCGGCGGCTCGCTTGCTTGCCGTGCTGCTGCTGCGTGGCAGGCCGGTGAAGAGGTCATGATCATGGCACGTGGCCGCTCGCGCTGGCGACATCGCCGCCTACTCGCTGCTTGGCGTTGCAGCCGCTGTTCTGGTCGTCGCCGATCTTTGGATTGTTCTCCACTTCGCTGAAGCCCACGTCGGAAATTCTGGTGACCCCGACAACGCTGTTCTCGTCGCAATCCAACCCTTGCGCATTATGGCGTCGCGTTGTCTGGCGACTTCCGGCAATTTCATGCTGAACAGCCTGATTGCCGCAAGTGGCGCGACGGTCATGGGCCTGCTGCTTGCGGTGCCCGCCGCCTTCGGCTTTGCCAAGTATCGCCTATCGCGGTTCTGGCGGCTTGCTCTCCTTCATTCTGATTACACGTGTTTTCCCGCCGATCGCGCTGGCGCTGCCATTCTTCCTCCAGTTCCGCGTCATCGGACTGATCGACACGCCTTGGGGCCTGGTCGATCGCCTACTTGCCGATCGTCCTGCCGCTGATGATCTGGATGCTCGACGGCTTCTTCCGGGACTTTCCCGGAGAACTGCTCGAAGCCGCCGAGATCGACGGCCTCGGCCGCTGCAGACGCTTGTTGCGCATCGTCATCCCACTGTCGCTGCCCGGCCTTGGCGTCGCCGACACTCTTCGGCTTCCTCGTCGCCTGGAATGAGTTCGTCATCGCGCTCACCCTTACGCGGACGCCCAACGGCCAGACCATGCCAGTGGGCATCTCGACGCTGATCACCCAGTTCCAGGTGTTGTGGGGTGAGATGATGGCGGTCGCCGCGATCTACCTGCTGCCGGTCTTCGTCGTGACGATCATCACCCAGCGCGGCCTGTTGCAGGGGCTGATGGCCGGTGCGACCAAGGGCTGACGCATCTACTTGATGCCGAAGACAGTTGCTTCTCCATCCGCATCGAAGCCGATCATCTTCCCGGTGTCGAAGGCGAGGCCGGTTTCCGTACCTGCGTCTGCATCGCTTTCGGGGCCGGTCAGCGCCGTGATGGTTCCGGCGGGCGTTTCGACGTGAATGGCGGTGGCGTTGCCCAGCCGTTCGACGAGTTGAATAATGCCGGTGAGGCTCGCCTGGCTGTTGCGCGGCGCAACGAGCTTGACGTGCTCTGGCCTGGCGCCAATCTCGGTGATGCCATGGGGCGCCACGCCGAGCACGGACACAGGCAGGAAATTCATCGCCGGCGAACCGATGAACGAAGCGACAAACCGGTTGGCTGGCTTGTTGTAGAGATCGACGGGAGAACCGATTTGCGCGATATTCCCCTGGTTGAGCACGACAATCTTGCTGGCAAGTGTCATGGCTTCGGTCTGGTCATGGGTTACGTAAATCATCGTGGCGCCGAGCTTGCGATGAAGCTTCGCAAGTTCAAGCCGCATCTGGACACGGAGCAGGGCGTCCAGATTTGACAAGGGCTCGTCAAACAGGAACACCGATGGGTCGCGCACCAGGGCCCGGCCGATCGCCACCCGCTGCCTCTGGCCGCCCGACAGTTGCGAGGGCCTGCGATCCATCAGGTCCTCGAGGCGCAGCATGCGGGCGGCTTCCTCGGTCTTGGCATGGATTTCGGCGCGTGGCCGCTTCGCCACTTCGAGGCTGAAGCCGATGTTCTGCTTCACCGTCATGTGCGGATAAAGGGCATAGGACTGGAACACCATTGCGATTCCGCGTTCCGCCGGGTCTTCGTCGCTGACATCGCGGCCGCCGATCATGATTTGGCCGCCCGATGAATCCTCAAGGCCGGCGATCAGGCGCAGCAGTGTGGACTTGCCGCAACCGGAGGGGCCGAGAAGTGCCACAAACTGGCCGTCCTCGACGCCGAACGAAACACCGTGAATGACCTTCACGTCGCCGAAGGATTTGCGCACATCCAGCAATACAACTTCCGCCATGCGGCTATTCCTCCGGGATCCAGACTGTCATGGGTCCTTTGTCCCGGTTGGACCAAAGGTAGTAGGGAATTGCCGTGATCTTGCTCTGCACGACCTTGGGCGGCCGGTTGCGGTAAAGTGCATTGCCCCAATCGGCCTGCGATACGCGGCCGCCAGATGCGGTGATCGTCGAAACCCCGGAAAAGAGTTCCTTTCGGTAAGCGACCGCAGAGTTTCGAGTCCCGGTACAACCGGTAGCCGCTAATCTGCATGGCGGGATTGTCAACCTGCTCCAGGCAATAGACCAATGGCCCGCGGGTGAGCGCCACGCGGCCAATATCCGCCTTCACGTCCGGATGCGCGTAGGTTCTTTCCGCCGGCATCGGCAATGACAAGCTGACAACATCGCCGTTTGACCAGGTTCGGGACAGGTTGACGTAACCCTGCACGAGGGACTTGCGGCCGCCTGCCGGCCTGCCATTGATCTTGACCTGCGCACCATTTGCCCAGCCCGGAATCCGCAACAGAAGATCGAACGCCACGGGAGCGCCCGTCTCGATCCGCACGGAAATCTCGCCGGACCAGGGATAGTTGCTCTCTTCGACGATTTTCAGTGTCTTGCCTTTGAGCGTGGTCTTGAGCGTTGCCCCGCCATAGAGGTGCAAGGCAATCCCGTCTCCCGATTGCGAAAACAGGTAGCCGCCGATGCTGGCCACCAGCCGCGACACATTCATCGTGCAGCATGGGCAGTGATGCCAGGCCCAGCGATTGTGCTGGCCATCGCTTTCCAGCGGGTTCTCGTAGAAGTAGTGGCAACCATCGCGCGACAGGCCGGCCAGCGCGCCGTTAAACAGGCTGCGCTCCAGCACGTCGGCGTAGGTGCCATCGAGATCAAGATGCAGCATGCGCTGCGCCCAGAAGATCAGCGCAACGGAAGCGCAGGTTTCGGCATAGGCGGTATCATTGGGCAGGTCGTAGTCCTCGGTAAAGCCTTCGTTGCCGCGCCGAAGGTCCAAGGCCCGCGGTCACGTACATTTTCGTGGCGATGACATCCTCCCACAGTGTCTCGCAGGCCTTGCGCAGTGCCGCTGTCGTCCATGAGCAGCGGCGAGGTCCGCCATCGCGGTGTACATGTACATGGCGCGGACCGCGTGGCCAACCACCTTGGTCCTGCTCGCGCACCGGCTTGTGCGACTGGTTGTATTCATAGGTCTTGGCCCAGAAAGCCTTGGGGTCATCGCCGCGGGCACGCGCTTCTGCGTCAAAATAATGCGGCTGCAGCGCCGCGCTGGTTGATGAAATAGGCGGCGAGATCGAGATGCCTGCGCTCGCCGTGCAGGCGATAAAGCTTGATGAGCGCCAGCTCGATTTCCTGGTGGCCGCAATAGCCGCGTTTCTGCCCGGGTCCCGGGCCGAACACGCTTGCGATGTGATCGATGTAGCGCATCATGACAGTCGAGCAGCTTGCGCTTGCCGGTGGCCTGGAAATAGGCGATGGCTCCTTCCAGCATGTGGCCGGCGCAATAGAGTTCGTGATTGTCGCGCAAGTTGGTCCAGCGCTTGTCCGGTTCGCGGCCGAGATACCAGAAGTTGAGATAGCCATCCGGCAGCCTGGCCCTTGCGCAATGAGATCGACGATGCCATCGACCTTCGCTTCGATGCGGCTTGTCGCGACGGTGACTAGAGCGCATTGCCGGCGACTTCGATCCACTTTCCGATATCGGAATCCCAGAAGATCTGCGTGGTGAAATTGTGCCGGTTGTGGGGGATGCGCAACGGCGGGACCGGCTGCTTGAGTTCAAGCGATTCGAGGATGCCGTGCTTCACCAGTTGCTCGTATTGGCTGGGCACCGTGCTCCGACAGCACGGTCTCGAGCCGTTCCTTCCAGAAATGCCCGTGTGATCTCGACTTGCGTGAATGGAACAGGGGCGAAGTATTTGCACGATCACTGTCTACCCTTATTGGACGTCTGGCATGGCTCGCGCAGGAATTGCGGACGACCAGCGAGCAAGGCAACCGCCTGCACGCCGGTCAGCTCTTCCCCGGCCATCAACCGCATGAGTGCTCGGCCCGCTTCGCGCCCGAGCGCCATGAGGTTCATGTCGATACTGGTCAGATCGCGGCCGGGCAGGCCTCGGCCATGACTTCCCAGTTGTCGATAGCCGACGACTGAAATATCCCGCGGGACCGAACGCCTGCTTCGCGCAGATGCTCGGATATGCCCCCCTGGCGATCTGGTCATTGCCGCAGAATATCGCGTCTGGCGGCCGGCAAGGCTGCAGCAACTTCTGCGCCGCCTCGCGGCCCCAGGCTTCCGACCATGCGCCTGACAGATAGAGCTCCGGCGTGTTGCGGCATTCCCGCCTGCCGCAGGGCCCGCGCATAACCCTTGCTGCCGGAGCCTGACGGCCTCGAACCCTTCAGGCCCCGTGACATGCGCGATGTTGCCGCCGTCCGAGGCCCAGCAGATGTTCGGTCGCCAGGATCGCACCGCCTTCATCATCGGGAAGGAGCGACAAGGCGTTGCGGTCTTCGCACTGCGAGAAAACATAGACCACGGGAATGTCGCGGCCGTCAAGTTCGATGACTGGGCGCGCTGGTCGGCGCGCCGCGCCGTCACCACGATGCCGTCCACGCGCTTGCCAGCAGTTGCGCGATATGCTGCCGCTCACGTTGCGGGATCATCCGTGGCGTTGCACATGAAAATGCCGATGCCCTCGTTGGCGAGGATTTCTTCCATCGCCTCGACGATGGGAAAGGTGAAGCGGCCGAACCGGTCGGTGGAGAGAATGCCAATGGTGCGAGCTGCGGTTGCGGTGCAGGCTCTGCGCCAGGCTGTTGGGACTGAAACCCAAGGTATTGCGCCGCCGCTGACGACCTTTTCCCGCGTTTCCTCGCGCATGCGGCCGCCGCCGCTCAACGCTTTTGACACCGTCGAGATGCTGACACCCGCGAGGTTCCGCCACATCGCGGATGGTGTTGCGGTGGCGGCGGGATGGCGCGGTTTTGACTGTCATTTCACCGCTCCGCTCAACAGGCCGGAGACATAGTATTTCTGCAGCAAGACATAGAACAGGATGCAGGGCAGCACCGAGATGGTGATGCCCGCCTGCAGCATGCCCCAGTCGGTTCCGCCCAAGTATGGTTTGCTGCCGCGCCGCGGTCAAGATCAGTGGCAAGGTGAACGAGGTGTCCCTGTTCATCAGCACCAGAGCGCCAAGGAACTCGTTCCACGACGTGATGAAAGCAAACAGCGACACAGTGATGATGGCGGGCACGATGGCCGGCAGGAATACGCGGCGAAGAATCTGGAAGCTGTTGCAGCCATCGATGATCGCCCGCCTCTTCAAGTTCCTTCGGCACGGCCTCGAAGGCGTTGCGCATGACGTAGAGGCTGAATGGCAACTGGATGCTGGTGTGCAGGATGGCGAGGCCGAGCAGCGAATTGTGCAGCTTCATCTTGACGAACATGAAGAACAGTGGCGTGAGCAGTGCCTGATAGGGAATGATGAGAGCCAGCAGCAGCACGACGAAGATTGTTTCCTTGAATGGAACCGGAAAGCGCGCCAGCCCATAGCCGGCCGGAATTGTGAGGCCAGGCAAAGCACGATGGTGAGCAGCGCAGTGCCGAGGCTGTTGCCGGCATAGGTTGCAAGGCCAGCCTGGTAGTTCCACAGCCGCTCATAGCTTTCGAGGCTGAAGCTGTGGGGCAGATAGGTTGGCGGCAAGGCCGCGGCTTCCAGCTTGCTCTTGATCGAGGCCAGCACCGACACCAGCAATGGGTGTTGCAAACACGACGATATAGCGCCACGCATATCGCGACCGGTAAGATAGCGCGCTGCCGCGCGTGCTGTGTGCGTCATGCCAGCCTCCTGTTGAGGTAGAGCTGCAGCAGCGTGAAGAACAGCACGATCAGCCGACAGGATGAGCGACAGTGCCGCGCCATAGCCGAGCTTCAGGTACGGAAACGAGTTGAGATAGATGAAGAACACCGACGTCGCCGTCAGGTTGCCCGGCTGTCCCGCGGTCATGATGTAGAACTGGTCGAAGGCCAGCAGCGAACCGATGATGCTGACCAGCGTGACGAGCAGAACGGTCCGTAGGTCAGCGGCAGGATGATGCGCCTGCGCGCCGCTGCCAGTAGTCGGCGCCATCGATGCGCGCCGGCTTCGCTGACTTCACCGGGGATCGCCTGGATCGCTGCGATGAACAGGATCATGCCAAAGCCCATGACCTTCCAGACAATGGAGGCGATCACCGCCCAGGTGGAGAGGTTGGCGTCAGCGCCGAACCACACGACAGGCTTGGAGATGATGCCGAGATCAAGAAGCGCCCGGTTGATCAGGCCATAGTCGTAGCTGAAGAGCCAGTACCACAGCAGGCTGGATGCGCCCGAGCCGATCACCACCGGCACAAAAACCAGCCGCGCGTGAATCGCCGCAAGCGGCCTGTTTCTGGCGGTGAGCAAGGCAATGAGATAGCCGACGATCATCAGGATCGGGGTGATCCAGAGCGTGTATTTCAGGGTGAACCACAGCGACATCCAGAATTGCGAGTCATTGTAGGCCTTGATGAAATTGCTGAAGCCGATGAACTTTTGCCCGGTCAATCAGCGACCAGTTGTGCAGGCGACATCCACATCATTTGCAAGAAGGGGAGCACCGTGAAGACCAGTGACAAATATCAGCGCCGGGGCGACATAGAGTAGTCCCAGCCAGCTTCTGCTTGCGGCGCAAACTGTTCCGTTCAAGTGCGATCCGGTCTCCAGTCTGCGCGAAAATGGAACCGCGGCCAATGCGTGGCTGTCAGGCGGCCCCAGTCTTAGGAGGAAGTTATTCAGCAGCAATGGCCTTCATCTGCGCCTTTGCGTCGGCGATGATCGTGTCGAGGTCTTCGTCCGAATAGTAGGCGCGCTGCAGCATCTGCAGCCACGGGCCCTGCGGCGAGTTGATGAGTTCGAAGAACTTCAGGGTGTAGGGCGTCTGGGCCACGGCAATGGCCTTGGCGACATCCTGCACCTTCGGGTTTTCCTTGAAGTACTTGTTGTCGGACATGTCGCCGCGGGTCGTCATGTTGAGCATCTTGGCATAGCCTTCGACCTGCACTTCATCCGACAGGATGAATTTCATGAAGTCGACGGCGTCGTCGACCCGCTTGCTGCCCTTGGGAATGGTGACGATGTCGCCGCCCGCAAAGGATGCGACCTGGCCGCTCTTCGCACCCGGCAAAGGGCGATGCCGAAGTCCATGTCCGGGTTCTGATCCTTGGCCAGTGTGATGTTGAAGTTGCCGGTTCCCATCATGCCGAGCTTGCCGGAACCGAAGCGGAGGTGGAAGGTCTCGCCCGTCTCGGCGCGTGCGTCTTCATGCACGTTGCCGGCCTTGATCATGTCACGGGCCCATTGCAGGACCTCCTTCACGCCGTCGCCCTTCAAGGGCTCGTCATTGGCGTCCTTGGGCTCGATGGTGGCGCCCGACGCCCACATCAGCGGACCGACCGTGAAGATGTTGCAGCCGGCGCAGGAGCCCGGGAGGAAATAGCCCTTCACATCGCCGCCAAGTGCCGTGATCTTGTCGGCATATTCACGGATTTCAGCGAGGCTCGTTGGCGGCTTTTCCGGATCGAGACCTGCCTTGCGGAACAGGTCCTTGTTCCAGAACAGGGCGGAAACGTCGGCATAGAGCGGCACGCCATAGAGCCTGCCGTCATAGGTTGAGACCGCCATGTGGCCGGGGCTTGCGGTCTTGAGCGTCGGGTCGCTGCCGATCAGGTCGGTGATGTCGGTCAATTGCCCGGCGGCCTCGAACTGCGGCCCGTAGATCAGATCGAGGCCCATGAGATCAGGCACCTCGCCGCTGGCGATGGCCTGGGCGATCTTGGGCACCATCTCGGTGTGGGGAATGTAGGTCAGGTTGATCTTGCGATCGGGATTTTTCGCGTTCCACATTTCGACCAGCTTGTCGACCATGCCGGCGTTGCCGCCGCTGCGCTCCCACATGGTCAGTTCTTCGGCGGTTGCCATCTGGGCCGCCAGCATCATCGAGGCGAGACCAACGGCACAGGCCCTTCCAAGTTTGCTCAATCCAATCATCATATTCTCCCATTTCCAGATCTGATGTCGCCCGTGGCCGGGTCTTGCTGCAGAATCGAGAAAAACGCCTTGAAAAAAGCTTTTCCCGATGCCGCAACCTTGCATGGCAACGCTTGCGGCGCAAGCGAAAAATTTTCAATTGTCAGACAAATGCGATGCGGTTTTGGCAGGGCCCAGGCGGTTATGTGCCGCACTGGCTGGCGGCACCTCCATAGCGAACCGGCGCGGCCGCGATGTTGCCGTTAAGCTGCTCGAACCTCGACGCTCCGAGGATCACAGTCGATACGCGCGGGTTGGAAACGGCTATGAGCGATCCGGCGCCATGCTGGCCGGTCTCATCTATGACGACAACGGAAACCGGATGACGCCGGTTCATGTGAAAAAGGGCAGCGTCCGCTATCGCTACTACCAGTCGTGGGTTCTGGCACAGGGGCAGAAAGCGAGAGCCGGGTCAGTCTATCGTGTCCCCGCACGTGAGATCGAGCAGGTGGTGGCAGAAGCGGTCCTGAAACATATGGAGATTGTTCCGGGCTCCACTGCGAACGACGTTGCTGTCGGGCTTGTCCGGAACTCGGTCGAGAAAGTCGTCGTGCATCCGGACCGCTTGGTTGTCAGCTTGAATTGCGTCCGAAGTTGCGCCTTCGGAGACAGATCAACCTGAACACCGATCTCGAACTGAATTCCTGACCATCGCCTGGTCAAAACCATCAGCAATCCGCAAGCGGGAAGTTCTGGGCAATGACAAACCGGCCACCTCAGCGAGGCCCATCCGGAGCGAGGCGCGGACGAGACTTCTCAAGGCTGTTGCGCAGGGACGGTGTTGGATGGATCAACTCATATCGGGTGATGCAGAGGACATCGCGGCGCTGGCAGCGAAGCATCAGATCTCCGAGAAGACTGTCCGCTCGACCCTGTCGCTTGCTTTCCTGGCGCCTGACATTGTGCAAGCCGCTATCGACGGCAGACTGCCGCGCGGTCTGGGTGTCTCCCAGATGACCGATCTTCCTGCCGACTGGGTTCTGCAACGGCAGCAGTTCGGTCTCGGCTGAAGCGGTCGCAAAGCTAAAGTTTTCGTGGCTGGTCACCTGTGGTGTCCAGCTCCTTTCGTTCGAGCATCTTGAGCCAGAACCGAGCAACTGACGAACGTGTCTCGCCTCACTGACGAACCAGTCTCGGCGCAACTGAGATACGGATTTGGGAAAATGTTTTCGAGGCCCTGAGACGGCGCCGAGAATGCGGGGGAAATGGCTCCTGCAAAGTCTCGTGTGAGACTGCAATTGTGCCGAGCAGACTGCGCAAGCCACGGAACTGTCGGAGCTATTTGGGAGTGTACAGAGAACAGTGAGTTCGTCTGAGACTGGATGGTGGAGCCAGGCGGAATCGAACCGCCGACCTCTTGAATGCCATTCAAGCGCTCTCCCAACTGAGCTATGACCCCGTACCATCGAGCGCGCCCGCTTGGGGCGGGCGCGAAAGCGGGCGGAACCTAGTGGCGGCCCCGCCAACAATCAAGCAAAATTATTACGGCTCTTCGTCTTCTTCCTTGCCGCCCGAACCGCCGTCGATGAGGCCCGACATGTTGTCGCCCTCCTCTTCCTCTTCGACGAGGAAGGTATCGTCTTCCTCGGCGGCGTCATCGCTGGCTTCCTCGCCGAGATCGACATCCTCGATGCCGGCGGTTTCGTCGTCGGCGACGTCGGGCGCTTCCGCGTCCTCGAGGCTGACCAGTTCGACATCCGCCGTCTCGGCTTCGTCTTCCTGCTCGCGGGGCTTGGGCGCCGGTGCCGCGGCGGGCGACGGATAGTCGCCCTTCGACGGCAGGATGGTGGCTGCCATGAAGTTTGTGCCGCACTTCGGGCACTGGATGGGGGATTTCAAAAGATCATAGAAACGCGCCGCACAGCTTGGGCACGTCCGCTTGGTTCCGAGTTCAGCCTTGACCACGGGTGATCCTTTCAAGAAACGCCATGAATGTGATGATTGGCGGGCTCCATGCCATGCCTGCCCGCGAATGTCAAAAGCCAATCAGAAGGGGTGACAGGAACCGCCGCAATGGCTAAACCGTGGCCGCCATGACCGATGCCCCTCCGCTTCCCCTGATTTCGCGCAAGACCACGGCCCTCAAGGGCAAAATCCGCGTGCCCGGCGACAAGTCCATGTCGCACCGGGCGCTGATGTTCGGCGCCATCGCCATCGGCGAAACGCTGATTTCGGGCCTGCTCGAAGCCGAGGACGTGGTCAACACCGCCAAAGCGATGACGGCGCTGGGCGCCAGGGCCTCGCGCGGTGCCGATGGCAAATGGCGGGTGCGAGGGTGTCGGTGTTGCTGGTCTCGCAGTCTCCCGCCGCACCGCTTGATTTCGGCAATTCCGGAACCGGCGTGCGGCTCGCGCATGGGGCTGATGGCGACGACGCCGCTCACCGCCCGATGTGTTGGCGATGCTTCATTGTCGAAGCGCCCCATGGGCCGGGTCACCAAGCCGCTCGAACTGTTCGGCACGAAATTCGAAACCGCCGAAGGCGGCCGCCTGCCGTTGACATTGCATGGCGCCAAGAATCCCGGTGCCCGTCACCTACACACTTGCCGGTGGCCTCCGCCCAGGTGAAATCCGCCGTGCTGCTGGCCGGCCTCAACACGCCGGGCATCACCACGGTGATCGAGCCGATGCCGACCCGCGATCACACCGAACGCATGCTCAAGGGCTTTGGCGCGAAGATCACCATCGAGACAGAAAGCCGATGGCCGCCACATTGCCCTCGAAGGCCAGCACGAACTGAAGGCGCAAGTGATCGACGTGCCGGGCGATCCTTCGTCCGCCGCTTTCCCGATGGTGGCGGCGCTCATCACCGAGGGCTCGGACATCGTCATCGAAAACATCATGCTGAACCAAACCCGCACCGGGCTGATCACCACGCTGATCGACATGGGCGGCGATATCGCCATCGAAAACCGCCGCATGGCGGGCGGCGAAGAGGTGGGCGATCTCCATGTGAGTTACTCCAAGCTGCATGGCGTGCGCGTGCCGCCCGAGCGTGCCCCCTCGATGATCGACGAATATCCGATCCTCTCGGTTGCCGCGTCGTTTGCCGAAGGCACGACGCGCATGGAAGGGCTTGAGGAGCTGCGGGTGAAGGAAAGCGACCGCCTGGCCGCCGTCGAAGCGGGGCTGCAGGCCAATGGCGTCACCACCCAGTCGGGCCGCGACTGGCTGGAAGTCCACGGCGGCGGCGCACCGGGTGGCGGCAAGGTGACAACCCACATGGACCACCGCATCGCCATGAGCTTCCTGATCATGGGACTGGCCTCGCGCATTTATACGACGATCGACGACAGCCGCTTCATCGCCACAAGCTTCCCGGATTTCGTGGAGTTGATGAACGGCATGGGTGCCCGTATCGGCGCCCCCGAAGCCAAATGATCATCGCCGTCGATGGCCCGGCAGCGGCCGGCAAGGGCACCATCGCCAGGGCGCTGGCCCGGCATTTCGGCTTTCATTTTCTCGATACCGGCTCGCTCTATCGCATGGTCGGTCTCGCCGTGCTCAAGGCAGGCCACGATCCGTCCAACCGCGCCGCCGCCATCGCCGCCGCCAGGGCGCTGAACCCCGGCCAGTTCCGCGACGAGGATTTGCGCAGCGAGCAGGTCGGTTCCGCCGCGTCGATCGTCGCGGTCATCCCCGAAGTGCGCGAGGCCCTTCTCGATTTTCAACGCGCCTTCGCGCTGAAGGAGCCGGGCGCGGTGCTCGATGGCCGCGACATCGGAACGGTTGTCTGTCCGGACGCCGGTGTGAAACTTTTCATCACCGCCAGCCCCGAAGTCCGCGCCAGAAGGCGGCAGGTCGAACTCGACGCCGCCTCCTACGACGACGTGCTGGCCGAAATCCGGGCCCGCGACGCGCGCGATTCGCAACGCGCCACGGCGCCATTGGTTCCCGCCACGGATGCCGTGATCATCGATACTTCGGACATGGCGGTGGAAACCGCCATCGCTAGGGCGATTGCGGCGTCTTCCATTTGAGCAGCAGCACCCAGGCCGTATAGGCCGCAAGCCCGCCGGCGATGGGAATGAACAGCGGATCGCCCCACATGACGAGTTCCACCGCGAACCACACGGCGCACACCGCCACAATGGCGACGCGCCGCCACAGCGGCTGGTAGAACGGATGGGCGGGGTCGATGAGCTTGATCATGGCCAATTAACTGGCGGTTTGCGCCTATAAACTCAAGCCCTTTCTCCTTGCCCCGCCACCGCTTTTCGCCTATAGCCGCCCCGTTCCAGGCCGCCCTTCGGGGGCGAACGTGAACCGGGAGGCTTGCCTCCCATATTTGCTTTCAGGACCTTGCCATACCCCACGTGCCTGGGTGGAACACCGGGTCCTGCGAAGCGCCGTCGAGTTTGTCTGTCCGTTGCCCATTTCAACCAAGGGTGCGGCCGGGACGTCCTAGCGGGTTTTCCGCCGGGCCAGCCTCGATTATCCGGAAGGTCAATACCCATGGCGAAATCCGCCGTTTCAATGAATCCCACCCGTGAAGACTTTGAAGCCCTCCTCGCCGAGAGCTACAGCGACAATCCCGCCAGCGAAGGTTCGGTCGTCAAGGGCCGGGTCGTCGCCATCGAGAACGATTTCGCCATCATCGACGTTGGCATGAAGACCGAAGGCAAGATCGCCACCAAGGAATTCGCCCAGCCCGGCAAAGCCTCCGAGTTGAAAGTCGGCGACACCGTTGAAGTTTATCTCGAGCGCATCGAGAATGCCCTCGGCGAGGCCGTGCTGTCGCGCGACAAGGCACGCCGCGAAGAGGCCTGGACGAGTCTTGAAGCCATGTCCACCAAGAACGAGCGCGTCGATGGCGTGATCTTCGGCCGCGTCAAGGGCGGCTTCACCGTCGATCTCGGCGGTGCCGTGGCCTTCCTTCCCGGTTCGCAGGTTGACGTTCGCCCGATCCGCGATGTGGGTCCGCTGATGAATGTCTCGCAGCCTTTCCAGATTCTCAAGATGGACCGCCGCCGTGGCAACATCGTTGTGTCGCGCCGCGCCATCATGGAAGAAACCCGCGCCGAACAACGTTCGGAACTCGTGCAAAACCTCGCCGAAGGCCAGGTGGCCGATGGCGTCGTGAAGAACATCACCGATTACGGCGCGTTTGTGGATTTGGGCGGCATCGACGGCCTGCTGCATGTCACCGACATCGCCTGGAAGCGCGTCAACCACCCCTCCGACGTTCTCCACGTCGGCCAGACCGTGAAGGTGCAGATCATCCGCATCAACCCGGAAACCCAGCGCATCTCGCTCGGCATGAAGCAGCTGGACAAGGATCCGTGGGAAGTGGTGGCCGAGCGTTACCCGATCGGCTCCAGGGTCAAGGGCAAGGTCACCAACATCACCGACTACGGTGCCTTCATTGAACTCGAAGACGGCATCGAAGGCCTCGTCCATGTCTCGGAAATGAGCTGGACCAAGAAGAACGTGCACCCCGGCAAGATCCTCTCGACCTCCGAGCAGGTGGAAGTCCAGGTGCTGGAAATCGACGCCTCGAAGCGCCGCATTTCGCTGGGCCTCAAGCAGACCCAGAACAATCCGTGGGAAACCTTCCATCAGAAGTATCCCAACGGTTCGGAAGTCGAAGGCGAGATCAAGAACATCACCGAGTTCGGCCTGTTCGTCGGCCTCGATGGCGACGTCGACGGCATGGTGCACCTCTCCGACATCGACTGGAAGCGTTCCGGCGAAGAAGCCATCAAGGACTTCAAGAAGGGCGACCGCGTCAAGGCCAAGGTGCTTGATGTCGACCGCGAGAAAGAACGCATCTCGCTTGGCATCAAGCAGCTCTCCGGCGATCCGATCGCCTCGGTGGCTGGCGTCAAGAAGGGCGACACCGTCACCTGCGAAGTGCTTGAAGGTCGAAGAGAACGGTCTTGAAGTTCGCGTCGCCGGTTCCGACATGACGGCCTACGTGAAGCGTGGCGATCTTGCCCGCGATCGTGGCGAACAGCGCCCCGAGCGCTTTGCCGTGGGCGAGAAGTTCGACGCCAAGGTGACGTTGCTTGACGCCAAGGCGCGCAAGATGAACGTCTCGGTCAAGGCCCTCGAAATCTCCGATGAAAAGGAAGCCGTGGCTCAATACGGTTCATCCGACTCGGGCGCTTCGCTGGGTGACATCCTCGGTGCCGCAATGCGCAAGAAGGAAGAGACCAAGGCCGAGTAGAATTGCATCACACAATTGCCCTCTCCCGTTGCGCGGGAGAGGGTGCCAAAGGGCGGGTGAGGGGCTGGGCCACGTGGCAAGGCCCTCATCCCCGGCTTCGCCCACCTTCTCCCGCCGGCGAGAGAAGGAAGATTGGAGAAAAGCACCATGACCACCGAGGCCGAACTCATTGTTGACCGCCGCCGCCTGAAGCGCGGTTTGACTCTGTGGCGCATCGCTGCCGTTGTTTTCGCGGTTGCTGCCATTGCGGCGCTGAGCTGGCCCAAGGGCTCGATCAGCCAGTTCGAAAATCACATCGCTCGCGTCAAGGTCGAAGGCCTGATCACCGGCGACGATGCCACTCTCAAGCTGTTTGACGATATCGCCGCCTCCAAAAAAGTGAAGGCTGTCATCATTGAAATCGACAGTCCCGGTGGCACCACCGTCGGTTCGGAAGCCATCTACGAAAGAATCCGAAACGTAGCCAAAGACCGGCCGGTAGTCGCCGTCATGAATTCGGTGGCAGCGTCGGGCGGTTACATCACGGCGATTGCCGCCGATCATATCCTGGCCCGCGGCAACACCATCACCGGTTCGATTGGCGTGGTCTTCACTTTCCCGGAAGTCTCCAGACTGCTCGACACCCTCGGGATCAAGGTGGAGGAGATCAAGTCGAGCGAGTTGAAAGCCGAACCTTCGGGCTTCAAGCCGGTGTCCGACAAGGTGCGCCAGGTGACGCAAGAGATGGTGATGGAAAGCTACGGCTGGTTTACCGGGCTTGTCGCCGAGCGCCGCAAGATGCCGCTCGATCAGGTGAAGGTGCTGGCCGATGGCCGCGTCTATTCTGGCCGCCAGGCGGTGGCCAACAAGCTGATCGACGGGCTGGGCGGCGAAGAGCAGGCGATTGTCTGGCTTGAGACTGAAAAGAAGTTGGAAAAAGGCCTCAAGGTCACCGACTGGTCGCCGGCTGCCGCACTCGATCCCACGGGCTTTGGATTCTCTTCTGTGGCGTCCGGCCTGCTGCGGATTTTCGGCCTTGCAACCCTTGCCCAAAGGGCCGATGCGGCAAAGCTTGACGGGCTTCTCGTGCTTTGGCACCCTCAGCTTTGAACCAAAAGGCGAAGAACATGATCAAATCCGAACTCGTGCAGAAAATCGCCGACAAGAACCCCCATCTCTATCACCGCGATCTTGAGCGCATCGTCAACGCCGTGCTCGACGAAATCATCAACGCCATGAAGGATGGCGACCGGGTCGAACTGAGGGGCTTCGGGGCCTTCTCGGTGAAAGCCCGCAACGCCCGCATGGGCCGCAATCCGCGCACCGGCTCGTCAGTCGAAGTGGTCGCCAAGCGCGTGCCCTTCTTCAAGACCGGCAAAGAACTGCGCGAGCGTCTGAACGCATCCGCGGAATGACCGTCAGACGTTTCTTCAACTGGCTCGTCGGCCTGCCCATAGCCGTTGTTGCCGTGGTCTTCGCGGTGGCCAACCGGCAGTGGATCACCGTCTCCTTCGATCCCCTGAACCGCGACCAGCCTTTTGCCGCCGTCGATATGCCGCTGTGGGTGCTGTTTTTCTGCGGCATCTTCCTGGGGTTGTTCATCGGCTGGGGTGCGGCCTGGCTGGCCCAGGGCAAATGGCGCAAAGCGGCGCGTGAAGCCCGCATTGATCTTGCCCGCGCCCAGAACGAGCACGAGCGACTGAAGCGCGACAGCGAACAGCGTGCCCTCGCCACCACGCCGGACGCCAGCCTTTGAAGATTTTCTCCGCCGAAGATGTGGCAAGGCTGGCGCCCTATCGCGACATCGTTGCGGCATTACGAGATGGCTTCCGCGCCGACATCAAGACGCCGGTGCGCCACCATCACGACCTGTCGCCCTCGGACATCCTGCTGCTCATGCCGGCCTGGTCGAAGGACTGGACCGGCCTCAAGACCGTGGTGTTCAAGCCGGACAATCCGGCCAGGGGCCTGCCGACCATCACCGCCAATTACCAGCTGATCGACAACGCCACCGGGGCCGCCGTCGCCATGATGGATGGCACCGAACTGACCAGAAGGCGCACTGCTGCGGCAAGCGCTCTTGCCGCCGATTATCTGGCGGCGAAGGATGCCAGCCACATGGTTCTGGTTGGGGCGGGTGCGTTGGGTGCCCATTTCGTCCGCGCCCATGCCGCCATGCGCCCCATCAGCCGCGTGTCGATCTTCAATCGCACTCTGGCCAAGTCCGAAGCGCTCGCCGTTGAACTTGCGCAAGGAAGGCATTGCGGCATCGGCTGTCACCGATCTTGAAAGCGCCGTACGCTCCGCCGACATCATCAGCTGCGTTACGACCTCGACGGCACCCATCGTCAAAGGCGCCTGGTTGAAACCCGGCGCCCATGTTGACCTCGCCGGGGCCTTCAAGCCCTCAATGCGCGAAACCGATGGCGACGTGGTGGCCGGTGCCCGGGTCTATGTCGATACCCGCGACGGTGCGCTTGCCGAAGCCGGTGACCTGCTGCAGGCGAGAGACGAGGGCAAGTTTGATTTCGCCAACATTCAAGGCGATCTCTTCGACCTCTGCCGTGGCAAGGTGCAGGGCCGGATAACGGCTTCCGAGATCACCCTGTTCAAGTCCTGCGGCACGGCGATTGAAGACCTTGCCACCGCCATCATGGTGTATCAAAAGGCGGCATGACCGCCGCCAACCCCATCTGCGTTGCCCTCGACACGCCCAACATCGCCCGCGCCTGCGAACTGGCCCGGGCTCTCAAGCCCCATGTGGGATACGTGAAAATCGGCATGGAGTTTTTCTATGCCCACGGGGCAGCGGGCTATGAAGCGGTGGCTGCCGAAGGCCTGCCGGTTTTCCTCGATCTGAAGCTCCACGACATTCCGAACACCGTGGCCTCGGCCATGAAGACGCTGATGAACTTGAATCCCCGGCCCGCCATCGTCAATCTGCACGCCACAGGCGGCCTCGACATGATGAAAGCGGCGCGCGATGCGGTGGCCGGACAAGCGAAGCTGATCGCTGTCACCATCCTCACCAGCCTGTCCGATGACGATATCTGGAAGGCCGGTTTCGAGACGGCGAAAGACACCGAAGCCCATGCCCGTGGCCTCGCGGCACTGGCCAAAGAGGCAGGGCTCGATGGTGTTGTCTGCAGCCCCCATGATCTGGTTGGTATCCGCCATGATCTTGGACGCGATTTCCTCACCGTTGTTCCCGGCATCCGTCCCGCCGACGCTGCAACCCAGGACCAGAAGCGGGTCGCGACGCCAGTTTCAGCCATCGCGTCCGGCGCCGATATTCTGGTGATCGGCCGTGCCATCACCGGGGCCCACGATCCAGCCGCCGCAGCGCAGGCCATAGCCGCGAGCCTGCGATGACCAAGGTCAAGATCTGCGGGCTCTCGACATCGGAAACCATGGCAGCAGCGCTTGCGGCTGGCGCCGATTTCGTGGGGCTGATGTTCTTTGCCAAATCGCCGCGCAACGTTTCACTCGCAACGGCTGGCGGGCTGGCGGAAATCGCGCGCGGCAAGGCAAGGATTGTAACCGTCACGGTCGATGCCGATGATGCGCTACTCGACGATATTGCCGGTGTCGTGCGGCCCGACCTGATCCAGTGTCATGGCATGGAAACGCCGGAGCGTTTGGCAGACATCAAGACCCGCACAGGGATTGCCGCATACAAGGTGTTGCGGGTGGCAACGGCCGAGCACGTGGCGCGGGCCAAGGATTTCACTGCGCCGCCATTCATCATGTTTGACGCCATGCCGCCGGAGGCCTCGGTGTCTGCCCGGCGGCAATGGCCTGGCTTTTGACTGGACCATTCTGAAGGACGCGGCCCACCCGTTCATGCTGGCGGGGGGCCTCACCCCGGAAAATGTCGCCGAAGCCATCCGGGTGACCGGGGCAGACATTGTCGATGTGTCATCGGGTGTCGAATCAGCTCCCGGCGTCAAGGATGTAACGCTCATCCGGAAATTCATTGAGGCGGCGAAATCCGCCCGCTAGAACGGAATGACCATGAACCATCACCACTCCCAATTCCTTCCGCACCGGGCCCGACGAAAATGGCCTGTTCGGCATCTATGGCGGCCGCTTCGTCGCCGAAACCCTGATGCCGCTGATCCTCGAGCTTGAGCAGGCCTACAAGGACGCCAAGGCCGATCCCGGCTTCCAGGCCGAACTCGACTCGTTCCTCGAGCACTATGTCGGCCGGCCGAGCCCGCTCTATTTCGCCGAGCGCCTGACCGAGCACTTGGGCGGCGCGAAAATCTACATGAAGCGCGACGAGCTCAATCACACCGGCGCCCACAAGATCAACAACGTGCATGGGCCAGATCCTGCTGGCCCGGCGCATGGGCAAGAAGCGCATCATCGCCGAGACCGGCGCTGGCCAGCATGGCGTGGCGACCGCCACCGCCTGCGCCCGCTTCGGCCTCGAATGCATCGTCTACATGGGCGAAGTCGATATCGAGCGCCAGAAGCCCAACGTCTTCCGCATGAAGCTGCTGGGCGCCGAAGTGGTGCCGGCGAAGTCCGGCTCGCGCACCTTGAAGGATGCGCTTGAACGAAGCGCTGCGCGACTGGGTGGCGAACGTCGAGGACACGTTCTACTGCATCGGCACCGTGGCGGGCCCGCATCCCTACCCGGAAATGGTGCGCGACTTCCAGTCGGTCATCGGCCGCGAAACCCGCGAGCAGATGCTGAAGCGCGAAGGCCGCCTGCCGGACTCGCTGGTCGCGGCCATCGGCGGTGGCTCCAATGCCATGGGCCTGTTCCATCCCTTCCTCGATGACAAGGATGTGGAGATCTATGGCGTGGAGGCCGCAGGCCTTGGCCTCAAGACCAAGACCAAACACGCCGCCTCGATCACCGGCGGCAGGCCCGGTGTGCTGCACGGCAACCGCACCTACCTGTTGATGGACGACGACGGCCAGATCATCGAAGGCCATTCGATTTCCGCAGGGCTGGACTATCCAGGCATCGGCCCCGAACACGCCTGGCTCCACGACATGGGCCGCGTGAACTATTTGTCGGCCACCGACAAGGAGGCGCTGGAAGCCTTCCAGCTCTGCTGCAAGCTCGAAGGCATCATTCCGGCGCTGGAACCCTCCCACGCCTTGGCCCAGGTCATGAAGCTCGCCCCCAAAATGCCGAAGGACCACCTGATGGTCATGAACATGTGCGGCCGTGGCGACAAGGACATCTTCACGGTGGCCGATATTCTGGGAGTGAAGTTGTGACCACCCGCATTGACGCCAGGTTCACTGCCCTCAAGAAGGAGAGCCGTGCCGCCCTTGTCACCTTCGTGACGGCAGGGGACCCCGACTATGAAACTTCGCTGAAGATCATCAAGGGCCTGCCTGCGGCGGGCGCCGATGTGATCGAATTCGGCATGCCGTTCACCGATCCCATGGCCGATGGTCCGGCTATTCAGGCGGCAGGGCTCCGTGCCCTGGCTGCTGGCCAGACCATGAAGAAGACGCTGAAGCTGGTGAAGGACTTCCGCAAGGGCGACAAGGACACACCCGTTGTCCTGATGGGCTATTACAACCCGATCTACGTCTATGGCGTCGAGAAGTTTCTCAAGGATGCGCTTGCCGCCGGTGCTGACGGCCTCATCGTCGTCGATCTTCCGCCCGAAGAAGATGGCGAGTTGTGCCTGCCCGCCATCAAGGCTGGCATGAATTTCATCCGGCTGGCCACGCCGACCACCGACGATGCCCGCGCCCCCAAGGTGTTCAGGAACACGTCGGGCTTTGTGTACTACGTCTCTGTGCTCGGCATCACCGGCACCAAGGCGCCAGACCTGAAGAGCGTCAAGGCCAATGTCAGGCGCCTGAGGAAGCACACGGAACTACCGATCTGCGTGGGCTTCGGCGTGAAGACGGCGGAACAGGCCCGCGCCATCGCCAGGGATGCCGATGGCGTGGTGGTCGGCTCGGCACTGGTCAGCGCCATTTCCGCCAGCCTCACAAAAGCCGGAAAACCCACCTCAAAGACCGCCAGGGTGGTGCATGATCTGGTAAAATCCATCGCCCGCGGTGTGAGAAACTAGAATGAACTGGATCAAGAACTTCGTCCGCCCGAAAATCCGCTCGATCCTCGGCACCGTCAAACGCGACACGCCTGAGAACATGTGGATCAAGGACCCGGAAACCGGCCAGATGGTTTTTTACAAGGACCTCGAAGCCAACCAGTTCGTGATCCCCGGCTCCGGCTATCATATGCGCATGGCGCCCGACGCCCGCCTGACGTCGATGTTCGACGATGGCGCCTTCGAAAAAATCGCCATGCCGGCCGTTGCCGCCGATCCCCTGAAATTTCGCGACGAGCGCAAATATGCCGACCGGTTGAAGGAAGCTCGCGCCAAAAACGGCGTTGATGATTGCATTCTCGCCGGTCACGGCAAGCTCGATGGCCTCGCCGTCACCATGGCGGTGCAGGACTTCGCCTTCATGGGTGGTTCGCTCGGCATGGCGGCGGGTGACGCTATCATTACGGCAATGCGCGCCGCCGTGAAGCGCCGCGAACCGTTCATTTTCTTTGTCTCCTCGGGCGGCGCCCGCATGCAGGAAGGCGTATTGTCGCTCATGCAACTGCCCCGCACCACGGTGGCCGTGCAGGATTTGCGCGCCGCCAAACTTCCTTACGTCGTGGTGTTGACGCATCCAACCACCGGCGGCGTCACCGCCTCCTACGCCATGCTCGGCGACATTCAATTGGCCGAACCCGGCGCCCTCATTGGCTTCGCGGGACAGCGGGTGATCGAACAGACGATACGCGAAAAACTCCCCGCCGGATTCCAGCGCGCCGAATACCTCCAGGACCATGGCATGGTCGACATGGTTGTGCATCGCCACCAGATGCGCGAAACCGTCAGCCGTATCGTCCGTATGCTGATGAAAGCCCCGGAACTGCCGCGCGCCGCCGGCACCGCACTCGTTCCCGCCAACGGCTGAGCAACGATATTGGCCCTGAGCGACGCTATCCTCACGCGGCTCCTGTCGCTGCATCCGAAAATTATCGACCTGTCGCTGGACCGGATGCACCGGCTGTTGACGAAGCTCGGCAACCCCGAACGCCATCTGCCGCCAGTCATCCACGTGGCCGGCACCAACGGCAAGGGCTCCACCGCCGCCACCCTGCGGGCGATCTTCGAGGCTGCGGGATTGAGCATCCATACCTACACTTCGCCCCACCTTGTAAAGTTTCACGAGCGCATCCGTGTGGCGGGCGAGCTGATAGCCGAGGCGGATCTGTCGGCGCTTCTCGAAGAGTGTGAACGCGCCAATGGCAGCGAAGCCATTACCTTCTTCGAAATCACCACTGCGGCGGCCTTCCTCGCCTACAGCCGCACGCCGGCCGACTATCTGATTCTTGAAGTCGGACTCGGCGGCAGGCTCGACGCCACCAATGTCGATCGATCATCCCCGCCTGTCGGTCATCACCACCATCGATTATGACCACCAGCAATATCTCGGCGATACGCTGACCGAGATCGCCCACGAGAAAGCCGGCATCCTCAAGCGTGGCGTTCCCGCCATCATTGCCGCCCAGCCCGACGAGGCCCGCGCCGAAATCGAGCGCGTGGCAACGCGTCTTGCCGCACCGCTGTCGATCGCCAACCAGGATTGGCAAAGCTTTGAACAGCACGGCCGCCTTGTCTTCACCGATGACAACGGCCTGCTCGATCTGCCGCTGCCGCAGCTCATGGGCCGCCACCAGGTGGACAATGCCGGTAACGCCATCGCCGCCGTCCGTGCCATTGCCGACCCGCGCGTCAGCGATCAGCACATAGCCCAGGGCCTGAAGTCGGTGACATGGCCCGCCCGCATGCAGCGGCTTGGGCCGGGCGCCCTGTGGAACAATCTGCCGGCCGATGCCGAACTGTGGCTCGATGGCGGCCACAACCCGTCGGCGGGGCGCGCACTCTCCCAGGCATTTTCCGAACTGAACGACCGCCATTCGCGCCCGCTGGTGATGATCTGGGGCATGCTCAACACCAAGGATATCGGAAGTTTCATCGGCTGCTTCGAAGGTGTGGCGCACCGCGTCATCACCCTCACCATTCCCGATGAGGAAAACGCCGTGAAGGCCGAGACCCTCGCCGAGGCCGCAAGGAAACATGGCCTCACCGCCGAAACCGCAATCTCGCTCGAAGCTGCCCTGCAACAGGCTTCAACCACCGTTCCCGCCCCGCGCATCCTGATCTGCGGCTCGCTTTATCTGGCGGGCCGGGTTCTCGCCGCCCATGGACAGGAAGAGATGACGAGGGTTTCAGGCGCCGGGCGAAGGTAACACCTACAGCATCGCCGGCAGCACCCGGTCGGGCGGGTTGTGGCCGTCGACCCAGGTCTTGATGTTGATGATCACCTTCTCGCCCATGTCGATGCGGCCTTCGATGGTGGCCGATCCCATATGCGGCAGGAGCACCGCGCTTCTTGGCCTTCAAGAGGCGCGGATTGACGGCGGGCTCGTGCTCGAACACGTCGAGCCCGGCGCCACCGAGTTCACCCGCTTCCAGCATGCGGGCCAGCGCGTTCTCGTCGATCACTTCGCCGCGCGCCGTGTTGACGATGATCGCTTCCTTCTTCATCAGCTTCAGGCGCCTCGCCGACAAGAGATGATAGGTGCCGGGCGTGTGCGGGCAATTGACCGACACGATGTCCATGCGCGCCAGCATCTGGTCGAGGCTTTCCCAATAGGTGGCCTCAAGCTCTTCCTCGATCTTGGCGTGAACCGGCTTCCGGTTGTGATAGTGAATCTGCAGGCCGAAGGCCTTGGCGCGGCGCGCAACGGCCGTGCCGATGCGGCCCATGCCGATGATGCCCAGGCGCTTGCCCCAGATGCGGCTGCCCAGCATCCAGGTGGGCGACCAGCCCTCCCAGCTGTTGTCGAGGCCGATCACCTTCGCGCCTTCGATCAGCCGGCGCGACACCGCCATGATCAGCGCCATGGTCATGTCGGCGGTGTCCTCGGTCAGCACGCCGGGCGTATTGGTGACGGTGATGCCGCGCGACAGCGCGGTCTCGACGTCGATGTTGTCGACGCCGGTGCCGAAATTGGCGATGAGCTTCAATTGTTCGCCGGCCTGCAGGATCACCGCCTTGTCGATGCGGTCGGTGACCGTCGGCACCAGCACTTCGGCGGTCTTCATGGCCTCGGCGAGTTCGGCGCGGCTCATCGGCGCGTCGGTCGAATTGAGGCGGGTGTTGAACAGCTCCATCATGCGGGTTTCCACCACATCGGGAAGCTTGCGGGTCACCACCACCAGGGGCTTGCGCTTTGTCATCGTCGGTCCGCCTCGGTTACGCATTCTTAACCCTGCCACGGCAATCGTGGGGGCTGAACCCTGTGTCTACCAAACGGCTGGAATGGCGCAAGTCACCCTTGGCCGTAGAAGCCATGGGGCGGGGAAGTTTCTCATGGCGCGCGCTCACAGGCGAACAAAATCCATCATTTTTGGCGTGGCGTGCCTCGCCGCGGCCGGCATAGGCGCCTGGTCGCTGTTTGCCAAATCCGGCGATTCCGCTGGCCCGCGGCCTTCTGGCCGAAGCGGGCGAGACCACGGCCTCGATTGCCGCCGCCAGCCGGAACCTCGGGCCCTCGGGCCTGCCGCTGCCGCGATTCGTGTCGCTGAAAGCCGAAAAGGTCAATGTCAGGCGCGGACCCAACAGCGACTATCCGGTCTCCTGGGTGTTTCAGAGAAAGGGCCTTCCCGGTCGAAATCATTGCCGAATCGGAGAACTGGCGGCGCATTCGCGACAGCGAGGGGGCGGAAGGCTGGATTCTGCAGAACATGCTGTCGGGCAAACGCACCGCCATGGTTGCCCCCTGGCGGCAGATGAAGTGATCCCGCTGCATGTGGGCCCGCAGAGTGAATCCGGGCTTGTGGCCAGGGTCTCGGCGGGCGTTGTTGCCGAAGTTGCCGAATGCGGGCAGGAGTGGTGCGAAGTTTCGGCCGGCGGTTACGATGGCTTTATCGAGCAGTCGAACCTGTGGGGCGTTTACCCCGGCGAAACCGTCGATTAACCGGCCTTCTTCAGGCGCACGATCACGTCGATGCGGCCAATCACCGTTCCAGGAGGCAAGGGCGGCAGGCCGTTGATGACAATGTCCTCGCTGCCGATATCCTGCAGCCGGTCTTCGCCTTCGATGAAATAATGGAAGTGGTTCGAGGTATTGGTGTCGAAATAGCTGCGGTCGCCTTCGATCGCCACTTCGCGCAACAGTCCGGCTGCAGTGAACTGGTTCAGCGTGTTGTAAACGGTGGCCAGCGACACCGGCACGCGAGCGGCCAGAGCTTCCCCATGCAGGGCCTCAGCACTCACATGGCGGTCCCCGGCGGCAAACAGGATTTCGGCCAAAGCCAAGCGTTGCCGCGTCGGACGCAGACCCGCAGCGCGCAGTTTCCCGGCGATTTCAGCTTCGATTGTCTTCATACGGTCAAAACTATAGTCCATCTGGCGGGTCCACTGCAACACGGGCACTTTGACCCGCCATCACCATATGTTAGGAACCGTTCATCAACGTGCAGGGCCGGCCGTGGCCGGTTCCATGGGGGCCTTGAGACGAATGACCGAGCGGAAATCGCGGTTCGATTACGAAGACTTGCTGGCCTGCGGCCGGGGCGAGCTGTTTGGCCCCGGCAATGCCCAGCTGCCGCTGCCGCCGATGCTGATGTTCGACCGCATCAGCGAAATTTCCGAGACCGGCGGCGCCGCGGGCCTCGGCAAGGTGGTGGCCGAACTCGACGTGAAGCCCGACCTGTGGTTTTTCCCCTGCCATTTCCACGGCGACCCGGTGATGCCCGGCTGCCTCGGCCTCGATGCCCTGTGGCAGATGACCGGATTTTTCCTCGGCTGGCTGGGCCAGCCCGGCAAGGGCCGGGCTCTTGGCGTCGGCGAAGTGAAGCTCACCGGCATGATCACGCCGAAAGTGAAAAAGGTGGTTTATGAAGTCGAGGTTACGCGGCTCATCCTGCGCAAGCTGAAGCTCGCGGTATCCAACGGCATTCTGAAGGCGGATGGCGAAACGGTCTATCAGGTCACCGACATGAAGGTCGGCCTGTTTGAACCCAGCGCAGCCTGAGACAGAGGAGAACACCCATGCGGCGAGTCGTCGTCACCGGTCTCGGCATTGTGTCGAGCATCGGCAACAATGTTCAGGAAGTCACCGCTTCGCTGCGCGAAGCCAAATCCGGCATCGTCAAGGCCGACGCCTACGAGAAGCTCGGCTTCCGCTGCCAGGTGCATGGCGCGCCGAATTACGATCTCGATACGGTGGACCGCCGGGTGCGCCGCTTCATGGCCGATGGTGCCGCCTGGAACTATGTCGCCATGCAGCAGGCGATCGCCGATTCCGGCCTCGAAGAAAAAGACGTGAAGAACGACCGCACCGGCATCATCATGGGTTCCGGCGGGCCGTCGACGCGCACCATCGTGGCCTCGGCCGATATCGCCCGCGAAAAGGGCCCGAAGCGCGTCGGCCCCTTTGCCGTGCCGCCTTCCATGTCGTCGGCCCATTCGGCGACACTTGCGACACCCTTCGGCATTCGCGGCGTGAACTATACGATCTCCTCGGCCTGCGCCACCTCGGCCCATTGCATCGGCAATGCGGCGGAGATGATCCAGTGGGGCAAGCAGGACGTGATGTTCGCGGGCGGCGGCGAAGAGCTCGACTGGACGCTGTCGGTGCTGTTCGATGCCATGGGCGCCATGTCGTCGAAATTCAACGCAACGCCGGCAACCGCGTCGCGCGCCTATGACAAGAACCGCGATGGCTTCGTGATCGCCGGCGGTGCCGGCACCGTGGTGCTCGAAGAACTCGAACACGCCAAGGCGCGCGGCGCCAAAATCTATGCCGAACTCGTGGGCTATGGCGCCACCTCCGACGGCTACGACATGGTGGCGCCTTCGGGCGAAGGTGCGGTGCGCTGCATGCGCCAGGCGCTGGCCACGGTGAAGGAAAAGATCGACTACATCAACCCGCACGGCACATCGACGCCGATCGGCGACAAGAAGGAAATCGAAGCGATCCGCGAAGTGTTCGGCTCGAACATTCCGGCGATCTCGTCGACCAAGTCGCTGACCGGCCATTCGCTGGGAGCAACCGGCGTGCAGGAGGCGATCTATTGCCTGCTGATGATGAAGAACGGCTTCCTCGCCGAGAGCGCCAACATCGAAGAACTCGATCCCGAATTCGCCGATGTGCCGATCCTGCGGAAAGCGGGTGGACAATGCCAAGGTCGATGTCGTGATGTCGAACAGCTTCGGCTTCGGCGGCACCAACGCCACGCTCATCTTGCAGCGTTATCAATGGCTGATCAAATGATTGACGGATTGATGGAGGGCAAGCGCGGCCTGGTGATGGGCGTTGCCAACGACCATTCCATCGCCTGGGGCATCGCCTCGCAAGCTTCACGCCCATGGCGCCGAACTGGCCTTCACCTATCAGGGCGAAGCCTTCGGCAAGCGCGTGAAGCCGCTTGGCCGATTCGGTTGGCGCCAAGCTGCTGCTGCCCTGCGATGTCGAGGATATTGCCACCGTCGATCACGTCTTCGAGACGCTGAAGAAGGAATGGGGCACGATCGATTTCCTGGTTCACGCCATTGCCTTTTCCGACAAGAACGAGCTCAAGGGCAAATACGCCGACACGACACGCGACAATTTCACCCGCACCATGGTGATCTCGTGCTTCTCCTTCACCGAAATCGCCAAGCGCGCCGCCGCCCTGATGCCCGATGGCGGTTCGCTGATCACGCTGACCTATGGCGGCTCGGTGCGCGTCATGCCGAACTACAATGTCATGGGCGTCGCCAAGGCGGCGCTGGAAGCCTCGGTGCGCTATCTCGCGGCCGACTATGGCCCGCAGGGCGTGCGGGTGAACGCCATTTCGGCGGGACCGATGCGCACCCTTGCCGGCGCCGGCATCGGCGATGCCCGCGCCATGTTCAACTATCAGCAGAGCCATGCGCCGCTGCGGCGGACCATCACGCTGGAAGAAGTGGGCGGTGCCGGCGTTTACCTGCTGTCGCCGCTGTCGGCCGGCGTGACCGGCGAAATCCACTATGTCGATTCCGGCTACAACATCATCTCGATGCCGAGGCCCGAAGATTGAAGAACGGTGAAGAGATCGGCTGGATTAAGTCTGATAGCAGAAAGTTCGACGGCTCCGGCGACCCACCTGAGGTTCCGAGGGCCGGGACTTACAGAATGCTCACTTGCGGCGATGAATTGTCGCGTACTGGCTGATCGTTGGCACCGCCCGTCAGCGGGTTGTCCGGATTCCAGCCGAGCTTCGTTTCGTAGAAGCGCGTCGACAGCGCGTCGTACATCACCAGCCGTCCGGCCAGGCTGTCGCCGATGCCAAGAATCTCCTTCATCACCTCCATGGCCTGCATGGAGCCGATGACGCCGGGCAGCGCGCCGAGAATGCCCGCTTCTTCGCAGGCCGGAAACAATCCGCGCGGCGGAATTTCGCCCATCAGGCAGCGGTAGGTGGGAAAGGGCGTTCCGCGCGGCATCCTTGAGATGCGGCTTGAAGGTGGATATCTGGCCGTCGAACTGGCCGACGGCGGCGGAGACCAGGGTCTTTTGCGCGAAATAGCAGGCATCGCTCACCAGAAAGCGCGTCGGAAAATTGTCGCAGCCATCGGCCACGATGTCATATTGCGCGATGATCTCCATGCGCATTGTCCGCCGTGAGCCGCACCGCGATGGCTCGACCACGTTCACATGCGGATTGAGCTCACGGATCGTCTCAGCGGCACTCGCCGTCTTCGCCATGCCGACACGTGCTGTTGTATGAATGATCTGGCGCTGCAGATTGGACAGGCTGACAATGTCATTGTCGACAATGCCGATGGTGCCGATGCCGGCGGCGGCGAGATAATAGGCAGACGGGCGCGCCCAGCCCGCCAGCGCCGATCACCAGCACCTTCGCGGCCTTCAGCTTGTTCTGGCCAGGCCCGCCCACTTCCGGAATGACGATGTGGCGGGCATAGCGCTCGATCTCATCGCGGGAGAGCGCCATCAGCGTGTTCCCGACGAGCCGAAACCGCCGGCGCCGCGGCCCGTTTCATCGAGCGTATCGACCTCGGTCCATTGCGCCTGGACGACGGGGGCGATCACCATCTGGGCGATGCGGTCGCCGCGGGCGATCTCGAATTCCGCCTGGCCGTGATTGATCAGCGGCACCTTGATCTCGCCGCGATAGTCGCTGTCGATGGTGCCGGGCGAATTGAGAACGGTGACGCCGTGTTTGACGGCAAGCCCCGAGCGCGGCCGCACCTGCGCTTCGAAGCCCGGCGGCAAGCGCGATGGCAAAGCCGGTGGGCATGAGAGTAGCGCGCGCCCGGCGGCAGAACGGTTGCCTCGGCGGCGCGCAAATCCATGCCGGCGGCGCCTGCGGTTTCATAAGCGGGCAACGGCAGGTCAGCGCCATGGGCAAGGCGGAGAATGCGCACGGCCGTCATTTGGATGCTCCGATGAGCTCGTCGGCGAGCCGCGCCATGAGCTTCTTCGCCACGTCGCTGCTTCGACATGGCGGGCCAGGTCTCGACGTTGCTTGGCGGTCACGATATGCACGCTGTTGCTGTCGCCGCCGAACACGCCTGTCTCCGGCGACACATCATTGGCGACGATGAGGTCGCAGCCCTTCTTCGCCAGCTTGGCCTTGGCGTGCTCGATGACCTTCTCGGTTTCGGCGGCAAAGCCCACGACGAGTCGTGGGCGCTTGTCCTTGAGCGTGGCGATGGTTTTCAGAATGTCCGGGTTCTCGGCCATCGCCAGTGTTGGAACGTCGCCGCCGGACTTCTTGATCTTCTCGTCCGCCACGTTCGCCACCCGCCAATCGGCCACGGCGGCGGCGAAGATGGCGATGTCGCAGGGCATCTCGCCCTCGCAAGCCTTCAGCATGTCGCTCGGCACTTTCCACCGGCATCATCTGCACGCCGGGCGGAATCGGCAGGTTGACGGGGCCGGAAATCAGGATCGTCTCGGCGCCCAGCGCCACCGCGGCCGCGGCGATGGCATAGCCCTGCTTGCCGGAGGAATGATTGGAGATATAGCGCACCGGATCGATCGCCTCGCGCGTCGGCCCGGCGGTGATCACCACTTTCTTGCCGGCCAGCGGGCGGGCTGCGGGCGCCAGCTTCGCTTCGATGGCGGCGAGAATCTCCACGGGCTCCGCCATGCGGCCGGGGCCAAATTCGCCGCAGGCCATTTCGCCGTCATTGGGGCCGACAACGGCAACGCCGTCGGCTTGCAACTGCCGCGAGATTGCGCTGGGTCGCCGCATGGGTCCACATCCGCACATTCATGGCGGGCGCAATCAGCACCGGCTTGTCGGTGGCGAGAAGGGCGGTCGAGGCAAGATCGTCGGCCCGGCCCGTCGCCATCTTGGCCATTAGATCGGCGGTGGCGGGAGCGACGACGAGCAGATCGGCGGCGCGCGACAAGTTCGATGTGGCCCATCTCGATCTCGTCGGTGAGATTGAACAGTGCCGTGTGGACCTTTTCGCCGGACAGGCTGGCGACCGACAGGGGCGTTACGAATTCCTCCGCCGCCCGCGTCATGATGGTCTTGACGCCACAGCCGCGCGTCTTCAGCAGGCGGATCAGCTCCAGCGCCTTGTAGGCGGCAATGCCGCCGCCGATGATGAGCAGAACCGATTTTCCGGAAAGCGTGGTCATGGGGTCATTATGGCAGTTTTCACCGGCCTTCGCCAACCGCCCTAGTTAACCATGCTCCAGGCGATGACCACCAGCGCGATGGCGCCGGCCACCAGCGCCAGGCGCTGCCAGCGGTCTTCCTTGGCTCTGCGCCTTGGCCAGTTCGCGCGGTGGTTTCGGCGTCGAGCTTGATGCCGCCACCTTGCGACATTTCGGCCAGCATCTGGGTGGCGCGTTGCGCCTCGCCCAGCATTTCGGGAAGCGCCAGAGCGGCCATGGAACCCAGAGACAGCGCCGCATTCGCCGCCCCTTCGAGCTTGCCGATGGGCCCCAGCTTGCGCTCGATCCAGCCTTTGACCACGGGTTCCGCCGTCACCCACATGTTGAGATCGGGATTGAGGGTGCGCGCCACGCCTTCCACCACCACCATGGTCTTCTGCAACAGCAGTAGTTGCGGCTGGGTGGCCATGTTGAACTGGCCGGTCACTTCGAACAGCTGGGTCAGAAGCCTGGCCATCGAAATCTTGTTGGCGGGCAAGTCCATGATCGGCTCGCCGATGGCGCGGAGCGCCTGGGCGAAATTCGCCGGGTCCTGGTCGCGCGGCACGTAGCCCGCATCGAAATGCACCTGGCTCACCCGCATATAGTCGCGGGTGATGAAGCCATAGAGAATTTCGGCGAGGAACATGCGCTCCTTGTCGCCAAGCCTGCCCGTGATGCCGAAATCGACCATCACCAGCTTTCCGGCATCATCGATGAACAGGTTGCCCTGATGCATGTCGGCATGGAAGAAGCCATCGCGAATGGCATGGCGGAGGAAACTCTGGATGATGGTATCGCCCAGCGCCTTCAGATTGAAACCCTTGGCGCGCAAGGCCTCGACATCGGAAACCGGCGTGCCGTCGATCCATTCGGTGGTGAGAACCTGCCGGCCGGTGCGCTGCCAGTCGATTTTCGGCAAGCCTGACACCGGGATCATCGGCGACGTTCTTTGCCATCTCGGCAATGGCCGAAGCTTCCATGCGGAGATCGAGCTCGAGCTTCATCGAATGCTCGAGCATTTCGACGGCGGCGACCGGGCTGCAGCCTGCGGCCTTCGGCGCCAGTGCGTTCGATGAGCCGCGCCGCCAGAAAGAAGCTGCGCAAGTCGGCGGCGAAGCGCTTTTCGACGCCGGGCCGCAGCACCTTGACGGCAACGCGCTGGCCTTCGGTGGTGACCGCCAGATGCACCTGGGCAATGGACGCCGCCGCCACCGGCTCACCAATTCACGGAACAGGGTTTCGACGGGTGCTCCGAGATTGGCTTCGATCATCCGCCGCGCTTCGGCCAATGGGAACGGCGGCAGGCGGTCCTGCAGGGCCTTCAATTCGAAGGCGCGGCTGGCACCCACCACATCGGGCCGTGTCGCCAGGAACTGGCCAAGCTTGATGTAGCTTGGCCCCAATTTGGACAGCGCTTGGGTCAATCGGCTTTGCGCGTCGCCCTCGGGCGGCGAGGTCCCGAACTTGGCAATGCGCAAGGCCGCACGCGGGCCCCACGGCAACTCCGCCACTTGCTCCGGCTGCAGCAGCGCATCATAGCGCGCCAGCGTGCGCCCGGCTCTCAGCAATCGCCACAGGTCGGTGATCGTGGCGATCATCAGATGCGCCAGCCCGAGTGAATGGCGACGATGCCGCCCGACAGATTGCGATAGCTGGCCCGCGCGAAACCCGCCGCGGTGATCATGCCTTTGAATTTTTCTTGGGTAGGGAATGTGCGGATCGATTCGACCAGATAGCGATAGGGCTGGCCATCGCCGGTCACCACCTTGCCGACGGCGGGAATGACCGCAAACGAATAGGCATCGTAGAACTTGTCGAGAAACGGCATGTCGACGTGCGAAAATTCCAGGCACATGAAACGCCCGCCGGGCTTCAGCACCCGATAGGCCTCGCTCAATGCCCGGTCGATGTGGGTTACGTTGCGAATGCCGAAGGCAATCGTATAGGCATCGAAAGTCTTGCCGGGAAACCCCAGCGCCTCGGCATTGCCCACGGTGAAATCGCAGGACGAGAGCAAGCCTTCGGCCTCGGCGCGCTTTCGCCCTTCGCCCACCATCTCGGGCGAAATATCGGCAACCGTCACATGGGTTCCCGCCCCTCCGGCCCTGGCGATGCGAAAGGCAATGTCGCCGGTGCCGCCCGCCACATCGAGCACCTTGAAGGCCTGGTCATTGCGCGGTGGGCCGAGCATGGTCACCAAATCGTCCTTCCACAGCCGGTGCAGGCCGGTGGACATGAGATCGTTCATCTGGTCGTAGCGTTCGGCAACCTTGGAGAACACCTCGTTGACGAGGCCCTGCTTTTCGCCCTCGCCCACGGTGCGGAAGCCGAAGGCCACGTCTTTCTCATTGGCATTCTGTGTCATGGGGGAACTCTACCGGCTTTTGCCTAGCGTTTCAGCATTGATCTGAGTTCAGATAGCCGCATGGCGCCAGTCACATGGGCGAACAGGAAATAACCAGCGGAACCTCCGATCACCAGCACCAGCAGCGCCCACAGGTGGGTGAGAAACCCTTGCGTCACGGCGAACTGCGGCCACAGCAGCCATTGCCCGCCGAGCAGCAGAAGGCCCATCAGCAGCCCTGCTGCCACGATGCGCGGCAGGCGCTTTCGGGTGCGTTCGTCCATCACGAAATGTCCCCGGCGCGACAGGGTCAATCCCAACTGCGCGGCATTGACCCAGGCGGCAATCGAGGTGGCGAGCGCAATCCCCACATGCCCCATGTAGCGCGACAAAACGAAGCTCAGCACGATATTGACCACCACCGAGAAGATGGCGAAGCGCATCGGCGTTGTCGTATCCTCGCGGGCATAGAAGCCGGGTTGGAACACCTTGGTCATCGAGAAGGCCGGAAGGCCGATGGCGAAAGCCAGAACCGTCGGCGCCACGTTGAGCGTATCCTCGCGTGAAAATGCCCCGTGCTCGAACACCGTGTGCAGGATGGGTGCGGCAATGGCCATTAGCGCCACGGCTGAAGGGATTGTCAGGAACAGCGACAGCTCCAGCGCCCGGTTCTGGCTGTGCATGGCGCCATCACCATTGCCGGCCCGGAGCTTCCGCGACAGATCCGGCAGCAACACCACGCCGATGGCAACACCGATGACCCCCAGCGGCAGTTGATAGAGACGGTCGGCGTAGTAGAGATAGGCGACGCCACGGTCGATGGTCGTGGCGATCATCGTGGCGATCACCAGGTTGATCTGCATGATGCCACCGGAGATGATGCCGGGCACCGACAGCGAGATGACCCGCTTCACATCCGGAGACAGTTTCGGCAAACGCGGATAAAGCGGCATGCCCGCCCGCTTGCAGGCGACCGCCAGCAGCGCAAATTGCGCAATGCCCGCCGCGAAGATGCCCCAGGCAAAGATATAGCCGGTGGCAGGCGTGTTGCCGGTCCCCAGTCCCCAGGCCACGACGTTGGCTGCGATCATCACGATGTTGAGCAGGATGGGAGCCGCCGCCGCCGCCGTAAATCGGTTCAGGCTGTTGAGCACACCGGACTGCAGGGCGGTCAGCGACATGAACAACAGATAGGGAAAGCAGATGCGTGTCATGTTGACAGCAAGATCGAACTTCGTGCCGTCGGCGGCGAAGCCGGGGGCGATGACATACATCAGCAGCGGCATGGCGATCATCGCCACGGCGCAGAACAGCAAAAGCCAGGTGAGCAGTGACGAGAATATTTCAATGGCAAAAGCGTGGGCGGATTTCTGGCCCTCGCCTTCGATCCTCTTGGCGAAAAGCGGCACGAAAGCCGAATTGAAAGCGCCCTCGGCAAACAATGCGCGGAACAGGTTGGGAAAGCGCTGGGCCACGAAGAACGCTTCGGCAATAGGCCCGGTGCCGATAACGAAAGCCACCATCTGGTCGCGCACGAAACCCAAAATGCGGCTGATCAGCGTGAAGCCGCCAACTGTTGCTGCGGATTTCAGCAGCGACATTTCAGGCCACCGCCTGTTCGCGCGGCGCCAGAACCGCCATGAGCGCAGCTTCGATCTGCCGGTGCCGCGACTGATTTTCGATCTTGGCGCCCGTCAGGTCGGTGACATAAAACACGTCGATGGCCTTTTCGCCGAAGGTTGTGATGTGCGCCGAAGCGATGTTGAGATTGAGATGATAAAGCGCCTCAGTGAGATCGTAGAGCAGGCCGATGCGGTCAAGACCATTGATCTCGATCACCGTATGCCGGTTCGACGACTGGTTGTCGACGATCACCCGCGGTGAAACCGAAAACGCCTTGATGCGCGGCTGCGGACGATAGGCCTCGGCCACCGCCTGCTTCAGCCACAATTCGCCGCGCAGCGCCTTGCGGATCAGTTCCGCCACCCGCTCGGCGCGGCGGCGCTCGTCATCCTCATCGGCGAATTCGCGCTGGATCAGGATGGTGTCGAGCGCCATGCCGTCGGTCGTCGTGAAAATCTGTGCGCCCGCAATATTGGCAGCCGCCGCAGCACAGGCCCCGGTGATCAGCGCAAGGAGGCGCGGGTGGTCCGGCGCGAACACCGTAAGCTCGGTAATCGCCGTGAAGGCATCGGTATAGACCTCGGTCATCACCGATTTGGGATCGGCCCGGGCGATCAGCGCATGATCCTTCAACTGCTTGTCCAGCGCAACGCTGAGCCAATAGGCATCATAATGACGCGCCGCATAGGCGGACTTCTGCTCTGGCGTCCACGAAGGTTGCGCGGCGGCGAACGCTTCCTGCGCCGCCGTCACCCGGTCCTTGCGGCTGATCGAGGCGTGGCCGCCGGAAATCACCGGTTCGGCCTCGGCATAGAGCGTGCGCAGCAACTGTCCCTTCCAGCCGTTCCACACGCCGGGGCCCACGGCGCGAATATCGGCGACCGTGAGAATGAGCAGCAGCTTCAGGCGCTCGGGGCTTTGCACGATGGCGACGAAATCGAGAATGGTCTTGAAGTCGTTGAGATCGCGCATCTGCGCTGTTTCGCTCATCAGCAGGTGATAGCGCACCAGCCAGGCAACGGTTTCGGTCTCGCCCTCGGAAAGCCCCAGTCTTGGGCACAGCGACCGCGCCACGCGCTCTCCGGCAATCGAATGGTCTTCGGCGCGGCCTTTGGCGATGTCGTGAATGAAGGCGGCAACATAGAGCGCGCGCTTCTCCGTCAGCGTTGGGAAAATCGAAGCTGACAGCGGATGTTCGCTGGTCAGTTCGCCGCGCGCCAAAGACGCCAGAACGCCGACGGTGCGTACCAGATGCTCGTCCACCGTATAGTGATGATACATGTTGAACTGCATCATGGCGACGATGCGGCCGAACTCCGGAATGAAACGGCCCAAGCACACCCGCCTCGTTCATCATGCGCAGCGCCACTTCCGTATCAGGTGATTCGGTGAGGATCTCCAGAAACAGCGCATTGGCTTCCGGGCTCTCGCACAGCGACTTGTTGATAAGCGTCAGAGATTTACGCAACAGCCGCAGGGCGTCGGGATGAATCTCCAGTCCATTGCGCGCCGAGACCGAGAACATGCGGATGACATTCACCGGATCTTGCTCGAAGGCATCGGTGGATTTGAGCGTCAGCCGGCCCGCCTCGATGCGGAATGCCGGAGCCCCCTGCACCGAGGTTCCCGATTGCGGAAACAGCCTGCCGATCATCTTGCTGAAGCCCGGTGCATCTTTGAGGTGGCGCGATTCAAGGCTTGCACACAGAATGCGGGTCAGATCGCCCACGTCCTTGGCGACGAGGAAGTAGTGCTTCATGAAGCGCTCGACGTGTTTTAACCCACCATGGGACTTGTAACCCAAGCGCTCGGCAAGTTCCGGCTGGCGGTCGAAACTCAGCCGGTCGTTGCCGCGCTTTGAGAGAAAGTGCAGGTGGCAGCGCACCGCCCACAGGAAATTCTCGCACTTCTGGAAAACCGCGAGGTCGCTGCGTGAAAAGGCGCCCTTCTCGGCAAGTTCATCCGGCGAATTTGTGGCGAACAGAAACTTGGCGATCCAGAACAGCGTGTGCAGATCACGAAGCCCACCCTTGCCGTCCTTCACATCTGGCTCCACCACATAACGGCTCTCGCCCACTTTGCGGTGGCGGAGGTCACGCTCAGCCAGCTTTTGCGCCACGAATGCTCGCGCTCCACCACGGGTGACCACTTCGCTGCGGAAAGCGGTCTGCAAGTTGTCGAACAGTTCTTCGTTGCCGCAGATGAAGCGGGCTTCGAGAATGGCGGTCAGAATGGTGTTATCGGTTCTGGCAAGCCGGATGCACTCGTCGACGCTGCGCGTCGCGTGCCCGACTTTCTGCCGCGTGTCCCACAGGCAATAGAGAATGAACTCGACGACGCTCTGCACGAAGGGCGATTGCTTGTTGGGTAAAACGAACAGCAGATCGATGTCTGAACCGGGTGCCAGCGTGCCACGGCCATAACCGCCAACCGCCACGACGGCGATGGGCTGCTTGTCGCCTTCGAACAGGCGCTCGGAGGCAAAACCGAACAGTGTCGAAATGATCAGGTCTTCGGCCTCGCTTAGGCTTTCGGCGCAGCGCGTGCCGTGGCCGTCGGCCAGCAGGCGGCGCTCACAAGCCTCGCGCGTCGAATTGAAGACCTCCTTCAATTTGGCAACAATGGCCGGGCGCAGTTGCGTCGAGGTTTTTCCATGTTTCTTCAACAGGGCTTCGAAGGTGCCGAGCAATGCTACCGTGTCGACGTCTCTGCCGCGGCTCGCATCCTGCATCAGTTGCGGGCCTTCAGGTTGGATTTGAGATCATAGAGCATGGCCAGTGCCTGGCGCGCTGTGAGTTCGTCCGGGTTGATGTCGCGCAACATGCTTTCGACGGCACTTGCCTTGGCTGGGGCCGCAGCGGCGGGAGGGGCGGCGCGGAAAAGCGGCAGGTCTTCGGCAAGCCCGCGTCTGTTGTCACCGCCATCGTCCTCGAGCGTTTTGAGAACTTCGCTCGCCCTGGCGATCACCGCTTCGGGAAGTCCCGCAAGCTTAGCGACATGAATGCCATAGGACCGGTCGGCAACGCCCGGGCTGCACTTCATGCAGGAACACGATATCGCCCTGCCACTCGCGCACCTTCACCGTGGCATTGGCCAAATGCGGCAGGCGCTCGGCCAGCATGGTGAGCTCGTGATAGTGGGTAGCGAACAGGGCGCGGCAGCGGTTCACCTCGTGCAGATGCTCAACCGAAGCCCAGGCAATCGACAAGCCGTCGTAGGTCGCCGTACCCCGGCCGATTTCGTCGAGAATGACGAAGGATTTCTCCGTTGCCTGGTTGAGAATGGCAGCGGTCTCCACCATCTCCACCATGAAGGTGGAGCGCCCACGCGCCAGATCGTCGGCGGCACCGACGCGGCTGAACAGCCGGTCGACAACACCGATATGGGCACTGCGCCGCCGGCACGAAAGACCCGATCTGCGCCAGAATGACGATCAGTGCATTTTGCCTGAGATAGGTGGATTTGCCCGCCATGTTGGGCCCGGTGAGCAACCACAGGCATTTGCCATTGGTCGAGAGGTCGCAGTCATTGGCGATGAAGCCCGAGGCCCTGGCGCGCAGGGCGGCCTCCACCACCGGGTGCCGCCCTCCAGAAATCTCAAACGCCGATGAGCCATCGACCTCGGGCCTCGTGAAATTCGCTTGCGCCGCCAGTTCGGCAAGTGCTGATGACACATCGATCTTGGCGATGGCCCGCGCCACCGCCGAAAGGTGATTGCTTTTGGCCAGCACCGCTTCGCACAGGCTTGCGAAAATCTCCTGCTCCAGCGCCAGTGCCCGGCTGGCCGCCGAAAGAATTTTCTGTTCGAGGCCGGTCAGCTCAACGGTGACGAAGCGCATGGCATTGGCCACCGTCTGCCGATGCACATATGTGCCGAGGAACGGTGGCTGCTGCAGCACGCCGGCGTGCTGGCTGGTCACCTCGATGAAGTAGCCGAGAATATTGTTGTGACGAATTTTGAGTGACTTGATGCCGGTTTCATCGGCGTAGCCGGTCTGCAATCCGGCGATCACATGGCGGGTTTCATCGCGCAGTGCCCGGGCCTCGTCGAGGTCCAGCGAAAATCCGGGGCGTACGAAACCGCCATCGCGGGCCAGCAACGGCAAGTCATCGCCAAGCGTCGCAGCGATACGTTCGGCAAGCCCTGCATCCGCCGCGGCCACGACAGCACAATCCATGGCGATTTCATCGGGCGGAAGCGCCAGATCAACGTGCTGGCCGATCAGTGCCGCGAGCTCCGCTGCGGCCGTCAATCCAGCGCCAATCGCCGCAAGATCGCGCGGGCCCCCGCGGCCAACGCTCAGGCGGCCGAGGGCGCGTTCGAGATCGGGCGCCGCTGCGAGCGTCTTGCGCAGCCGCTGGCGCAAATCGCGGGCTTCGTGGAAATACGAAACGGCATCGAGTCTGCCATTGATCGCCGCAACATCGGTGAGCGGATTGGACAACCGGTCGGCCATCAGCCGCGCGCCACCGGCGGTCACGGTGCGGTCGATGATGCTGAGGAGGCTGCCCTTGGTTTCGCCCGCCATGGTGCGCGTCAGTTCGAGATTGGCGCGGGTGGCGGCATCGATCAGCAGCGAGCTCCCACGCGTTTCAAGGCGCGGGTGACGAAGGTGCGGCGCACGGCCCACCTGCGTCAGCGCGATATAGTCGATCAACCCGCCAAGGCTGGCGATTTCGGCGCGGCTGAAGGTGCCGAAGGCATCAAGGGCCGCGACCTGGAAATGCTCCGGTGATGCGGCGCTCGGCGGCAACCGAATCGAAGCGGCTGGCCGGAAGCGGCGTGATCGCCGCTCCCGATTGTTCAAGCGCCGCCGCCAAAACATGATCGGCCAGCAGCGTATCCGGCACCACGATCTCGCGCGGTTCAAGCCTTGCGAGATCGGCGCCGATCTGGTTCGCCGCCGTCGCCATCACCGAAAGCTCGCCTGAAGAGATATCAGCCCAGGCCAGCGCCAGTTGCCCGTCGCCACGATTGATCGCCAGGGCTGCCAGATAATTGTTGGACGCCGCCTCGAGCAGCGTGTCTTCGGTCAGCGTTCCCGGCGTCACCAGCCTAACCACGTCGCGGCGAACCACGGACTTTGAGCCGCGCTTTCTGGCCTCCGCCGGGTCTTCCAGCTGCTCGCACACGGCGACCCGGTGGCCGTGGCGGATGAGGCGTTGCAAATAACCATCCGCCGCATGCACCGGCACGCCGCACATCGGGATGTCTTGCCCCAGATGCTTGCCGCGTTTGGTCAGGGCGATCCCCAGCGTTGCGGCGGCCTTCTCGGCGTCGTCGAAGAACAGTTCGTAGAAATCGCCCATGCGGTAGAACAACAGGCTGCCGGGATGAGCCGCCTTCACGTGCAGATACTGGACCATCACCGGAGTTGCGCCGGTGGTCTGGGCCTCGAAATCTGCCTCGTTCACCTTGGGCATGTCGTTCATGGCGCCTGTTTAGCAGGAAATATCGAGATTCCCAGCGCGGGCGCCGGGTCTTGCCTTGAGCATTCGGCGGCCAGTCTCTAGGGTACAGCCGGGATCGCGCAGTTACCCAGTCAGGCGGGAAAATCATGAGTTCGGACAAGAAGTTGGCAAAACGCCCGGCAATCACCGACGAGGAAGCCCTGCACTTCCACCAGATGGGCAAGCCCGGCAAGCTCGAGATCAACCCGACGAAGCCGATGGCCACCCAGCGCGACCTGTCGCTGGCCTATAGCCCGGGCGTTGCCGTTCCAGTGCGCCGCATCGCCGAAAACCCGGACTTGGCCTATGACTACACCGCCAAGGGCAATCTGGTGGCGGTCATCTCCAATGGCACCGCCATTCTGGGTCTCGGCGATTTGGGAGCACTCGCCTCGAAGCCGGTGATGGAAGGCAAGGCCGTCCTGTTCAAGCGCTTTGCCGATGTCGATTCGATCGACATCGAGGTTGATACCAAGGATGTCGATCAGTTCATCAATGCCGTGCGCTATCTCGGCCCCACCTTCGGCGGCATCAATCTCGAGGACATCAAGGCACCCGACTGCTTCATCATCGAGCAGCGCCTGCGCGAGCTGATGGACATTCCGGTGTTCCATGACGACCAGCATGGCACCGCCATCATCGCCACGGCGGGCCTTATCAACGCCCTGTATCTTACGGGCCGCGACATCAAAAACTTCAAGTTGGTGGTCAATGGCGCAGGTGCCGCTTCGATTGCCTGCGTTGAGCTCATCAAGTCTCTGGGGGTTCCCAATGGCAACGTCACCCTCGCCGACTGCAAGGGTGTCGTTTACAAGGGCCGCACCGAGGGCATGAACCAGTGGAAATCGGCCCACGCCGTTGAGACCAAGGCGCGCACCCTGGCCGAGGCTATTGAAGGGGCGGATGTGTTCTTTGGGCTTTCCGTCGCCGGTGCGCTGACGCCAGCCATGGTCAAGAGCATGGCCAAGAATCCGGTGATCTTCGCCATGGCCAACCCCGATCCGGAAATTCTTCCCGAGGACGTCGCCAAAGTGCGCTCCGATGCCATCATGGCCACCGGGCGCTCGGACTATCCAAACCAGGTGAACAATGTTCTGGGCTTTCCCTATATCTTCCGTGGTGCTCTCGATGTGCGGGCTCGCACCATCAACGAAGAGATGAAGATTGCCGCCGCGCGTGCCCTGGCCGAACTGGCCCGCGAGGATGTGCCCGACGAGGTGGCCGCCGCCTATCATGGTTCGCGATTGTCCTTCGGCCCCAACTATCTCATCCCGGTGCCGTTCGATCCGCGCCTCATCTCGCGCATTCCGGTGGCGGTCGCCAAGGCCGCCATGGAATCGGGCGTGGCGCGGCGGCAGATCGCCGACATCGATGCCTATGCGGCGGAGCTTTCGGCCAGGCTCGATCCCATTGCCGGTACCCTGCAAAGCGTGTTCGGCCATGTGCGTGCCGCGCCCAAGCATGTGGTGTTCGCCGAAGGCGAGGAAGACCGCATGATCCGCGCCGCCAACACCTTCGCCGCCTCCGGCCTTGGCCGGGCGACGCTGATCGGCCGTGACGACATGATCAAGCAAGTGCTGGATGCCAGCGGCGCTTGAACTTCACGAGAACGTGGAAATCCTCAACGCCCGAATTTCCGACCGCAATGTCGACTACGCCAACTATCTCTACGAACGCCTGCAGCGCCTCGGCTTCCTGTTCCGCGATTGCCAGCGCATGGCCAACCAGGACCGCAACGTGTTCGCCGGCTGCATGGTGGCGCTGGGCGATGCCGATGCACTGGTGACGGGCCTGACACGCAACTTCTCGGTGGCCCTCGACAACGTGCGCCGGGCCATCGACCACCGTCCCGGCCATCGCCCCATCGGCGTTTCCATGGCGCTGGTCAGGGGCCGCACCGTGTTCATCGCCGACACCTCGATCCACGAATTGCCATCGGCGGAAGAGTTGGCCGATATCGCCCAGGAAGCGGCCGGTGTCGCCAAGCGTTTCGGCTACGAGCCGCGCGTTGCTTTCCTGTCCTATTCGACCTTCGGCTATCCGCGCGGCGAACGCGCCGAATATGTGCGGAATGCCGTGGAGGTGCTCAACAGGCGCAATGTCGATTTCGAGTTCGATGGCGAGATGGCCGCCGATGTGGCGTTGTCCAAGGAGGCCATGGCGCTCTATCCGTTCTGCCGCCTCTCCGGCCCCGCCAACGTTCTGGTGATGCCCGCCGCCCACTCGGCCTCGATCTCGACCAAGATGTTGCAGCAGTTGGGTGGCGTCACCGTGGTGGGGCCGCTGCTCACCGGCCTCGACAAGCCGGTGCAGATCGCCTCGATGTCGGCAACAGCCTCGGACATCGTCAACCTCGCCGCCATCGCCGCCTACGATATCAACCGTTAGGCTGGCCAAAATGCGCGAGGTAGCGGCTTTCGATGGCCGATACCGGCAGGATGATCATCACGTCGATGGTGTTGAACTGGGTATCGACCACCGCGCCATCGGCGATATAGCAGCCAACCCGCAGATAGCCCTTGATCAGCGGCGGCAGCGACCGCAGCACCGCCTTCTTGTCGATCTTGTCCTGCGCCACACGATGCATGTCGACGTAGCGCTCCGGCAGTGCCCGCACCTGCCAGTCCGGCGGCGGTTTGGCGGTTTCAGCGAGGAAGCTCAATTGCAGGGCCACGGCTCCGGCATCGGTGCCTTCGAGGCTGGCGCAACCCATCATCACGTCGAACTTGTGAATGCGCACATAGTTCCAGATGCCCTGCCATAGAAGTTCCACCACCGGCTTGGTGCGGAACGGCGCCAGCACGCAGGAGCGGCCAAGTTCGAGAAACCGCAGGGTGGGGTGCCGGGCCAGCAGCGGTGCGATGTCGAATTCGTCCGCCGAATAGAAGCCCCAGTGCTTCTCCGCCACCTCCTGGCGCAGCAGGCGGTAGGTTCCGACCAGTTCGCCGTCAGCGAGCCCTATCGCATCGCTGGAAGCCGGCGGCCCACGCCGCACCACCACCAGATGATCGCAGATCGCGTCGAAGCGGTCCTGATCGGTGCGCGTGGCGCGCGCGTCATCGTCGGGCCTGGCGTTCAGTTCTTCATAGAACACCCGGTAGCGCAGGCGCTGGCAGGCATGCACTTCGTCCGCCGATACCGCAAGGCGAAGAGTAAGATCGCCGCGCGTCACGTCCATGGCCGGATTATTGTTCAGAAGCATATCCTTTCACTGTCGCGAACTTGCCACAGTGCGCGAACAATGTGAAAGTTCCGTGACGCTCAGGCGGCAGCCCGCTTGGCCAGCATGCGGGCAATCGCCTCGTCAAGGTCCTGCCGGTCGAAGGGTTTCGACAGGTGGCCGTCCATGCCCGCCGCCAGGCATTCGGCGTGGTCTTCGCGCCGGGCATTGGCGGTCAGCGCCAGAATGGGCAGGCGCACGGTGGTTTCCCCGGTCTCGCCGGCGCGAATGCGGCGTGTGGTCTCGAGGCCGTCAAGCTCCGGCATTTCCACGTCCATGATGGCGAGATCGGGCCTGAGCCCTTGCGCCAGCAACTCCAGGGCAATGCGGCCATTGGCGGCATGCACCACCTTGCAGCCGGCGCGCTCCAGCATGGTGCGGGCCAGCAGCGCATTGACCGGATTGTCCTCGGCCAAAAGCACCGTGATGTTGGCGGCGGCTTTCGCCTGGCCGGCAATCTGCCGCAGGCCCGCCACCGCCTTGTCGATAGCCTGCGGATTGAGCGCGCTGAGCTGGCGCACCAGTGTGGCGCGGCGGAAAGGCTTCAACAGGTATCCGGCAAAGGGATGGCTGAACAGATCCTTGAACTGCCGCCGGTCCTCGGCGCGCATGGCAACCCAGATGCGCTTGGCCGATTGGTTGGCAGGTGGCGCGGTTTTGGCCCAGCGGCGAAGCTCTTGCGAAAACTGCGTGCCGCAAATGATCTCGGCTGGCGTGGAGTCGCCGAGAACGCGGGTCAGTGCCGTTGCCGTGGTGATCGAACGCACCGCCGCACCCTGCTCGCGCAACTCGCGTTCGAGATGAGTGGAAATCGGCCCTTCGCCAAGCGCCAGCAGGAATGTGCGGCCTTGAAGACTGGGCACGAATGCTTCGCTGGCTTCAGCGGCGATGAGGGGCAGCGTGATGCTGAGCGTGGTGCCAAGTCCCGGCGCACTGGTGGCGGCGATGGTGCCGCCCATGGCTTCCGTCAGGCGCTTGCTGATGGCGAGACCAAGCCCGGTGCCACCAAACACCCGCCTGGTGCCGGCATTGGCCTGCACGAAATCGTCGAACACCCGGCTGAGTTCCTCAGGTGTCATGCCGATGCCGCTGTCACCGACCGCAATTTCGACCGTTTCGGGTGAAAGCACGGAGACGGTAATCGACACTCCACCCGTCTCGGTGAACTTGATGGCATTGCCGCTGAGGTTGAACAGGATCTGCCGCAGGCGGTTGTGGTCGCCGGTGATCATGTGTGGAACCGCGTTCGCCACATGGCAGGAAATTTCGATGCCCTTGGCATGGGCCCGCGGCGCCAGCAATTCGGTCACGCTTTCAATGAGGCCGACGAGATCAAAGGCGCTCGGCTCCAGCTCCATCTTGCCGGACTCGATCTTGGCGTTATCGAGCAATTCATCGACGATCGACAACAGGGCCCGCCCCGAAGACTCGGCGGTCTGGGCATAGTTGTGCTGTTCGGGTGTCAATTCGGTTTCAAGCAGCAGGCCTATCATGCCAATGACGCCATTCATCGGCGTGCGGATTTCGTGACTGGTGGTGGCGAGGAAGCGCGACTTGGCGAGGTTGGAATTTTCAGCCTCGGTGCGGGCCCGCTTCAGCGCCTCGATGGCGGTGGCCAGGGCCTCCATGCGGCGCTGGGTGCCACGCCGCCAGAAATATTCGCCGAGTGTAACACCGAAAGTGAGGATGAGGCCGGTAAGTGTGAGGGCAATGACCGGCGAAGAGAAATTGGTGGCCAGCGCCAGAAACAGGCTGAGCCCGGCCAGCACCGCTATGACCGCCGCCCCGGCGATCAGCACGCCATAGCCGATTTCCGGGCGCACCAGATCGCGCAGTGCCGCTTCCAGCGCCGCTTCGTCCTTCCAGTCGAGTGGTTCTTCGTTTCCGGCCACGCCTGCTCTTCCGTATCAACGGCGAATTTCGCGGGCGACATTGGCATGGAGGACTTGCGAAATGTTTACGCGCGCCAGCCATGGTGAATGGCGCGTAAACGCGATCACGCCGCCATGCTGAGCGAGGCGAGCCGCTGCCGGTAACTCAGCGCTTCGGCGATGTGGATGCGCCCGAGATTGGGCTGGCCGTCGAGATCGGCGAGGGTGCGGGCCACCCGCAGCACCCGGTGATAGCCTCGGGCCGACAGGTTCATGGCGTCCGCCGCCTCGCGCAACAGCTTGAGGCCGGCGGCATCGGGTCTGGCGATCTCTTCGAGAAGTGTGCCATCGGCCTCGGAATTGGTGCGAAGCCCGGGCCGTGCGAGGGCTGCAAAACGAGCCCGCTGAACATCGCGCGCTGCGGCAACGCGGGCCATCACCTCGGCACTTCCCTCCGTGGGCGGCGGCAGGGTGAGGTCGGAAGCGCGCACCGCCGGAAGCTCGATCTGGATATCGAGCCGGTCGAGCAGCGGCCCGGAAATCCGCGCCTGATAATCCGCCGCACAGCGCGGGCCCGAGCGGCACAGGTGCCCCGGCTCTCCAGCATGGCCGCATTTGCACGGGTTCATGGCGGCGACCAGCTGGAAACGGGCAGGATAAGTCACGTGGTAATTGACCCGCGCCACCACCGCCTCGCCACTTTCAAGGGGTTGGCGCAGGCTTTCGAGCACCCGGGGCTGAAACTCCGGCAATTCGTCGAGGAACAGAACGCCATGATGGGCCAGCGCCATTTCGCCGGGCCGGGCCTTCAGGCCGCCGCCGACGAGGGCCGGCATCGAGGCCGAATGGTGCGGATTGCGGAACGGCCGCCGCCTCGACAGCTTGCCATTGGCGAGTTCACCGGCGAGCGACGCGATCATCGAGACATCGAGCATCTCGCGCGAATCCATCGGCGGCAGGATCGACGGCAGGCGCTGGGCCAGCATCGATTTCCCGGCCCCCGGCGGGCCAACCATCAGGAGGTGATGACCCCCCGCAGCGGCCACTTCGAGGGCCCGCTTGGCCATGTCCTGGCCCTTGATGTCGCGAAGATCAGTGAGCGAGGCCTGCTCTTCGGCAAGGCCAGGCTTGGGCGGCGACAGCACCTGCGTGCCCTTCACGTGATTGATCAGCTGGATGAGGTTTTCCGGGGCCAGAATGTCGATGTCGTCACCCGCCCACGCTGCTTCCGGCCCCGAAGCCTTGGGGCAGATGAGGCCGAGACCCCGGGCGTTGGCGGCCATGGCGGCGGGCAGCGCCCCCGCCGTTGGCAGGATCGAGCCATCGAGCGCCAGTTCGCCCAGCACCACATAACGCTCAAGAAAATCCGGCGGGATCACCCCCAGCGCCGACAGCAGTGCAAGCGCAATGGGGAGGTCGTAATGGCTGCCTTCCTTGGGCAGATCGGCGGGCGACAGGTTGACGACGAGGCGCTTGCCCGGCAGCGCCAGCCCGATGGCATGAAGCGCCGCCCTCACCCGCTCGCGGCTTTCGTTCACCGCCTTGTCGGCGCAGCCCCACCACATGGAAATTCACCTGCCCGCCGACGAACTGCGCCTGCACATCGACGGGCACGGCCTCGATCCCCTGAAAGGCAACGGTAGCAGCGCGTGCGGTCATGGTATCTCCCCCGGCATTGCCGGCAAATGGAGCACATTCCGCAGGGGCAATCAAGAACATTAAGAGAACATAAAAAATGGGGCAAAAATTCCTGAAGCGGCTTCCAAAGGTTGGATAGGATTTGTTTCACGTGAAACATCCGGATTTTCAACCGCTTGGAACGTGCCATGGCGCGTGAAACATGCCTCGGCATCACCAATTCAGCGTCGATTTGGCGCGAAAATCGACGGTTTTGCGCCGCTTTTGACGCCGATTTATTGGCGAATTCGCCTTAATTCGGTGACAGTGCATGAAATAGCCGGTTGCCCGCTCCCCGGCTCTGCCATCCCGGCAATCTTGCCATGGGTGCCGCAACCTTTGGCCGGTGGCGCGCGTAGGCTTGATGCAGTCGTTTCAACTTTGAAAGGGAAGAGACCATGAGGACGCCAATCATCGCCGCCGCCGTGGCGGCAGCCGCTTTTGCCGCGAGCCCCGCCGCTCACGCCAAGCACCTCAATATCGCCGTCGATGGCGCCAAGATAATGGGAGACGCCATCGTGTTCCCATCGGTGCTGATCGACAAGGACGGCTATGTCGTCATCCACGAAATGAAGGATGGCGCACCGGTCCTGCCGGGCTCGATCGGCCATATGGCCGTCAAGGCCGGGACGACCGCCGATGTATCGGTGCCGGTCGCCGGTGGCGCCAAGGCCGGTACCGACTACATGGCGATGATCCACTACGAGACCAACGGCAACGCCACCTACGACTTCGCCGCCGGCATGACCGACGTCGACACCCCCGGCATGAAGCCCGACAACACCCCCTACGCGCTGACCTTCAAGGCGGGCATGTAGGAGATTGCTGGGCGGGAGGTTCGGTGCGAAGCAAGATGCGATAATCGTCCTCTCCCCGCTGGATCGGAATGTCGCGTGAAAGAATTGGCTCACTTCTCCCTCCCCCTTGTGGGGAGGGATTAAGGGTGGGGGTCGCTCCGAACCTCCAAGTTGATTTCGTAGTCTTCCTTGACGCAACACCAGACCCCCACCCCGAACCCTCCCCTCAAGGGGGAGGGGGATTGAGTGAGCGCGTCAAGAGGTATTCCACTCTAATCTTTGGGGCGAGGACGTTTGTGTCTGCCACTTCATCCGTGCACGGATTTGGCTGCTTGGCGGCATGCTTGGAAGTTGTACGCGTGCTGACATTTCCGAACGGCGGTGGTATGATCCTTTCAGTTGATAAAAACTCTCTGTGAGGAAAACACTTTGCCTTTCGATCTCGATTTGATGTTCCGGTATTCACTGTCGGCGATCGGAGAATTTTCGAAGAGGCATCAGAACGAGACATTTTATGCTTTTGCTATCGACGCACCGCTCTTGTGTTTCAACTCAGTCGAAAGTTTTGAGAAGACGCTAGCCAGCTATAAAATGAAGTACCCAGAGTACTACGATAGCGAAGAAGATATACAATCATTGAAGTTCAATACCGGCGACTGGGAGTATCAGGGATTTGCGGATTTGAGAGACTGTACCGGATTTGACGATGAGCTCTATTCCCTGCACTACAATCTCGGGCTTGATTCCAGAGAGCCGAACCCGGGACTGTCAACGACAGAGTATGCCTTGGCAGTGCAAGCGCTGATCGAGCGGTTGCAGGAAGCGGGAGCATTCAACGAGCTAAACAAGACCGGAGACTTTCGCGTTTGCCGTCCCGAACACAACTACTGAAATGATTACGTCGCGGCGAGACCGTCCCCTGCCTTGTCATTGCCGGGGCTTGTCCCGTCAACCCATCGTGTATGTGTGCCATGGGTCGCCGGAACAAGTCCGGCGATGACAGATTGGAGGTGCGAAACGCGCATGAGTTGGGGCGCAGCCCCATGGCAGGACGCCCCTCTCCCGCCGCTTCGCGGCACCCTCTCCCGCGAGGGGAGAGGGTTAAATTCTCACCCCAGCCCCGTGTCGTTCAGCACCTGTTTCACCGACTTCGCCATCTTGTCGACGATCTCGGTCAGCTCGGCGTCGGTCGCATTGTAGGGCGGTGCGAGGATGACCACGTCGCCGTTGATGCCGTCGACATTGCCGCCGACCGGATAGCAGATGAGGCCGTTGTCGAAGGCCTGCTGGCGGATGTGCATGAAGAGTTTGCGGCTGGCGTCGAAGGGCTTCTTGGTCTCGCGGTCTGGCACCAGTTCGGTGGCGATGAAATAGCCGCGGCCGCGAATGTCGCCCACCGCTTCGACGCCCGAAAGCGCATCGGCGATCATCGCCTTGAGCTTTGCCTCCTTGGCGGCGACGCGTTCGACGAGCTTTTCGCGCGCGACGATCTTCTGCACGGCAACGCCCGCCGCGCAGCAGGCGGTGTGGCCGGTGAAGGTGTGGCCGGTCATCGGCGCGCCATGGCTGCCATGGATGGCATCGGCCACCTTGTCGGTGTAGATGGCGGCACCCAGCGGCAGATAGCCGGCGGCCAGGCCCTTGGCGACCGACATGATGTCGGGCTCGACGCCATCGTGTTCCAGCGCCCGCCACGTGCCGGTGCGGCCGGCGCCGCACATCACCTCGTCGGAAATCAGCAGCACGCCATACCTGTCGCAAATCTCGCGCACCCGCTTGGCATAGCCTGCGGGCGCCGGAACGCAGCCGCCGGCCGCACCGACCACCGGCTCGAAGATGAAGGCGCAGATCTTTTCCGGCCCCATGCGCAGGATCTCGTCTTCGAGTTCCTTGGCGCAGGCCTCGCCCGCCGTTTCCGCCGTGGCCCCGGCGATCGGGCGATAGGCATTGGCGGGCGACAGGCGCGAGACATCGAGCAGCGAGCCTTCGAAGGCCTTCTTGCGCTCGAGGAAGCCCGAGACCGACAGCGCGCCCAGCGTGTTGCCATGCCACGAGCGTTCGCGGGCGATGAAGCGGCGGCGGCTCATCTCGCCGCGCGCCGCATGATATTGCAGGGCGAGCTTCAGGCAGCTTTCGACCGCTTCCGAACCGCCGGTCACATAGACCATGTGATTGAGCGTGCCGCCGCAGCGGCGCCTTGATGATGTCGGTCAGTTCCTCCAGCGCATCGGAGGAGAAATTGTAGCGGTAGCCATGGGCGATGCGGTCGAGCTGCTGCTTGATCGCGTCGTTCACCTCGGTGTTGGAGTGGCCGATGCAATAGACGGCGGGGCCGCCCGAGCCGTCGATGTATTGCTTGCCATCGGCGTCATAGACATAGCTGCCCTTGGCCCAGGCGACCTTCGGCAGGCTGCCGGTGGAGTGGATATGGGCGGGAAGCGGCTTTGCGGTGGACATGGGAGCATTTGCCTTGTTGAATGTGGCCCAAAGCCATAGCAGAGCCATGAAGGCCGGGGCAAACCGATGATCACGGTTTTCGACGAAACGCAACGCACCCATGCGCCGCACGGAATTCATCGTCGCCGGGAAAGCCCGCAGCCCATCCCGGAAACGTCCGGAGCGCATCGACATGCTGCTGGAAGGCGTGCGAGCGCTCGGCGGACCCGTCGTCAAGCCGCCGGCGATCGATCAGCGATACCCTGCGCGCTGGTGCATGACCACGCGCTACATCCAGTTTCTCTCGACGCTGCACGAGCGCTGGCAGCGGCATGCGCCGATGCCAGCGCCATTCCGCTGGCCAATGTCTTTGCCCTGGGCCGCGCAACCTGCCGCCGGCGGGCTACCCCGACAGCGTGGTGGGCCAGGCGGGCTATCATCTGGGCGATGGCTCCTGCCCGGTGACCGGCGAGACCTTCGCCGCGGCGCGTGGCCAGTGCCGCGACGGCGGCCCATGGCGCCGAGCTGATTCTGAAGGGCGAGCGCCTGGTCTATGCCCTGTGCCGCCCGCCCGGCCACCATGCGGCCGCCGACATGGCGGCGGGCTTCTGCTATTTCAACAATGCGGCGATTGCCGCCGAAATCCTCACCAGGGCCGGAAAGCGAACCGCGATCCTCGACATCGACGTCCATCACGGCAATGGCACCGAAGCGATCTTCTATGACCGCGCCGATGTGCTGACCGTGTCGATCCACGCCCACCCCAAGCGCTTCTATCCGTTCTTCTGGGGCTATGCCGAAGAGACCGGGCGGGGCGCGGGCGAAGGCTTCAATCTCAACCTGCCGCTGGAGCGCGGCACCACGCTGAAGCCCTATCTCGCGGCGCTCGACGTGGCGCTGAGGCGCGTGAGCGATTTCGCCCCCGATGTGCTGGTGCTGGCGGCGGGGCTCGATATCGCGGTGGACGATCCGTTCAAGGGCTTTGCCATCGCCACGCCGGAGTTTGCCGAGATCGGCAAGGCCATCGCGGCGCTGAAGCTGCCGATGCTGGTGGTGCAGGAGGGCGGCTATCCCTCGCCAAGCCTCGGCGCCAATCTCGGCGTCGCTGCTGACCGGGCTTGCGCGCATGAGCATCGCCTATCGCGAGATGCGCGACGGCGAAGCCGATGCCGTGGCGGCGATGGTGCAGGGCCTCGCCGACCATGTCGGCACGTCGTCACAGACCGGCCTGACCGGCGAAAAACTCATCGCGGCGCGCGACCTGATCGACGTGGTGGTGGCCGAGGACGAGGGCCAGCTTGCTCGGCGCCTGCCTGGCGCTGATGACCTTTTCCACCTGGCGCGGCGCACGCGGACTTTACATCGTCGATCTGTTCGTCGAGCCAGGAAGCGCGCGGCCGCAATATCGGCCTGGAGCTGATGCGGCTGGCGGCCAGGCGCGGGCTTGGCGAGAGGCGCCCGCTTCATCAAGCTCGAAGTCGATACCGGCAATGACGGCGCCGCGCGCTTCTACGAGCGCATCGGCTTTGCCCGGAAGGACCAAGACAGGCTGTTCATTCTGGAGCAGGATGGGCTCGAAACATTCATGGCAGGAGGAAGACACATGACCATCAAGCATGTCGGCCTGATCGGCGTCGGCCTCATGGGCCACGGCATCGGCAAGAACATTCTGGCAAAGGGCTATCAAGCTGACTGTCATGGCCCACCGCAACCGCCAGCCCGTCGACGACCTGATCGCCAAGGGCGCCAGGAAGCGGCCAGCCCCTATGCGCTGGCCAAGGACTGCGACATGGTCATCCTGTGCGTGACCGGCACGCCGCAGGTCGAGCAGACGGTTTATGGCGAGTATGGCCTGCTCGGCGGCGGTGCGCGCCGGGCCTCATCATCGCCGATTGCTCGACCGCCGAGCCGCATCGACCATGAAGATCGCCAAGGATGTCGAAGCCAAGGGCGGCTAGTTCATCGACACGCCGATGAGCCGCACGCCGAAGGAAGCCGAGGCCGGAAAGCTCGGCCTGATGATCGCCGGGCCCGACGATGTGCTGGCCGGCGTCCGCCCGGTGCTCGACTGCTTCGCCGACACCATCGTCACAGCCGGCGCCGTGGGCGCGGCGCACCAGCTGAAGCTGATCAACAACTTCCTGGCCATCGGCCACGCCGCCGATGGCGGCCGAAGCGATCACCGCCGCCGCAGCGGCGGGCGTCAACATGAAGGCCTTCCGCGACATCGTGATGGCCGGCGGTGCGGCGTCCACGATGTTCGGGCGGCTGATCAATGTGCCGCTCAGCGATGACGACAGCCACGCCCAATTCGCCATCCGCAATGCCCGGAAGGATTTGCGCTACTACACCAACATGACCGAGCAGCTGCCGGTCACCTCATACCTCGCCGAAACCGCGCACCAGACCCTGGTGATGGCCGACAACATGGGCTACGGCGACCGCTTCGTGCCGCGGCTGATCGACGTGCTGATGAAGGTGAATGGGTTGAAGAAGTGACCCTTCGGAGGATCGCCCGCGCTAATCGTCCTCTCCTGCGCAGCGGGAGAGGACAGGGGCCCGCACTGCGCAGCAGTGACGGGAAAGGTGAGGGGCAACGATGCACGACTGTAGAATTCTTTGAGTTCTTCACCTGGCCTCCCTCACTCCCGCCGCCTTTGGCGACGGGTCGCCTCCCTCTCCCGCTGCGCAGGAGAGGACGATTGGCAAAAGCGAAAAGCCTGCGAAGAGGGTTGCCTCTCAATTCACCCGTTCGCTCGCCACGTGGTCGATCATCGCCGTCCATTCCTCGGGCAAATAGCCGAAGTCGGGCGTGTCGGGGAGGGCGGCTTCCAGCATGTCGGTGGTTGGCTCGCGCAGTGCCAGCACGGCGGCCCGGGCCGATTGCGCGTAGGCCTGCCAGTCCCTGCTGCCATGGGTGAGCGCAATGGCGCGGGCGATCTTTTCGAGCATGATGGTGCCTGCGGGCATGACAATCCTCTGGGAGTTTTCATACGCAAAGCAACCAACGACTCAGGAATACCGGCAGGCGCGCCCCGTTTCAACTGGACGTAGCGTCATGGCGCCGGCGTTTGCCCGGCCAGGACGGCGGCGAATTTCGCCATGTCGATGTTGCCGCCCGACACGATGACGCCCACCCGCTTGCCCGCGCATCGCGCCGCGCTCCTGCATCAGCGCCGCCGTTGCCGCCGCCCCCGCCCCTTCGGCCAGCGTGTGGCACGAGCGGTAAAGCAGCCGCATGGCCCCGGCGATCTCGTCATCGGTGACCTCGACGATGCGCTCGGCACCGTGCTTGATGATGTGCGAAGGCATCGGGGTTGACGACGCGCACCGCCACGCCATCGGCGAATGTCGCGGCCGAATTGGTGGAGACCGGCTTTCCCGCCGCGAACGACAGCGCGATGGCATTGGCGGTGCTGGAGACAACGCCGATCACCTTGGTCTTGAGCCCCAGAAGATCGCGCGCCGCGATGACGCCGCAGATGCCGGAGCCCATGCCGACCGGCACATAGACGGCATCGAGTTCCCCCGCCGCATGGAACAGTTCCTGGGCATAGGTCGCAACCCCCATCACCAGTTCCGGCCCGAAGGAGGCGATGAAATCGAGCCCGCGTTCCTTGGCGATCGGCCATCGCCGCCTCGCGCGCCGCATCGAAGTCGTGGCCGACCTCGATCAGTTCCGCCCCCAGCGCCCGCATGGCGGCGTTCTTCTCCGGCGAATTGCCGAGCGGGCAAACGATGGTGGCGGCAATGCCAACGCGCCTGGCGCCGAACGGAATCGACTGGCCATGATTGCCGCGCGTCGCGGTGATGACGCCGTTGGTTTCGCCCCGGTCCTTGCGCAGCTTCATGTGCACGATGCCGCCCCGCACCTTGAAGGCGCCGATCGGCGTGTGGTTCTCGTGCTTCACCCAGACCTCCGCACCGAGTTCCTGCGCCAGCAAGGGCCAGGCATATTGCGGCGTCGGCGGCATGGCGGCGTAGACGATGCGCTGGGCGGTTTCGAGGTCGCTGTGGGTAATCATCTTGACTTGCACCTTGCCCCATGTTTCGTGCGCCAGAATTGAAATCGCATGATCGAGGGCAGAATGGCAACCGCATTCATGTTTCCGGGGCAGGGCAGCCAGGCCGTCGGCATGGGCAAAGCGCTGGCCGAAAATTTCGCCGCGGCCCGCGCCGTGTTCGACGAAGTCGACGCGGCGCTGAACCAGAAGCTGTCGCAACTGATGTGGGAAGGCCCCGAGGCCGATCTCACGCTCACCGAAAATGCCCAGCCCGCCCTGATGGCGGTGTGCATGGCGGTGATGCGCGTGCTCGAAGCCGAGCATGGCATCACCGTGGCCAACTCAGCCAAATTCGTGGCCGGCCATTCGCTCGGCGAATATTCGGCGCTGGCGGCGGCGGGAACATTTTCGCTGGCCGATGCCGCGCGGCTTCTGAAAATTCGCGGGCTTGCCATGCAGGCGGCAACGCCGGTCGGCACCGGCGCCATGGCGGCACTGCTCGGTCTCGACTTCGCCACCGCTTCAGCCGTTGCCGCCGAAGCAGCGCAGGGCGACGTCTGCCAGGCGGCCAATGACAACAGCGATGGCCAGGTCGTCGTCTCCGGCCACAAGGCGGCGGTCGAACGCGCCCTCGACATCGCCAAGGCCAAGGGCGCCAAGCGCGCCATCCTGCTGGCCGTGAGCGCGCCCTTCCATTGCGCGCTGATGCAGCCCGCCGCCGATGCCATGGCCGAGGCGCTTGGAAAATGTGACGATGAACATGCCGGTGGTGCCGGTCGTCGCCAATGTGCTGGCCGGCACCGTTGAGCGATCCCGCCGCAATCCGCGAAAGCCTGGTGAAGCAGGTGACCGGCACGGTGCGCTGGCGCGAATGCGTGGGGTTCATGGCGGCCCATGGCGTCACCCGCTTCTGCGAAATGGGTGCCGGCAAGGTGCTGACCGGGCTTCTCAAGAAGAACGCGCCCGAGGCCACGGGACTGGCCATTGGCACGCCGGACGACATCGCCGCCGCCGCCGCGCAACTGAAGCAGGGATAAGATCATGTTCGATCTCACGGGCAAGACGGCATTGGTGACCGGCGCCACCGGCGGCATCGGCGCGGCCATCGCCAGGCCCTGCACAAGGCGGGCGCCACGCGTGGCGATCTCCGGCACGCGCGCCGCGGTGCTTGAAGAATTGAAAGCGGAACTGGGCGAGCGCGTGCACGTGGTGCCGTGCAATTTCTCCGATGCGGCCGATGTCGAGAAGCTGGTGCCAGCCGCCGAAGCCGCCATGGGCTCCCTCGACATTCTCGTGAACAATGCCGGCATCACCAAGGACGGCCTCGCCATGCGCATGAAGGACGACGACTGGCAGGCGGTGATCGACGTCAACCTGACCGCGTGCTTCCGCCTCGCCCGTGCGGCCATGCGCGCCATGATGAAGAAGCGCTGGGGCCGCATCGTCAACATCACCTCGGTGGTCGGCGTCACCGGCAATCCGGGACAAGCGAATTATGTGGCGTCCAAGGCCGGCGTCATCGGCCTCACCAAGTCGCTGGCCCAGGAACTGGCGACCCGCAACGTGACGGTGAACGCCGTGGCGCCGGGCTTCATCGCCACGCCGATGACCGATGTGCTGAACGACAAGCAGAAGGAAGCGATCCTCGGCCGCGTGCCGGCCGGGACGCTTGGGCACCCCCGAAGACATCGCCGCCGCCGTGCTCTACCTGGCCTCGGAAGAAGCCGCCTACGTCACCGGCCAGACGCTGCATGTCAACGGCGGCATGGCGATGATTTAGGATAACAACCCTCTCCCCTTGCGGGAGAGGGTGGCGCGAAGCGGCGGGAGAGGGGAGTCTTGCCACGTGGCCACGCCCCTCTCCCGTCATCGCTCGCGCATCGACGCCCTCTCCCGCGAGGGGAGAGGGTTGACGACATCACTTCCGCTCCAGCACCAGAAGATCGAAGTGCGACTCGTAGTAGGGCTTCGGAAACTGCAGCACGATTTGCTGTTCGGCCAGTCTTTCGGCGTAGGCCACCTGATCGAACTCTGGTCCCGCGCCATAGGGCTTCGGCGTTTCGCCTTGCACGTAGCCGGAGCCGAGGTAGATCAGCCGCGTGTCGCTGTCCTGATAGAAATATCCCGGTGGTCCGCTGCGAGCCGGTGATCTTGGTCAGACAGCCAGCCCTTGCTGTCTTCGCTGATGGTGCAGCGGAACTGCGGATAGACGGTGAGCGGCAGGAGGCCGCCGAGCTTGATCACCCGGCAATTCCAGTTGCCCACCGGATCGACGCCGGAAAAGCTTAAGGGATCACCCGCCAGCGCCGCCTTCAACACCGCCAGGTCTTCGGCTGAACCCGCTTCGGCTTCCCTAAGGGCAGACATTCGGGTGGTATTGAATTCCGCGAGCTTCTGCCGGTCGCTGGCGGTCAGCAGCCGTTCGACCTCGCCGTCCGCCCCGCCGCCGTCGCAAGACCCGCCAAAACCAACAAAATCGCTGCGATCCGCGCCATTGAAGACCTCCCCAAATACCCTGAAATTTGAAATTCCCCCTGCGAAATCAATATCAAACTTTGCCCCTTTTGCGGTAAATGGATTTGTGCTAACCGTTCCCCCGATGCGAGGGGGGTCTGCGGGTGAATGCCCGCCGTCCTGCCATCAAAAACGATAACAACCAAGGACGTTTGAACATGAGTGATGTTGCTGAGCGGGTGAAGAAGATCGTCGTCGAGCACCTCGGTGTCGATGGCGACAAGGTCAAGGCCGAAGCAAGCTTCATCGACGATCTCGGCGCCGACAGCCTCGACACGGTCGAGCTGGTCATGGCTTTCGAAGAAGAATTCGGAATCGAGATTCCCGACGACGCCGCCGAAACCATCCAGACGGTCGGCGATGCCGTGAAGTTCATCGAAAAGAGCCAGGCCTGAGTTGGCCCGCGTGCTCCGCTTTGCCGGGGCGCCGTAACGATCTATAACGCGGAGGCTGGAGCCCTTGGTTCCACCGCCGCGTTTTCATGTGGATAAGGGGATTGCTGCCGATGCGCCGTGTCGTGGTCACTGGACTTGGAATTGTTTCACCGCTGGCAACCGGCGTTGAAGACACCTGGAGCCGCATTCTTGCCGGTCAATCGGGGGCGGGCAAGATCACCAAGTTCGATGCCTCCGATCTTCCCTGCCAGATCGCCTGCGAAGTGAAGCGTGGCGATGGCACCAATGGCACCTTCGATGCCGGCCAGTGGATGGACCACAAGGACCTGCGCCGCTACGACGACTTTCTCATCTATGCCGTCGCCGCCGCCAAGCAGGCGATGAAGGATTCAGGCGTCGAGCTCAAGACCGAAGAAGAAAAGTGCCGCGCCGGCGTGCTTGTCGGCTCCGGCATCGGCGGCCTCACCAACATCGAACAAACGACGCTGCTGATGGCCGAGAAAGGCCCGCGCCGGGTCAGCCCGTTCTTCATTCCGGGCTCGCTGATCAATCTCGCCTCGGGTCTGATCTCCATCGAGTTCGGCTGCAAGGGCCCCAACCACGCAGTGGTGACGGCCTGTTCGACGGGCTCCCACGCCATCGGCGATGCGGCCCGCATGATCGCCTTCGACGATGCCGACGTGATGATCGCCGGCGGTGCCGAGAGCGCCATCTGCCGGCTTGGCATCGCCGGCTTCATCGCCTGCAAGGCGCTGGCCACCAAGTTCAACGATGCACCGGAAAAGGGCTCGCGTCCCTATGACGTTGACCGCGACGGTTTCGTGATGGGCGAAGGGGCGGGCGTTGTGGTGCTCGAAGAACTCGAACACGCCAAGGCCCGTGGCGCCAAGATCTATGCCGAAGTGGTGGGCTATGGCATGTCGGGCGACGCCTATCATATCACCGCACCGTCGAGCGACGGCGACGGCGCCTTCCGCTGCATGACGGCGGCTCTGAAGCGCGCCGGTATCCAGGCCCACGACATCGACTACATCAACGCCCACGGCACCTCGACGCCCTTGGGTGATGAAATCGAACTTCGCGCCGTCGAACGCCTGATGGGCAACCGCGCCGATGGCCTCGCCATGTCGTCGACCAAGTCGTCCATCGGCCATCTTCTGGGTGCAGCAGGTGCGGTCGAAGCGATTTTCTCCATTCTGGCGATCCGCGACAATGTGTGCCCGCCGACGTTCAATCTCGACAATCCGTCGGTCGAAACCGCCATTGATCTCGTGCCCAAGACGGCAAAAAAGAAAGACATCAACACAGTTCTGTCGAATTCCTTTGGTTTTGGTGGTACCAACGCTTCACTGGTCATGCGCCGCTACGCGGCCTGACCCCATGAGAGGGACCGCCATTGGCCTCATACCAGGGACCGGATCGCGTACCTGACGCCAGGCTTCCCAAGAAGCATTGGTCAGCCGCCACGCGCGTCTTCTTCTCGTTGTTCGGACTGGTGCTGGTTGGCGGCACGCTGGCTGCGGCTGGCGGTTTCTACGGCTATCAGGAATTTACCATGCCTGGTCCGTTGCAGGACAAGAAGGTGTTCACCATCGACAAGGGCCTCGGCGTTCCCGAGATCGCCGTGGCGCTGGAAGAAAACGGCATCATCACCGACGCCCGGGTGTTCTCGGCCATCACCTATATGAAGAAGGCCCGGGGTGGTGCAGCCAATCTCAAGGCCGGCGAATATGAATTCCCCGAAGCCGCCGCCATGCGTGACGTGATGGCGCTGATCGAAAGCGGCAAGTCGATCTCCTACAAGGTGAGCGTGCCCGAAGGCTTCACCAGTTTTGCGGCACTCGCCCGTGTCGCCGAGAACGATGTGCTGACCGGAGACGTCACCGTGCCGCCGGTCGAAGGCGCTATCCTGCCCGACACCTACGTGTTCAAGCGCGGGCTCACCAAGCAGAAGCTGATCGACGACATGGAGGATGCGCAAGCCAAGCTTCTGGAAGAGCTGTGGGCCAAGCGCAATCCGGCGATACCGCTCAAGAGCAAGGAACGAGGCGGTGATCCTCGCCTCGATCGTCGAAAAGGAAACCGGCAAGGCGGACGAGCGCGGCGTCATTGCCTCGGTGTTCTACAACCGCCTGAAGCTCGGCATGCGCCTGCAATCGGACCCGACGATCATCTATGGCATCACCATGGGCCAGGGCAAGCTTGACCGCGAACTGACCAAGGCCGACATCACCACGCCGACACCCTACAACACCTACACGATCGATGGCCTGCCGCCCGGCCCCATCGCCAATCCGGGCAAGGCGGCGCTCGAAGCGGTGCTCAATCCGCCGGATACCAAGTTCATCTTTTTCGTCGCCGATGGCTCGGGCGGTCATGCCTTTGCCGAAACGCTTGACGAGCACAACACCAACGTTGCCGCCTGGCGCAAGATCAATGCGGCAGCACCGGCAACGGCGATGGAAGACCAGCCGGAAACCGAAATCGCCAACGCCAACACCTTGCCCGATATCGATGAGCCCCAGGCCGGCGTTGACACCTCCGGCGGGACAGCGCCAGCCGATGCCGGCAACGCCATCACCCAGAATAACTGCCTCACATGCCTGGCTTCCCTTCTCCCGGTTGCGGCCGCCAGCGGACAGGCAGCGATCGAAACCAAACCCGCCGGGGAGCCGGTGGCCGAGGTCGCACCCGAAGAGCCGGCCACACTCATTCCCAGGCCGCGCCAGAAGCCCGCCGGTCTCGTCACCGCCGAAGCCGAAGTTGCCCCCGCCGATGTGGCGGGCGATCCGAAACCCGGCTCGGTCATCACCGTCGGCAAACGCCTGATCCCCATCCCCAGGAACAAGCCAAAGACGTAAGAGAAAAGGCCCGTCATCCCGGCGAAAGCCGGGACCCAGACTTGTCGCGCAATCACTGCAAGAGGTCTTAGTTTGAAAGACTGGGTTCCGGCTTTCGCCGGAATGACGAATGGGAGAGACATTCCGAAACCGCCGGAAACTCTCTAATCTCCGCCTCCTGATTCGACGGGGGCTTTGATGACCATTTCCAGCATGACCGGCTTTGCCCGCGCCTCCGGCACCCTTGGCGCCTTGCACTGGCAGTGGGAAGCAAAGAGCGTCAACGGCAAGGCGCTCGACGTGCGCTGCCGCCTGCCCACCGGTTTTGAAGCGCTGGAAATTGCCGTGCGCGCCGCCGTGGCCCGCGACGTGAAGCGCGGCAGCCTGCAAGTGTCGCTGTCGGTGAGCGGCCTGGCCGAAGCCGAAGCCGTCGTCCTCAATGAAACGGTGCTCGACCAGATTGTTGCGGCGGGCGAAAAATTGCGCAGCCGCATCGGCGGCGAAGCACTGCGCGCCGATGTGCTGCTGTCGATGCGCGGCGTGCTCGATGTCTCGCGGCCCGAGGAAGACGAAGCCGCACTCGAAGCCCGCAATGCCGCCATGCTCAAATCCTTCGATGCCGCTCTCAAGGCCCTCGTCGCCTCGCGCCGCGATGAAGGCGCTAGGCTGGCGCGGTTGTTGGCCGAACAACTCGCGCGCATCGAGGCGCTCGCCCATGCGGCGCGCGACAATCCCTCACGCTCGGTTGAGGCCATCAAGCAGCGCCTCGCCGATCAGGTGGCCAAGCTTCTGGAAACCGGAGCCGCCTTCGACCGCGACCGCCTGCACCAGGAAGCCGTGCTGATCGCCACAAGGGCCGACATCCAGGAAGAACTGGACCGCCTGTTCACCCATGTCGATGCCGCGCAAGGCGCTGCTGAAATCCGCCGAGGCCATCGGCCGCAAGTTCGACTTCCTCGCCCAGGAGTTCAACCGCGAGGCCAACACGCTGTGTTCCAAGGCCATCGACAAATCCTTGACGGCGATCGGCCTCGATCTCAAAACCGTCATCGACCAGATGCGCGAGCAGGTGCAGAACATTGAGTGACAAAATGAATTGACCGAAATCCAACGCCGCGGCCTGCTGCTGGTGATGTCGTCGCCGTCGGGTGCGGGCAAGACCACCCTGTCGCGGAAACTGCTGGCAGCCGACGCCTTCATCACCATGTCGGTGTCGGTGACGACAAGGCCGCCGCGCCCCGGCGAGGTTGATGGCCGGGACTACCATTTCATATCGAAGCAGGAATTCGCCGAGCGACGCGACGCCGGAGCGCTGCTCGAATGGGCCGAAGTCTTCGGCAATTTCTACGGCACGCCGAAGAAGCCGGTGGAAGACGCGCTCGACCGTGGCCGCGATGTGCTGTTCGACATCGACTGGCAGGGCACCCAGCAACTGGCGCAATCGATGCAGAACGATCTGGTGCGCGTGTTCATCCTGCCACCCTCGGCCCGCGAATTGCAGGACCGTCTGGTCAAGCGCGCCCAGGATTCCTCCTCGGTCGTCGCCAAGCGCATGGCCGAGGCCTCGCGCGAAATCAGCCACTGGCCGGAATACGACTACGTCATCGTCAACGACGAGATCGAAGACTCGCACCGCCAGATCACCGCCATCCTCACCGCCGAACGCCTGAGACGGCGCCGGCGCGTGGGGCTGACGGAATTCGTCCGGGAACTGACGAAGGGGTTGTGATTCTTCTCTCCATGGCAGGGCTCGTCCCTGCCATCCAGTGGTTCAACATTCTCAAATGCCACAAGGCCATGTCTACATTCTCGCAAGCAAGCGCAACGGCACGCTTTATATCGGTGTGACCAACAATCTCTCGGCGCGAGTTTTTGCTCATCGCGAAGGGCGTGGCTCGGCGTTCACCCGGCGCTACGGCGTGAAGATGCTTGTTTGGTACGAAACTTACGACATGGTGACAGACGCAATCCAGCGCGAAACGTCACTCAAACGCTGGTCACGCAAGTGGAAACTGGATCTCATCGAGAAATTCAATCCCAACTGGGAAGACCTCTACGAAACGATGTTGTGACCTCCCGCATTCTCCATGGCATGGCTTGACCCTGCCACCCAGACTTCAACCAGCAGAGCAGCGGACCCACTGGATAGCCGCCTCAGGGGCGGCCATGGAGAGATGGGGGAGTTGCATCCCAAAACTCTCCATGGCAGGGCTTGACCCTGCCACCCAGACTTCAACCAGCAGAGCAGCGGACCCACTGGATAGCCGCCTCAAGGGCGGCCATGGAGAGAGGGGGGAAGTTTATCCCCTCCGCCTCCTTCTCCGCTCCCCGCCGTCATCGCCCAGCGTCACCACTTCCTTCACCGGCGGCAGCGTCACCACTTTCATCAGTTCACGGAACACCGCCGTCTTGTGCGGGATCGCCATGGCTTCGACGAAGTGTTGCTGGAATTTGGGTTCGACGGCGGTTTCGATCTTTTCGATGCGGCGCACCACCGCTTCGATTTCGTCGCGGGCCGCCGAATTCAGCAACGCGATGCGGGCACCCGTGCCCGCGGCATTCCCCGCCGATTGCACGAACTTCAGGTCGCAATCGGGGATCAGGCCGAGGATCATCGCGTATTTGACGTCGATGTGGCTGCCGAAGGCGCCGGCCAGCCTGATCTTGCCGAGGGTTTCGATCCCGAGCTTGTCCATCAGCAGGCGCACGCCGGCATAGAGTGCGGCCTTGGCCAGTTGAATGGCGCGGACATCGTTCTGGGTGATCTGGATGCTGGGGCTGCCATCGCGCACCAGATAGTTGAAGGTGCGCTTGTAGGGCTCGATGCGCGGGGTTGCGCGCCGCCAATGCACCATCGACCTGGCCATCCTGATTGATGACGCCGGCGAGATACATTTCGGCGACCACCTCGATGATGCCGGAGCCGCAGATGCCGGTGACGCCGGTGGCGGCAATCTGCTCTTCAAATCCCGGCTCGTCCGACCACAGACTCGCAGCCGATGACCTTGTAGCGGGGTTCCAGCGTTTCCGCATTGATGCGGATGCGCTCGATGGCGCCGGGGGCGGCGCGCTGGCCGCAGGAAATCTGCGCACCTTCGAAGGCGGGGCCGGTGGGCGAGGAACACGCCAAGAGCCGCGCCTTCGAGCCCAGCACGATTTCGGCATTGGTGCCGACATCGACCGCCAGCATGATCTCGTCCTGCTCATGCGGCGCTTCCGACAGCACCATGCCCGCCGTGTCGGCGCCGACGTGCCCGGCGATGCACGGCAGCACATAGGCCCAGGCGCCGGGGTTGAGTTTGAGATCAAGCTCGCGAGCCGGAACAGTGATCGGCAAGCCGGTGGCCAGCGCGAAGGGCGCGCCGCCGAGTTCGACGGGATCGATGCCGAGGAACAGATGATGCATGACCGGATTGCCGACCAGCACCACTTCCAGAATGTCGCTGAGTTCGATGCCCGCCTGCTCGGCCACCTGAACGCAGAGCGTGTTCAGCGCCTCGCGGATCACCGCCGTCATTTCCTTTTCGCCACCCGGATTCATCATCACATAGGAGACGCGGCTCATGAGATCCTCGCCGAACCGGATCTGCGGGTTCATGAGGCCAGCCGAGGCCGCGACTTCGCCGGTTGAAAGATTGGTGAGATGGGCGGCGATGGTGGTCGAGCCGACATCGATGGCGATGCCGAAAGCCTTGTCATGGAAGCCCGGCCAGATGGCGACGAGACGATTGCCGCCGCCGGGTGCGCGTGAATAAACCGCCGCGGTGATTTTCCATTCGCCCTTGCGCAGGGCTTTCTGCAGATCGGTGATGATCGACAGGTCGCACGACAGTTCGCCGATGTCCCACTGGTCCTTCAGCGCCTTGTACACGCGCTCGAGGTCCGACGACGGCTTGTGCATGTCCGGCTCTTCAACCTCGATGAAGCACAGCCTTGTGCATGGATCGAGTTCGATGGCGCGGGTGTCGGCCTCCTTGCGCACCACCTGTTTGTGCACCTGTGATTCCGGCGGAACATCGATGACCAGATCGCCGATGATTTTCGTCTGGCACGACAGGCGGCGGCCTGCGGCAAGGCCACGGATTTTATCGTAGCGCACTTCGACTTGAGAGAACTCCGAAACATGGGAACCACGCGACGTGATGCCGTGTTTGGCGAACTCGCCCTCGCCGACATTGATCTGGCAGCGGCCGCAGATGGCCCGCCCGCCGCACACCGAATCGATATCGACACCGAGTGCGCGGGCCGCCTGCAGCACCGGCGTGCCAAGCGGAAACCGTCCGCGCTTGCCGGACGGAGTGAAGACGATGAGGGGGGAAGTCTCTGACATGATGGCCGGTTTATACGCCAAGGCCGCCCCACGTGAAGCTGCAAAATGCGACGTGGTTTTGCTGGCTTTTGCCGGATTTTACGGTTGCCTGGGCAGTGCTGGACACCGAAGATGGGCCATGAACACAAGCCCCCTCGCCGCCCTTGTCCTGCTGGTCTTGAGTGCCAGCCTTGCTCCGGCGATGGCCGGCAGTGACCCGAAGCCCAAGTCGCTGTTCGATGTTGTCCTGGATTTCGACGGCGATGGCGCCATGGATCGCGCCGTCATCATTGCCACCGGCGAGCATGACGGGGATTGGGACCCGCTCGAAGGCTACGCTTATGGCTTGCAGGAAAGTGAAGAGGTTGAACTTGCGATTTATCTGGGCGGCGGCGCTTCACCGCTCGATATCACCAAGGCGCCAAGCTTTCAGGCTGGCTATCTTGTGGATGAAGACCAGTACAGTTGGATTCAGCCGATGGACGTGACCGCCAGGAATTCCCTGCAACTGTCGACCGCCTATGCGCCCGGCGCCAGCAACACCGCTGAACAGGTTTTGACGTTGGTGTGGCGCGGTGGCGAACCGGTGGTGGCGGGATATTCCATCGGCTGGGAAACCCGCAACGGAGCTGGCACCTGCGATGTCAATCTGTTGACCGGCAAGGCCCTGCTGTTTGAAGGCTTTGATCTTTCGGGCCCCGGCAAACGGCTGAAAGGCAAGTTCAAACCCGTGCCACTGCGCGATTGGTCGGAGCAAACCCGGCCCAAGGCCTGCGACGAGATTTGGTGAAGTGCTGCGTCAGTAAGTGTGGGATGAGGCTTGATGCGGCCTCCTAGTTCCCCCCTCCCCCTTGCGGGGAGGGTTGGGGTGGGGGTCTGGTGGTGGTGCAGAACAGTCTCCCCAATCGAACTGATAGTTCGGAGCGACCCCCACCCTTAATCCCTCCCCGCAAGGGGGAGGGAGACAGTTTGGATCAGTACAAGCTCGCTCCGCTCTAACGCCGCCGCCGTGCCTCGCGCGCTGCCTTTCGTGCGGCGATGTCTTCGTTCGACGACACCAGCCCCGCGGCCTGTGCCGCAGCCGAGGGACCGGCGGTCATTTCGCGGAAGCGGTTCGTCCAGAACTTGCAGTTCCGGTCGGTGCCGTTGAGAACATTGGCGCCGTAGATGGCATGCATGTCTTCGTCGTGCATCGGGTTCATGATCGCCGATGTCATGCCGTGGCTTGCCGCCATGGCCAGGAAATAACCGGTCAGCGCCCGGCGGTTCGGCATGCCGAAGGAGACATTGGAAGCCCCGCAGGTGGTGTTGACCTTGAGCTCTTCGCGCAAACGGCGGACGAGGCGGAACACCTGTTGTCCCGCCGTTCCCATGGCGCCGATCGGCATGACGAGGGGATCGACCACGATGTCATGGGACTTGATGCCGAAATCGGCGGCGCGCTCGACGATTTTCTTGGCGACGGCAAAGCGCACGTCGGGGTCTTCGGAAATGCCGGTCTCGTCGTTGGAGATGGCGACCACCGCGACATTGTATTTGGCGATGAGCGGCAGGATGGCTTCGAGCTTTTCCTCTTCGCCGGTGACCGAGTTGACCAGCGGCCGGCCCTTGGCGGTTTCCAGCCCGGCTTTCAGCGCCGAGGTGACCGAGCTATCGATGCACAGCGGAATGTCGGTGAGTGATTGCACGATCTCGATGGTCTGGCGGAGCAGCGGCGGTTCCGACTCATTGGGGTTGACGGCGGTGACACCGGCGTTGACATCGAGAATGTGGGCACCGGCTTCCACCTGGGCCAGCGCATCCCGCATCACCGTTTCGAAATTCCCCGCCTGCATTTCGGCGGCGAGCTTCTTGCGGCCGGTCGGATTGATACGCTCGCCGATCACCGTGAACGGCCGGTCAAAGCCGATGATGTGGGTGCGGGTGGCCGAGGACACGACGGTGTGGGTCATGGATGTTTGCCTCCGTTGGCAATGAGTGTCTTGATTCTGTCTTGGGTGAATTCGGCTTCAAGCCGGGCCTTGGCGGCGTCGGCCTCGGCGGCGAGATCGTCGCCCACCGGCGATGGGATCGGCGCGCCGCCAGTCGGCGAGGTAGCTGTCGGAATCGGTGGCCCCACCGCGCATCGCCGCCATGTCGATGGCTTCCATGAAGCGGTTGTCGAGCATGCGCTTTTCCTCCTTGCGCCCGGCTTTCACCGAAACGGCAGAGGGAATGTCGCGCCAATAGGTGACGATCAGGTTGGCCATGGTCGAGGCCTTATGCCCTGTTCCAAAAGCGGCGGATAGGCTGAAAACGACGCCCCGCGAAGGGGCCGCGAAACCCCTCAGGCAGCAGGCGGCGCGTTCTTCTTTCTGACCACCATGCCGTAAATCCACAGCACGATGACGGCGCCGATGACCATGCCGAAGAATCCGGCGTATTGGCCGGGATCGTAGATGCCGACGGCCTGGCCAAGGAATGTCGCCACGAAAGCCCCAACGATACCGAGGATGGCGGTCAGAACGAAGCCTGACGGTTCGTTCTTGCCGGGCATCAGGAACCTGGCGATGATGCCTGCGACGAAGCCGATGACGATGGTCCAGACGATTTCCATGGGTGGTCCTTCACGGAGTTTAGGTGGGGCTTTTTAGCATCGGAGGCCAAGGTCTTGCAATCGCCGCAACGCGTGCCACATTGGGTTCCAGTTCAACCCAATGGAGGCTTTAATGTCGAAACGTTCCGCCGCCCTCACCGCCCTGTTGGGCCTCGTCGCTGTCGCCGGTTACCAGAACCGCGACAAGATCGGCGCCTGGATCAAGGAGACAACCGGCACCGACCCGTTGGCCAGCGCCACCGGTGCCATCGCCAGCGTCAAGGAAACCCTGGGCGATGGCCCCGTCGCCTCGAAGATCACCGGCGGTCTCACCGAACTGGTCAACGTCTTCAAGTCCAACGGCCAGGGTGAGGCGGCCGAAAGTTGGGTGTCGACCGGCCCCAACGCAGCAATCGACGGGCCGCAGGTCGGCCAGGCGCTGGGCGCCGATGTCGTCGACGACCTCGTCAAGCAGACCGGCCTGACGAAGGACGAACTCCTCGCCCGTCTCAGCAAGGTGCTGCCCGCAGCGGTAAACGAGATGACGCCGGAGGGAAGATCCGGATTGAACAAGGTTGCACCCAGCTCCTCACCCTGAGGTGCCGCGCAAAGCGCGGCCTCGAAGGGCTGGTTCCACCGGACACTGATGCTTGACCCTTCGAGGCCCGGCTAGCCGGGCACCTCGTGAGGAGTTGGTTTCTACGCCCCGAAGAACGTCCGCGACATGATGCCGATGATGGTGCTGAGCGAGCGCACCGCTTCCAGCGGCACATTGTTGCCGTTGAGCGTGCCCGAGGCGTCGATCTCGGAGGCCAGCTTGTCGACCACGCCGTCGACTTCGACGTCGATATAGGCCGATTCCTTCATGATGATCTGGCCCGAGATGCCATCGGCGGAGGCGAACAGGTCGTCATCGGCGGTGCCTTCGGTGAACAGCGCATCGTCGCTTTCGGCGTCCGTTGAGGGCAGCGTGAGTGTGAGATCATACTGCTTCTGGCTGCCCACACCGGGGCTCTCGGTAAACGGCATGTTGCCCTTGAGGGCGAATTCCTTGCCGCTCTTGCCACCGCACTTCACTTTCAAGTCGATGAACCACGATTGGGTCTGATAGGCGTAGACCATGTCGCCGTTCCACACGCAGCCCTTCTCGGAGGGAAGCCCCGCCGAAGGTGTTGTGAAATTCACGAACTGCACGGTATCGACGCGCTCGTCGATCAGGCCCGACTTCGGTCGTCTTGATCTTCTTGATGATCGCATCCTTGATGGCGCTGGCCGAGGTCGAGGGGTTTTCCGGCTTGAGCATCATCGAGCCGCCGAAGCGGTCGTTGGAGGCCGGAACCTTGCCCACCGCCAGATAATTCACCGAGAGATTGGCGCCATCGGTGAAGCCGTCGGACTTCACCACCCAGCCGCCGGCATATTGCGTGCGCTGCAGTTTCTGGCCGTTGGACGGATTGACCAGCGCGCCGTTGCCGGTGACGGCACAGGTTTCATTGGTGCCGGAAATCAGCCCGCCCTGGGCCGCCTGGCAGGTGATCTTGAAGGCGGTTTCGACCTTGGTGTCGGCGAGGCCGACGTTGAAGCTGTCCTTCAGCTTGTCATCGCGGAGCGACGGCATCGAGGCCTTCATGGTGAAGTTCACCGTATCGGCTGCAAGTGCCGAAGCGGGGAGGAACACGAGAGCGGAGGCGAGGAGCAGTTTTTTCATGGAGCCGTCGATCCTTCAAAACAAGTTGACCAGTTAACTTCCGGCGTGCCCCCACGCGGTGCCGTCAGTCTAGGCGGATCAAATTTGTCCGATTTGTGGGTTGGACGCAAGCAGGCCGTTCACGGCCAGTTTTCGGTGTCGTGGTCCGGGTGCTGGCGGTTGCTGGCCTTGATGGCGGCATAGCCTTGCGGGCCCATCAGAACCGCCGTGGCGGTCTCCGGAATGGCGGCGAGATGGCCGATCCAGCCCTCGCGTGATTCGACACCATACTGGCGCTCCGGCACGATCTCGGCGTGGCGGTCGAGCGAGCCGATGGTGACGATGAAGGCGGGCTGCAAGTCATATTGAAAGCCGAGCGGCGTGCCGCAGTCGCGGCAGAACAGCCGTGAGCCGAGATTGGAACTCCTGAACTTCGCCAGCGACCCGCGCGTCACCGTGAAATGGGTGGCTTCGGTGCCCGCTTCTACGAAGGCCCCGAACGGCCCGCCGACGTGCTTCTGGCACATGCGGCAATGGCAGATGATGGCGTTGATGGGCTTGCCCGTAATGGCATAACGCACCGCGCCACATTGGCAACCGCCGGTCCAGATGTCCCCGGCCATGATCAGGCCGGATCGCGGATCAGCGGCGTGGTCGAGCAATGAATGCCGCCGCCGTTCAACTGCATCTTGTCATAGGGAAGGATGGTCCATGTGAGCCCGTGGCTGGCCATCCGGTCGAGGGTGCGATTGGTGGCGCCTTCCGGCATCAGCAGTTCGCCCGGTGCGACCGCCAGCGAATTGATGATCCACTTGTTGTCGGCCGGGGTGATCTCGATGGTGCGGACCTTGAGCTCTTTCAGTTTCTCGAGAAACGAAAACGGCAGGCCGGAAGGATCAACGAGCGCCAAATCCTTGCCGACCATCTGGAACGAGCCGTCGATGTGGATGTCGTAGCCGACGAGATCGATGATGATGAGGTCAACGCCCTGGCGTTTCAGCACTTCGCCGATCTGTTCGGCGCCCTCGCGGTTCACCCTGATGCCGCAGCCGATGACGCAGGTTTGGGGATTGATCCAGGCGAAGCTGCCGCCTTCCATGACGGCGGTGCCGGAAAGTGTGCGCAGGATGGGAATGCCGAGTTTGGCGAGCGTGCGGGTGATGGCGAGTTCTTCGCCGCGCCGGATGCGGGTTCCCATGCGATTGATGATGGCGCCGCCCTTGACCATGATGAACGGGTCGCGCGTGTAGCACGACTTGAGCCTGCCACCGTCCACCCCTTCGACGAAATGCACCTCGACGCCACGGGCCTTGAGGGCGGCGACCAGCGCATCGTGCTGGGCCTGCATGGCGGCGATGGGCGGCACACTGTCCGACTGGAAATACCAGCCCTTCTCAAGATCGCCGAACGAGCCGATGGCCTCGATCCGTTTCGTGGGATCGACGATTTCCATTTCCTTGCCGGGCCGGTGCATGAGAATGGACCGGATGCGGCCCACATCATTGTCCACACCCCAGGCCCGGCCCCAGTATTTTTCGAGTTCGGATGGGTCTTCAACCGGCGGCGTGCCCGGTGTCGCAAACATGCGGACGGTTTCGTTGTAGATCCATCCGGGCGGAGCACTATCAGTCATGGCCATTGCTCCGTGTCGTGGTCAGGATGCTGGTGGTTGGTTTGCCGGATCAGTTCGTAGCGCTCAGCCGTGTCGCCTACGCCATTGTCGCCTTCGCCGGTCAGGTGCCTGGCAGCGACAGGCTTCGGCAAGCCAGGGTTCGCGGGATTCGGCGCCATACTGGAATTGCGGCTTCATCTCCGCATGACGGTCCAGCGAACCGATCGACACGGAAATGCGGGGCCGAGATGTTGCCCGATAGGTGAGGGGAGTTCCGCAGGCTCGGCAGAAACCACGCTCGGCGTCGTCCGAACTCGCAAACATCGCCAGCATGCCACGGGTGATGCGGAAGTTGTCAATGTGGGAACCGGCAAACGACCCGAAGAAATTGCCGAACTGCTTCTGGCACATGCGGCAGTGGCAGATGCAAGGGTTGTCGGGCCGCGCCGTGAATTCATAACGCACGGCACCACATTGGCAGCCACCGGCCCAGTGTTCGTCGGTCATGATTTCCTCCCCGAGGCGACGAACCTAGCAGGGATCGGATCATGGTCAATCTCTAGCCGGATGGGCCTCGCTCGCTGCCAAATTCTGGCGGGCCCGGCGTCCCATTGGCCGTGCGGTTCAGAAAGCAACAATACCCGCGACAAACACCACATTCAAAATTGCATGAAGGACGATGCCCGGCCAAAGGCTTCCCGTTCTCCACAGGAGGTAGGACAAGGCGAGCCCGATGACAAAGACGATGGCGAAACCCTGCCACGTGTAGAAGTGTATCAAGGCCCACAGCAGCGACGACAGAATTGCAGCGCCACTGAATCCAAGCCGTGTTCTGGTCAGGGGTGGCAACAGGAATCCCCTGAACAGAAGTTCTTCGGAAAGGGGAGCGCCGGCTATGATGACGGCGAGTGCCACCAGGCGCGTCTCTGGTGGTGCAAGCATTTCCGCCGCCCACGCGCCGTCAACGGCGTCAGCCTCTGGAAATGCTAGTGACCACAAGACGGCGGCCATCAAAGTCGCCGCAATGGTCACCAGGATGGCGAGCAGTGATCGGCTTGAGAAGGCGGGGCTTGCGAGGTGCAAGCGGTTTCGCCACGGGGCAACTCCCTTCCGCGTCAGGAGAATGACCAATAGAATGACAGCCAGTTGCGAAGCGAGCATCGCACCGACAGTCACCGCAGAAGGTATCGGCCCAAAGTCGCCGCCTTCGATCTGCTCAGGTGTCGCCGAACCAAGAACGTAGGCGACGATTGGAACGGCAACCACGAGCGTCGTTGCAACAAAAATACCGGTGCTGGCCAACAGGCTTGTCCACCAGCGCCATGGCGTGCCAGTCGAAAACTGACGATCAACGAATACCGAAGAAAAGCTGAAATCCCACTGCAGTCCCCCATACATTCCTCTGCGGAATGTTTGCATGTGGAACTTGCCGAATGCTTAATTCGAAGTTGGCAGTTTTAGTCACCCAATCGCTTTGGCGTCCCGCAGTCTCACAATCTCTTCCGCCGAAAGCCCCAGCAGTTCCGTCAGCACGCGATCCGTGCCTTCGCCCATGGCGGGCGGAGCCTTGTCATAGGCGATGGGCGTTTGCGAGAAGCGCAGAGGGTTGGCGACGCCGGGAATTTTCGTGCCGTCCTGGCGGGCGAGTTCGATTTGTAACCCCCGCGCCTTGACTTGCGGGTCGTCGAACACCTGATCGATCGTATTGATCGGACCGCAAGGAACAGCGGCGCTTCGAAGGCGGCGATCCAGCCTGCCGTGGTGCGGGCCTTCATCGGTTCGACGAGCAATGGAATGAGTTCGGCCCGGTTCATGACCCGGCCGCGGTTCAGCCTGAAGCGTTCGTCTTCGGCCAAGTCCGGCACGCCGATGATGGCGCAATATTCCTTGAACTGACGATCCGTCGCCACCGCCATGATGATGTGGCCATCGGCTGTTGCGAATGTCTGGTAGGGCACGATATTGGGATGGGCATTGCCCAGCCGTGTGGGAATGGCGCCGCCCACCAGATAATTCAGCGCCTGATTGGCGAGAACGCCGACCTGTGAATCAAGCAGCGCCACATCGACAAATTGCCCCTCACCGGTGCGCTGGCGGTGAACCAGTGCCCCCAGCATGCCGATCACCGCATAAAGCCCGGTCATGATGTCGGCGAAGGCCACGCCGGTTTTCATCGGTTCGGCACCGGGTGCCCCATCGGGCTGGCCGGTGACCGACATGATGCCGCCCATGCCCTGGATCATGAAGTCATAACCGGCACGTTGCGCATAGGGCCCCGTCTGGCCGAAGCCGGTGAGCGAGCAATAGATGAGGTCGGGCTTCACCGCCTTGAGACTTTTATAGTCGAGGCCGTATTTCTTGAGACCGCCGACCTTGAAATTTTCCAGCACCACATCGGATTTTGCGGCGAGATCGCGAATCAGTTTTTGGCCCGGCGGGCTTGCCATGTCGATCGCCACCGAAGACTTGCCGCGATTGGCCGACAGGAAATAGGCGGCATCGCCTTTCGTGCCATCGGCATTGGTGATGAACGGCGGCCCCCAGCCCCGCGTGTCATCGCCCTCTCCCGGTTTTTCGATCTTGATCACTTCGGCCCCGAAGTCCGCCAGAATCTGTGTCGCCCACGGACCGGCGAGAACCCGGGACAGGTCGAGGACGCGAATGTGGGAAAGCGGGCCGGGCATTATTCGAGTGCGCCGCTGACGGCAGTGAGTTCGCAGACAGTGGTCTTCATCCACCTCTAGCCCATTCAATTCCGCCAGCGCCAGCTTCTCCGCGTAGGGATTTTTGTGCCGTTCGCCGCCCACCGCGAAGGCTGGGTCCACCGGGCAACCGATGCCGGTGTTGTCCCTGACAGTGAATGGCAAGAGATAAAGCCCGTGGCGCACGTTGCGCAGGAACACCCGGCCATTGGTTTGAACATCCGACATGATGGCGGGGGCGAGAAACACACACGAAACATTCTTGAGATCGAGGCCCAGACCGTCGCGGGCAAGGACAAGGTCTTGCACCGGATCAGCCAGTGCTTCGGCCAGCAGTTTCAGTCCTGGATAGCCGCAGGCTTCAAGCCACGCAGCGGCCCACGCAATGCTCGCCGCATTGGTGATTCCGCGTTGCAGCAAGGAGTCCTTGGTGCGCGACTCAAGGTCCGGATGACGGATATTCATGGCGGCAAGCCTTACAATCAATTCATCGCGAGGGAAATCCCGGCCAGTTCCGCCACAGGCATGGGGCCAACGGCCATGTCCCCCATGGACACGCCGTCATGGGAACGTCATACTGAGATGAAATGACAGAAGAAGCCGGGACCACCGGACCGATCATATTGGGAGTTCCGGGGGCATTCCGCCCCCATTGTCAAGGAGGACAATCCACATGAAGAAAGACAAGACCATGACGCCTGCGCAGGAAACCATGCGCGCCGCCATGCTGTCCAGGCGCTCGATCCTGAAGTCAGCCATAGCTCTCGGTGCCGTCGGCCTCGCGGGCCCACTCTACACCCGCAACGCGCTCTCGTCGTCGGGCGAACTGAACCTGCTGATGTGGTCGGACGAATTCCCCGATCCGGTGATCCCGAACTTCGAAAAGGCCTCGGGCATCAAGGTCAACCATGACGCCGTTCTCGCAGAACGAAGAGCAGATCAACAAGCTGCAGGCGACCGGCGGCGAAGGCTTCGACCTCTGCCAGCCGACCCGCGACCGCGCCCCGCAGTTCCAGGAACTGGGCGTGCTCGGCCCCTTCGACATGAACAAGGTGAAGAATGCCGGCAACCTCATTCCCTCCATGCTCGAAGGCTCGCAAAGCCTGTGGACGTGGGACGGCGGCCTCTACCACCTGCCGCATTGCTGGGGCACGGAAGCCATTTCCTGGCGCACCGACCTTTACAAGGGCGACCCGGCAGGCACTGAGCTATGGCTCGCTGTGGGACGAAGACGTGAAGGGCCACGTGCAGGGCCGTCCGCATTCGCTGCTCCTCGGCATCGGCCTGTGGATGGATGCCGAACGGCAAGCTGCCGTCCAACCGCATGCTCGACGCCTTCAAGGATCGCAGACACCTTCAAGAAAATCTACGACCAGATCCTGCCCTTCGCCATCGAGCACAAGCCGTGGATCAAGCAGTTCTGGGATTCGGCCGACAACACCAAGTCGGGCCTCCTCGAGAACGACGTGTGGATCGGCCAGACCTGGGATGGACCGGCGCTGTCGCTCAAGAAGGAAGGCAAGCCCGTCAGCTATCAGGCGCCGAAGGAAGGCGCCATCACCTGGCTCGACGGCCTGTCGATGATGAAGGCCGGCCAAGAACGTCGATCAGATCTACGCCTTCCTCGAATACCTGCAGACGCCGGAAGCTTCGGCCGCCGTTGCTGAAGGCTCGGGCTACAACCCGGTGGTGACCGGCGCCGATGCCATGCTCTCGGACGCCGCCAAGAAGAACTTCCAGGAAGCCTATCCGGGCGACGCGCTGAAGAACCTCTGGCACCGCCCGGCCGGAGCCGTCGTGGTTCGGCGAACTCCGCGGCCAATACGCCGACAAGTTCAAGTCGGCCTAAGTCGAACGAAACGCGGAATGGCCGGGCATGTCCCGGCCATTGCTCGCCCAGGCCCATCGGCTTCGGATCTCCATGGACGGGAGCATGATTTCCGCTTCTCCGGCGTGCGAGAGCCGATGGCTTGGTTCCGCTTGATCTCGCCAGCCGTTCGGTAGAAACTCAGTTCAGCGGCACAACAAGAACAGCCGCCACAGGGGACAGGGACGACATGAGTGCGGGCGTTGAACTCGACCATCTGACGGTACGCTTTGGCCATTTCACGGCGGTGAGCGACGCCACTCTCGACATCAAGGGCGGCGAATTCTTCTCCTTCCTCGGGCCCTCGGGCTGCGGCAAGACGACGATCCTGCGCACGGTGTCGGGCTTCCTCGATCCCTCGGAAGGCAACGATCAGGATCGGCGGCCAGGACATGGCCGGCATCGGCCCCAACAAGCGCCCCACCGCGCTCATCTTCCAGAACCTCGCGCTGTTCCCGCTGATGACGGTGGCCGACAACATCACCTATGGCCTCGGGTGCGCGGCGTGTCCAAGGCCGAACGCATGAAGAAGGCCGATGAACTTCTCGACCTCATCGCCCTTCCCGGTCAGGGCAAGAAACTGGTCGAGCGAATTGTCCGGCGGCCAGAAGCAGCGCGTGGCCATTGCCCGGGCGCTTGCCGTCGAACCCCAGGTGCTGCTGCTCGACGAGCCGCTGTCAGCGCTCGATCTCAAGCTCCGCCAGCACATGCGCAACGAACTGCGCGCCATCCAGCAGCGTGTCGGCATCACCTTCATCTACATCACCCACGACCAGGGCGAGGCGCTGACCATGTCGGACCGCATCGCCGTGATGAGCGACGGCGTGATCCAGCAGGTGGCCGGCGGCAAGACCGTCTATGACGATCCCGAAACCGCCTTCGTCGCCTCCTTCGTGGGCGAGAACAATCCCTTCCCCGGCAAGGTGACGAAGGCCGATGCCACGGGCGCTGTCATCGAAACGCCGTTCGGCCCCTTGCGTGGCCGCAATCCCAAGGGCCTGAAGGCCGGCGACAAGGCCATCCTCTTCGTGCGCCCCGAAGTTCTGCAAGCTCGGCAAGGGCGCCGCCGATGCGACGCTTTCCGCCGAAGTGCTGAATGTCGCCTTCGAAGGCAACGCCACCCACATCTTCATGAAAGGCCCGGCCAAGAAGGACATCACCGTCACCGTCGGCCGCCACGGCGGCGTCAAGATCTGCCGGACCAGGGCGACAAGGCCACGGTCAGTCTACGATCCGGCCCTGGGCATTGTGCTGCCAGAAGGGAAGATGGCCCGTGAATAGCCGCTTCTTCGTCTTCCTCGTTCCCGTTCGCCGTCATCGCCATCTTCTGGCTGATGGCGCAGCGCGAAGTCGAAGCTTGCCCATGATCCCGACCCACAAGAGTTTCTTCGAGCGCAACGGCACCGACGCTGGGCATCGTGTTCATCCTGCTCGTGGCCTTCTGGACGCTGTTCCTGGTCACGCTGCCCTATCTCTACATGGTGGTCGAAAGCTTCCACCCGAGACTGCCGCCGCTGAAGCGCGGCGGGCCCGAGGACTTCCTGACCCTCGAGCAATACAAGTCGTTCTTCGTCCAGCCCTCGGACGATGACCTGGAACATCACGCACATGTATGCGTTCGTGTTTTCGATCGTCGCTTCGGTGGCGGTGACGGCGCTGAATTTCGCCATCTGCTATCCGCTCGCCTATTACATGGCCCAGGCCGGCAGCGTCCAGAAGGTGCGCCTGATCATGCTGGCGCTGATCGTGCCCTATTGGGTGAACGAGATCCTGCGGGCCTTTTCGCTCCGGCTGCTGCTGGCCTCCAAGGGCCTGATCAACCAGATGCTGATGGGCGCCGGGCATCATCGACACGCCCTTCGATTTCCTCGGCACCGACACCGGCCTCTATGTCGGCCTGTCCTATGCCTATCTGCTGGTGATGATCTTCCCGCTCTACAACGCCATTGAAAGCCTCGACAAGAACCAGATCGAAGCGGCGCGCGATCTGGGCGCGCCCTGGTGGAAGATCCACCGCGACGTGGTGATCCCCTATGCCAAGCCCGGCATCGCATCGGGCTGCACCATGGTGTTCATGCTGTCGGCGGGTTCGCTGGCCGCGCCCCTGTTCCTCGGCGGGCCCTCGACCTTGTGGTTCACCTCGATCGTCTATGACTTCTTCTTCCAGGCCTTCAACTGGCCGCGCGGTGCCGCCTACGCCTTCATCCTGCTCGCCGCCTGCATCGCCTTCGTCATGCTGATGCTGCGCCTGTTCAAGGTCTCGCTCGGGGAGACCATAAAATGAACTCGCGCCATGTCATCAAGGTGATGATCGGCTTCTATGTCTTCCTGTTCTTCCTCTATCTGTTCGGGCCGCTGATCGTCATGTCGATCACCGCCTTCAACACGCCGAACTATCCGCAGGCCTTGCCCTTCGAGGCGCTTCACGCTCGACTGGTTCGTGAAGCTCTACAATCACCGCGCGATGATGGAGGGCCTGTGGAACTCGATCATCATCGGCCTTGGCATCGGTGGCGCTGTCGGTGCCGGTGGGGCTTGCCGCCTCGATCATCATGAGCCAGATCTATCACCGCGCCCGCGGCCTGTTCTATCTCGTCACCGTCTCGCCGGTGCTGACGCCCGGCGTCATCATCGGCATTTCGACGGTGATCTTCTGGAAGGACATGTTCGCGCTCACCGACTTCACCAAGGCCACCTTCTACAAGGGCATCATCCTGACGATCTTCGGCCAGTCGAGCTTCATCGCCGCCTATTGCCTGCTGATCATCATGGCGAGGCTGCAGCGCTTCGACCAGGCGCAGGAGGAAGCGGCGCTCGATCTCGGCGCCAGCTATCCGCAGGTGTTCTGGCACATCCTGCTGCCGTTCCTGAAACCGGCGCTGATCTCGGCCAGCGTCATCGCCTTCCTGTCGTCGCTTCGAGAACTACAACACCACGACCTTCGCCATCCTCGCCGACAAGACGCTGGTGACGGTGCTGGCCGGCGAAGTGCGCCAGGGCACGACGCCGGCGCTCTCGGCGCTGGCCGTCATCATCATCGGCATCTCGCTTCTGGGCGCCATCATCTACGAGGTGATGAAACGCCGCGAGGAATCCGCCGCCGAAAAAGCCAAGGAACGCGCCAAGCTGGCGGAACGCGCCGACGTGGCAGCCCAAGCGGCCTAGTACCAGTCGCCGCGTTCGGCATCATCAGGCATTTGGGCACGGGCCCTGTGCAGGAAGGCATCCGAATGGATGATGGTGCGGTCACCTTCAACAAGCACGATGGAATACATCGGCGGCTCGTCGCTGTAGATTGTCGGCACGGAGCCGCCCGCCAGCGGCAGTTGGTGGCTCATCCCCGGCAGCGCCGAGAATGGAATGCCGCGCCATTGGCCGGAAATGGTGCGATGGGCATGGCCGAAGAAGATGTGGCGGATGTCATGGCCTTTCAGCAGACCGGCAAACCCTTCGGCATCATCAAGCTTGATCTGGTCCATCAGCGCATGGCCGATATCAAAGGGTGGGTGATGCATGAAAATGTAAATGGGTGCGCCGTTGGCCTTCTCCAATTCGCGCTTCAACCATTCGCGGCGCGGGGCATCGTAAAGCCCGGCGGATGAGGGCGGCCCCTTCAGTGTATCGAGAAACAGAAAGTGGGCGCCGTCGCGGATGATGGCGCTTTGCACGAAGCCTTCGCCGCCAAATACCGCGTGAAAATTCGCCCGGTTATCGTGATTGCCAAGCATCAGGTGAGTCTCGATGGGAAACGCCGAAAGCCTGCGCTTCAGCGCCTCGTAGGCAGCAATTTCGCCACGCTCGGCAAGATCGCCGGTGATGGCGCAGAAGGCGGCATCGCCGTGATGGCGGCGAGATCGGCGAGGCAGGCATCCAGCCGGTCATGGGGCGAAAGCCCCCACAGCAGTTCGCCGGGCGGAACCAGATGCAGGTCGGTGATGTGGATGAATTTCATGGAACATCTTGTGCCCCAACTTCGCCGCCAGTTGAAGGGCCGCAATTCGGCCACCATCGCGGCAAAGGCTGACCGCCAGATTGCGCAAGGGGTGCTTCATGAACCGGATGTCCTGGCACGTGCTTCTGGCGATTGCCCTGTTCGCCGGATTTTCGGCCTTCGAGCTCCTGGGCGAGGACGAGGCCATTTCGCTGCAGGAGTTTGTGCTCGAGGATGCCTGGCCCTGGCTGCTTCTGGCCATCGCCATCGCCACGGCCAGCGAACTTGGTTTCCGCTATGGCGGGCTCGCGGAAAGAGTATGCCGGGCTGTCGGCGGCCCTCATGGCCTCCGAGCGAGAAGGCGAAAAATGGCGCGCCACCTCGCGCCACCATGCCGATGGCTTCAGCGCGGCAATCCGCGCCCAGTTCGGCGATTGGAACCTCACACCCGGCGAAAGCGACGTCGCCATGCTGCTGCTCAAGGGCCTGTCGCACAAGGAGGTGGCCATGGCGCGCAACTCGATGTCCGCGACGGTGCGCCAGCAGGCGGCTTCGATCTATCAGAAGTCCGGGCTCTCGAGCCGCGCCGAACTTGCGGCATTTTTCCTCGAAGACCTGTTCCCGTCGCAACCGGACTACGCCATCCCGCTGAACGGCGCCACTGTCCAGCGGCCCGAACTCATCCAACACATGTCGTAACCGGGCCGTTTTGCCCGGTCATCCGGCATCTGCCGGATTGCGCCTTGGGTTTCAACGCCGCAGTTTTCCCCGTGACGGTAGCACCGCAACGGAGGAAAACATGAAGACCACATACACCATCCTGACAATTGGCTGCGCGGCGGCCTTCACCGCCAGTGCTCACGCCCAGGAGCCAAGCGGCAAGGCCGTGCCGCTGAAGGAAGCCAAGCTCAACATCGAACACAACTACACCGACCAGGACACGGGCTTTCAGGGCTTCATCGACAGCGAAGGCTGGAAGGAACTGAATATGAAGGGGCCGAACGGCGTGGTTCTGCATTTGAGCGCCGAGGGCAAGTTGCGAAGCTCGGCATGACCGAAATGTTCTTCGAAACCGTCGAACCGGAGAATGCCGATGTGCCGATCAACACGCTGCTGTCCAAGCTGCCGGCCGGCACCTACAAGATCTTCGGCGTGGCGGGCGGTCCCGATGCCGGCAAGACGACCACGGGCAAGGCATGGCTCACCCATGTCATTCCCAAGGGCCCGACCCTGCAATCACCGGCCAATGATGCCGTGCTGCCGGTGGCCGACACGCTGTTCGACTGGGACGCAGTGACCCAAACCATCAACAATCAACCGGTGACCATCATCGCCTATCAGCTGATCGTCGAGCCCGATGCCGAACCGCACAAGCATATGATCGGCAAGCCAGGCTCGCTCAGCATGTATGTGGGGCCGGGTGTTACGGCGATGACCATTCCCGCCGCCTTCTTCCAGCCCGGCACCGCCTACAAATGGGAAGTGCTGGCCGTCGAACCCAGCGGCAACCAGACCCTGACGGAAGCGGGCTTCACCACGGCGCCGTGAATGTCATCAGTGCGGAGGCGGGGCCATCACCCCGCCTTCGCCTCCTTGCGCAGCCGCGATCCGCGCAACAGCCCCGCCGCATCGACAATCGGATAGCCCGCCGCCACCACATGCGAATTGACGCGGTGCAGGTCGCGGATCATGTCGACATAAAGCGCGCTGCGCCGCGGCGTGGCGCCCTTGCCGCGCGTGCTGCCGCGAAAATGCGCGTCGAGCACCTGGTTCTCCACCGCCCGGAAGGCATCCTTCTGGGCGATCAGCCGCTTGGCGCCTTCGAGATCGCCGGACGACAGAACGCCGGTCGCCAGCCGCATGTTGTCGTGGATGATGAGGCAGAGATCGTCGAAGCGCGGCCTGCTCCTCGAGCGTTGAATTTGATGCCCTCGCGCACCTTGGCGGCAATGCGGTCCGACAAGGTTGAGATGGATGACATCGCCCGCATGTTCGAGGTTGCTGATGTACAGCGTGATGTCGAGCGCCCTGGTCGATTCTTCCGGCGACAGTTCCTGCCTGCGCCAGTTCGGCGAGATAGGCTCTGCAGCGATGTCTGAAAGGCATTGAGCCGCTCGTCGAGGCTCTTGAGCAGCTTCAGGGTTTCGAGGCTGCCGGTGAGCAGCGCCCGCAACGCCGTGTCGAACATGTGGTTCAAGCACCTCGCTCATCCGCACGGTTTCGAGCACCGCGTTGGACAGCGCCACCGATGGCGTCTGCCAGCGACCGCTGGTCGAGATAGCGCGGCGCCGCCAGCGTGTCGGCCTCGGCGCGTTCGTCGGGCATCAGCCGCGTCATCAGCGTGGCGACGAGGCCGGTGAACGAACAGGAACACCAGCCCGGTGGCGATATTGAAGACGGCGTGGAAGGCCACGGCGGTTTCAACCGGGCCGCAGCGGGCTCCTGGCTCACCAATGGCGCGATGCGGTCAATGAAGGCCACCACCGCGATGGCCGCAAGCCCCGGCACAGCAGATTGGCGATCGGCAGGCGCCGCGCCGACGGTCGGCATGCCGAGCGTCGATGTGACCGCCGGAAGCCCGCCACCGAAATTGATGCCCAGAATGAAGCGCCAGCGCGCCCGCCACCTCGAGGCTGCCATTGGCGAGGAACGAGGCGATGAGCAGGATGACGGCGAGCGTTGAATGAAACAGCCAGGCCAGTACCGCGCCAACGATGAAGGCCAGCGCCGGTTCGCTGCCGACCGCCGCCAGCAACTCGTGAAACAGGCTGGCCTGGGCCAGCGGCACCGTCGCCTCCTTGATGAGCTTCAGCGACAGCAGCATGAGGCCGAGGCCGATCAGGATGCGGCCCACATTGTGCGGGCGGAATTCATCCGACCAGCTGAAGCACCACGAAGCCCACGAAACAGCAGAACGCGGCGAAGCCCACAGCGTCACCGTCGAGCCCGATGCGAAGACAGCCGAAACGACGGCGGAGCCGACATCGGCGCCCAGCAGCACCGCCAAGCCCCAGCGCCGTGCCGATGGCGCCCGACGCCGCAAGCCCCGCCACGATCAGCGTCATGGCCGTGCCGCTGCCGAGAATGCCGGTGGCGACGCCGCCCGCCATGAAGGCCGAAACGCCGGTTGCCGAGCCGGCGTTCGATGAAATTGCGCAGGCGGTCGCCCCAGGCCCGCATCACGCCGGTGCGCACCATGCGCACGCCCCACAGCAGGAGGGCGACACCTCCCAGCAGATTGACGATGACCGCGTTCCCGGGCTCAACCCATCTCCATCATGGCCAGGGCAGCGACCACGTTTTCACATTGGTGAAAAACTTCATGGCCTCCATGACACCTTCCTTGATGCCATTGCCCGAATCCTTGATGCCGCCGAAGGGCGACATCTCGATGCGGTAACCCGGCACTTCCCAGATATTCACCGTACCCACGTTCAAGCCCCTCGATAAAGCGGGTGATGCGCTGACAGGTTGTTGGTGCACACGCCCGACGACAGGCCGAAGGGCGTCGAGTTGGAAATGCGGATCACCTCGGCATCGTCGTTCGGCACCCGCACGATGGGGATGATCGGGCCGAAGGTCTCCTCGAACACCAGTTCGGAGGCATGCGGCACGAAGTCGACGGTGATCGGCGGCAGCACCGCACCCTTGCGGCCGGGATCATAGAGCACCTTGGCGCCCTGTTCGGCGGCCTTGTAGACGCGGGCCTCGAAGGTCTTGGCCGCCGGCTTCATGCACCACGGTGCCGAGATCGGTCTCGGGGTTCATCGGATCGCCGAACTTGATCTTCTTCGCCTTGGCCAGCACCAGCTCGACGAACCGGTCGGCGACGCGCTCCTGCACCAGGATGCGCTTCACCGCCGTGCAGCGCTGGCCGGAATTGCGCGTGGCGCCGGCCACCGCGAGTTCCGCCGCCTTGTCGAGATCGCTATCGGAGAGATCGTCGAGGATGATCAGCGGATCATTGCCGCCAAGTTCCAGCGCGGCGCGCTTGTAGCCGGCCTTGGCGGCGATGATCTTGCCGACGCGCACGCCGCCGGTGAAGGTGATGACGTTGATATTGTCGTTGGTCACCATCTCGTCGCCGATGTCATCGGGCCAGCCGGTGACCACCTGGAACATTTCCGGCGGCAGGCCCGCTTCATAGAGAATGTCGGCGAGCGCAATGGCGGTGAGCGGCGTCAGTTCCGTCGGCTTGCACACCACGCAATTGTTGGTGGCAATGGCCGGCGCCACCTTGTGCGACACCATGTTGAGCGGATGGTTGAACGGCGTGATCGCCGAGATGACGCCCACCGGCTCGCGCTTGGTGAAGATCTTGCGCGGCTTTCCCTGCGGCGTCAGATCGCAGGAGAAGATCTGCCCGTCATCGAGAATGGCACAGCTGTGCCCGCCAGTGAATAGACGTCATAGGCGCGGCCCACTTCGTAGAGCGAGTCCTTCTTGGAAAGGCCAAGCTCCAGCGTGATCAGATCGGACAGCTGGTCCTTGCGGGCGCGGATCAGTTCGGCGGTGCGGAACAGGATCTGCTGGCGCTCGTAGCGGGTCAGCTTCGGCTTGTAGGCGGCGGCAATGGCGAAGGCCTGTGCCGCATGCTCGGCCGTGCCCGGCCGGCACCGTGCCGATCATTTCGTTGGTGTACGGATAATGCACCGGCACGACGCCTTCGGCATCGACCTTCTTGCCGCCGATCCGCATCGATTCCTTGATCATCGGACGCTTGGTTGCAGCGGCGTTCATCTCAATTCTCCACGATATGGTTGCAGCCGAGCGCGAAGGCATCGAAATTGCGCAGAGTGGCTGGCAGGTTCTTGAACTTGCGGTTGGCGATCACCGGGATTTCCTGTTCGGTCAAGCCGCCATGCGAGCGCAGCGGCTCGTTCAGGCCCGAGAGATCGTGCTTGTCGCGGCGACGTGCCGATGACCTTTGAGCCCTTGGGCCCACCGGAGACGACGATGATGTCGCCCATGCGGTCCTCCGGCAGTTCGAAGCGGGCGCAGCCATCGGTCTTGTTCAGCACCACGTCGATGCCAGGCTGGCGCTGAAATCTCCGCCATCACCTCGGCAACGGCGGGGCCATAGGCATAGACCGTGGCGAAGGAACCAAGCGCCCCGTGATGCACCACATAAGGATCGGTGATCGGCAGGATGACCTTGGTCTTGCCCGCGCCGAACTTCCCATCGAGCACATCCTGCAGATAGATCGACATCGGGCGAGCCATCGGCCAGATGCTTGTCCTTCATGCCATGGTCGGCGACGATGACGAGGATGGCGCCGCCATCATCGAGTTGCGCCGAGATATCTGTCCATCATCGCATAGAAGGCATTGGCGCCCAGCCGAGCCCGGCGCATATTTGTGCTGCACATAGTCGGTGGTCGACAGATACATGAGATCGGGCCGCATGCCGGCGAGCAGCTTCACGCCCGCCGCGAAGACGAATTCCGAAAGCTCCGCCGAATAGACATCCGGCACGTCCATGCCCACCAGCGGCGCAGACATTGTCGATGCCATTTTCCGCGAGGTTCGCCTTGTCGGCCTTCTCGGACGAAAACGCCACCGCCGTGCCATCGAACACCAGGCCCTTGCCGAGCAGCAGCCGCAGCTTGTCCTTGGCCGTCACCACGGCGACCTTGGCGCCCGCCTTCTGGAAGGCCTCGAAGATCGTCGGCGCCCGCAGCCACTTCGGATCGTTCATCATCGTCTCCTTGCCGGTGGCCGGATCGATGAGATAGTTGCCGCAGATGCCATGGACCGCCGGCGGCCTGCCGGTGACGATCGACAGATTGTTGGGATTGGTGAAGCTCGGGATCACCGAAAGCCCCGCAGGTTCTCACCCTTGGCGATGATGCGCTTGAGGTTCGGCATCAGGCCCGCGCTGCATGGCCATTTCCATGTAGGCGGGCTCGCTGCCGTCGCAGCAGATGACGACGAGCGGATGCTGTCGGCCAGTTGTAGTCGCGGCCATTGACGGTGACGGTTTTCATGTTCAGGCCTCGAGCGGCGAAAAATCGGTGACGTTCATTTCGGCCAGCACGTCGCGGATGGCAGCAAGCACGGCCGTCATCACCTTCTCGTCGACCTTGCCGATGGTGCCGATGCGGAAGATCGGCCGCTTGGTGAGCTTGCCGGGATAGATGGCAAAGCCGCGCGCCCGCAGCGCCTCGTAGAACTGCTCGAAATCGAAGTTGGGATCGCGCGGCGTGAGGAAGGTCTGGATGATCGGCCCTGCTTCATTGTCGTCGAGCAGCGTCGAGAAGCCCATCTCGCGCATGCCCTTGACGAGCATCTGCGCATTGCGGGCGATAGCGTTGCCCGCGCGCCGCAACGCCACCTTCCTTCGCGATGCTCCTTCATCGCCTGATGAAAGGCCACCAGCGCATGGGTGGGCGGCGTGAAGCGGAACTGGCCATTGGCCTCGAGCCCCTTCCATTGCTCGAAGAGATCGAGCACCACCGAATGGCTGCATGCCCTTGCGAGGCTTCCAGCATGCGCGCGCTTCACCAGCACATAGGAAAAGCCGGGCACGCCCTCGATGCACTTGTTGGACGACGACACCATCACGTCGATGTCCGTCGCGTCATGTCGAGCGGCAGCGCGCCGAACGACGACATGGCGTCGACCATGAACATGCGGCCACGCTGCCTTCACCACGCTGGCCAATGTCGTGCGATCGGATTGACGATGCCGGATGTGGTTTCGCAATGGATGATCCAGACATGGCTGATCGACCGGTCGGCATCGAGCATGGTCGGCGACCTCCTCGACGGTAGGTGCCGCGCTGTCGCCCTTGTCGATCTTGACGACCGGGCGGCCGATCTTCTCGAGAATCTTCGCGGCGCGGTCGCCATAGGCGCCATTGGCGACGACCAGCGTCTTGGCTTCGTCCTTGGCCGGGCAGAAGCGCGCCGAGTGCCGCCTCGATGGCAAAGGTGCCCGAGCCCTGCATGATGACGCATTCATAGGTTTCGTCCGCATCCGGCCATCACCAGCAGGCCCTTGCGGATATCGGCCACGACCTTGCGGAACTCGACATCGCGCGAGCCCCAGTCGGCCAGCATGGCGGCCTTCACGCGTGCGCGATGTGGTGAGCGGCCCGGGCGTCAGCAGATAGGGCATGTCCTCCTGGCCCTCGGGGCCGTTGTAAGGCGGGGGATCGATTTCAGCATGGCGATGCTCCTCGTTGTCGGCCCGGATATTGAGCGCTTGACGTGCTATCAGTCAAATCGTATGTTCTTATAGATCATATAAGTTTGAACTGATATGCGACATGCCCAGCTCAAGGCCTTTCATGCCGTTGCCGTCGCACGGCGGCTTCTCGCGCGCCGCCGAACGCCTGAACCTCACCCAGCCGGCCGTGTCCGACCATGTGCGGAAGCTCGAGGAAACCTATGGCGTGCAGCTCTTCCAGCGCGCGGCGCAGGGCGTCACCCTCACCGATATGGGCCGCAAGCTCTTCGCCATCGCCGAGCGCCAGTTCGAGGCCGAAGCCGAAGCGCATGGAACTGCTGTCGCGAGGCCCGCACGCTGGAAGAGGGCCAGCTCACCATCGGTGCCGATGCCGCCGTTCCACGTCCTGCCGCAACTTGCCCGCTTCCGCGCCGCAGCTATCCGTCGATTGCCGTGCGTCTGGTCACCGGCAACTCGCGCCGAGCTGCTGAAGCGCTTGAGGACTTCTCCATCGACTCGCGGTCACAGCCGAACGCCCGTCCGAGCGAGGCCTTCCTGTCACGGCTGCTGCGCCGCGACCCGCTGGTCGCCGTGGTGCAGGGCTCGATCGAAGCCTCGCAGCTCGCGAACTGAGTTTCGAACAACTCGTGACCCAGCCGCTGATCCTGCGCGAGGAAGGCTCGATGACCCGCACGCTGCTGCTCGAAGAAGCTGCACCGCCGTGGCCTGCAACCTGCACGACACCATCGAAATCGAAAGCCGCGAAGCGGCGCGCGAAGCGGCGGCGCAAGGCCTGGGCGCTCGCCATCATGTCGGAAGGCGAACTGGTCCCCGATCATCGCCTGCGCGTCGCTGGCGATCACCGACTGGCAACGCCGATGGAAGAATGGATGCTGTGCCTGAAAGCCCGCGCCGGATTGCATGTCATCCGATCCTTCTTTGAAATGTCCTCACCACCACGATAGCGGGGTTGGGCCTCTTCAATTTTCGCTGCGCTTGCCCAACTGCACCACCAGAATTGCCCCCATCATCAGCGCAGCACCGGCCCAGCCGATCGCCGGCAGCCGCTCGCCCAGCATGACAGCCCCAGCTATTGCTGCGAAGACTGTTTCGAGCGACAGCAGAATGGTGGCCCGGGCTGGCGGCACATGGCGCAGAGCCACGGCAAGAAGACCGAAAGTCAAGGCGCTCGAGAGAAGCCCGACATAGAGAATGGGCACCATGCCGCTGTGAATGGCGGCCAACGTTGGTGCTTCAAAGGCAAAAGCACAAGCGCAAGAAATGAGCGCCACCACCATGAACTGTACGCATATATAGGTAAGAGGGGTTGCGAATTTGCCGGACCATCCGGTGGTGACGATGAAGCATGACCAGAAGATCGCCGAAGCGGCAATCAGCCAGTCGCCGCGCGTGAAGGCCGCAAACGAGCCGCCGCTCAGCGCCCAGGTGCCGATGAAGGCGAGTGCTGTCGCCGATCCAGATGGCCGCACCTGGCGCCTTCCTGCGCAGGGCCCAGACGATGAACGGCGTGAACACAACGTAGAGCGCCGTCAGAAATCCGGTGTTGGTCACCGTCGCCTCGACGATGCCAATCTGCTGGATCGACGCCGCCACAAAGAAGATGCAGCCGCCAAACATTGCCACCGGCATGACACTCTTGCCGCTGCGCCGTTCCATGAGGGCAAAGGGCAAAAGTGCCGCCGCTGCGATAATGGCGCGCAAGCCCAGGAAAGTCAGCGGCCCGACGTGATCCATCGCCGACTTCTGGAAATAGAATGCCACACCCCAGATCAGTGCTGCCAGCAGCACCAGGGCATCGGCGGTCCAGCCTTTGGGGGAGATGGTCATGCGAAGCGAAAGTTATGACGGCTTCCGCGGGTTGAAGCCAGCACCAAACTTATCGCACTTGCTTGCCGCCGTAAAAAACCTGATAGTCCCGGCGGTTCACAGGCGGGAGAATGTCATGTTCGGATTTGGGCTGTTGGGGCTGATCGTGGTCATCGCCGGATACCTGATCTATGCCTATAACGCGCTGGTCTCCAACAAGAACAAGGCCTCCGAGGGCTGGAGCGGAATCGATGTGCAGCTCAGGCGCCGCGCCGATCTCATTCCCAACCTGATCGAAACCGTGAAGGGTTATGCGGCGCACGAAGACAAGCTGTTCCGCGACATTGCCGATCTTCGCGCCAAGTCAATCGCCGGCGGCACGGTCGGCGAACAGTCGGCGATTGGCCAGGCGATGAGCGGAGCGCTGGGCAAGCTCTTCGCCGTGGCCGAGGCCTATCCCGAATTAAAGGCCGACGCCAATTTCCGCGACCTGCAGGACAAGCTGGCGGGAGTTGAAGACGAAATCCAGATGTCCCGGCGCTACTACAACGGCACGGTCAGGGATCTCAACACCATGATCGAAAGCGTGCCCACCAATTTCATCGCCAACTACTTCAAGTTCGAAAAGCAGGAATTCTTCGAGATCGGCGATGCCGCGGCGCGCGAAGTGCCGAAGGTCGATTTCTCGAAGAAATAGCCCGATGCGCGCGCTGCTTGCCGGGCTGTGGCTGCTTGTTGCCCTCACTCTTCCGGCGGGCGCGGCTGACCGCATTCTTGACTTCATCAGCGATGCCACCGTCAACACCGATGCTTCGCTCGAGGTGCGCGAGACCCTGCGCTTCCAGGTTGACGGCGACACCATCAACCACGGCATCAACCGCGATTTCCCGACGACCTATACCGACAAGCGCGGCCAGCGGGTGCGCGTGGGCTTCGAGGTCCTGAGCGTCAAGCGCGATGGCCGCGACGAGCCCTATGAGGTTTCGAGCCATGGCAATGGCAAGCGTGTCAGGATCGGTTCGGCGGACGTGTGGATCGACCGTGGCGAACACACTTATGAAATCACTTACCGCACCACGCGGCAGATTGGCTTCTTCGACGATTTCGACGAGCTCTATTGGAACGCCACCGGCAATGGCTGGGAATTCGAGATCGCCAGCGCCACCGCCATCATCCGCCTGCCGCCGGGAGCGCGCATCCAGCAGCATGCGGAATATACCGGTTTCGAAGGCAGCAACGCCAACGACTCGACGGTCCTCAGCGCCACCGGCAGTGACTACCGGGTGAAGACCACGCGGCGGCTGGAACGCAACGAGGGCCTCACCGTCGCGGTTGCCTGGCAGAAGGGCATCGTCACACCGCCTAGTGACGGCGACCGGATGGGCTGGTGGCTCAGAGACAACGCCGGCATTTTCGGACTCCTCGCCACGCTGCTGCTGGCCGGCGGCTATTACTTCTATTCCTGGAACAAGGTGGGCCGCGATCCGCCCAAGGGCACCATCATTCCGCTGTTCCGCCCGCCCGATGGCCTGGGGCCTGCTGGCGTGCGTTATGTCGCCAATCAGGGTTTCGATGACCGCACCTTCGCCGCTGCTGTCGTCGGCCTCGCCGTCAGTGGCCGCTTGAAGATTGCCGAAGACGATGATGACGAGTTTTCGCTGACGCCACTTCAGGGCGGGCGCACGCCCGTCGCCAATGCCGAACAGGCGCTCTATGACGCGCTGCCCTCGGGCAAGCTGGTGCTGAAGCAATCGAACCACGCCATGGTCGCCGCCGCCAAGAAAGCGCTCGAGAAGGCGCTGGGCAAAAGTTATGACGGCACGGCCTTTCTCAGGAACCTTTCGTGGTTCTGGAAGGGTGCGGTTCTCTCGGTTCTGGGTCTTGTTGCTTCTGCGCTCCTCATGCCCGGCGAAGATGGTTTTCTCGGATTATTCGGCGTCGCCTGGACCACCATCTGGTGGGGCGTCATTCTCGCCGTTGGCTGGGGCCTGATCAAGGGTCTGTTCACGGCGAAGGGTGTTCTCGGAAAAATCGGTTCGCTGGTTCCTCTGCTGTTCCTCATTCCATTCCTGGGTGCGGGCGTTGGCGCCCCGGTGCTGATGGCTTTCGGCGCCGGATCGCCGGGGCTTTACATGATCCTTGGAACCGGAGCCCTGCTCGCCACGCTGAACATTGTGTTCTTCAATCTGCTCAGGGCGCCAACCGTTGAAGGCCGCAAGCTGCTCGACCAGATCGAGGGCTTCCAGATGTACCTGACGGCGGCGGAGGAAAACCGCCTCAACGTGCTGCATCCGCCGGAGAAGACGCCGGCATTGTTCGAGAGATATCTGCCCTATGCGCTGGCTCTTGATTGCGAGAACGAATGGAACGCCAAGTTCGCCACCGTGCTGGCAGCGGCCGCTGCCGCCGGTGCGGCGGGCCCCATCTGGTATTCCGGCCGCCACTGGGATTCAGGCCGCACCGGAAGCTTCACCGACAGCCTCGGCTCCAGCCTGTCTCGTCCATGCGTCCTCATCAACCGCACCGGGTTCAAGTTCGGGCTCCAGCGGCGGTGGTTCGTCGGGAGGCGGCGGTGGCGGCGGCGGCGGGTCGGGCTGGTAAGGCTTACGCGCCTTCCAGTTCCTCGCGCAGCATCTCGAGTTCCAGCCATTGTTGTTCCGATGCCTGAAGTTCATCGCGGGCCTTGGTCAGGCGCTTCGCAGCGGTCTCGAAAGCCTTGGGATCCTTGGCAAACAGATTGGGGTCGGCAAGCTTTGTCTCCAGCGCGCCAATCTCGGTGTGAAGTGCAGCGATCCTGGCGGGGAGGGTTTCCAGCGCGTGCTTCTCCTTGAACGAAAGCTTGCGCTTCGGGCGCTGTTCCTTCACCTGCGGTGCCGCGGCTTTCTTCGGAGCCGCCTCGGCACTCTTGCGGGCTTCGACGCCAGCGCCGCGCTGCGCCACCATGTCGGAATAGCCACCGGCATATTCAGTCCACTTGCCATCGCCTTCGCACATCAGAACCGACGAACCCACGCGGTCGAGAAAATCGCGGTCGTGGCTGACCAGCAGGATGGTGCCGTGATACTCCGCCAGCATTTCCTGCAGCATGTCGAGAGTTTCGAGATCGAGATCGTTGGTCGGCTCGTCGAGCACCAGCAGGTTCGACGGCTTGGCCAATTCGCGCGCCAGGATCAGTCGTCCGCGCTCGCCGCCCGACAAAACCGATACGGGTAGCCGCGCCTGATCGGGGCGGAACAGGAAATCCTTCATGTAGGTGACGACATGCTTTATTTCGCCATTGATGGTGACCGAACTTCCACGCCCGTCGGTGATGACATCGGAGAGGATCATCTCGGGATCGAGGATTGGCGGCTCTGGTCGAGCGCCACGGTCTGCAGATTGGTGCCCATGCGGATGCTGCCGCAATCAGGCGGCAGCACTCCGGTGAGCATCTTGATCAGCGTCGTCTTGCCAGCACCATTGGGGCCGACGATGCCAAGCCTGTCGCCGCGCAGAACCAGGAGATCGAGCTTCGAGACGATCAGCCGTTCGCCGAACGATTTGGCGATGCCCTTGGCCTCGATCACCAGCTTGCCCGACATGTCGCCCGATGACGCTTCAAGTTTCACGTTGCCGAGGGCACCCACATGTTCGCGGCGCTCCTTCCTGAGCGAATGCAAAAGGCCGACGCGCCGCATGTTGCGCTTGCGCCGCGCCGTAACGCCATAGCGCATCCAGTGTTCTTCGGTGGCGATGCGCTGGGCGAGCCTGGCCTGCGCAGTCTCCTCTTCCTCCAGAACCTGGTCGCGCCATTCCTCGAAATGCGCGAAGCCCCGGTCCATGCGCTTGGCCGTGCCACGGTCGATCCACATGGTGCGGTTGGACAGGGCTTCAAGAAAGCGCCGGTCGTGGCTGATCAGCACGAACGCCGAGCGCGAGGCTCTCAATTCGTTTTCCAGCCATTCGATGGCGGGAAGATCGAGATGGTTGGTCGGCTCGTCGAGGAGCAGCACATCGGGATCGGGCGCCAGCGTTCGGGCCATTGCCGCGCGGCGGATTTCGCCACCCGACAGGTTTTTGGGATTGGCCTCGCCGTCGAGGCCCAAGCTCGCCCATCAGATAGGTGCAGCGGTGCGGATCATCGGCGGGGCCAAGGCCACCTTCGACATAGTCGCGCAGTGTGGCGAAAGCCGAAAGGTCGGGCTCCTGCGGCAGATAGCGGATGGTGGTGCCGGGCTGCACCCACACCTCGCCACTGTCGGCTTCAAGAAGCCCTGCGGCGATTTTCAGAAGCGTCGATTTGCCGGACCCGTTGCGGCCGACCAGCGCCATCTTCTCGTCATCGGCAAGCATGAGTTCGCAGCCTTCGAGCACCGGCTTGCCGCCGAAGGTCAGACGAACGTTTTTGAGGTTCAGTAGAAGTCTAGACAGGACGGACTTCGCTCACTTCCGGCACGAAGTGGCGGAGAAGATTCTCGATGCCATGCTTCAGCGTGGCGGTGGATGAGGGACATCCGGCGCATGAGCCCTTCATGTTGAGATACACAACACCTTCCTTGAAACCGTGGAAGGTGATGTCGCCGCCATCCTGGGCGACGGCGGGGCGCACCCTGGTTTCCAGAAGCTGCTTGATGGTCGACACGATCTCGGCATCGGCCTCGTCGAAATCCTCGATTTCGGCCTTGGCTTCGCCAGCATCGATCACTGGCGCGCCCGACAGATAATGGTCCATGATCACGCCGAGAATGGCTGGCTTCAGATGTTGCCAGTCGCCCGCCTCTTTCGACACGGTGATGAAATCCTGGCCAAGGAACACGCCGGACACACCTTTGACAGTGAACAACTTCTGCGCCAGCGGCGATTCTCCGGCCTCGCCCTCGCCGCGATAGTCGCGGGTCGAACCCGGCAACACCGGCTGTCCGGGAATGAATTTGAGGGTGGCGGGGTTGGGTGTCGCTTCGGTCTGGATGAACATTTGTCGAGTCCTCTGGTCGGGCATTCATATAGGCCTGTTTAGAATGATTTGAAAGAGCAGTGGCTTGACACCACGATCTCTTCGCAGTATTTAGCCATTCAGTTAATTAACCAATTGGCTAAGTTCAGATGGACCATCTCAGCACCACGCTTTCCGCCCTCGCCGACCCCACCAGGCGGGCAATTCTGGCGCGTCTGGCCTTGGGCGAGCGATCAGTGACCGAACTTGCCCAGCCCTTCGCCATGAGCCTGCCCGCCGTCTCCAAGCACCTCAAGGTGCTGGAAAAGGCCAAGCTCATCGAGCGCAGCCGCGCGGCCCAGTGGCGCCCCTGCAAGCTGGCGCCGGAGCCCTTGAAGGAGGTGTCCTCGTGGCTCGAGCAATACCGCCAGCACTGGGAAGACCGCCTCGACAGGCTGGACCAGTATCTCAACGACATTCAACGGAAAGAGGGTGACAAAAATGACGTTTGAAACGGAAGCCGTGCTGCCCGGCAGCCAACCCGACTTCATCCTCAACCGGGTGTTCGCGGCACCCCGCCCTCTTCTCTATCGCTGCTTCATGGACCCCGGCTATCTGTCGCGGTGGTATGGGCCACGGGGGTTCACCTGCCCCGATTGCGAGGTCGATGCGAAGGCCGGCGGCCGGTTCAAGCTTTCGGTCCAGTCGCCGGACGGCATGGTCTTCGCGATGACCGGAACATTTCTCGACATCGTGCGCGACGAGAGAGTGGTCAAGGAAGACGATGTTTCCGGCCATCCGGAATTCTGGTTCGATCTTGTCGACCCGGCCCGCAAGGGCCAGGGCCTGCGCAAGATCGGCATGACCACGACGCTGTCCTTCGCCGATCATCCGGAGGGATCGAGGCTCACCGTTGCGACGCGTTTCGACACTGTCGAGATGCGGGACAATTTCGCCAAGGTTGGCCTCAAGGAGGGGTGGAGCTCGAGTTTCGAGAAGCTCGACGACCTCACCAATGCGCTCAAGGGCAACGACCGCGAGATCAATATCGCGCGGCTCATCGCTCATCCGGTGGAGCGCGTCTTCGCCGCCTTCTCCAACCCCGCCGGCATGGCGACGTGGTGGGGTCCGAACGGTTTCACCACAACCACAAGGTCCATGCAGTTCAAGGTGGGTGGCACCTGGGATTACACCATGCACGGCCCCGACGGCACCGACTATCCGAACTATGTGCAGCTACACGAAGATCGAGAAGAACACATTCATCGGCTATGACCACGGCACCGATGCCGGTCACCCGGCGATGTTCAAGGCCGAAATCAGTTTCGCAAGCGTTGGTTCATCGACCCGCGTCAACCTCAGGCTCATCCTCAAAGATGCCGCCGAACGTCCAACCTACGTAAAATTCGGCGCCGTCGAGGGCGGTTATCAAAACCTCGAGCGGCTGGACAAGTGGCTCGAAAAAAATGACTGAGAACGACTGTGTGTCCAAACTCCATAATGCCACACTGACGTTCGAACGCGTCATCGCTGCTAGACCAAATAAGGTATTTGAGGCCTTCGCCAATTTTGAGTGGCGCGCGGCATGGAGCACGCCCTCGGAAACCGCCGTTGTCATCTATGACGAAGCGGATTTCCGCCAGGGCGGCATTGACCGCTTCCGCTGCGGTTCGAAAACCAATCCGAACATTCACGGCACGACCCACTATCACCTCATTGAGCCGGACCATATGCTTGCCGCGACCGAAACCATCGATATGAACGGGCAGCGCTTGTGCGCCGCCTTAAACACCATTGCGTTCATCGCCGAAGGCGCGAGTACACGCCTGAAGCACACCTCGCAAATCACCTCTTTCGTCGGCGAGAGCATGATCAAGGGACACGCCGAAGGCAACGCTGCGGCCCTCGATAATCTGGTCCGGCATTTCGAGAAGAATGGAACCCCGTGAATGGAAACCGCCATGACAACCGATAGCCAAACCTTCACCCTCACCCGCGTCTTCGACGCACCGCGCGATCTGGTGTTTGCCTGCTTCTCGACCGCCGAACACCTGAGCCACTGGTGGGGGCCGAAAGGCGTTGAGATCGTCAATGGCACGCTGGATTTCCGCGTCGGCGGCCTTTACCACTACGGCATGAAGTGGCCAACCGGCGCCATCATGTGGGGCCGCTTCGAATTCCGCGAAATCGATCCGCCGTCGCGCATCGTGTTCTTCAATGCGTTTTCCGATGAAAAGGCCAGCCTCACCCGCGCCCCGTTCTATGACGGCAAATGGCCGCTGGAAATGCTCACCACGTTTGCATTTGAAGATGTACTCGGCGGAAAAACCCGCTTTACCCTGACCTGGCAGCCGCACAACGCGTCGGCCGAGGAACAGGAAACCTTCGCCTCCAACCATGCCAGCGCCGCCGAGGGCTGGTCTGGATCCCTGGAAAAATTTGAGGCCTATCTGGCAACCGTCAAACGGCCCTGATTTGCGCGCGGCGGGTGCGAGGTGTAATCTCGCGCCCACCCGCAATCACGGAGGACCTCATGCTCACCTGGATCGTTGTGATCATCGTCATCGCAATACTCGCCGTGCTTGGTTTCGCCGCATCGAAGCCCGGCAGCTTCAGCGTGGTGCGCACCACGGACATCAAGGCGCCGCCGGAAAAAGTCCTTGCACTGATCAATGACTTCCGCGAGTGGCCGAAATGGTCACCGTGGGAGAAGCTCGATCCCGGCAATGACCAGAACCCTGTCGGGGCCAGCCTCGGGCACCGGTTCGGTCTATGAATGGACAGGCAACAAGAAAGTCGGCCAGGGCCGCATGGAAATCCTTGGCGTGTCTGACCAGCAGATCGACATTGACCTCCAGTTCATGGCGCCCTGGAAGGCCCACAACAAGACCGTCTTCACACTCACGCCGAAAGATGGCGGCACCGCCGTCAATTGGACGATGTCGGGTTCGAGCCCCTTCATGTTCAAGCTTATGGGCCTCGTCATGAACATGGACGCGATGATCGGCAAGGATTTCGAGAAAGGCCTCGCCGCAATGAAGGCCGCCGCCGAGACCTGAAGGTCCCGGCGGGATTTCGCATCGCAGAGCCTCAGGCGTTCGCCAATTCCGGTGGCGGCAGTTTGGCGCCGGTCATGAAGGCCACGGCGTCGGACATCGTGAACTTCTTGGGATCGATGGTGCACAGCCTTTTGCCGAGGCGATGGATATGGATGCGGTCGGCCACCTCGAACACATGCGGCATGTTGTGCGAGATCAGCACGATGGGGAGCCCACGGCGTTTGACGTCGAGAATGAGTTCAAGCACGCGGCGCGATTCCTTGACGCCCAGTGCCGCCGTCGGCTCGTCCATGATGACGACCTTGGACCCGAAGGCTGCGGCGCGCGCCACCGCCACACCCTGGCGCTGGCCACCCGACAGGGTTTCCACCGCCTGGTTGATGTTCTGGATGGTGAGCAGGCCCAGTTCCGTGAGTTTCTGCCGCGCCGCCTTTTCCATGGCCGTGCGGTCCAGCATCTTGAAAATCGAACCGAGGATGCCGGGCTTCCTGATTTCGCGGCCCATGAAAATGTTGTCGCTGATCGACAGCGCCGGAGACAGCGCCAGCGTCTGGTAAACCGTTTCGATGCCGGCGTTGCGCGCATCCATCGGCGACTTGAAGTTCAGCACCTTGCCTTCAAGCTTGATCTCGCCCTCGTCCGGCATGACGGCGCCGCAGATCGCCTTGATCAGCGATGACTTGCCTGCACCGTTGTCGCCGATCACCGCCAGCACCTCGCCGGGGTAGAGGTCGAAGTCGGCATTGTCGAGCGCCACCACCCGGCCGTAGCGCTTGGTGAGGCCGCGCGCCGTGAGGATCGGCACGCGCTGTGCTTCCGCGGCCTTTGGCGCCTCGGCTTTCACCGCAACCGGTGCGGCCTTTGGCGCTGCCTTTTTGGCAGCAGTCTTGGCGGCTTTCTTTGCTGGCTTTGCCATGGTGTTACCCCGCAACCTTTCTGATCCACTGGTCGATGGCCACGGCGCCAATGATGAGAACGCCGATGAGCAGGTAAGTCCATTGCGGGTCGGTGCCGAGAAGGCGCAGACCCAGCGAGAACACGCCGACGATCAGCGCTCCGAATATCATGCCGAGGATCGAGCCCCGGCCGCCGAACAGCGATATGCCGCCGATCACCACGGCGGTGATCGATTCGATATTGGCGAACTCGCCCGAGGTCGGCGACACCGAGCCGATGCGCCCGATCAAAACCCACCCGGCAATGCCGCAGATCAGGCCGCACAGCGTATAGACGCTGATCAGCATGCGCTTCACGGGAATGCCCGAAAGTTCCGCTGATTCCGGCTCGTCGCCCACCGCGTAAAGTCTTCGGCCCCAGGCCGTGTAGTTGAGGATGTACCAAAGCAGCACCACCAGCAGCACCATGAAAATCACGCCGAGCGTGATCACCGCCCCGCCGAATTTGATCTGGATGCCGAAGAATTGCAGCAGCGGTGCTTGCGCTTCGATGTCTTGCGTGCGGATGGTTTCGTTCGCCGAATAAAGATATTTGGTGGCGTTGTAGACTTGCCAGGTGCCGAGCGTCACGATGAATGGCGGCAGCTTCATGATGGCGATGAGCCAGCCATTGATGAACCCGCAGGCCGCACCGGTGAGCAGTCCGCAGACGATGGAGATCGGCACAGGTATCCCGTACCGGAACGTGAACTGCCCCATGATCACCGATGACAGCACCATGGTGGCACCGACCGAAAGATCGATGCCGGCTGTCAGAATGACCAGCGTCTGAGCAGCGCCGACGATGCCGACGATGGCCACTTGCTGGATGATGAGGGTGAGCGAGAAGGCGTTGAAAAACTTGCCGCCGACCAGAATCCCGAATATGGCAACCGACATCACCAGCACGATGAGTGGCACTGCCGCCTGGTTGGCATGCAACAGGTGCTGGATGCGCCTGAGCAGCGTCTGGTCTTCCTCGAAGTGGACGACACTCTTGTCGCTTTGATCGAGTGTTTTCTCGAACTCCTGTGCGCCTGCCATGGCTGCCTCCCTGCCCAATGCCGTATTGTTATGAAAAGGGCGGTCACGAGGACCGCCCTTCCGTGTTTCAGGTATAATTCACCGGATTTGCTGCGGGATCAACCCCAGCACTTCTCCAGGCCTTCTTTGGTGGTGATCGACGGAACGCCGTCAACCGGGGCATCGGTGATCAGTGCAACACCGGTGTCGAAGAAGTTCTTGCCTTCGGTCACGCCGGGCTTCTCGCCGGTGTCGGCGAACTTCTTGATGGCTTCAACACCAAGCGACGCCATCAGCAGCGGATACTGCTGCGATGTGCCACCGATGACGCCACCAGCCACGTCCTTGACACCCGGGCAGCCGCCGTCAACCGACATGATCAGCACCTGGCCTTCCTTGCCGACGGCCTTCAGCGCTTCATAAGCGCCGGCGGCAGCGGGTTCGTTGATGGTGTGGATCAGGTTGATATCCGGGTTGATCTGCAGCAAGTTCTCCATGGCCTTGCGGCCGCCTTCCGAATTGCCGTTGGTGTAGTCGTGGCCGACGATGCGCGGATCATCCTCGTCGCCGATCACGTTGACGTCCTTCACGTCGATGCCAAAGCCCTTCATGAAGCCCTGGTCGCGCAGAACATCGACGGTAGGCTGGCTGGGGTTAATGTCGAGGAAGCCGATCTTGGCGTCCTTGGCGGCGTCACCCATCTTGGCCTTGGCGTAGGCGCCGATCAGGAAACCGGCCTGGAAGTTGTCGGTCGCCATGGTCTGGTCGGCAGCGTCGATCGGATCGAGCGGCGTATCAAGCGCGATCACCAGAATGCCGGCTTCGCGGGCCTTCTGGATGGCCGGCACGATGGCTTTGGTGTTCGACGGCGTGATCAGGATGCCCTTGGCGCCATCGGCGATGCAGGTTTCAACGGCGGCCACCTGGCCTTCGTTGTCGCCGTCGTCCTTGCCGGCATAGGCCTTCAGTTCGACGCCGAGTTCGGCGGCCTTGGCCTGCGCACCTTCCTTCATCTTGACGAAGAAGGGGTTGGTTTCGGTCTTGGTGATCAGGCAGGCACCAATGCCTGCGGCCTGGGCCGGTGCGACGCTGGCGATGGCAGCAAGTGCAGCACCGAGCAGTGCGGTTTTCAGAACAGTATTCATTCGGGTCCTCCCATGGAAACGCTTGCCCCATTGCGGGGCGGTGATGACGGTAACACGTTGACGCGCGCCGTCACGGGTTGTTCCCATGCCTTGAGCGCGGACCTGCATTGAGACTCAAGTTCGGGCTCAAGTCAATAAATAAATCCGCGTGATTTATTTCTTGACTCAATATTGTGGCTGCCCGAAGCTTCATCACAAGACCCACAAACCAACCGGGCGCAAGAATGAACACGGGAGCATCGGAACGGGCCGGACGGGCGTCGCGTGGCACCACGCAGACGGGCGTCAGGCTCTACAACGAGCGCCTCGTCCTCTCCCTTATCAGAAAACACCAGAGCCTGCCCAAGGCTGAAATCGCCCGCCAGACCGGCCTTTCGGCGCAAACCGTTTCGGTAATCGTGCGCCAGCTCGAAGGCGACGGTTTGCTGCAGCGTGAAACGCCCCAGCGCGGCAAGGTCGGCCAGCCGCTGGTGCCGTTTTCGCTCAATCCCGATGGCGCCTATTCCATCGGCCTCAAGGTTGGCCGCCGTTCGGTCGATCTGCTGCTGATGGATCTGGCGGGTGCGGTGCGCAACACCGTGCACAAGACCTACCGCTTCCCTGAACCTGGCGAGATCCTGTCCTTCGTGAAGTCGGGCCTCGTCGAATTGACCGTCGAGCCTCGGCAGGCGCCAGAAGGACCGCATTTCCGGCCTCGGCATCGCCGCACCTTTCGAACTGTGGAACTGGGAAGACGAAGTGGGCGCACCGCGCGGCGTTCTCGCCCGCTGGCGCGGCTTCGATTTGCAGAAGGAAATCGCCGCCATTTGCGATTGGCCGGTGCAATTTTGTAACGATGCCACCGCCGCCTGTGCCGCCGAGCTGCTGTTTGGCCGCGGCCATGAACTGCGCGACTACGCTTACTTCTACATCGGCTATTTCATCGGCGGCGGCATCGTCATCAATGGTGCGCTCTATCAGGGCCGTACCGGCAATGCCGGGTCGCTCGGCTCGTTCCCGGTGCCAGCCGCCGCTGGTGGCGCACAGCATCTCATCCGCTCCGCGTCGTTCTCGGTTCTGGAGCAGGAACTGAAGCGCCAGGGCCGCGACCATCTCATGCTGTGGCGCGACGCCACTGACTGGAGCGCTGTTGGCCCCGCCCTTGACGCCTGGATCGGCGTTGCCGCCAAAAGCCTCGCCTATGCCGGGGCGGGGGTGGCCAGCGTCATCGAAAACGCCGCCATGGTAATTGACGGCGCCATGCCGCCCGATGTGCGCGCCCGTCTGTGCGCCGCTGTCACCGAAGCTCTGAAGTCCGTAAACTTGCAGGGCATCACGCCCTTCGCCGTCGTCGAAGGCACGGTCGGCGCCGGAGCCCGCGCCATGGGTGCCGCCAGCCTGCCGCTGTTCGCCAATTTCATCATCGATCGCGATGTGCTCTTCAAGGAGACCACCTGATGCTCAAGGGCCTCGATCCGCTCCTCAGCCCCGACTTGCTGCGCGTCCTTGCGCGCCATGGGCCATGGCGACGAGATCGCCATCGTTGACGGCAATTATCCGGCGGAAGAACACGCCAAGCGCCTGGTCCGCCTCGATGGCCATGGCAGCCCCGCGCATTCTCGACGCCATCCTCTCGGTCATGCCGGTCGACGATATGGTGCCGGAAGCCATCTGGCGCCCCGCCGCCTACAACGACCCCAAGCGCATGGAGGAGGTGTTCGAGGATTTCACGGCGATGGTGCTGAAGCACGAACCCAAACATAAAATCGTGCCGCTGGTGGGCGAGGCGTTCTATTCCAAAGTAAAAGCCGCCTTCGCCATCGTCGCCTCAAGCGAGCCGAGATTGTATGGCAACATCGTCATCAGGAAGGGCGTGATCTATCCGTAGAGCGGGATGTGTTGAGGTAGAATCAGTCCATTCGTCTCCCTCCCCCTTGCGGGGAGGGATTAAGGGTGGGGGTCGCTCCGGACTATCCGATTGTTTTCCAAAACTTTCTGGGACCACCACCAGACCCCCACCCCCAACCCTCCCCACAAGGGGGAGGGAGGTTGAGTGAGCGCCTGTAAAGTCATCCCGCTCTAGCGATTGCGAAACTCCGGCTTCCTCTTTTCCACGAAAGCTTTCATGCCTTCCTTCTGGTCTTCGGTGGCGAACATCGACAGGAACAGGCGGCGTTCGAAGCGGATGCCTTCTTCCATGGTTGTTTCATAGGCGCGGTTCACGGTTTCCTTGGCCATCATTACGATAGGCATTGAGAACGAGGCGATTTTTTCGGCGGCCTTCAGCGCTTCCGTCCATCAGCTGATCGGCGGATACGACGCGCGACACAAGCCCGCAACGCTCGGCTTCAGCCGGCATCCATCATGCGGCCCGTCAGGATCATGTCCATGGCTTTCGATTTGCCGATGAAGCGGGCAAGGCGCTGCGTACCGCCCGCCCCCGGCATGATGGCGAGGGTGATTTCCGGCTGGCCGAAGCGCGCCGTATCGGAGGCGATGATGAAATCGCACATCATGGCGAGTTCGCAGCCGCCACCGAGGCAGAAGCCCGAGACCGCGGCGATCACCGGTTTTCGCGCTTCCGAAAGCCCCGTCCAGCCCGCCAGGAATTTCCCCATATAGGCATCGACATAGGTCCGGTCCGCCATCTCCTTGATGTCGGCGCCCGCTGCGAAGGCCTTCTCGCCGCCGGTGATGATGGTGCAGCCGATGTCAGTCTCCATCTCGAAGATCGACAAGGCCATGTTCACCTCTTCGACCAGCTTCGAATTCAGTGCATTGAGTGCCTTGGGCCGGTTGAGGGTGATGATGCCCACCTTGCCTTTGGTGTCGACGATGATGTGGTCATAGTTCATGGAACACCTCTACCTCTGGCATTGCTTGCAATAGAATGTCGAACGCCCCGCCTGCACCCGCCGCTTGAGAGCGGCACCACAAGCGGGGCAGGGCTCGCCCTCGCGATCATAGACCGCAAAGCGCTGCTGGAATGATCCCTTCTCGCCATTGGTATGGGCGAAATCCTGCAGCGTCGAACCGCCCGCCACGATTGCCTCTGCGAGAATGTCGCGAATGTTGCGGACCAGAAATTCAAGGCGGGGATCGCTTGCCTTCAAAGTGCGGGCTTTGCGGGTGGGCGAAAGCTTCGAGCGAAACAGCGCCTCGCTTACATAGATGTTGCCAAGGCCCGCAATGATCTTCTGGTCCAGCAGTGCGGCTTTCAGCGGTGCCGCCTTGCCCTTGAATTTCGCCGCGAGATACCCGGCATGAAGTTCATTGCCAAGAGGTTCAACGCCAATTCCTTTGAGCAGTCTGTGCTCATCCTCGAAAATATCCATGACGCCAAAGCGCCGGGGGTCGGTGTAGACAACCCGCGATCCGTCTTCGAAGGTGAACACTACGTGGTCGTGCGCGCCTTGACCCTCGCCGCCGGTCTCGAAATAAAACTCGCCGAGGTTTCGTGCGCTCCCGGCGGCGGGCACGATGGTGAAGCGCCCGGTCATGCCAAGATGAATGAGCAGGTGGCCGCCGCCTTCGATGGCCCCCACGATATACTTGGCCCGCCGCGAAAGCTGCGAAATCCGCTTGCCTTCAAGCCTCGCCGCGAAATCCTTCGGGAACGGAAAGCGCAATCCCGCCCGCCGCGTTTCCACGCGGGCGATCAGGCGGCCTTCCAGGGCGGGTTTGAGCCCCCGCATCACGGTTTCAACTTCGGGAAGTTCCGGCATGGCCCATGGCTAACAAGGCTGGCGGGCCCCGGCAAGCCACCTCTTTTCAGGCTTGTCTTTTGCGGGCATAAGCCCTTCGCCAAGGCAAGGGGAAGTCCATGTTTCAGAAAGTTCCGCGTGTGTTCTCGGGGATGCAGCCCACCGGCAATCTGCATCTCGGCAACTATCTGGGCGCCATGCTGAACTGGATTAAGATGCAGGACACCCACGAGTGCATCTATTGCGTCGTTGACCTCCACGCCATCACCGTGTGGCAGGAACCGAAGGAACTGCGCACGGCGATCCTCGATGTCACATCCGCCTATCTCGCCTGTGGGCTCGATCCGAAAAAGAGCGTGATCTTCAACCAGAGCCAGGTTGCCGAGCATGCCGAACTCGCCTGGATCTTCAATTGTGTCGCCCGCCTGGGCTGGTTGAACCGCATGACCCAGTTCAAGGAGAAGGCGGGGAAAGACAAGGAAGCAGCATCCGTCGGCCTGTTCATCTATCCCAATCTCATGGCCGCCGACATTCTGGCCTATCGCGCCACCCATGTGCCGGTCGGCGAGGACCAGAAGCAGCATCTGGAATTGGCCCGCGATATCGCCATCAAGTTCAACAACGATTTCGCCGAAGCCATTGCCGCGGCGGGTTTGGGACCTGAATTCTTCGTGCCCCCCGAGCCCCACATCACCGGCCCGGCAACGCGGGTGATGAGTTTGCGCGATGGTACCAAGAAAATGTCGAAATCCGACCCATCGGATTTGTCACGCCTTAACCTGACCGACGACGCCGACACCATTGCCAAAAAAATCCGCAAGGCCAAAACCGATACCGAGCCGTTGCCAAGTGAAGCCCAAGGCCTGAAGGGCCGCCCCGAGGCCGACAACCTGACCGGCATCTACGCGGCACTCTCCGGTGAGACAGTTGCCCAGGTCCTCGCCCAATACGGCGGTGGCCAGTTCTCGGGCTTCAAAAATGCCCTCGCCGATCTCGCCGTTGCCAAGCTTGGTGTGATCGGCGAAGAAACCAAACGCCTGCAAGCCGACCCTGCCTATGTCGAGAGCGTCCTAAAAGACGGCTCAGAACGGGCCAGAGCAATTTCCGCCCCCATTGTCAGAAAAGCCCGCGAGGTAGTGGGGTTTATTGTGTCGTAGCGCTGCCGGTGCGCCGCTCCCTCAGCGCGGAAATTTCTTCTCCGCGTCCTTTTTGTGCGCCGCCAATGCCATCAGGCGGCGGTCGCGCCAGGCTTGGGCTTCGGCGAGCTTTCCGGCGGGCACGATCCTGCGCCGTTCGCTGGCCAGCGCTTCGCCGATATTTGCTGGCCACTCCGGACCGCTGGTATTGGGATTGGCAACACCGCGCACCGTTTCGCCATAACGCGCCATGTAATCGGCGACACCACCCGGCGCGTTGAGGTCGATGGTCTCGATGGGCCCCATGAAACTCCAGCGCAGCGCCAACCCGTCTTTCAGCGCCTTGTCGGCATCCTCCGCCGACACATAACCATTGGCGATCAGCCGGAAGGCTTCGGCGAGCAGCGCATGCTGCAGGCGGTTCAGCACGAAACCTTCGATCTCGCGGTTGACGATGATCGGCGCCATGCCGCACGACGCCATGAAGTCTCGCGTTTTTTCCAGTGTATCGGCTGGAGTGAACGCCGCCCCGCACAATTCCACGAAAGGTGCAAGATGCGGCGGGTTCATCGGGTGGGCGACAAGGCAGCGCTGGCGCGTCTGCAATCCGCCGAAGATCAGCGACGGCATGATCGCCGATGTCGAACTGGCCAACACCGCATCGGGCATCGCGACAGTCTCGATAGTCGGCGAAGAGTTTCTGTTTTGCCTCGGCGCGTTCGGCGATGTTCTCCTGAACATGGATCGCGCCCCGCACCGCCTCATGGAGAGTTGGCGCGACGGTGATGCGCCGCAAGATGTCACCCGCATCCTCGATCAGCCCCGCCGCTTCCATGTCACGAAGCGAAACCGCGATGGTGTCGAGCGCGCGTTTCGGCTGCCCGGCGTCCTGGTCCCACAGCGCAACATCATGCCCGCCGCGCGCGAAAACCATGGCCCAGGAGCGGCCGATGAGGCCGGCTCCGATGACCGCCATTTTCATCTGACGCGGGAACCGTCGGCGGCGTTGAAGATATAGGTGTGGCTGGCCTCGAAGCCGACGCCGACGCGTTCGCCGGCCTTGCCGGCATAGTCCTTGGCGGCCTTCACGGCGAGCAGGTCGCTGCCGGACTTCACGGTCACCAGCGTATGGTCGCCGATCAGCTCGTTGGTGTAGATCTCGCCCAGGATGTGGCCCTTGGAGGGCGCGACAATGGTGCAGTCCTCGGGGCGCACGCCGAGCGTCGCCTTCTCGACCTTGCCCTTGACCGGCGACGGGATCTTGGCGCCGCGGGCGAGGAATGTTCGATCCCGCCAATTCGCCACTGGATGATGTTCATGGGCGGCGAGCCGATGAACTGGGCGACGAAGAGATTGGCCGGGTTGTTGTAGATTTCGGCGGGCGCGGCCAGCTGCTGCAACACGCCTTTCTCGAGAATGGCGACGCGATGGGCCAGCGTCATGGCCTCGATCTGGTCATGGGTCACGTAGATCGTGGTGATGCCGAACGTCTGCTGCATGTGCTTCGAGTTCGGCGCGCATGTGGCCACGGAGTTTGGCATCGAGATTGGACAGCGGCTCGTCCATCAGGAACACCGAAGGCCGGCGCACGATGGCGCGGGCCAGCGCCACGCGCTGGCGCTGGCCGCCGGAAATTCGCGCGGATAGCGGTGCAGCAGCGTGATCGAGCTGCACCTGGGCGGCGGCATCCTTCACCTGGGCTTCGGCTTCGGCCTTCGCCACTTTGCGCACCTTCAGCGGAAAGCCGATGTTCTCGGCCACCGTCTTGTGCGGATAGAGCGCGTAGGACTGGAACACCATGGAGATGTCGCGGTACTTCGGCAGGATGTTGGTGACATCGCGGTCACCGATCAGCACCCGGCCGTCGGTCGCCGTTTCGAGGCCCGAGAGAATGCGCAGGCCGTGGTCTTGCCGGAGCCGGAGGCACCGAGCAGCACCAGGAATTCGCCGGGCTCCACCGCCAGGTTCAGTTCCTCCAGCACCCGCACGGCGCCGAAGGACTTCTGGATCTTGTCGAAGGTGACGGGCACCTTGGCGTTGCACGCTTGTCATGTTCAGCCCTTGACCGCGCCAAGGAGCACGCCCTTGGCGATGAAACGTTGCAGGAAGAATGGCCATGATGATCACCGGAATGATCATGACTACGATGATGGCGCACATCTCCCACCACAATACGCCTTTCTCGCCGGCATTCTTGGCGGCCACCATGATCGGCATGGTCTGGACTTTGGCGGTCGCCAGGAAAACGGCGAACAGATATTCGTTCCAGTTCAGGATGAGTGGTGAGCAGTGTGGTGGCGGCGAGGCCCGGCCTGGTCAGCGGCAGCACGATGTCCCAGAAGATCGCGAAGCGCGTGGCGCCGTCGAGCTGCGCCGACTCTTCAAGTTCAATCGGCAGATTGGCGAAGAAATCATGCATCAGCCAGACGACGATCGGCAGATTGGCGACGGCATAGACCAGTGACCAGCGCCAGAGTGCGTGTCGAGCATGCCCGACCGCCTGGAACATCATGTAGATCGGGATGACCACGACGATCGGCGGCAAGATGCGCTGCGAAATGATCCAGAACAGGATGTCGCCATTGCCGAAGTGTGTGGGTGAAGTGCTTGCCGATGGCGCGCGCCAGCAAGAAGAACAACGCAAGGCCAACGGCAGTTGCGGCCCACCAGGGTACGCCAGCGTAGGCTGGTCGGCGATGAGCAGCAAACGCAGTCAGTACGAACATCATGATGTTGCCGAACTTGGGCTTGTACTGCATCCGGGCCAGCGCATAGGCGGCCATTGAGCCGAAAGCCACGCAGAAAGCAGTGGATACGGCACTGACAACGATGGAATTGGTGAAGGCCAGGAACACCTTGCAGATCTGCGGCTCCATGGGCTGAAGGCTCAACACCGGCGACAACGACGAAGCAAAGGAATTGTAGAACCAGAAGGCCGATCTGCCGGACCACGGACGGTAGGTCGCAGGAAGGATCGCTGAATTGAACGCGCCAGGCGTCAAGGTTCGGCTGGAAATCGATGAAGGGAATGTAGAAAGGCCCCTGGTTGACGGCGGCGGCATCCTTGAAGGACGTGATCATCACCCAATAGATCGGAAACAGCACGAACAGCGACCAGATGACAGCAGGAGCATGGGCCACCACCTTTGCCGCCGGCGACATCTTGCCGACGGCCGGCGGCTCGAACAGCCGCTCCATGAGGCTGCGGTTGGCCTTTTCGAATCTTGAACGGCTTTTCGCTCATGCGCGCGCCTTCCGCAGTTGCCCAAGCACCACGTAATTGAAGAACGAGGCGCAGACCACAACCGTGAGGATGAGCAGCAGATAGGCAACCGCCGCCGATGTGCCAATGTCATTGGCGCGCCAGACGTAGATGGAGTGCAGCGTCATCGATTCGGTCGACGTTCCGGGCCCGCCGCCGGTCATGATGTTGGGAAGATCGACGATCTTGAAAGCTTCGATCATGCGGATGAGCAGCACGGTCACAGCGACCGGCACGATCTGCGGCCAGATGATTTCGCGGAAAATCTGCACGCTTGAAGCGCCGTCCACCTGGGCGGCTTCGACATGGTCGCGCGGAACGTTCTCAAGCGCCGCCAGCATGGTGATGAAGATGAAGGGAATCCACTGCCAGGAATCGCAGATCATCATGACGAAACGCGCCGACCAAGCGTCCGCCGACCAGATCCAGTCCCCGACGCCGAGAATGCCAAACAAAGGCAATAACGGGCCTTTGGAGAATCGGCAACCATGCGCATGGCAAAGCCAACGCCCAGCGGCGTGACCATCAGCGGAATGAAAAAAACCACGCGGAAAAAGCTCTTGCCTGCGATCGGCTGCGAGCACAGGAACGCCAGGCCGGTTCCGATGAAAAACTGCAGCGCGCAGCCGACGATAACATAGAACAGGGTGGTCAGCAGCGTGCCAATGGGATTGCCGGACAGCAGTGTGGCGCCCATGATCCAGGCAACGAAGATGGCCGTGGCGGCCGAGATGACAGCGGCCGATCATGCCGACCCAGGTGGTGATTCGCAGAGACCGGTAAAGCCACCAAAGCACGGCGGCGGACACAACTGCAGCGAACATAGTTCCGAGCGGCGCCTATGCCCTCGATCTTGCCGAGGAAATGCACCTGGTCATTGCCGAAGAATTTGCCTGTAGAAATTCTGCAGCCAGACGAAGCGGAACTGCAATCCGTCGGCTCGTGAATTCGTACGCGGCTCAGCGCGAAGACGATGGAATAGAAGGTCGGGAAGATCGCGAAGATCAAGAATGAGGGTGACTGCGGGCGCAATGAAGAAGGTGCGGGAATGGCGGTCAAACCACTCACCCCAGCTTTCGGTGTATGGCGCATTTGTTCGTTGCCATAGCCGTGTCTCGACAATCTTTTGCTTTTGCGGCAAGCGGCAGCTTCCCCTCGCCAGCTGGCGCAGGGTAGATAAACGGGCCGGAGTTTACTCCGGCCCGGCATGCATTGTGCTTTAGCTGCCCGTACCCAGCGCGAGGGCCTGGGCCTTGATCTGGGCGTCGCGGCCGAAATCCTCGGTCACTTCTTCCCAGCCCGCTTCAATGTTCTCAAGCGCTTCCTCCACGGTTATTTCGCCGGCGAGATAGCGGGCGAGTCTCGGTGTCGAGAACGACGCTGGTGTATTTGGCAGCACCGGGGATCTTCATGTCCGAAGCCATGTTGAGGTTGTTCAAGGCGCCGTTGATGGCGCCGAGATAGTTCGCGGCGAGTTCGGCGGGCATGCCGGCCTTCACCCACAGGTCGGTCGAGGCGAGCTGCGACATGCGATAGGGGTTGTAGCCGGTGGCGCCAATCGTCACGTCGACGTTCGATTGCGCCGCCTGGTTCATGTAGGAGATGAAGGCATAAGCCGCGTCCTTCTTCTTCTGGTCGGCCTTGGCGTTGATGGCACCCGCCCAGCCGCCGAAAGCGGCGAACGGCGCATAGTTGATGCCGTCAACCGAGTGCGGAGCGTTTTCCTTGGTCACCGGCACGAGCTTGCCGGTGGCGCGGTCAAGCACTTCCTTGGAGCCGACGGCGCCGACGGCATAGAGCAGGCCCTTTACCGCCGCGGCATCGGCATCGAGCTGCGAGCGTGCCGGGATCGCCCCATTCAATGATCAGGCCGCAACGGCCGAGCCTTGAACACGGGCCGCGTGTCAGTGATGTCCATGTTCAGCTCTTCCGGCGGGCCATACTTGCCGGTCTCCTTGTAGACTTCGAACGCCTTCTTCCAGGCTTCGTTGTTGACGATTGGCTTCATCGTCGCGTTGTCGAAGTGGAAGCCCTGGGCCGTGCCCTGGGTCTGCACGAAGGATGCGGCGACCGTCTGGATGGCAAAATAGGACTGGGCATTGCGCTTCTTGAAGATGCAAGAGCCGTAGTCAGCCTGGCCGTCGCCGTTCATGTCCTGGCCGTGGATCTTGGAGGCCACGTCGATATATTCGTCCCAGGTCTTGGGCGGCGCGAGGCCGGCCTTCTCCAGAACGTCCTTGCGGTAATAGACCATCTGGAAGTCGCCATCGACCATCAGCATCTTGGTCTTGCCGCCGATCTTCTGGCCGAATTCGCGGAAATAGGGCGCGACGTCGGCGAGGTCGAGCTTGGTGTCCTTGGCGATGTAGGGATCCAGGTCTTCGAGCAGGCCGGCGGCGTCGAGTTCCACGCCCCAGCCGGCGGCGAACACGCCCAAGTCGATCGAGTTGGTGCCGGTCGACCAGTCGTTCTGGATCTTCGGGAAGATTTCGGCGAAGGGCACTTCGGTCACGACGATCTTGGCGCCGGTCGCCGCTTCGAATTCCTTGCCACGCTCGGCAAGGCGGCCGGCAATCACGTAGCCGGGCCTGGTCAGGATATTGACGGTCACGCCGTCAAACTCTCCGGCACCAGCCGAAGCGGCCACGCCGAACATCGAGGCACCGACCATCAGGGCGCCGGCCATCATTTTGCGAAATGACATTTTTAGTTCCTCCCATTTAGTGACAGCGCCCTTCCGGGCCGTCTGGTTGATACATTATGCGAAATCGGGTCCGAGTCAATAAATCACATCAGCGTGATTTATTGCGCCGCACCCGCCGTATTTCCAGGCACCCTCCTGGTCGTGGTTCCTCCTTTCAGCAATACTCTGCACCATTCACTTCGCCACCGGCGCATCCTTGTGCATCAGCCCTGCCGCTTTCAAATCCTTCCACAACGCCTTCGGCACCTTGGCGGCAAGTGTCTTCGACATTCAGCGCCACTTCTCGGGGCGACATGGCGCCGGGAATGACGCTCACCACCGCAGGATGATTGAGCGGGAAGCGCAGCGCCGCTTCCGGCAGCTTCACCTTGTGCGCCTTGCACACCGCTTCGATCTTCGCCACGCGTTCGAGAATGTGCCTTGGGCGCCGGTCTCATAGTCATAGCGAGCGCCGGGCTTCGCGCCCGGTCGCCAGAATGCCGGAGTTGTAGGGCCCGCCGAGCACGATCCCCACGCCGCGCTTTTCGCAAAGCGGCAGGAACGAGTTGAGCGGCTCCTGTTCCAGCAGCGTGTAGCGCCCGGCCAGCAGGAAAATGTCGAAGTCGCCGCGTTCGAGAAGCGTCTGCGGCACCTGCCATTCATTGATGCCGGCGCCAAACGCCTTCACCACCTTTTCATCGCGCAGTTTGACCAGCGCCTTGTAGCCGCTGGCCATCAGCGTCTCGACATGGGCATCGCGCACCGCAGCCGAGCCATGGGTGAACACATCGATGTCATGCACATAGAGAATGTCGACGCGTCAAGCCCGAGACGCTCAAGCGAAAACTCCAGCGAACGCATGATGCCATCATAGCTGTAGTCGTAGCGTTCCTTGCGCGATGGCGTGTCGAAGAACTTGCCGATGGCCGTACGCTCGGTCGGGCGCGCACACTTCGATCAGCCGCCCCACCTTGGTGGAGATCACAAAGTCCGCTGCGCTTCTTGTCGCGCAGGAAGCGGTTGAGGCGGGTTTCCGAAAGTCCGAGGCCATAAAGCGGTGCGGTATCAAAGTAGCGCATTCCCGCATCCCAGGCGGCTGCAAGTGTTGCCTGCGCGTCATCGTCGCCGATTGCCCGGAACAGATTGCCGATGGGAGCGGCGCCAAAGCCCATTTCGCTGAAGGTGATTGTCGGCGCCTGACGGTGCCTTGAACTTGCGTTTCTTCATGTGAGGTCACTGCCGTTTGCAAGGTCGGCAAACAATTCGGGGTGGTCCCTGGCCAGAACTTCAAGCTCGGACATCACCGCATCGAGATGGGCCACCATGGCAATGCCCGCCGCCGCCGCATCGCGCCGCTCCAGGGCTTCGACGATGCGTTGGTGTTCGGCCAGCGTGTGTTCAAGCCGCCGCCTTGAATTGAGCAGGCGGCGCACCCGCTCAAGTCCCAGCCGCGCTGTTTCGGCGGCGGTCTTCACGCGCTCGAAACCCAGCCCGTCGAGCAGGATGGCGTGGAACTGCAAGTCGAAACCGTGAAAGCCGCCAAGATCGCCCTGTTCGATGGCCGCTGCCTGGTAGCGCAGGTTCTGGCGCATGTCGCGCGTGCGCTCGGCATCCAGTGAGGTTCGTCAGTACACGGATGGCTTCGAGTTCGATGGCGCGCCTGAGGAACATGTTTTCGCGCGCATCACCGAGCCGGATCAGGGCGACGCGCGACCCGCTTTGCGGAACAATCTCGACCAGGCGTTCGGCGGCGAGCCGGCCGAGCGCTTCGCCCACCGGAAAGCGCGATACGCCAAGCTTTGATGCAATGGCCTGTTTGTCGAGGATGTCGCCGGGTTTGAGTTCGAGTGTGACAATCGCCTCGCGCAGCGCGGCATAGACACGCGCCGTTGCCCCGCCACGGACAGGACCAGCGCCCTCCAAAAAATCATAGGTGACGGCAGTAACTGACATGCTAGCATGTTAGTATGAAACTGGCATTTGGCAAGAGACCATCGTAGAAGCATCCAAAAGCGATACAAAACCGAGCAAAAAGCGACCAAAACCATGACCCAAATCACCACAAAATCACCCCGCATGCTGCGCTTGAATGCCGCCGACAACGTGCTGGTGGCCATCGATCTGGTTGAAAAGGGTGCCTCCGCCCCCGAGAGTATCACCGCCGCCGACAAGATCATGAAGGGCCACAAGATGGCCGCCGCTGCCATCGCCACCGGCGAACCGGTGCGGAAATTCGGCCAAATCATTGGTTTTGCTACGAAAGATATTGCCAAGGGCGAATGGATTCACGAGCACAATACCGGCGTGCACGAATTCGAGCGCGACTACGCCTTCGCCGAGGAAGCCCGTGTTCCGGACATCCTTCCCATTGAAAAACAAGCAACTTTCATGGGCTACCGGCGCGCCAACGGCAAAGTGGGCACCCGCAACTATATCGGTATCATGACCTCGGTGAACTGCTCGGCAACCGTTGCCGGGTTCATCGCCGAAGAGGTGCGCCGCTCAGGGATGCTCAATGATTACCCGAACATAGATGGTGTCGTTGCCCTCAAAATGGACAATGGCTGCGTCATCGACTATCGCGGCGCCATCTTCGATATCCTCAAACGCACCGCCTGGGGCTATGCCACCAACCCCAACATGGGTGGGGTTCTCATGGTGGGTCTTGGCTGCGAAGGTTTCCAGATTCCCCGCTTCAAGGAAGCTTATGGAATCGTTGAAGGAAACACCTTCCGGACGATGACCATCCAGGAAACAGGCGGCACCCGCAAGACGGTTGCGGCAGGCGTCGCCGCTGTTCAGGCAATGCTCCCCTATGTCAATGATGTAAAACGGCAATCCTGCCCCGCCTCGGAACTGACCGTGGCGCTGCAATGCGGCGGCTCCGATGGCTATTCCGGAATCACCGCCAACCCGGCCTTGGGGGCTGCCGTCGATATCCTCGTCGGCCACGGCGGAACCGGGATTCTCTCTGAAACTCCAGAGATTTATGGCGCCGAGCACCTGTTGACCCGCCGTGCGGCCAGCCGCGAGGTCGGTGAAAAGCTCGTCGAAATCATCAAGTGGTGGGAAGACTATGCGGCCCGTAACAATATGGAAATGAACAACAATCCGTCACCCGGCAACAAGCTGGGAGGGCTCACCACGATCCTCGAGAAATCCCTGGGCGCGGCCGCCAAGGGCGGTACCACAACCCTTAACCATGTCTACCGCTATGCCGAACCGGTCACCGGCAAGGGCTTCGTCTACATGGATACACCCGGCTACGACCCGGTTTCGGCAACCGGCCAGGTGGCCGGTGGCGCAAACCTCATCTGCTTCACCACGGGCCGTGGCTCGGCGTATGGCAACAAGCCCGTGCCATCGATAAAACTCGCAACGAATACCGATATTTACAAGCGCATGATTGACGACATGGACATTAACTGCGGGGATGTTCTGGACGGTGTTCCCATCGCCGACAAGGGCCGGGAAATCTTCGACATGATGCTGAAAGTTGCTTCCGGCGAGCGTAGCCGTTCGGAACTCCTGGGTTACGGCGACAATGAATACGTGCCCTGGCAGGTCGGCGCCGTGATGTGACCATCATTGCACCAAGATTTTTAACAATAAGAAGGTGTTATCCTCCCCAGTTACGGGGATGATGGGACCTCTGGGGCATGGCGTTTTTTCGCAAGGCGAAGACTGATCGCAGGAAACCGCGGATTGAACCGCGGCTGATCGCCGACCGCCGTCACCAGGGCCAATACGACCGCCGCCAGCCCACCCGGAAAAAACGCCGGCGCTCGCTGGTGGGAGGATTTTTATCCCTGGCATTCAAAGGCGCATTCGCAGGCCTGATCGTTGGCATGCTGGGTTTCGGTTACATCTGGATGTCGCTCGACAAGCAGGGGCTTCTCAAGATTCCCGATCGCGAGCCCGGCATCATGCTGCTCGCCGCCGATGGCAGCGTGCTTGCCCAGCAAGGTTCGTTCTATGGCGATGAAGTGCGCATCGGCGACCTTCCGGACTATGTTCCCAATGCCCTCATCGCCATCGAGGACCGCCGCTTCCGCTCACATTTCGGCGTTGATCCCATTGGTCTTGTCCGCGCCATGGTGGCCAACGCCAGGGCCGGCCGCATTGTCCAGGGCGGCTCGACGCTCACCCAGCAGCTCGCCAAGAACCTGTTCCTCGAAGCTGATCGCACCATCGAGCGCAAACTCCAGGAAATGGTTCTCGCCATCTGGCTCGAGCGCCAGTTCAGCAAGGACGAGATCCTGCAACTCTATGTCAACCGCGTCTATTACGGCTCCGGCGCCATCGGCATCGAAAAAGCCGCCCAGGCCTATTACAAGAAATCGGCCCAGGACCTGACCCTTGCCGAAGCAGCGACGCTCGCTGGCGTGCTGAAGGCCCCCAGCAACTACAACCCGTTGGCCAATGCCAAAGCGGCAAGTACGCGGGCCAGGCTGGTCATCGATGCGATGATCGAGGAAGGCTATGTCACCCGCGCCGATGCCCAGGCGGCGGTGGATTTGCCAGCCTCCACCAAGGCCTCCGAATATCAGCCTTCAACCAATTACATCGTCGACTGGGTCAGCGAACAATTGCCGTCTCTGGTCAAGAATTACGATCAGTCGATCATCGTCCAAACCACCATCGATCCGCATCTGCAATCCGTCGCCGAACGCTCGCTGCGCAAGCATCTGAACGAGGAAGGTGCGAAACTCGACACCACGCAAGGCGCTGTGGTGATGATGGACATCGATGGCGCCATCAAGGTGATGGTCGGAGGGAAATCCTATAAACGCAGCCAGTTCAATCGCATCACCAAAGCCAAACGCCAGCCAGGCTCGGCCTTCAAGCCCTTCGTCTATCTCGCGGCAATCGAACAGGGTTTTACACCTGACTCGGTCGAAGTTGATGAACCCGTGCAGATCGGCAACTGGCAGCCGGAGAACTACAAACAGAAATACCTGGGCTCCGTGCCGTTGCGCACCGCCTATGCCCTGTCGCTCAATACCATCGCCGCCAAGCTGGTGAGTTATGTCGGCCCCGAGGCCGTCGCTTCGACCGCCCATCGCCTCGGCATAACATCGCAGTTGGGCAATGACGCATCGATCGCGCTCGGCACTTCGGAAGTGACCCCGCTCGAACTCACCGCCGCCTTTGTTCCCTTCGCCAATGGCGGCTACCCGGTCATTCCCTACGCCGTCACCCGTATTTCGGCGAAGGACGGTACCGTGCTCTACGAACGCCGGGGCACCGGCATGGGGCTTGCCATTTCGTCCTATGATCTCGGCTACATGAACGACATGATGCGTGCCGTCGTCTCGCGTGGCACCGCCAAGAAAGCGCAGTTCGGCGACTTTGAAGTCGGCGGCAAGACCGGCACCAGCCAGGACTATCGCGATGCCTGGTTCGTCGGCTTCACCAGCTATCTGGTCACCGGCGTCTGGCTCGGCAATGACGACAATTCGCCGACCAAGCGCGTCACCGGTGGCTCCTTGCCTACCGCCGTGTTCAAGGATGTCATGCAGGAAGCCCACGCTGCCGTGCCACCCTTGCCCCTGCCCGGCGAGAGGAACCAGCCGAGCCAGTCCGGGACACTCGCCGAACTGGCGCCGCCCGGCGAAATGATTGAGGAAATTCCGCCTCCGGTTCTCAAGCTGCCGTTTTCGGCACTCGAAAACGGCGAGAAGAAAGTGAAGGGCATGTTCAATTCGATTGATGACATGCTCAAAGGCGAGCGCAACAAGCTGAAAAAGCAGAAGAAAAAAGACAAAAAGAAAAAGACGCTGCTCGACTACCTGTGAACCGTGTCAAGCGATGAAGCGGTGCACGTCTTGGCCGTGCTCCTTCAGCCATTTCTTGGCTTTGCTGGCTTCCGGGCAATGGCTCAGAACCAACCGCCAGAACTTCCGGCCATGGTTCATGTGGACGAGATGCGCCACCTCGTGGGCGGCAACGTAATCCAGCACATAGGATGGCGTGAGAATGAGCCGCCATGAGTAGCTCAACTCGCCCCGTGCCGAACACGAACCCCAGCGGCTGCGCTGGTCGCGGATGGTGATGCGCCGGAAAGTAACGCCCATCGCCGCAGCATAGCGCTGCGAAGCCGCGGCGAGGTCGAGGCGTGCCGAGACCTTGAGAAAATCCACGAGACGGCGCGCCACATGCGGAATATCGCCGGGCACCAATATGTTCCGGGCCAATGGATCGACGGTAACCGTGCCACGCCGCAGATTGATGTGACGGATGTCATGTTGCTCGCCACGCAGCGGAATGGTGGAACCGGGCTGTAACGGAATGTTTTCTCCGCGCCTGGACAGCCGTTCGACCAGCCAATCGGCGGATCGCGTCACGAAATCCAGGGCCTGGGCCCGCGACACGCCACTGGGAACGGTAACAACAGCCGCCGTTCCTTCGGTATTCAGACGCAGGATCAGCCGCCTTGCACCGGCATTGCGCCGGAACATCACGTCAACGGCCTGTCCGGCGCAATCCACCACCGCAGGTTCGATCGGTCTTGCCGTTGTGGCCTTGCGCAACTTGCGAAGGAAACCCTTCATCACCGGTTTGCGGTGATGAACCGGGCGATGCGCGGCACGATTTCGCGGCGGAACCGCGAGCCGTTGAATACGCCATAGTGGCCAACGCCGGGCTGCAGATAGTGCAGCTTCTTGGCGGCTGGCAGCGACGAGCAGATATCATGCGCCGCCTCGGTCTGGCCGACGCCGGAGATATCGTCTTTCTCGCCTTCGATGGTCAGCAGTGCGGTCCTGGTGATTTTCGCCGGATCGACCCTGTGGTTGCGGTGGGTAAACGTGCCCTTCGGCAGGTCGTGATTGACGAACACCTTTTCCACCGTTTGCAGATAGAACTCGGCGGTCAAGTCCATGACCGACATGTATTCGTCGTAGAAGTCGCGATGCTTTTCGGCGGAATCGCCGTCGCCATCGACAAGATGCCAGTAAAGCTCACGATGGGCATCGATGTGGCGGTCGAGATTCATCGTCATGAAGCCGCCGAGCTGCAGGAAGCCCGGATAGACGTCGCGCATGGCGCCGGCATGGGGCATCGGCACCTTCATGGTGACGTTGCGCCGGAACCATTCGACGCCTTTTTCTTCGGCCAGGCGATTGACTGCCGTGGGATTGCGCCGCGTGTCGATGGGTCCCCCCATCAACACCATGGTTTTGGGAGCGGCCGGATCCTTTGCAGCATTCATCAGTGCGACCGCCGCCATCACTGGCACCGAGGGCTGGCATACCGCCATGACACTGGTGTCGGGCCCGAGGAGTTGCAGGGTTTCGGTCACATAGTCGATGTAGTCATCGAGATCGAAGCCGCCTTTGGAGTGAGGCACGGTGCGGGCGTCGACCCAGTCGGTGATGTAGACGTCGAAATGCGGCAGCATGGCTTCCACCGTGCCGCGCAACAAAGTCGCGTAGTGGCCTGACATGGGTGCCACGATCAGCAGCTTGTGTTCCGGAGACTTCGGTGTCTTGCCGCCCCAGGCCTTGGCGAAATTCAGCACATTGACGAAGGGCTTTTTGAGAACCACCGTTTCGCCGATGGCCACAACCTCATCGCCGATGATCACATCTTCAATGCCGAACTGCGGTTTTCCGTAGCGCCTGGTGGCGCGTTCGAACATTTCGAGGGATGCAGCCGCCGTGCGGCCGAATTGGGTTGTAGACAGGGGATTTGCAGCACTTGTCCAGAAGTTCAGTCCGGCATCCGCCGCCGCCCGCCAGGGCGCCAGTGCCGCATGGTTCATCTCATAAAAATAATACAGCATTCACTCACTGCTTTCCCGTCATGGTGCACCGCAAAGGTAACGACTCCGTATACGGGAAACAACCTCAGATTTCCTACACCTTTCTGCCTAGTTGGCCATGGCGTCGCGCAAGCCCTCGGCCAGGGCCTTGGGGTCGGTTGTGTAGGTAAAGTGTTTGCGGAACTTGCCGTCGGGGCCCATCAGATAGATGATGCTTGAGTGATCGAAGGTGTAGTCCTCAGCGCCGGTGCCGGGCACCTTCTGATAGAAGACGCGGTATGCCTTGGCGATGGCCGCGACATCCTCTGCCGAACCCGTCAGGCCAATGAGACCCGTTCCGAAGTTTCCGACATAAGCCTTGACGTTTTCCGGCGTGTCCCGCTCATGATCGACGGAGACAAAAACCGGTTGAATGGACTTGCCGCCTGCGCCAAGTTCGGCGATGGCCGCTGTCATCACTTGCAGTTCGGTGGGGCACACATCGGGGCAATAGGTGAAGCCGAAGAACACCAGCATGTAGCGGCCGAGGAAGTCCTTCTCGGTTACCCTCTTGCCATCCTGGCTGGTCATGGTGAAGGGGCCGCCGACCAGGGCTTCGCCAACCACTGCGACGGGTGATCCTTTCCACAACAGCGCCGCTGCAGCGATTGCCACCGCCAAGGCAAGAATGACGGCGGCCAATATGGCAACAAAGCGTGACGGCATGGTTCAAGTACTCCTTGGCATTCAAATAGTCCCCGGAGTAACACGGTTCAATGATCGACGCGCACATTGATAATCTGAGCGATGCCCACGGCATTGCGCCAGTTGGCAATGTGCGCGAATGACGAGTTGAAAGTCGTCCGGCTGAGAACGCTGGTCAGGCTGCGCTGGCTTGCGGTTATCGGCCAGACAGTGGCCGTGCTGCTGGTGAACCTGTGGCTGGGTTTTCCACTGCCGCTGGGGCTGTGCCTGGCCGCCATTGCGCTCTCGGCGTGGCTCAACATTTTTTTGGCGCTGCGCTATCGTCAAAGTGTCACGCTCAAATCGTCTCAGGCCGGCCTGCTGCTGGCCTATGATGTGCTGCAACTGGCGGTTCTGCTGTATCTCACGGGTGGACTGGAAAATCCGTTCTCGTTCCTGTTCCTCGTGCCCGTGACGATTTCGGCTACATCCCTGCCGCTGCGCTGGACGTTGGGCTTGAGCGGCCTCGCATTTTTCTGCGCCAGCTTCCTGGCGTTCCGGCACTTGCCGCTGCCATGGTATGCCGATGCGCCATTGGTGCTGCCGGTGATCTATGTGTTCGGAATGTGGGCGGCGATCAATTGCGGCGTGGTGTTCTCGGCGATCTACGCACGGCGCATTGCCGAAGAAGCCCAGCAGATGTCGGACGCCCTTTCGGCGACCGAAATGGTGCTGGCGCGCGAACAGCGGCTTTCAGCACTTGACGGGTTGGCGGCAGCCGCAGCCCACGAACTGGGAACACCACTTGCCACCATCGCCCTCGTCGCCAAGGAACTGAAGCGCGAAATGCCGGCCAACACACCGCATGCCGAGGACATCGACCTGCTCATCAGCCAGACCGGCCGATGCCGCGAGATCTTGTCCCGCTTGGCCAATCGCGGCGACGAAAAGGATGAAGTGTTTGAGCGCACCAAGCTTTCGGTGATGATCGAGGACCTGGTGGCGCCTTTGCGCGGTTCGGATATTGCCATAAACGTCAACCTGTCATCGGCCGCCAAGATCGAAGCGAACCGCGCCGAGCCAGTGTTCCGGCGCAATCCTGCCATTGCCTACGGGCTTGGCAATCTTCTGGAAAATGCCGCCGATTTCGCGCTCAAGGAAGTGCGGGTCGAGGCGGTGTGGAATGACAGCACCGTCACCATCACCGTCAGCGACGATGGGCCGGGGTTTCATCAAACGGTGTTTGACCGGCTGGGCGATCCGTTCGTGACGACAAGGCCGGGTTATGGCGTCGAACCGGGCGAGGTTGGCCAACACGATGGCATGGGTCTTGGCATATTCATCGCCAAGACCTTGCTTGAGCGATCGCGAGCCGCCGTTCATCTTTCCAACAATCCGGTACCCAGGCGGGGTGCCGCCGTCAAAGTGGTGTGGCCGAGAGCCGCCATTGACCTTGGCAGGTGAGAGTTGACAGCGGCCACAGGCGGTTTAGAGACAGGCCAGCGACCGCTGGATATTCTGTAACGATGGAAATCAACCTTCCTGCCGACAAGACGTTGCTGCTCGTCGATGACGACAAGCCGTTTTTGACGAGGCTGGCCCGCGCCATGGAATCGCGGGGCTTCGACGTGCGCATGGCCGAATCGGTGGCCGAAGGTGTCGCCCAGGTGAAGCGCGGCGCTCCCGGCTATGCGGTGGTCGATTTGCGCTTGAGCGATGGCAATGGTCTCGATGTCATCGAAGCGCTGCATGGCGCCAGGCCCGATGCCCGCGTGGTGGTGCTCACCGGCTATGGCAACATCGCCACGGCGGTGACGGCGGTGAAACTCGGCGCCATCGACTATCTGGCCAAGCCCGCCGATGCCGATGCGGTTTATGGCGCCCTCATCGGCGACAAGGACAACCGGGCGACGCTGCCCGATAACCCGATGTCGGCGGACCGGGTGCGCTGGGAGCATATCCAGCGGGTCTATGAACTGTGCAGCCGCAATGTTTCGGAAACCGCAAGGCGGCTCAACATGCACCGCCGCACCCTGCAGCGCATTCTCGCCAAGCGGGCACCGAAGTAGGCGTCAGTCGCCCGGCTGCGGGCCCTCATAGCCGCCAATGATGATAAGGTCGGACACGGCATGGGCTTTGCGCAGTGCCATGGCCGCCACATACTCGGGCGATTCATAACAGGCGATCGCCGCTTCGTGGCTCGGAAACTCGATCACCACATTGCGGGCCCGCGACGTGCCTTCGACATTCTTGAAGGGGCCAGCGCGCACGATGAAACGGGCGCCGTATTTGGCGAAGGCCGCCGCATTGGCGGCGATGTAGCCGCGGTAACGGTCTTCATCGGTAACGTCGACACGGGCAATCCAGTAGCCTTTGGGCATCATGTCACTTTCAACTGTTCGACAGGGGATCGTAGAGACCATGTAGCCTTAGGGCGGCGGCCCGGGCAAAGGCAAGTGTGACAGCTTTGCGCCGGGACGCGTGTAACAGCGCTTCCCCGGGATGGCGCAGGAAATCGGCGCCAAACTGGTCGGCAACAATAAGCCCGGCATCGGCAGGCATGATCTCCTGGTCCATGTCCTGCGGGATGGCGAAGAACAGCCGGTCGCAGTACGCGCGGTACTCCGGCCACTTGCTGTCGGTGCGGAAGTCTTCGAGCGAGGATTTGATTTCGACAATCCAGATCAGCCCCTGGTCGTTGACGGCGATGACATCGGCGCGGCGGCCGGTGGTCAGGGTGAATTCGGTCAAGGTGGCGAAACCGGCGGCGCGCAGCAGACGGCAAACGCCACGCTGCACCATCAGGGCGGTTTCGGACTGGCGGCCATCGGGCCTCAACTCAAGCACGTGCTTTCCTCTTGTCGGATTGTCTCGATTGCTCCTATTGTCCACCGCAAATGACGTGCCGGTCAACGGCTCGCATGGGGAGGTCTCGAATGTCTGGGCTATTGGCCATCAGCCGTGTGATTGATGCGGTGACCCGGTTCATCGGCTATCACGTGCGCTGGCTCATTCTTGCGGCGGTGCTGGTGAGCGCCATCAATGCCATCATCCGCAAGGCCTTCGACACCAGTTCAAACGCCTGGCTGGAGCTGCAATGGCTGTTGTTCGGCGCGGTGTTCATGCTGGCTGCCGCCTACACGCTGCAGAAAAACGCCCATGTGCGCATCGATGTCATTTCCAGCCGCCTGAAAAAACGCACCCGCGACATCATCGACCTCGTCTGCCATTTCGTCATGCTGGCGCCCATCGTGCTGATCATGATTTATCTGTCCGGCCCGTTCTTCTGGCAAAGCTACGTCGAAAACGAAAACTCGGCCAATGCCGGCGGGCTGATTGTCTGGCCCTCGAAATTTTTCGTGCTCGCCGGTTTCATTCTGCTGTTCTTCCAGATGATCTCCGAGATCATCAAGCGCATTGCAGTCCTGAATGGCGATCTCGTCGAGCCCGAACCGCAACCGCTGCATGGCCATAACCCCGACGACACGTCGCCGGTGGGAGGGCACAATCAATGATCGAGCTCATCGCCCACAATCTGGCGCCGATCATGTTCCTGTCGCTGATCATGTTTCTGTTGCTTGGCTATCCCGTGGCCTTTTCGCTGGCCGCCAATGGCTTGCTGTTCTTCGTGATTGCCGTCGAGCTGTCGCCCTATTCCAACGATATCTCGTTGTCCTGGCCGCTGCTGCAAGCGCTTCCGGGGCGCATTCTCGATGTCATGCGCAATGACACGCTGCTGGCCATTCCGTTTTTCACCTTCATGGGCATCATCCTGGAAAAATCCGGCATGGCCGAAGACCTGCTCGACACCATCGGGCAATTGTTCGGGCCCATTCGCGGCGGGCTCGCCTATGCGGTGATTCTGGTGGGCGCGCTTGCTCGCCGCCACCACCGGCGTTGTGGCCGCGTCGGTCATTGCCATGGGGCTGATCTCGCTGCCGATCATGCTGCGCTATGGTTACGACCGGCCAATGGCGACCGGCGTCATTGCCGCCTCGGGCACGCTGGCCCAGATCATTCCGCCGTCCCTCGTGTTGATCGTTCTGGCCGACCAGCTGGGCCGCTCGGTGGGCGACATGTATGCCGGCGCCATCATTCCCGGCCTGCTGCTGACTGCCCTCTATTGCGCTTTTGTTCTTGTCATCTCGATCCTCAAACCGAAATCGGTTCCGGCCCTGCCGCTCGAAGCCCGCACCCTGAAGGGTAGCCCGTTGCCGCTGCTGTTCGTGGCTTTGATTGCCCTGGTCATCGCCGCCGTTGCCTATCTGTTGCTCGCATCCCGCCTCGAAAATGGCGCCGGCATCTGGGCAGCGGCCATCGCCGCTGCCGCTGCCTATGGCATCGCGATTGCCGACAAGATGGGCAATCTCAATCTCCTGTCGCATCTGGCGCGGCAGGTGATCATTGTTCTGATCCCGCCCTTGGCGCTGATCTTCCTGGTGCTCGGCACGATCTTCCTCGGCGTCGCAACGCCAACCGAAGGCGGCGCCATGGGGGCGGCGGGCGCGCTGCTCATGACCCTCGCCAAGCGCCGGTTGAGTTACACGCTGATGAGCGACGCGCTGGAGGCCACCACGCGGCTCGCCTGTTTCGTGCTGTTCATCCTGATCGGCAGCCGGGTGTTCTCGCTCACCTTCTACGGCCTCAACGGCCATGTGTGGGTGGAGGAACTGTTCCTCGGCCTTCCCGGCGGCATGTGGGGCTTCCTGATCGTCGTCAACATTCTGGTGTTTGTGCTCGGCTGCTTCATCGACTTCTTTGAAATCGCCTTCATTGTCGTGCCGCTGCTGGCGCCGGTCGCCGCCAAGCTCGGTATCGATCTCATCTGGTTCGGCGTCATTCTCGGCGTGAATTTGCAAACGAGCTTTCTGACGCCGCCGTTCGGTTTCGCGCTGTTCTACATGCGCTCGGTGGCGCCGGTCGCCGCCTATATCGACAAGGTGACCGGCAAGATCGATCGCCGGCATCGCCACGACGCAAATCTATCGTGGCGCCATTGCCTTCATCATCCTGCAGACCGTCATGATCGCCGTAGTTGTCATGTTCCCCTGGATTGCCACGCCCAGTACCGGGCCCGGTCATCGATACCGACACCATTGAAATCGAACTGCCGCCGCTCGGCGGCGAAGACACCGGGGCATGGCGCCTCCGCCCGATTTCAGCAGCCCACCGGTTATCGAGTGAATCAGAAAGGGCCCCAATCGGGGCCCTTTCCAGGTCGGTCAGGCGATGTGACTACAGCTGCTTCTTGCGCTGCTGGCCCATCATGAAGCTGTCGAAGGTGTTTTCCGAAACCTGCTGCCAGAGATAGGCATCGGCGCGATAGGCCATCATGGCGTCATGCACCTTCTTGAAGGCGGCGTTGGAACCGGCGATTTCCGCGTAGGTTTCCTTCGCCGCATTGAAGCAGGCTTCCATTACATCCTGCGGATAGGGGCGCAGAACAGCACCTCCACCCACCAGCTTTTTCAGCGCTGTCGGGTTCTTGGCGTCGTAGCTTGCCATCATGTCGGCATTGGCGGCCTGGCAAGCGACCTTGATCAGCGATTGATAGACCGGCGGCAATTCGGCCCATTTGGCCGTATTGACCATGGTGTGCAGCATGGCACCGCCTTCCCACCAGCCGGGATAGTAGTAGAACTTGGCGACCTTGTAGAAACCGAGTTTTTCGTCGTCATAGGGGCCGACCCATTCAGCGGCATCGATGGTGCCCTTTTCGAGGGCCGGATAGATTTCGCCACCCGGAATTTGCTGCGGCACCACGCCAACCTTGGAGATGACCTTGCCGCCGAACCCGCCGATGCGCATCTTGACGCCGCTGAGATCGGCGACCGAGTTGATCTCCTTCCGGAACCAGCCGCCCATCTGGGCGCCGGTGTTGCCACAGGGAAAGGCAATCAGATTCTGGGTGGCGTAGAACTCGTTCATCAGGTCCATGCCGCCGCCATAATACATCCAGCCGTTCTGCTGGCGGGCGTTGAGACCAAAGGGCACGGCGGTGGCGAAGGCATAGGTCGGGTCCTTGCCCCAATAATAATAGCTCGCCGTGTGGCACATTTCGATTGTGCCCTTGCCGACTTCATTTGCCGCCTCGAGCCCCGGCGCCAGTTCGCCGGCCGGGAATACCTGAATCTGGAACTTGTTGTCGGTGGCTTCGGCCACATACTTTGAAAATGTTTCGGCAGCACCGTAGATCGTATCAAGCGCCTTGGGGAAACTTGAAGTCATGCGCCATTTCAATTCGGGAGTGGATTGGGCGATGGCCGGGGCGGCCAAAGCAGCGGTGGCCGCTGTTGCGGCCCCGGCGGTCTTGAAGAACTTGCGACGATCCATGAAGTAACTCTCCTGTTTGTTGGGCAATTGTTCTGACTACGGGCAAACGTCCGGCTGCCCGGCCGGCGCATGCGTCAATCTAACCTGAGAAATCGCGCGTCTGCAATCAGGTACATTGGCGAATAATTAGGCTAAAGACCAAGAGCGCAACAGCGCCGGAGATTGACGATGAAAATGCGCACGGAACGGGATTCGATTGGCGATATGCAGATCCCTGCCGATGCTGATTATGGCATTCACACTGCCAGGGCAGCCGAGAATTTTCCGATTACCGGAATTCTGCTGCGGCATTATCCCGAACTGGTTCAATCCCTTGCGATGACCAAGAAGGCGGCGGCGATGGCCAACCGCGACCTTGGCGCGTTGAAGCCGGAGATTGCCGAAGCCATCATCTCGGCCTGCGATCTGATCATTGCCGGTGATGGCGTCGACCAGTTCGTGGTCGATATGCTACAAGGCGGTGCCGGCACCTCAACCAACATGAATGCCAATGAGGTGATCGCCAACATCGCCCTCAAACTCAGTGGCAGGCAGCGCGGTGATTATGCGGCGATCAATCCCAACGACCATGTGAACCTGTCGCAATCGACCAATGATGTTTACCCGACCGCAGTGCGGCTGACGGCGCTGCGCAGTGTGCCGAAACTTGTCGAGAGCCAGAAACTTCTCAAGGAAGCATTGCTGCAGAAGGCTGTGGAGTTTGACGATGTTATCAAGGTTGGCCGCACCCAGCTGATGGACGCCGTGCCGATGCGGCTTGGGTCGGAATTCCGCGCCTTTGCCGTGATGGTCGGCGAAGATATCGACCGGCTCGGGGAATTCGCCAATCTGCTGCGCGAGGTGAACCTCGGCGGCACGGCGATCGGCACTGGCATCAACACGCCGGAGGGCTATTCGGCGAAGGTCATCGCGCACCTCTCCGCTATCTCCGGCGTGCCACTTGTGGCGGCAGCAGACATGATTGAGGCAACTTCCGATACCGGCGCCTTCGTGTCGTTCTCGGGGGTGCTCAAGCGCATTGCCGTCAAGCTCTCAAAGATATGCAACGATTTGCGATTGCTTAACTCCGGGCCACGGGCGGGGTTCGGCGAAATCCGGCTGCCCGCCGTGCAGGCCGGTTCATCGATCATGCCAGGAAAAGTCAACCCGGTGATCCCCGAAGTGGTGAACCAGATTGCTTTCCAGGTGATTGGCAATGACTTGACGGTGACGATGGCCGCCGAGGCGGGGCAATTGCAGCTCAATGCCATGGAGCCAGTGATCGTCCTCAACATCATGCAGTCCATGCGCATGCTGATGCATGGCATGGCGGTGCTGCGCGACAAGTGCATCCTCGGCATCGAGGCTGATCGTGAACGCTGCCTGGAATTGCTGGAAGGTTCGCTGGTGGCGGTGACGGCGCTCAACCCCTACATCGGCTACACCGCCGCTGCCCGCGTGGCCAAGACGGCACTGGCCACCAGGCGTTCCATCCGTGACGTGGTGCTTGCCGAAGCGCTGATGACCGAGGCACAGCTTGCCGAAGCCTTCACGCCGGAAAACCTGCTGGGCCGCAGGACACTCAACTGACGGTGTTTGGCAATTCGCTTTCGCGCCTGGCAATGAAGTCGCGCAAGCCCTCGGCGATGCCTTCGTCGAGCTTCGGTTCTTCGTAGGCGGCGAGCATGGCGGCGGCCTTTTCGCGGCCCCGCGTGTCGTGGTCCTTGGCGCCCTCCGCCGACCATTGCTCGAAGGAATTGAAATCCATGATCGAGGGAATGAAGAACGCCTTCTCGAAGTGGTCCAGCGTGTGCTGGGTGCCGAGGAAATGCCCGGCCGGCCCCACTTCGCGGATCGCCGCCATGGCTTCCTTGAAATCGGCGAAGGACAAGCCACCAGCATATTTGTACCAGCCAATCAGTTGCTCGCAGTCGGTGGCGAATTTTGAGTATCCGCAGCACAGGCCAGCCTCAAGCCAGCCCGCCACATGCCAGATGTAGTTGGCGCCCGAGAGGATCGCCGCATGCATCAGCATGTTGGCTTCGTAACCGGCCTGGGCATCGTTGAGTTTCGAGCCGACATGAAATCCCGAGGTGCGCCACGGGAGCTTGTACTTCCTGGCAAGTGCCCCCATCAGATACATCATCTGCGCGGCTTCCGGCGTGCCACCCATGGGCGCGCCGGTCTTCATGTCCACCGTCACCATGAACTGCCCATAAATCTGCGGGCTGCCGGGGCGGATCAATTGCGTGAAGGCAACACCGGCCAGCGCTTCGGCATTCACCTGCGCCACAGCGCCCAGCGCCGAAGCGGTGGTGGATGCGCCGCACAGCGCGAAGGGGGCGAGAATCAGCGGCTGATTGTGCCGGGCATAGACTTTCATGGCGTCGAGCATGGTCGCATCCCACACCAGCGGCGAGTTGCAATTGGTGATCGAGACGACGACAGTGTTGTCCTTCACATAGTCATCGCCGAACACGATGCCGGCCATTTTCATCACATCTTCGGCGCGCTCTTTCGAGGTGACGATGCCCATGAATGGCTTGTCGGAATGTTTCAGTGCCGAATGTATGATGTGCAGGTGGCGCTTTGGCACCGGAACTTCCATGGGCTCGCAGATGATCGAACTTGAGGAATGAAGTGCCGGCGCCATGTAGGCAAGTTTGTGGAAGTTGTTGAGGTCTTCGAGCGACCCGTAACGCCGCCTGTTGTCGAGATCGCGCACATAGGGCGCACCATACATAGGCACGAAAATTGTATTCTTGCCGCCAACCTTGACGGTGCGCGCCGGATTGCGGGCATTCAGGGTGAATTCCGGCGGAACCTTGGCGACGAGGTCCAACAGCAGGGCACGGTCGATGTGCACCCTTGTGCCCTTCACCGTGGCACCCGCCGCCTTCCACATGGCGATGGCTTCATCGTCGCGGAACTCGCAGCCGACGTCTTCGAGAATCTTGAGCGACTCCTCGTGGATCAGCTCCACCGCCTCGTCAGGCACGATGTTGTAGACCGGGATTTCGCGGACCAGTGTTGGAAACGCGGCAATGGGTGCTGCACGCAAGGCCCGCCGGCCCTCGCGGCCGCCTGATCGTTTTGTCGTGGTTTTCGCAAGTTCGGCTGTTGTGTTCATGGCAAGTCCCGGCTTTGGACTCTATCAAGAACATTTGCCACAAGCTTTCAACGGCAGGAAGTTGCCACCTTGCCTTGAGTTGAATTCATTCGACCTGCCGCAGCAGCCAGTCGCGCAGGATCCGGGCTTCAGCCCGCAAGGGCCGTTTGCTGCTCCACGTGACGTAGTAGGACTGCGGTGCGGCGATCCGTGCCGGTGTCATTTGCACCAGCTTGCGCTTGGCCAGCAGCGGTTTCACCAGGGCCATCCACCCCAGGACAACACCCTGGCCATCCTGGGCCGCCTGCAATGCGATCACATAGCTGTTGAAACGGCGCACCGCGAGTTTTCGCTTAGCAATACCCAGTGCGCCGAAAAACTCCGCCCAGCCCGTCCACGTCCAATCGACACCTTCGACCGACAGCAGTGGCAGATCAGCCAGATCCTTGGCCGACTTGATCTGGTGTTTGGCGGCAAAGCCGGGGCTGGCCACCGCGGCAATCTCATCGTCCATCAGCTTTGCTGCTTCTTCGTCGGGCCAGTTGCCGTCGCCGTAGCGGATGCGGAGGTCAATGTCGGTGCGCTGAAGTTCCTGGGTCCGGTCGGAGATCATGTGGTCGACGACGATATCCTGGTTGGCATTCCAGAAGCCACCGAGGCGCGGCATCAGCCACAACTGTGCAAACGCCATGGTGCTGCCGATTGCGACTGTCCGCATGGCATTGCTGACGCTGACAGCCTGCAAGCTCGCCGACATGCGCTCGAAGCCATCACGCAGGACGCGGTAGACCTGCTCGCCATCGGCGGTGAGTTCGAGAGCGCGATGGAGACGCAGGAACAGCGGCCGGCCAAGTTCGTCCTCAAGCGCCTTCACCTGTTTCGAGACCGCACCGGGTGTGACATTCAATTCAACAGCGGCCCGCGTCAGGCTCAGATGGCGGGCCGCCGCCTCGAAGGCGGCGAGAGCGTTGAGCGACGGCAGATTGTAATGACGGCGGACCATGATCCGCCCGCGTTTAGCACGGCCACAACGATTGAGGAAACCTCACGCGATGGCGCGAGGCACCGGCGCGCCTCAGATCGACTGTTCGATCCAGCTCTGCAACTGGTTCTTGGGAGCTGCACCCACCTTGGTGGAGGCCACCTTGCCGTCCTTGAACACCATCAGTGTCGGAATGCCGCGCACGCCATATTTAGATGGTGTCTGCGGGTTTTCGTCGATGTTGATCTTGACGATCTTGGCCTTGGGGCCGAGTTGCAGGGCGATTTCCTCAAGCGCCGGAGCAATCATCTTGCACGGCGCGCACCATTCCGCCCAGAAATCAACGACAACCGGCGCCTCGGACTTGAGAACGTCGGCTTCAAAGGACGCGTCGGAGACGTGTTGGGTGGACATGGGATCCTCACGGGGTTTGGGGCAGCGATTCTGCTGAAGCGAACGTAGGTAGTCAGGAGGGCAGGGTCAAGGGCGGGCAGCCATGAGCCGGGCGAAGGCCTGATCAAGAAAACTTGACGGCAGTTCCATGACGGTGGGACCCGCCGTCCACACCAGCACGCAGGTAATTTCCCGGCCCGGATAGGCATCGGCCATGATCCTGCGATACAGCGCCATTTGCCGGCCATAGGCCGCCGGCACAGCAGCCAGAGACTGCGCCGGGCTCCGGTCGGTCTTGAAATCGGCAATGGTGACGCTGTTGCCGGAAACCGCAAGGCAATCGATGCGGCCGGTCACCGTAAGCCCCAAATCCGCGAGGGGCGCCGAAATCGCCACTTCGCGCAAGGTTTCTTCCGAAAGCAACCCTTGCAAAACGGGATTGGCCAGCAAGGACAACGCGGTGTCGGCGATGTCCTGTGGCAGTCCGGACCGCGCCACAATCTGCCGTGCAAGGCCTGGACGATGGCTGGCGGCTACGCCCGGTAATACTTGCAGCAGCCGGTGGATCAGAATGCCCCGGCCGCGCGCCTCCTGGCCCAATGTGGACTCCGGCACTTCTGCCTTGGCGAGAATGGTGACACTGGCCGGTGAGAACTGCGGTGCGTCTGTGGCTGTTTGATTGATCCACGGCGGCAGCGCGGTGGCGATAGAAGCTGCGGCTACCGCTCCTGGTGCGGCGCGCGGATCGACTCCGTAGCGCCATCCCCCACCATCCGGCAGTTCTCGCACGCCATTGAGGCCCAGAAACTTTTCTTTGAAGTGATTATACCAGTTACCGTCCCTTGGTTTCCGTGTTCCCTCGTATCCACAGACATAAAGCTCGTCGCGGGCCCTTGTCATCGCCACATAGAGCAGGCGGTTGTACTCGTGCATCCGGAAGTCCTTGGCATTTGCCTTCAATTTCTCCATCTTTTCCGAAGGCCGGGACTTGGGAACTGTCCACAGCGGCACGCTTCGATTGCCATTGCCCACAGGAACGTCGAGAATCTGTTCGCTGGGGTTGCGCGCTTCGGGAATGCCCGTGGTATCCGGCAGGATGACAATCGGCGCTTCGAGACCTTTGGCGCCATGGGCGGTCATCACCCGCACCTCGCCATGCGCCTGATCCATATTGCGCTTGATGTCGAGTTCGCTGTCTTGGAACCAGGCGAGAAACGCCGCAAGCGACGGTGCCCGGCCGGCGCCAAAATCAATGACCGCCTGCAGAAAGGCATTGAGCGGGTCGTTGGCTTCGGAGCCCAGCCTCGCGATGATCGCCGTCCGGGTGTCCTGCACAACGCTGGCGAAGAACTCGAACGGCGGCAGCCGCGACGCCTGTTCCAGCCACCGGTCGAGCCTCTGTGCGGCCAGTTGATGGGCGGCAACATCACTCTTGCGCAGCCGGTTCCAAAGCGAGTCATTGCCGCGCCCATGGGCGAGCGCAAACAAACCATCCTCGGTGACCGGCACCGCCATCAGCGGGCTCTTCAGCACACAGGCGAGGCTGTAGTCATCCTCCACCAGCAGCACGAAACTTCCGAGCGCCAGGAGATCGAGCACGGCAATGCTGTCGCGGAGTTTCAGGCGGTCGGCACCAGCCACCGGCACGCCACCGCGCCGCAGTTCGCCGATCATCGCATCGAACAAGGCGTCGCGTTTGCGCACCAGAATGAGAATGTCGCCAGCGCCGACAATACGATCTGAGTCCCCGATGTACCGCTGGCCGATCCAGCTCTTCACTGCATCGGCAACCTTGCGCGCCAGCTTGCGCGATGGCGCATTGGCAGGCTCAGTATCGACGGGAGCGAGCCACGGTTCGGGCTGTTCTTTTTCGTCAGGTTCGATCAGTGGCCACAGTTCGACCGTCCCGTGTTCCGTGGCACGATTTGACTCGTGCACGATGTCGGCGGGCGCGTTACCTTCAAGACCGTTGCGGGCTGGCGATCCCTCACCGAACACCGCATCCACCACCTGGAGCACCTCGGGCGTCGAGCGGAATGACACGGTGAAATCCACATCCTCGAGCTTGCCGCCAAAAGCTCCGATGCGTTGGGCGAATTCGTCATGGGCCTCTTCGAACGAGAGAGGATCAGCACCCTGGAAAGCTGAAGATCGATTGCTTGCGGTCACCGACCGCAAACATGGTCCGGTTGAGGCCCGGCCTGCTGCCTTCACCGGCAAAGAACTCGCCAGTGAGTGCCCGCACGATGGCCCATTGCGAAGGGCTCGTATCCTGGGCCTCGTCGATCAGCACATGGTCAATGCCGCCATCGAGCTTGTATAAAACCCAGGCGGCGTCAGGTGTGGCGTCCAGCAGCGCCCGGGTGCGGCCGATCAGATCGTTGAAGTCATACTTGCCTTGGGTGCGCTTGGCCAATTCGTAGCGGGCCAGAACTTTTGATGCGATGACCAGCAGCGCCCGCGTTCCCGCCAGACTGTCATAATCGCCGAGCTTTTCCAACGCTTCGAGAAGTCTATCTTGATCCGCATCCAGAAATTCGGAGATACCGGGGAATCGATCTTTGATTGGATTTGTTGGAAACTGGGAAGGCTTCCGCTTTTCCCCCTTGCCGGTGAGAAGAAATTTCTCGGCCTCAAGAAGTGATGGATTTTCGGACACCAGCATTGATTGGAGATGGACCGCAGTATCGACATCTCTCTTGCTACTGGTGCTCATCGCGGCATGCAAGGCGCGATAGCGCTCCATGTCCGGCATAAGCGCAGCGGTAATGGCCTCGCGTGGCCGGTTGAGATCAACGCCGAGGAAACCGGAAAGTCCATCGACAATCCTGGCGATTTCCACCTCGGGATCATTGCCATCATACCAGTCTTCCGGCGACTTCAGCAGGCGCTGCACAATACTGTCGAAGGCATCCTGGGCGATCAGTCGGGTGACTGACGCCAGCGCCTCGCCCGCGTCTGATTCCGGTGCCTTGATCGCATCGAGAATCGTCGCATCGCGGCATTCGTCGCGCATGGCCTTGGCTGTCGGGCTGTCGAGAATATCAAAGCCCGGGGCAATTCCCGCCTCGACCGGGAAAAGCTGCAGCAACCGTTCGCAGAAGGCGTGAATGGTTTGAATTTTGAGGCCACCCGGCGTTTCCTGCATGGCAGCAAACAACCGCCGGGCGCGCAGCAACAGATCGCCGCCAGACTCGTTGCATCCGAGATTGAGAAGCTGCGTCTGGAGTTCCTTGTCTGAAAGCCCGATCCATTCGGCGAGCCGTTTGAAGATTCGGCCGGACATTTCGGCCGCTGCCGCCTTGGTGAAGGTGAGGCACAGGATTCGCGACGGCGGCGTTCCCGCCAGCACCAGCCGGATCACCCGGTCGACCAGCACATGGGTTTTGCCCGAACCGGCATTGGCATTGACCCACGCCGAGTGTGCCGGATCGGATGCCCGCATCTGGTGGCACTGGCTTTCGGGCTCTGCTTCATGGACGGCCACCCGAAAGCCGCCACTCGAGGAAGCGTGACAGGTGATCGTAGGTCCGCACCTCATCCACCGTCTTCGCTGCCGTGCGCGGCAGATAGGCGCGTTGGGGATCGGCATAGGCCGCGAGCAAACTTTCCAGCCCCGCGAAATCACGGTTGGCCGCTGTCGCAACCGGCTCCTTCAAGTTCAGCTTCTTGATCTCCACCGCTGGTTCGCCGCCGCCGAGCTTGGCATAGACGAGGCTTTCGGTTTCGCTGCTTGCCGATGTCACGGAATGCACCACGCTCCAGCATGGCGGCTTCAAGGGTGAGCTGTGGCGCAAGGCCTGCCTTGACCTGTTCGGCACTCGGCACCGTGCCGGATTTGTAGTCGGTGATGCGGGCCTCGCCGGTCGTCAGGACATCGATGCGGTCAGCCCGGCAGGTGAGTTTAAAGGGCTGGCCCGCCACTGCGAACGTCAACGCCCCCGGCACCTCGGCATATATTCGCGCGATGCCGCTTGCGTCTTCGGCGGCAATCCATTGGGCGATGCGTTGGAAGCGCGGCCACCAGAAGGCGGCGATCAGCGGCACATCGAAATGCGGCGCGAACACGTTCCGGGCAATCGCCATCAACCGTTCTTCGGCATTGGGCGGATAGGCCTCGCGGCATTCGGCCAGGAACTTGCCGATGGCTTCGTGATAGAGAATGCCGCGCAGCCTTGTGTCGGGCGCCGCGTTGAGAGCCTGCAAAGGCTCAAGCCGCAGGATGACCTGGGCATGGATGGCATAAGGATCGCGGATCAGCGTTTCGATCTGTGTGACGCTGAGCCGCGCCGGGCGGGCCGCCACCGGCGGCTTTGGCAGGGGTTTGGGGCAAGGCGTGACCAGTGCTGCGCTTGATAGAGCCCGCGACCACAGCAGCCATCGCGGAATCTCGGCTTTTTCCGGCTCCAGCCCACCGAGCAGCATTGCCAGCCGCAGAATCCAGCGGGATGGAATGGCCGGAGAATCGCCAACGCGGCGCGACCAGACCAAACGCACGTCGCCAGCTCCCATGGCCTGTACGAAGTCATGGGCCGTCTGGCCAATGGCGCGTTCGGGAAGCTGCATGCCGAGCTTGTCGCGCATCGGGCGGTTGAGCCACGGCCCAGAGTTGGGAAGTGCGGGCCAGATGGCTTCGTTCAACCCGCCAAGCACATGAACATCGGCGCGCATCAGCCGCGCCTCAAGCAAACCATAGATGGCCAGACGCTGGTTTTGCCCGCGCGACGGGCGGAACACTTCGTTTTGCAGGCAATGCCGGATGATCGTCGCAGCCTCGCGCCGGTCGCAAGGACCCGCAAACGCCGCCTCCCTGCGCAACAGCGACATCAGTTTGTGGAAAGCAAAGCCCGCCTCATCCGACCACAACTGCGGACCGGCGATTGTTTCCAGGCATTCGAGAATTTCGTCGAGGTGATGGGGCAGGCTGGCAGTTGCATTGTCTTCAAGTGGTGTCAGCGCCTGTGTCACATTTTGAAGAAGGTCTTGGGCCGCAATCCAGTCTTCGGGCGAAAACTGCTGGAACACCGCATGGGAATGGGAAGCCTTCTCAATCTCTGTGCGGTTTCGCGTCAAGGCCGCCTGCAAATTGGCGAGGTCCGGAACACCGGCGCCAAAGCGCAGGAGGGCGAGCTCGACAAGGCTGGCGGCGCGGCGCGAAACCGCAGGTTCTCGCCCAAAAAGCGCCATCGGGTGCTTCAGCAGGGCGTTGAGCGAAGCGGGCGAGAACGCTGCCTCCATGGCTTCCAGCAGCAAAGCCGCAAGAGCAGGGCCGCTGAAATTGATGAGCGGTTCGCCACCGGTGTCATCAATCGCGATGTTCCAGCGGGTCAGTGCCTGCTTCACCCGCCGCGACAGATCGCGATCAGGCGTGATGAGGCAGGCGGTTTTTGCCGGGTCTTCGTGTGTTTCACGCAGCATCAACGCAATGGCGAGCGCTTCCTCGTCGCGGTCGGCGGCTTCGATGAGCGTCAGGCCTTTGCCTGCCTGCTGGCGCATCGCGTTTTGCGAGGTGACAACATCCTGCCAGGCATCGCTGCCTTCCGGCGGGCGCATCAGTTCGGTTGTCAGCCAGGCGCGGGACGACGGCGTTGCTTCACCGAGTGGAACCACCATGTCGCGCGCCACACCGAACGTCGCCAGCAATTGCTTCATCGCGTATTGCGGATGCTGCGGACCTGCGGCATCCCAGTTCGCCTGGTCGAGAGTTAGATCAAGCCCCGGCAACACCACGGCACCAGATGGAAGCTTGGCGATCGCCAACAGCAGTTCGCGCGTGGCGGGAATGGTGCCGGTTGAACCAGCGGCGATTACCGGCCACCGGGGCTGTGACTGCGCCAGACGCCGCGCCTCGTGCCGGATGATGCGAGATTGCCGTTCCTTGGGGCCACTCAGATTGCGCGGCTTCAGCAGGACGGGAAGGCGCTCTCGCGCCAGCGCCAGAAAACCGAGGATCGCTTCGCGATGCTGCGCCGATTCGAGACCGAAGAGTTCGGAGATTTGCGTCCCGTCGATCTCTTCGGTCTCAAGTGTGTCGGCAAACTCGGCCAGCGATTGCGCCAAAGCGAGAGACTGCGATGGCGAGCCGGCGATCTCGCGGGCCAGTGCCGATTGCGGATTGTCGCGGGTCCAGTCACCAATGAGCGACATGAGCAACAGCTGGCGGCCCAGCGGCGATATGGCGTCGGGAATGTCCGGTGCTTCGGGAGAAGCCTCCAGCCCCGTGCCGAGAAGGTCCTCGTCGATATCGCCAATCGGCTTGATCTGTGGCAGCAATCCGCCCCTTGGGTCCCAGAAGCTTTGCAAAGAGCGCCTTCCAGTTCGCGTGCGGCGCGGCGGGTCGGCACCAGAATCGTCCAGCGCGGCAGTTCGGTGAGAGGATCGGGTGGCGGCCCCTCGCGCGGAAAACCGGCGAGAACAGCCGTGGCGATTTCCATGAGAAAATTTGCGTCGGGCGGCAGCGTGTAGATGCGTGGAATGCCGCTGGCCATGGTTCAGGGTCCCGGCAGTTTGGCCTCGGCGAGGGCTATCGCGTCCGGCGTTCCGACATGCAGCCACAGGCCCTTGTGGTTGATGCCAAACAGGCGGCCTTGGGCAATGGCGCGGTCCCACAGCAAGTTCATCGAGAACTTGCCGGCCGGTGCAGCATCGAACAACCGGGGGTGCACCAGATAGCCGCCGATATAGGCCAGGGCTTCGCTCGCGCTGTCCTTCCGGCGTTGCAGGCGGCCTTGCAAGTCCATCGTGAAGTCTCCCGCGCCATCATAGCCCACAGTCTGCGGCAGCGGACACAGCAGCAACAGACAATCCATGGCGCGATCATCCCAGTGGGCGCGCAGCCGGTCAAGCGCTGGTTCGCCGTTGTCGAGCCAGAAGCTGTCGCTGTTCAACACGAAGAATGGCGCTGGTACCAAGCCGCGGCAAGGCCAGGGCGATGCCGCCGCCGGTATCGAGTATTTCGGCCCGCTCGTCGGATATCTCGACAATGGGGGAGCGCTGGCGGTGCGCCCAGTGTTCCAACTGGCTGGCAAGATAATGCACATTGACCACGGCCTTCGTCACTTGCGCTGCCCGCAGCCGGTCCATGCCATGGTCGATCAGCGCCTTGCCGCCCACTTCGATCAACGGCTTCGGACGTGTCAGTGTCAATGGCCGCATGCGCTGGCCGAAGCCCGCCGCGAGGATCATGGCCGAGGCGCCAATCGTCATTTCAGCCGTTCCCGAAGCTCTTGCGGCAAGTGCCGGGCATACCAGTCGCGCACCGGTGCCAGCGCCGGATGGCCGAGATTGCGTTCGAGATAGCGCGACACCCGTGGCAGGTGGCGGAGATAGCCGTGTTTGCCGTCGCGCTTCGAAAGCCTGGCGAAGATGCCGAGAATTTTTGTGGCGCGCTGGGCGCCAAGAATGGCGTAGGCGGCGGTGAATCCCGCCCTGTCGAATGGGCCTTGCCTGCGACCGGAGGCCGCAATAGTGCTCCAAACATTGCCGCTTCTTCTTCGGCCGGGACATCGACACGCGCATCCTGCAACAGTGACGCGAGATCGTAGGCCGGATGGCCCAGCAGGCAATCCTGGGTGTCGATCAGCCCGGCGCGGCGAAGTCCCTCGCGCTCCGGAAGCCACAGCAAGTTCGGCGAATGGAAGTCGCGAAGCACCCAAACGGGATCGGCCGCAACGGTCTGCGGCAGAACGCGTGACCACGCTGCGGCGAAATCATCGGCCAGTGCTTGCGGCACCTCGACATTGTGCAGGTAGGGCCAGAACCAGCTGGGCAGCAGATCGGCCTCGATGAGTTGGGCTTCCTGATCGTAGCGCGGGACCTGATGGCAGAGATGGTCGTCCACCGGCACTTCGGTAGGCCAGCGGCGGCCCGCCATATCGGCGAGTACCGCAACCGCAGCTGCCATCGGCTCGCTCATGTTTTCGCCCGCCAGCCGCATGGTGCCATAAACGCGCGATCCCAAGTTTTCGATCACCGCCAGCCCGCGTTCGAGATCGCAGGCGAAGGTCTCTGGCGCACTGTAACCAAGGCTGAACAGGTAGCGGTTGACGGCAATCACGGCACGAATGTCTTCGGCGAGATGGGCAATGGCGCTGTAAGGCTTGCCATTCCTGACCGGCGGGCCATCGGGCCTTGCCGCCATGTCCATCAGTATGGCGTGCGGGGCGGTTTCGCCCTCAAGCGTTTCATAACGCCTGAAAGAGGCATCGCCCTCAAGGAAGCGGCGCGCCGCGTGCCGCCACTGCGTTCCGCGCAGGAAAGACCTCGATCTGGCCATTGCGGCTGAGCGCCGGTTCCCAGCTGCCATGGGCCTCAAGCGTGACACTGCGCGTCTGGCCGCTGCCCTCAATCGACACCGCGAGAGAATTCTCGAAGCTGATGTTGGCACAGCAAGTCCGGCCACTCGACGATGAGCACGTGGCTTTGCAGTAGGTCCTGCAGCCCCAGCTCTTCGGCCCCGGCGGTTGATGTCAGGCGGTAGAGATCGGCATGGGCAACGGGAATGCGCGTTTCGTCATAGGTCTGAATGAGCGTGAAGGTGGGACTTGGAATATCGAACGCGGCGCTCGCAGGCGCCAGGGCGCGAATGAAGGCGCGCGCGAACACCGATTTTCCCGCTCCCAGCCCGCCGCTCAGCAGGATTGCCATGCCGGGCCTTGCGAAGGTGGAAAGACCAGCCGCCAGCCGTTCGGTTTCCTCCGGTGATGCCGCGGTATGTTTCGATGAGGTCATGGAGGTGTCAGGCTTGCAGGCGCGCCGGTTGCGCGTCGCTGCCGGCCTTTGCCAGGCGCGGGCCTTCGATCGGGAAAGAGCACAGGACCGTTGTGCCCTGATTGGGTTTCGACAGCAGCGACACGCTGCCTTCATGAAGCTCCACGAAGCTCTTGACGATGGCAAGACCAAGGCCGGGGCCCCGGTGGCCGCCGGGAATGGGCCGTGACTGGAAGCGGTCGAAGGCCCGCTTCTGAAAGTCCGGATCAATGCCGCGGCCGCTGTCCGAAACCCACAGCTGCATGTTCGCTCCGACACGCCGGGCCCCCAGCCGGATGGTTGCACCATGGGCTGAAAACCCGATGGCGTTGGACAGCAGATTTGCGACCACCTGACCGACGCGCATCGGATCGGCGATGATCGACCCCACATCGTCCGCCACTTCGATGTTCAGCTGTTGGTCGCGCTGGTCGATGGCCGATGACAGGCGTTCGGCCGCCGCTTGCAGCAATTCGCTGACATCGACCTGTTCCAGCCGCAGTTCCATGGCCCCGGCATCGATCGCCGACAGGTCGATGATGGCGTCGATGATGCTCTTGAGTTCTTCCGAGGACTTGCGGATGTCGAGCACGTATTCCTGCTGCTTGGGCGGTGAGCGGGCCGGCAATGCCGATCTGCAGGCCTTCGGCAAAACCGAGCACGCTGGTGAGCGGCGTTCTGATCTCGTAGGACACATTGGAGAGGAACATGTTCTTCAGCCGGTCGGCGGCTTCCAGCGCATCGGCGCGGTCACGCAGCGCCCGCTCCATGCGCGCCGAAGCCGAGATGTCCGAGAAGGTGAGCAGCGTGTTGCCGTCGGGCAGGGGAACGGTTTCATATTGCAGGATGCGGTCGGCCGTCGTCACCTTGCCGTTGACCGGCTTCCTCCCGGTATCAAGGCGGGTCACGCCATAGCGGATTTCTTCCCACGCACCGGCCTCCAGTTCGCTGAATTTGCCACGCGACGCGATATCGTCGGCGCGCGGGCCCTGCTCGAGGAAGCTCACATCGAGAGACCAGAATTGCGCAAAAGCCGGATTGAAAAGCTTCAGCTGGCCATCGGAGCCGAACAGCCCGACGCCCTCCTCGAGATTGTCCAGCGTTTCGCGCTGTACGCTGATCAGCTCGTTGTAGCGGCTTTCGAGCTGGATTTCCTTGGTGGCATTTTCGTAGAGATAGGTGACACCGCCGAACGGATGCTGTTCGCACACCACATGCAGCGACCGTCCATCGGGCAGGTACCACCAGCTTTCGCGAACTTCGAGCGTCGTATAGGCGGAAAGCTGCCGCACTTTCCATTCGCGGTAATTGGCCTGTTCCGGCAACAGGCGGCGGGCGCGCAGGCGGTCAAGCAATTTCGCCGTCGGTCGGCTTCTGATCGAGCATCGCGACATCGACGTCCCAAAGCTTCACATACGCGGTATTGTAGAAACGTAGCCGTTGGTCTGGTCCGAAGATGGCGATGGCAGTGTCAAGTTTGTCAAGCGTCGAGGCATGCGCCCTGATGTGGCGGTCCAGTTCCTTCTCGGCCTCTTCGAGGGCCGACATATCGACGGCGAAATCCGGCTTTGACGTCGGGCAGATCGATTTCGTAAATGCTGAGGGCCCGCATGGCACCGTTGATGACAGCATGGGCGCGGCCCAGCAGAAACTCGGAAGGCCTGGCGAGGCCACGGTCAATCTTGCCGTCGCTGGCGATCTCCAGGCCGGATTTGAGAACCGCACCGCTGTCTGGCGCATCGACGGCCCGGACATAGGCTTGATTGACCCAGGCCAGCTTGCCACTCTGGCCGCGCAGCCAGATCGGCAGAGGGGCAGCATCGAGCACGGCACTCAGGCGTTCGACCTGCTTGCCAAGCTTGTAGGCATCGGAGGCAAGTTGGGTAACCTGTCTGACGCTCGCCGGATGTGGGCCTGAGGCGGAGCGTGGCATAGCCCCCGGCCGCCCGGCCATCGGCCTCCAGCAACTCACCATTCTTGCTGCGCACGCCGATATTGAAGGCCGTTCCGGAATTGCGCAGAGACAGCAGGGCATTGCCGATTGCTTCGGCCGAATCGTGATCGAGCCAGGCCGCGGAAATCGAGGAGGCCTTCGACATCGGCGGGAACCGCTGCGGCACCATGCATGCTTCCGACCATGCGCTCGGGTTCTGAATCGCGGCCCCGCCAGATCACCAGCACATGGGTTTCCGCTGAAAGTGCCGCTTCGGCTTCGTTGAGACGAATTTCCATGTCGCCAAGCCGCAGGCGGGCCGCCCTTTCGCGTTTCGAAAGATGGCGCACGACAAGGCCCATAAGGGCAACGGTCGCGAGGACGGCAGCCGAGCCCGCCAGCACAAACGGGTCCTGGACGTCCATCGAAATCGATGCGGCCTGGACTGGTGCCGTGAAGGTCACGCCACCAAGGCCCAGGCCCGCCAGTCGTGTGCCGGTTCCGGCGCCCATCTCTTCTCCGGTCAAATCTCATGGGAGGCGCGAATCAGCGCGCACCCGCCCCGGTAGAAGATATAGCTACATTCGCCTTGGGCCGGAATCCTTCATCAGTAGCGGTAATAATCCGGCTTGTACGGGCCCTGCTTGGTGACGCCGATATAGGCGGCCTGGTCATCGCGCAGCGTCGTCAGCTTCACGCCGAGCTTGGCGAGATGCAGCATGGCCACTTTCTCGTCCAGATGCTTCGGCAGCACATAGACTTCGTTCTTGTACTTGCCGGTCTTGGCATTGGTGAAGAGTTCGATCTGGGCCAGCGTCTGGTTGGTGAACGACGCCGACATCACGAAGCTCGGATGCCCCGTGGCATTGCCGAGGTTCACGAGGCGGCCCTGCGACAGCAGAATGACTCGCGCGCCCGACGGCATGTGCACCATGTCGACCTGTGGCTTCACATTGGTGGTCTTGAAGTTGCGCAGTTCGGCCACCTGAATCTCGTTGTCGAAATGGCCGATGTTGCAGACGATGGCCATGTCCTTCATCTGCCGCATGTGGTCGACGGTGATCACGTCCTTGTTGCCGGTGGCGGTCACGAAGATATCGGCGTGGGTCACGACGTCTTCCAGCGTCTGCACGGCAAAACCGTCCATGGCGGCCTGGAGGGCGCAGATCGGATCGATTTCGGTGACCACGACACGGGCGCCCGAACCCTTCAATGACTGGGCCGAACCCTTGCCGACGTCGCCATAACCGCAAACCACGGCCACCTTGCCGGCCATCATCACGTCGGTGCCGCGGCGGATGGCGTCCACCAGCGATTCGCGGCAGCCGTACTTGTTGTCGAACTTCGACTTGGTCACGCTGTCGTTGACGTTGATCGCCGGGAAAGGAAGCTCGCCCTTCTTCTGCAGTTCATAGAGGCGGTGAACGCCGGTGGTGGTTTCCTCGGAGACGCCGATGATCGAGGCCTTCACCTTGTCGAACCAGCCCGGCTGTTCCTTGATGCGCTTCTTGATCTGGGCATAGAGGCATTCTTCCTCTTCACTCTTGGGGTGGGCGATGAGTGAAGCGTCCTTCTCGGCCTTGGAGCCGAGGAGGATGTAGAGCGTGGCGTCGCCGCCATCGTCGAGGATCATGTTGGTCGTCTGGCCGTTCGGCCATTCGAAAATCTTCGCCGTGAAATCCCAGTACTCCTTCAGGTTCTCGCCCTTAAAGGCGAAGACCGGAATGCCGGAGGCGGCGATGGCAGCGGCGGCGTGGTCCTGGGTCGAATAGATATTGCAGGACGCCCAGCGCACCTCGGCGCCGAGCGCCACCAGGGTTTCGATCAGCACCGCCGTCTGGATGGTCATGTGCAGCGAGCCCGAAATGCGGGCCCCGCGCAGCGGCTGGAGGGACTTGTATTCGTCGCGGGTGGACATCAGACCCGGCATTTCGACTTCCGCCATGTCGAGTTCCTTGCGGCCCCAATCGGCAAGCTTGATGTCAGCGACGTGGTAATCGTGGTGTTTCGACATGGTTGTCCTCGGTCAGCTCAATTTCCGGGCGCCCCGATAGCACAGGCTGCATGGGACAGGCAATAAGGACATAAAGAAGTCCTTATATAGCTGGTTTCCGTTGCATGAGTCGCTCCGGTTGCTATGACAGCGCAAAAATGAGGGGCAGCCCATGAAGCTTGCAATTGCTGGAGCCGCTGGCCGCATGGGCCGGGTGTTGGCGCGCGTCATCCACGAAACGGCTGGTGCGGAACTGGCTGGTGGCCTCGAAACCAAGGGTTCGCTGAACATTGGCGCCGATATCGGTGAGCTGGCTGGGCTGGGCACACTTGGCGTCACGATCTCGGACGATCCTTTGGCGCTGTTTACCAGGATTGACGGCATCGTCGATTTCACCGTTCCCGCCGCATCTCTGGCGCTGGCCGAGATTTCGGCCCAGGCCCGCATCGTCCATGTGATCGGCACCACCGGGATCGACGAAGCGGGTGAGGCCAAGATCCGTGCCGCGTCACGCCATGCGCGGATTGTGAAATCTGGCAACATGAGCCTGGGTGTGAATCTGCTGGCCGCCATGGTGCGCAAGGTGGCGGCGAGCCTTGGCGAAGAGTTCGATATCGAAGTTCTGGAGATGCACCACAAGCACAAGATCGATGCGCCGTCGGGTACCGCACTGTTGCTCGGGCAGGCAGCGGCGGCGGGGCGCAACCTCGATCTCAAGTCACGTTCAGTGCGCGCCCGCGACGGGCATACAGGGGCAAGGCCCGTTGGCGACATCGGCTTTGCCACGCTGCGCGGCGGATCGGTGGTCGGTGAACACACGGTGATGTTTGCGGGCCCCGCCGAGCGTATTGAATTGACCCACAAGGCCGAGAGCCGGGATATCTTCGCGCGGGGAGCCGTGCGCGCCGCCCTGTGGGCCATGGACAAGAAGCCGGGCCTCTATTCGATGACCGACGTTTTGGGACTGGAGTGATAATGGAACGCTTGCTGGTGCTTGTCCGCCACGGACAGAGCGAATGGAATTTGAAGAACCTGTTCACCGGCTGGAAAGACGTGGAGCTTTCCGAACAGGGTGTCATCGAAGCACATGCGGCGGGAAAGCGGCTCAAAGCCAAGGGACTGATCTTCGATGTCGCCTATACCAGCGCCTTGAAGCGCGCCCAGAACACGCTTTCCTATATTCTCGAAGAACTTGGCCAGACCGGTCTTCCCACCACGCGCGATCAGGCCCTTAACGAGCGCGACTACGGCGACCTGACCGGCCTCAACAAGGATGATGCCCGCAAGAAGTGGGGCGAGGATCAGGTGCACATCTGGCGCCGCTCCTATGATGTTGCCCCTCCGGGCGGTGAGAGCCTGAAGGATACGCTGGCCCGGTCGCTGCCCTATTACATGAAACACATTCAGCCCGATGTGCTGTCGGGAAAGCGGGTGATCGTCGCCGCCCACGGCAATTCCTTGCGCGCCCTCATCATGGCAATCGAAGGGCTTTCGCCCGAGGAAATTCTCAAACGCGAACTGGCGACGGGGGTTCCGGTGGTCTATCGCCTCGGCGCCGATTCGCGGCCCTTGTCGGTCGAAGTTCTGGATTAAGCCGCGCGGCTGACGACGCCCGCTTCCCAGCCGAGGATGGCACGCTTGCGGGTGAGGCCCCAGTGATAGCCACAGAGGCCGCCGGATTTTCCAAGCACCCGGTGACACGGGACGACGAATGATACCGGGTTCTTGCCGACAGCGGTGCCGACGGCACGCGCCGCACTGGGCTTTCCGAGATGGGCGGCGATATCGGAATAGGTCGTGGCCCTGCCGAAGCGGAATGCGCATCAACGTTTCCCACACGCGGATTTCGAAATCGGTGCCGATGAACACGACACGCAAGGGCTGGTCGGGTTGCCAGGCTTCGGTCTCGAAAATGCGCCGGGCCACGGGGGCTGTTGCGCTGATGTCTTCGACATAGTCCGCCTCGGGCCAGCGGCCCATCATGTCGGCGAGTGCCGACTTTCTCTTCTCCCGCATCGGCAAAGGCCAAGCCACAAAGGCCGAGATCGGTGGTCATCACCAGGGCAAGGCCGAATGGCGAGTCGTGGAAACCGTAGCGGACGACAAGGCCCTTGCCGCGCGCCTTGTAGATGCCGGGCGACATGCCTTCATGGGTCACGAACAAATCATGCAGGCGGCCGGGGCCTGAAAGTCCGACCTCATAGGCGGTGTCGAGGATGCTCGCCGAGTCGCGCAACAACTCGCGGGCATGGTCGATGGTGACGGCCTGCAGGAAGGCCTTGGGGCTGAGGCCCGCCCAGCGGGTGAACACCCGCTGCATGTGATGGGGGCTCACGCCGCTCTTTTCGGCGATGGCGTCGAGCGATGGCTGGTCGCGCCAGTTCTCGGTCATGAAGGCGAGAGAGCGGCGCACCATGTCATAGTCTTTGCTGGGGGTGTCGATCATGTTCATGCCGTCAATCTAGGACCGGAATTGTCCGCAAACCACCCGATTCTTGCGCGCTTTCACACCAATGCGGCGCGCAATTCGCGGGCCAGTTCCTTGCGCTCGCCGGGGGCCAGAAAGCGGCCAATTTCGGTGCGGAGACCATGGGACCGCAGGAACAGGCTGCCGATGAGTTCGCGTTCCTGATCCTCCTGCAATTCCACCCGCACCCAGCGGCGGTTGAAGCGCTGTTGCGGGAACTCCCGGCCTTTCACATGGCCATCGAGAATGAGTTCGGTTTCGGTGATCTCGATGCGTTCAGCGCGTTTGGCATCGGCGAAGTTCACGTGGAACGCCCACCAGATGAGCAAGACATCAAGGCCGCAGAACCCGACCACCGGCCAGGCGCCGATGGCGAAGAACACAATGCCCGCCACGAAATTCAAGCCGGCGATCAGCGACATGACGGCGATGAATCCGCGCCGCGACAGCGAGCGATGGGGTGTGAGGGTGACCACCCAGTTTTTCGGGTTGCTTCGTTCCATGTTCAAGCCTTAGCTTTCAACGGCATTGAACAGGGATTCCATGGCAAAGGCAACACGGCTCAAACCCGGAGATCGTCGAAGAAATGTTCCGCCGCTTCCAGGCGGCGGAACCCGAGCCCAAGGGCGAACTCAATTCGGTCAACACCTTCACCTTTCTGGTGGCCGTGGTGCTGTCGGCCCAGGCGACCGATACCGGCGTGAACAAGGCCACGCAAAGCCCTGTTCGCGGTGGCCGATACGCCAGCGAAGATGGCGGCGCTCGGTGTTGAAGGCTTGCAGGACTACATCAAAACCATCGGCCTGTTTCGCGCCAAGGCGAAGAACGTCATCGCTCTGTCGCTGGCACTGATCGAAAAACATGGCGGCGAGGTTCCGGGCACCCGCACCGAGCTCGAGGCCCTTCCGGGCGTTGGCCGCAAGACCGCCAACGTGGTGCTCAATGCCGCCTTCGGCGAGCCGACCATTGCCGTTGATACCCATCTGTTCCGGCTTGGAAACCGCATCGGCCTGGCGCCGGGCAAGACGCCGCTGGAGGTTGAGACGAAATTGTTGAAGGCCATTCCACCGGCCTATCTCAAACACGCCCACCATTGGCTCATTCTGCATGGACGTTACCTGTGCAAGGCGCGGAAGCCCGAATGCTGGCGCTGCCCGATTGCCGATCTCTGCGCCTTCAAGCCGAAGACGGCGGCACCCGCTTGAACAGGTGCACGAAATACGACGTGGCAAACAGCGGCACCACGAGATTGAGGATCGGCACGATGGCGGCGACGGCGGGAAGCAGGCCGGCCACGAACACCAGCGGCGTGTTGGCCTTGCGCAGGGCCCGCGCATCGGCCAGCGGCATGTGACGGGCCGCGGCCATCTCGAAATATTCGCGGCTGATCAGATAGGCGTTGGCGGCGACCAGCACGAAGGCGCCGATGGCAAAGAACACCATGGGCAGAACCGCGATGTTCACCACCAGCGCCAGGGCGCCGAATCGCAAGGCCGTGGTGATCGACTGCACGGGGCCGAGCGGCTTTCCCGGCGCGTCTTGAGGATAGTGCTTGCGCTCGACGATTTCGGCCACCCGGTCGAGATAGATACCGGCAAACAGTGCCGTCACCGGGCCCATCAGAAAGAAGAACAGCACCGCCATGGCAATGCCGGTGCCCACCGCCAGAATGGTATCGGCCCACGGCCAGGGCAGCAGTGTCAACTGCCACAGCACCAGCTGGGTAACGACCATCAGCGCCACGAACAGCGCAAGCGTCAGGCCGATGGCCTTGAACAGGATGGCCCGGAACTCACCCGACAGAAGGTCACCAAGGGCCTTGAATGCAGCACCGATCATGGCGTCAGAAGTAGTGCGCGGCGCTTGTTTCCGCAAGGACCTTCGGCTAGTGGCTTTGCCGTTCACTGGAGCCCGAAATGTCCAAGTCCCACGACGTTCTCTGCATCGGCAACGCCATTGTCGATGTCATCGCCCGCGTTTCCGATAGTTTTGTCGAGCGCCACGGACTGGTGAAAGGCTCCATGAACCTGATCGACGAAGCGCGCGCCGAAGCGCTCTATGCCGATATGGGCCAGGCCGTCGAAGTGTCCGGTGGTTCGGCGGGCAACACTGCGGCGGGTGTTGCGTCATTCGGCGGCCGTGCCGCCTATTTCGGCAAGGTGAAGAAGGACCAGCTTGGCGACATCTACGCCCACGACATGCGGGCCCAGGGCGTTACCTTCGAATTCGAAGCCCGCCAGCGACGGCCCGGCCACGGCGCGGTCGTTCATTCTGGTGACGCCCGAGGGCGAGCGCACCATGAACACCTATCTCGGCGCCTGCGTGAACCTGACGACGGCGGATATCGATGAAGCCGCCGTCTCGGCTTCGCGCGTCACCTACATGGAAGGCTATCTGTGGGACCGGCCCGAAGCCAAGGAAGCCTTCAAGCTGGCGGCGAAAATTGCCCGCAAGGCGGGGCAGATGACGTCGATCACGCTGTCCGATTCATTTTGCGTGGAACGCCACCGCGACAGTTTCCTCGATCTCATCCGCAATGATATCGACATCGTGTTCGCCAATGAATCGGAAATCAAGTCGCTCTATCTCACCCAGAATTTCGACGGCGCACTGCGGGCCATCCAGAAGGACTGCCCCATCGCCGTGCTGACGCGCTCGGCCGATGGCTGCGTGATCGTCAAGGGCGAGAGCGTCCATTCCTCGCCGGCCTTTCCGGTGAACAAGGTTGTCGATGTGACGGGGGCCGGCGATCTTTTCGCGGCGGGATTCCTGTTCGGCTTCACCACGGGCAAGACGCTGCCGCACTGCGCCCAGCTTGGCGCATTGGCCGCAGCCGAGGTGATTTCGCACATTGGCGCCAGGCCCGAAGTGAACCTCAAGGCCCATGCGGCGGCGATGGGCCTTTTATAGTTTGCGAAGGAAAACGCTGCGCACGAAGTGATCAGCACCCTTGCGCAGCACCAGATCGGCGCGCGGACGGGTCGGCAACAGATTCTCCCTGCAGGTTCACCAGATTGATGGTTTCCCAAAGACGTGTCGCCGTCTCCAGCGCTTCCCGGTCTGAAAGCGTCGCGTAGCGGTGGAAATAGGATTTCGGATTCTTGAAGGCGCCGCCGCGCAGGGTGAAGAAGCGGTCGATGTACCACTTGCGCAGGTCTTCGGTGTCGGCGTCGATATAGATCGAGAAGTCGAAGAAGTCCGAGGTATTGGGAATGCCCCGGCCATCGCGCGGCGGGCGGCCGGTTTGCAACACGTTCAATCCTTCGACGATCAGGATATCGGGCTGGTCGATGGTCACGAATTCGTTGGGCAGCACGTCATAGGTGAGATGCGAATAGAGCGGTGCGGTGACATCGCGCTTGCCGGCCTTGATGTCCGACATGAAGCGCAGGATGGCCGGCAGATCGTAGCTCTCGGGAAAGCCCTTGCGGGCCATCAGGCCTTCGCGCTGCAGGATGGCGTTGGGCAGCAGGAAGCCGTCGGTGGTGACGAGATCGACCTTCGGGTGTTTGGGCCAGCGGGCGAGAAGGCGCTGCAGAATGCGCGCCGTGGTGCTCTTGCCCGCCGCGACGCTGCCCGCCATGCCGATGACATAGGGCACCTTGCGCTCGGTCACATGCAGGAAGTTGTTGGTGGCGCGGAACAGGCCAAGGGTTGCCGCCACATAGAGATTGAGCAGACGTGACAGCGGCAGGTAGATCGCCTCGACTTCGGCGAGATCAATGCGGTCATTGAGGCCGCGCAACTCGTCGAGGTCTTTCTGGGTCAGCGTCATCGGCGTGTCGGCGCGCAGTGCCGCCCACTCCTCGCGCGAAAACCGCCGGAACGGCGAGACTTCCTTGGCAAGTTCTTCCATCAGTCGGCCTTCCGCGCGGCTTTTTCGGCAAGGCCGCTCGATGCCCTGGCGGCGTTCGAGCTCGGCCATGACATCGGCAAGTTTCACGTCCTTGGCTTCCAGCACCACGAGCAGGTGATAGAGAACGTCGGCGGCTTCCGCCGTCACGTGTTTGGTATCGGTGCCGACGGCGGCGATGGCGAGTTCAACCGCCTCTTCGCCGAATTTCTTGGCGCATTTCTCCACGCCCTGGGAGATGAGTTTCGCGGTATAGGATTCGGATGGCGGCGCATTGCGCTTGCGCGCCACTTCACTGGCCAAGGCTGCCAGAATATCCAGGCGATGGTCGTTCATGCTTCCCCCTCGCTCACCCTAGCACAACCGCATGGGCACGCCATTGGCCGAAAGGTGGCGTTTGGCCTCGGCAATGGAATAGGTTCCGAAGTGGAATATCGACGCGGCCAGAACCGCCGTGGCATGGCCGTCACGGATGCCTTCCACCAGATGATCGAGTGTGCCCACACCGCCCGAGGCAATCACCGGAACGGTGACCGCATCGGCGATGGCGCGCGTGAGGTCGATGTCGAAGCCCTTGCCGGTGCCGTCGCGGTCCATGGACGTCAGCAGAATTTCGCCGGCGCCAAGCGACACAACCTCTTTCGCGAACGCCACCGCGTCGAGTCCGGTTTCCTTGCGGCCGCCGTGGGTGAAGATGTCCCATTTGCCCGGAGCAACATTGCGCGCGTCGATCGCCACCACGATGCACTGGCTGCCGAATTTTTCGGCGGCCTCGCGCACGAATTGGCGGTTCGACACGGCCGCCGAGTTGATCGACACCTTGTCGGCTCCGGCCAGCAACAAGCTTGCGGATATCGTCCGTGGTCCGCACGCCGCCGCCAACGGTCAGCGGCATGAAGCAGGCTTCGGCGGTGCGCCGCACCACATCGAAAATGATGCCGCGATTTTCGTGGGTGGCGGTGATGTCGAGAAAGCACAGTTCATCGGCGCCCGCCGCGTCATAGGCCTTGGCGATTTCGACGGGATCGCCGGCATCGCGCAGATTGACGAAGTTCACGCCCTTGACGACGCGGCCATCCTTCACATCGAGACAGGGAATGAGGCGGGCTTTCAGCATCATGAGGCCTTGCGAATGAGGGCGAGAGCTTCGGCGGCATCGAGCCGCTTGTCGTAAAGCGCCCGGCCGGTGATGGCGCCTTCGAGAATGCGGCAATCGGGCTGCAACAGTCTTTCGATATCGGCCATTGATGCAAGCCCGCCGCTGGCAATCACCGGAATGCGCGTGGCGTTGGCCAGCGCCAGGGTCGAAGGAATGTTGAGGCCCTTCAGCACGCCATCGCGGTCGATGTCGGTGAAAATGATCGCTGCAACGCCGGCATCCTCGAAGCGGCGGGCGAGATCGATGGCGGTCGAGTTCCGCCGTTTCCGCCCAGCCCTCGACCGCGACCTTGCCGCCCTTGGCATCAATGCCGACGGCGATCTTGCCCGGAAAGCGCTTGCAGGCCTCTTTGACCAGGGCCGGATCGCGCAACGCCACGGTGCCGAGGATCACGCGGCTGATGCCTTTGGCACAGCCATTGTTCGATCTGCGCGAGAGTGCGGATGCCACCGCCCAGTTGCACCGGAATGCCGATGGCCTTGAGAATCGCTTCGACGGCGGCGCCGTTGACCGGACGGCCCTCGAAAGCCCCGTTGAGATCGACGAGGTGCAGCCACGCAAAGCCTTGCGCCTCGAAGGCCAACGCCTGGGCCGCGGGATCGTCGTTGAACACCGTGGCCTGGTCCATATCGCCGAGTTTGAGGCGCACGCATTGGCCGTCTTTCAGATCGATGGCGGGAAACAGGATCATGGCCGCCATCGCAGAAAATTGGCAATGAGGCGAAGGCCGAGAGTCTGGCTTTTCTCGGGATGGAACTGCGTTCCCACCATGTTGTCGCGCGCCACCATGGCGGTGACGGCCATGCCATAGTCGGTGGTGGCGAGAACATCGGTGGCGTTGCGGGTTTCGAGATGAAAGGAATGCACGAAATAGGCATGCAGGCCCTGCTCGCCCATTTCGATACCCTCGAGGACCGCGTGGCCGCGTATGGCGTCAGCGTATTCCAGCCCATGTGCGGAATCTTGAGAGACCTATCCACTGGCGCGATCAGCTTCACGTCGCCGGGAATCCAATCGAGTCCATGCGTGATGTCGTGCTCAAGCCCGCGCGATGCCATCAGCTGCATGCCCACGCAGATGCCGATGAAGGGCTTGGCCCGGCCGATCACCTCTTCCTGCAACACCTCGACCATGCCGGCCACGGCGTCGAGACCCCGGCGGCAATCCTTGAAGGCGCCGACGCCGGGAAGAACAATCCTGTCGCTGTTGCGAACTGTTTCCGGATCGGAGGTCACGAGAATTTCAGCGGCAATGCCATTGTCGCGCGCCGCTCGCTCGAAGGCTTTGGCGGCGGAGTGCAGGTTTCCCGACCCGTAGTCGATGATGGCAACGCGCATCGCTGGCCTCACACGTTGCCGAACAGGCCCAACGTATCATGGGCATAGCGCGATGGCGGGGCTCCAGTGGCGGTGCCAGAGGGAGCGGCGGCTTGCGGGCGCTCCGCAAAATATCGCAGCTCGGCTTCGGCGAGTGACGAACCACTGACCATGGCAATGCTTTCATGACCGGAACGGGCCAGCGCATAGCCGGCGCAGGTCATTGGCCTCGAAGCCGAACAGCAGCGACGCGGCGAGTTGCATGACGGCTGCCACTTCGCTGCTCAACCCGAAATAAGCGGGAAGCGTTGCCACTGCCACCAGCACGACGGCAATGAGACACGCCAGCACCCACAGCCTGTTCCACAGGGCCCACAGCACCGTGAACAGAAATGCGCGCACGTTGAAGCCTTCCGGCACCAGGGTCACATCGTCCGGCGCGGCATCAGGCTTTCTGTGAACCGTGTAAACCGCCATCAGCCCTGAAGCGTTCCCTTGGTGGAGGGAATGCGGTCCTTCTGGCGGGGATCGATTTCAATGGCCTCACGCAGCGCCCGGGCCAGTGCCTTGAAGCAGCTTTCGGCGATGTGGTGATTGTTGTCGCCGTAGAGCGTTTCGACATGCAGCGTGATGCCGGCATTCATGGCAAAGGCCTGGAACCATTCGCGCACCAGTTCGGTGTCGAACTCGCCGATCTTCGGGCGATTGAAGGCAACCTTCCACACGAGATAGGGACGGCCCGACACGTCGATGGCGGCCCGCGTCAGGGTTTCATCCATGGGAAGGTGCAGGCTGGCATAGCGGCGAATGCCCTTGCGGTCGCCCAAAGCCTTGGCGAAGGCCTGGCCGAGTGCGATGCCGGAATCTTCCGTGGTGTGGTGAAAATCGATGTGAAGGTCGCCCTTGGCGCGCACGGTGATATCAGCCAGCGAGTGGCGGGCCAGCAGTTCCAGCATGTGGTCGAGGAAACCGACACCGGTTTTCACGTCATAGGCGCCGGTGCCGTCGAGATCGACGGAGACGGAAATCTCCGTTTCCGTGGTCTTGCGGTCGATACTGGCCTTGCGCATGGCAATCCTCGGGTTCTGGCAATGTCCGGGGCTCTTAGCAGATGCAACAAGAAATGGCCAAGGGTGGCTTTTCTTTCATGGTTGCCGCGCCTACATCTGGGCCTCAACCCAAGGAGCCCCGCAATGAGCGAACCCGTTCAATGGCATGGCACGACCATTCTGACCGTCCGCAAGGGCGGCAAGGTGGTCGTGGCGGGCGATGGCCAGGTGAGCCTTGGCCAGACGGTGATCAAGGGCAATGCCCGAAAGGTCAGGCCGCTTGGCAGTGGCAAGGTGATTGCCGGTTTTGCCGGCGCCACGGCCGATGCCATGACGCTGTTCGAGCGGCTGGAAGCCAAGCTTGAACAATATCCCGCCCAACTCACCCGCGCCTGTGTCGACATGGCCAAGGACTGGCGCACCGACCGCTATTTGCGGCGGCTGGAGGCCATGATGATCGTCGCCGACCGCAATGTGAGCCTGGTGCTCACCGGCACCGGCGATGTGCTCGAACCCGAAAAGGGCGTGATCGCCATAGGTTCCGGCGGCAACTATGCGCTGGCTGCGGCGCGGGCCCTGATCGATACCGACATGGATGCCGAGGCCATTGCCCGCAAGGCCATGGCGATTGCTGCCGAAATCTGCGTCTACACCAATGGCAACATCACCGTCGAAGTGCTGGATGCACAATGATGCGGTCATCCGGTTCGACCCTGTGACGCCTGAGCACTATCCCATGCTCCGGCGTTGGCTCGGTTTGCCACACTGGCGCGAGTGGTGGGGCGATCCCGAAACGGAACTCGGTTACATCGTCGCCATGGTCGAGGAACGCGATGGTTCGCATCCGTTCATTTTTTCCGTGGACGGCAAGCCCGTGGGTTACATCCAGTATTGGCATATCGGCCCACATCAGACCGAAGAGTGGTTGAGTGACCATCCCTGGCTGGCGGAGTTGCCGCCCGAAACAGTGGGCGTCGATTTGTCGGTCGGTGAAGCGTCCAACCTCTCGAAAGGCTTCGGCTCCGCGGCACTTCGCGCCTTTGTCGCGAAACTGCGCGGCGAAGGCCACGCCCGCATCATCATCGATCCCGATCCGCAGAACACCCGTGCCGTGCGCGCTTATCAAAAAGCCGGATTTGTTCCTGTGCCGCATCTTGCCGGCAAGACCGACGGGGTTCTCATCATGCATCATGTTTCACCCGCGAAAGACATTTCCCAATGACCGACTTTACGCCCCGCGAAATCGTTTCCGAACTTGACCGCCACATTATCGGCCAGAAGGATGCCAAACGCGCCGTGGCGATTGCCTTGCGCAATCGTTGGCGGCGGAAGCAATTGACCGGCTCGCTTCGTGAAGAGGTGAGCCCCAAGAACATTCTGATGATCGGGCCAACCGGCGTCGGCAAAACCGAGATTGCCCGCCGCCTCGCCAAACTCGCCAATGCGCCGTTCATCAAAGTTGAAGCCACCAAGTTCACCGAGGTGGGCTATGTCGGCCGCGATGTTGACCAGATGATCCGCGACCTGCTGGAGTCAGGCATCGCCATGGTCCGTGATCAGCGCCGCAAGGGCGTCGAAGCACAAGCCGGAATCAACGCCGAAGCACGGGTGGTCGAGGCCTTGGTCGGCGCCAATGCCACAGAAACCACACGCGAAGCCTTCCGCAAGAAACTACGCTCGGGCGAACTCGACGACCGCGAGATCGAAATACAGGTGAGCGATTCAGGCGGCGTGCCGAGCTTCGATATTCCCGGAATGCCGGGGGGGTCGGCGAGTGTCATCAATCTTTCCGACATGCTGGGCAAGGCGCTCGGCGGGCGCACCAAATCACGCAAGACCACCGTCAAGGCGAGCCATGCACTTCTGCTGGCGGAGGAAAGCGACAAGCTGCTCGACCAGGAACAGATCGTTCAGGAGGCCATCGATTCGGTCGAGAACAACGGCATCGTGTTCCTCGACGAGATCGACAAGATTTGCGCCCGCTCCGAACGTCAGGGGGCGGATGTCAGCCGCGAAGGCGTGCAGCGCGACCTGCTGCCACTGATCGAAGGCACGACGGTTTCAACCAAACATGGCCCGGTGCGCACCGACCACATCCTGTTCATTGCCTCGGGGGCCTTCCACATCGCCAAGCCTTCGGACCTTCTGCCGGAACTGCAGGGCCGCCTGCCCATCCGCGTCGAACTGAAAGCGCTGGGTGCCGAAGACTTCAAACGCATTCTGACCGAGCCTGAGGCCAGCCTGATCAAGCAATACAAGGCGTTGCTCGAAACCGAAGGGGTCACACTCTCTTTCACCGAAGATGGCATTGCGGCCATTGCCGATATTGCCGCCGAGACCAATGCGTCGATTGAAAACATCGGCGCGCAGGCGGCTGCAAACGGTGATGGAGCGGGTGCTCGACGATGTCAGCTTTACCGCTACCGACCGCTCTGGCGAAGCGGTGACCATCGACAAGGACTATGTGATGAAATACGTGGGCGACCTCGCCCGCGATGCCGATCTCTCGAAGTTCATCCTGTAGGGATGGCGGGCATCTACCATATCGGTTCCGCCAGGTTCGACGCCGGCTCGCTTGCGCCCGGGCTCTATCTGGTGGCAACGCCCATCGGCAATCTTGGCGACATTACCGTGCGCGCGCTGGCCACCTTGGCTGCCGCCGATACCGTGCTGTGCGAAGATACGCGCACCTCGTCGAAGCTCATGGCGCGCTATGGCATCAAGGCGAAACTCGAACCCTATCACGAGCACAATGCCACGAAGGCGCGTCCGCGCATCCTCGAGCGCCTGCGAGTGGGCGAGGCGCTGGCCCTGATCAGCGACGCAGGGACGCCGCTGGTTTCGGACCCGGGCTATCGGCTGGTGGCCGAAGCCGTGGCGCTTGGCATTGCCGTCACCTCATGCCCCGGCCCCTCGGCTGTGATGGCGGGCCTCGCAATATCGGGGTTGCCAACCGACCGTTTTCTGTTTCTGGGATTTCTCCCGGCCAAGGCGGGTGAACGCCAACGGCTCTATGCCGAAATGGCCGCCGTGAGATCGACACTGGTGTTCTTTGAAAGCCCGCACCGCATCATCGAAACGCTGGCGGAAATGGGCGTGAGTTTGCCGGGGCGAAGTGTCGCCGTGACGCGTGAACTCACCAAGTTGCACGAAGAGGCGCTTCGCGGCACCTATGCGGAAGTTGTTGCGGTGTTGACAGCAAAGCCCGCCGTGAAGGGCGAGATTACTTTGATCGTTGGCCCGCCACCCGAAGAAACGCATGCCGCAACCGATACCGATGTCGAGGCGGCGATCACCTCAGCGCTGCAAGTTATGCCTGCCTCGAAGGCGGCGGCCGATGTGGCCAAGCATTTCGGCCTCGCCAAGGCACGATGTCTACGCCCAGATTCTGGCGCGCAAGGGCGATGGCTGAAGCGCCACCGCCAGAAGGCCGAGCGCGCCGGACGATGGGCAGAACGCGCGGCCCTGTGGGCGCTGCGCCTCAAGGGCTATCGCCTGCTGGCGCACCGCTACAAGTCGCACGCTGGCGAGATCGACCTCATCATGCGGAAGGGCGAAGTGACGGCTTTCATCGAGGTGAAGGCCCGGGCGACCCGCGACGCCGCCATCGAAGCGGTCACCACCTATCAATCCAAACGCATTGCCGCCGCGGCGCGAAGCTTCATGGGGCAAGATCGCAAAGCGGCATCGCAGGCCTGCCGTTTTGACATCGTCGCCATCACCCCCTACCAGTGGCCGCAGCATATCGAGAATGCATTTTACGGAGACACGTGAATGGCCTTGAAGATCGCCGTCCAGATGGACCCCATCCAGTCGATCAACATCACAGGCGACTCGACTTTCGCCATGATGCTGGAAGCCCAGGCGCGCGGCCACGAACTTTTCTATTATCTGACGAAAACGCTCGCCCTTGAGGCGGGCCATCTCTACGCAACTGGCCATGGTGTGACGGTGCGCGACCAATCTGGCGATCATTTCACGCTGGACAAAGAACGCCGCGTTGATCTCGGCACCTATGACGTGGTGCTGATGCGCCAGGACCCGCCCTTCGACATGGGCTACATAACAGCGACGCACATGCTCGAATCCATTCACCCCAAGACCCTTGTGGTGAACGATCCCATGGAAGTGCGCAACGCGCCGGAAAAACTCTTCGTACTGCGCTATGGCGAATTCATGCCGGAAACGCTCATCACCCGCGACGCCGCCGAAATCGCCGCCTTCCGCCGCGCCCATGGCGACATCATTCTGAAACCGCTCTATGGCAATGGTGGGGCGGGCGTGTTCCGCCTGAGCGAGGAAGACCAGAATTTTTCCTCGCTGCTCGAACTCTTCACCCAGGCCTTCCGCGAACCCTTCATCGCCCAGCGCTATCTTCCCGATGTGAGAAAGGGCGACAAGCGCATCATTCTGGTGGATGGCAAGGTGGCAGGCGCCATCAACCGGGTGCCCGCCGCCAATGAAAGCCGCTCCAACATGCATGTCGGCGGCAGGCCGGAACCCGCCACACTCACCAAACGCGAACACGAAATCTGCGAAGCCATGGGCCCGGATTTGAAGAAGCGCGGGCTGATCTTCGTCGGTATCGACGTGATCGGTGATTGCCTGACCGAGATCAACGTGACCTCGCCGACCGGCATCCGCGAAGTCAAACGCTTCGGCGGCGCCGATATCGCTGCGCTGATCTGGGACGCAATCGAAGCCCGGCGCTGAACTTCAGCTGAACGTCAAGGCTGCAAACAGCACGGCGAGCAGCGCCGAAACTCCTCCCGCCTGGCCGATCATCGGCAAGTTCTTGGCCGCCGAAGTGTTTCCCTTCTTCACTTCTTCGTAGGCGCGGTAGGCGAGGAATGTTGCCGCCGTGAGCGTTACAATGAAGATGAACTTGACCCAGAACAGGCCGGGCAGGCTGGAAAGACCACTCCACCGGCTCCAGACAAGAATGAGTTCCGTGGCCCACAGGATCGCCAGCCCGATGGCCGCCACCTTGTTGAGCAGCGGTCCAAGACTCCGCACCACCTTGGCCTGATCGTCAGGCATGGTCAGTGCCTTGCGCATGAGAATGCCGCTGGCGAGGCCACCGGCGGCGCCGGCCATCAGGCCGACGAAGTGCAAGAAGATGAGTGTTTGGTTCATGGTCGTTCCCCTGCGGTTGCGTGCCCGGTGCCAGCGAGGATAGTGGTTTTGCGCTGGAGCGGCAATTGTTACCCATTCCGCTGGATGTCTCGCATGGAGAATTCAGACTGGCGTGGGGGCCAAACACTGCAAACAGCGACCTAGCGATTGCCCTCCCGGGCTGCCGCAATTGTCTCAGGCACGATCGCCCGCACATCCTCTTCTCTCGTACGGTGGTTGACGAAGCATGCCCGCAGCGCGAACTGGCCATTGATCGTTGCATTCGAAAGGTACACGCGGCCGCGCGCAATCACCCGCTTCAGAATGGCTTCGTTATCCTTATCGCGGTGACGGAAACACACGGCGCCGAGCGGGACCGGAGCAAGCAGCTCCAGTTCCGGATGCGATCGGATGGCTTGCGCCAACAACTGGGCATGGCCCAAGTCTCGCGCGATTGCCTCGCGAAAGGCGCGGCGTCCGTGATACTGCAGCGACATCCAAAGCTTCAGCGCCCGGAATCGCCGCGAGAGCTCCATGGATTGCTCAAAAAACACGATCGACTCAGTCGCGTCTTCGGTGAATACCTTGATGTAATCCGCGGCCTGCGAGAATGTCTTGCGGGCCGCCTGCTGATCCCGATAGAGCAGGCAGCCGCAGTCAACCGGCTGATACAGCCATTTGTGCGTATCTAGCGACAACGAATCCGCCTGGGACAAGCCCAGAAACCGATCGGGTACCGCCAGAGCCGCCAGCCCTCCAAAAGCGCCATCAACGTGCAACCAAAGCTTCTCCCTCCTGGCGATTTCCGCGATTTCATGGAGGGGATCAATCGAACCGGTATTGACCGTGCCGGCTGTTGCCACAATGGCGATAGGCTTGTGTCCGGCTTCCCGGTCGGCAGCAATGGCCGACACAAGGGCATCCAACCGCATTCGAAAATCGTCGCCGACAGGGATCAGGCGAAGATTGTTTCGGCCGATACCCAGGAGAGCGATGGCCTTTGGCACGGACATGTGCACTTGCTCGGAGGCATAGACCACGCAGGATGGCTGAGCCCCCGTCTCATTGGCCGGAACCTTTGCTTCCCGCGCCATCGCCAGCGCCATCAAGTTTGCCGCCGAACCGCCACCACACAGGCTGCCCTCGAAGCCGCCGCAGCCCACCGCCTCCGCCAGCCAGCCCACAACCGACTTTTCCATCGATACTGCGGCCGGCGCCGACCGCCACGACGTAACGTTTTGATTCAGCGCCGAGGCCAGCAGATCGCCAAGCGCCCCCACGGGTTCGCCCGAACCAAAGACATAGCCAAAGAATTTGCCTCCGGATGGCCGCGAGTGACTGGCAATCGCGTCGAAGTCCTGCAACACGTCGCGGCCGAGCCCTTCTTCCGCCCAGGGCCGCGAGAAAAGTCTTTCAGTTTCGCGTCCGCTCGTCGCGGGAAATGCGGGACGGTCCTCAACCGATGCCCAATAGCTCGTGGCAAGGCTCAGTACTCGTTCCGTCAGGTCCGACAACTCTTGATTGGAAATTTCCAGATTGCGCATCGTCTTTGCCCAGCGGCGTTGTTTGTGACTGTCATCGGCCCGGCGACCGGATCCTTGAAGTGACCGACATCCACCGGATGACCGGCCTGTTAAGACCGAGTATTTGCGCAAACTGGCGTCATTGGCAAGACCGGTCCTTGGCAAATGGCGTCGAGCGGTCTGCACCGAAGCCGCAGGATGTCTGCTCGTTGCTGCGCCGGGAATGTTCGATTTTGCTTTCATCAAGACATAGTTCTCCCTTGGTTTTCGCTGGAACGCATGACAACCGGGCCGTTCACGCCGCTGATGGATCAGGCGGTGGCCGCAGTTCGGCAATCAGCCGCAGGATGTCGGCGAAGAGGTGTCTCGGGAATAGCGACCTCGGCCATCTGGAAGGCGACATAGCGGCCGTGGCTGATGACCTTGGCGCCGATCTTGATCAGCTTCTCCTTCAGGCTGGTCAGCGACCAGTCCCTGATCGGCTCGGGTGTTGCCAGGGTGCGCAGGAAGTTGCCGAGATTGTAGGCGAGAGCGTGAAGCTGGAGACGGACGGCATTGGCGGCAAACGTGCGGCACGACAGGCGGGTCCACTTGATCGCGCCCTTGCCTTCCTTGATGTATTGCTCGCAGGTGCCGCGCATGTTGTAGAAGGCGACAATGTTCTCGGGCGGTCTCGACAGGTTGGTGACGATGAAGCCGACGCGGGGATAAAGCTCGCCGGGATGCCACTCGACCTTGGCGACGACGCGGCGCTTCCTGTCCCATGACCCTGCCTGATAGCTGAAGCTGGCATAGGTGCCGGACCACATGATGGGGCGGCCGGCCGACGGGCCGCGTCAGCAGGTAGGCGATGCTGTCCTGAAGGATCGCGTTGGCCTTGAGACGGATCGTATACTTGTAGCCCTCTGCCTCCAGGAACTCATAGACGTCGGGAGTGGCGAAGGCGGCATCGCCCCGGAAGTAGCGGCGCAGGTCCCGTTGCCGGTAACGCTCAACGACAGGCTCCAGCACATCCCTCCAGCCGTCGGCGCTGTGAACGTTGCCGGGACGAAGTTCGCACAGCGTTCCAGGTCGCCGAACTGGTTGAACACGAACAGCGGATGGTAGCAGGTGCATTCGAAGTGACCGTTCCAGACGCTCATCTCCTGCTCGCCATGAGTGGGGCTGACGCTCGAATCCATATCCAGCACGATGCTGCGCGGCGAACGGCGAGCCTGCACCCGGTCGATCCACTGGCCCGACAGATTGGCGAGCGCACGAAGGTTCTTCTCCGCCGTCAGCCACCTTGTCTCGAAGCGGCCCATCTGGCTTGGCTGATGCCGCACGACCTGAGGCCGCCTTGCCGCCGACAATCCAGCGCATCGCCGGATCATGGCGCAGGCGTTCGGCGTCATTGACATCCTCGTATCCGGCCAGCCGTCCGAACACCGACTGCCGCAGCAGGCCCGACCAGCGCATGGCGGCCGTTCCTGCCGGTGCGGGCATCGGCGAGCATCTCACCTGCCATTGTGCTGAGACCGAGGGCGTCGTCGAGTTCGCGATAGGCGAGCAAACCAGCATCGGAGGTGATCCGCGAGCCATGGAACTCAAGCTTCAGGCGGCGGTCGAAATCGAGCCTGAGAGCGCCATCATTCGATTCACCCATCGGGTTCTCCATGATGGCCTCGCTGCTGATTCAGATTAAACTATTGATTATTATACCTGAATCGCACGACATTCCGCCAGAAATCAGCGCGTTATCCGGCGAATGCGGGATTCCTGAGCCGAGAATTCTCCGTCAAGATATTGAAAACAAATTACAAAGAGCATATTCACGACTGTAACAATCATTACAACGCAAACGGGTGTTGACCTATTCTATTCACGAGGTCACTATGCGCACCTTGGGGAGCGCCACTGGCGTGGATGAAAATCAATCAAGAGGCAGGTGCCGGAACCCCAGCGGCATCGCAGGGGTGGAAGCATGTCACATGAACCTACTGGCGTTCACTACGCCAAGGCAGACAAATCCTATTTCGAAAAGCGAGGACTGCAACGTTACGCCGGCATTTGGTCGCTATGGGCGCTTGGCGTTGGCGCAGTGATCTCCGGCCACTTCTCGGGCTGGAACTTCGGCTTCGCCACCGGTGGTTGGGGCGGCATGCTGGTCGCAGGCATCCTCATTGGCATTATGTACATGGGCCTCGTCTACTGCATCGCCGAAATGTCTCCGGCCTTGCCGCACACCGGCGCTGCCTATTCCTTCGCGCGGACCGCCATGGGCCCGTGGGGCGGCTTCCTCACCGGTCTTTGCGAAAACGTCGAATATGTCGTGACGCCGGCGGTCGTCTGCTTCTTCATCGGCTCATACCTGGGAGGTATCTTCGGCGACGTGCTGCCGCCCTATGTCTGGTGGATCATCACCTATGCCGTATTCCTGGTGTTGAACATCTTCGGCGTGGCGTTGTCCTTCCGCGTGACTCTCATTGTCACGCTGGCCTCACTCGCCGTCCTGGTGTTCTTCTGGATCGTCGCCATCCCCAACATGGATTTCAGCCGCTGGGCGCTCAATATCGCGCCGGACGGATCTGAACTGCCGGAAGGCGGCGGCTCGATGTTCCCAATGGGCTTTACAGGTGTGCTCGCCACACTTCCGTTCGCCGTGTGGCTGTTCCTCGCCATTGAGCAGTTGCCGCTGGCGGCGGAGGAATCGGTCGATCCCAAGCGCGATATGCCGAGGGGCATCACGCTTGGCCTGCTGACGCTCGCCGTCTCGGCCTTCATGATCGTGCTGCTCAACCCCGCCGTCGTGGGTGTGGGTTCCCACAAACTGGCCACTTCAGGTGAGCCGCTGCTCGATGGGTTCCGCGCCATCTTCGGCGACACTGGTGCGGTGGTCCTTGGCCTTGTGGCACTTCTCGGCCTCATTGCTTCCTTCCACACAATCCTCTTCGCGCAGGGCCGCCAGATCTACTCGCTGTCGCGCGCGGGCTACTTCCCGAGCGGTCTGTCGGTGACCCACGCCACTTACAAGACGCCGCATGTGGCAATGATCTCTGGCTCACTCCTGGGCCTCGGCATCATGATCGTCATGTGGTTCGCTTTGGGTGGTGAGTCGGCGGGGCCGCTCATCGGCTCGGTGCTGCTCAACATGGCCGTGTTTGGTGCCATGCTGTCCTACATTGCGCAGGCTGCTTCCTACATCCTGCTCAAGAAGAACCATGCCCACATCCACCGGCCATATGTGAGCCCCTTCGGCAACCTCGGCGCCATCGTGACGATCGTGATCGCGGTCGTGACTCTGCTCTACCAGATCCAGGACCCCAACTTCTCCAAGGGCGTGGTGTGGGTGATCGTCTGGTTCGCGGTGGCGGTGGTCTACTTCGCGCTGGTGGGCCGCAATAAACTCATCCTCTCGCCGGAGGAAGAGTTCGCCATGGAACAGAAGGCCAAAGCCAAGGGCTGATCTATAAAACTCGAAAGAAAAAGGGCGGCCTTTGGGCCGCCCTTTTAATTACGCCGCAGCCGCAATCGGGAATTCGAGTTGTCCTGAACCGGTCACCAGTCCCTCGGCGCCGTCGAGCGCGCCCGGAACGAGTTCAAGGCCGAGAAAGCGCTGCGCGATCCACCGGGCCCGGCAAATGCAGGCCACGCGTTCCGGTTTCAGCAAAGCCGAAGCGGCCGTAGTAGGGCGCATCGCCGACCAGCAGCACGGCGTGGTGGCCAAGGCGCCGGGATTCCGTCAGCGCATGGCGCATCAAGGCAGCACCGATGCCCTTCTGCTGTTGCCGGCAATCGACGGCCAGCGGCCCCAGCAACAAAGCCGGTCCGGCGGAACCGGCAATCACATTCCACAGGCGAATGGTGCCAATCAGCCTGCCCTTGCCATCGACCGCCGAGAAAGCCAGGCGTCGGCGGGAAGACGGCCTTCGCGCAGGCGTTCGGATGTCTTGCGCTGGCGGCTTTTGCCGAAAGCGCGGTCAAGCAGGATTTCGCGGGGAGCAAAGTCGCAAGCGAGCTCATGACGGATGGTGACCAACGGGGCCTCCAAAAGTTACGAGTGAGTGGAGTTGTGACTTAGATGACGTAGGACTGCAGCGGCTCGAAGCCGTTGAAGGCCACCGACGCATAGGTCGTCGTGTAGGCGCCGGCCGATTCGATCAGCACCTCGTCGCCGACCGACAGCGTGACCGGAAGGTCGTAGGGAACCTTCTCGTAGAGCACGTCAGCCGAATTGCAGGTGGGACCTGCAATCACGCAAGGGCTCTTCTCGTCGCCGTCTTTCGCCGTGACAATCGGATAGCGGATCGCTTCGTCCATGGTTTCAGCGAGGCCGCCGAACTTGCCGATGTCGAGATAGACCCAGCGCTGGTTGTCATTGGCGTGCTTCTTGGAAATCAGCACCACTTCCGCCTTGATCACTCCGGCATTGCCAACCATGCCACGGCCCGGCTCGATGATCGTTTCCGGAATGGCGTTGCCGAAATGCTTGGTCAGCGCCTCGTGGATGGCGTTGGCATATTGTCCCGTGCCCGGCACGGGCTTCAGATATTTGGTGGGAAAGCCGCCGCCAAGGTTCACCATCGAAAGCGTGATGCCATGGCCGGTCATCGTGTCGAAGATCGACTTGGCTTCGGCAAGGGCAGAATCCCAGGCGGCAAGGCGGGTTTGCTGCGAGCCGACATGGAAGGAAATGCCATAGGCCCGGAGGCCGAGGGTGTGGGCGGCCAGCAGCACGTCGACAGCCATCGCCGGTTCGCAGCCGAACTTGCGCGACAGGGGCCATTCGGCACCGGCGCCATCGGTGAGGATGCGGCAGAACACCTGGGCACCTGGTGCGGCCCGCGCCACCTTCTCGACTTCCGCCACGCAGTCGACGGCGTAGAGTTTCACACCACGGGCGTGGGCGGCAGCGATGTCGCGCTCTTTCTTGATGGTGTTGCCGAACGAGATACGCGAGGGCTCAGCGCCAGCCGCCAGTGCCATGTCGATTTCGGCCACCGAGGCCGTGTCGAAGCACGAGCCCATTGAGGCGAGAAGCTTGAGGATTTCCGGAGCGGGGTTGGCCTTCACCGCATAGAAAATACGGGTGTCCGGCATGGCGCGGGTGAAGGCGCGATAGTTCTTGGCGATGACATCGAGGTCGACGACGAGGCAGGGTCCCTCGGGACGTCGGTCACGCAGGAAATCGATGATACGGGCGGTCGCAGCCATGAGGGGCACTCCCAAAAACGAAATGAACGTTGCCGCGCCAGCGCTGCGCTGCGGTCCACGCGATGGAGACGTGGAGACGCTGTGTGCGTACTGACGTTTCGCCTTGGATTGACCGGGGTCCCGGTCGCACATGGGGCAAGATAGTGGTGCCTCTCAGTAACCCCGGCCTTTGGAGGAGCCGGCAGAGACTAAAAAGCCCGCACCGTCGTTGCTTTGGGGAAGTCCTTGGGGCACGTGCGACTTTGGGCGGGGTGTATATGAGTCAAATCCTGAGTTGATTCAAGAATTATTTGAGCCCTGGACAAAAATATTCCGGCGCCACGGATAACGAGATTTTAAGAAAAGGTTCTCCACCCGGCGGCCAGACGGGTGAGCGTGGTCAGCGCGCACAGTGCCGCGTAGACATAGGCGATGATCGCGAAGTGTTGCGGCCACAGGCACATGGCAATAAAGCAGGCCACAGTCTCCGTGCCTTCGGTGAGGCCACCGAGATAATAGAAGGACTTCGACGGAAAAGCGGTGCTCTTGAGTCCGCGCTTTTCGGCAATGATGGCATAGGCGAGGAAGCTTGAACCTGTGCCGATGAAGGCTGCGAGCAACACCGAAGCAGCCAGCGCATTGGCGGCAGGATCGGCAATCGCAAAGGCCAAGGGGATAGCACCATAGAAAATGAAGTCCATGCCGATATCGAGAAAGGCGCCGCGATCGGTAGTGCCGCACAGGCGCGCCAGCGCGCCATCCAGCCCATCCAGGGCGCGGCTGGCGAGAATGAAGACGATGGCCAGCGTGAAGTAACCTGTGGCGACCAGAACCGCTGCAACCATGCCAAGTCCGAAGCCGGCAAGCGTCACATGGTCGGCGTTGCAACCCAGGGCGTGAATGCGGTTGGCGCCGAAGTCAATCAGCGGTTTCAAAAGCCGAAGTGCATGGCGGTCAAGCATCGCCAAGCTCGCCATTGCGGATTGTCAGCACCCGCCCGCCCTGGGGCGCATCGGTGATGTCGTGGGTAACAAGCAGTCCCGGCACGGCACGGGCAACAAGATGCGCGAATACATAGCTCCGCAACTCGCCGCGCAGTTCCGCGTCGTATTTGTTGAAGGGCTCATCGAGCAGCACGGCGCTGGGCTTCGCCAGCAGCGTGCGCATCAACGCCACGCGCCCCCGTTGGCCGCCCGACAACGTCTGTGGCGGGCGATTGGCGAAGTCATCCATGCCAATGCGCTTGAGGCCGGTTTGAACCATGGCCTCGCGTTCGGCGCGCGGACCGCGCGGCACGCCGAACATCAGGTTCTCGGCCACTGTCATGTGCGGAAACAACAGGTCGTCCTGGAACAACCGCCCGATGTTGCGGTGTTCGGGCGGGAGCTGCGAAACATCCGCACCCGCCAGCAGGATTCGGCCGGTACCGGCCAGTGGCGGTGCGATGTCACCGGCGATAAAGGCCAGAAGCGACGTTTTTCCGCAACCCGAAGGACCCATGACCGTAACGATTTCACCCGCCACAACGCTGAGTGAGAACGGTGCTATGAGCGGCGCGCCATTCAGGGAAATCGCGATGTTCGAAAGCTCTAGCGCCATCTGGGCCTTCCGAAGAACGCCGCGAGCCCGAAGGCGGCGAGTGCCGGAAGCACCAAAGCCAACGCATAAGTAGCGGTGAGCGAACGATTGCCGCCCGAGGACAGCGCCACCGCCTCCATCGGCAAGGTTGAAAACCGCCCGGCAGCGGCGAGTTGCGCCGGCACGAACTGCACGAGGCTGACGGAAAATCCGACGGCAAGACTGGTAAGCATCGGAACTTTCAAGAGCGGCGCTTTCACTTCGCGCCACCCGCGCCAGCGCGACGCCCCCAACGCCCTGGCAGCGGCGGCAAAGCGGTCATCAAAATTGCGATAGGGTCCGGAAAGCACGATGAAGGCATAAGAGAGAACTGGCGTCAGGTGAACCAGGAACAGGCCAACGCCGGTCCCGGTCAGGCCCAGCTGCAACAGGAGATGATATTGCCCGGCGGCAATGGTGATCGCCGGCAGCGCCAAGGCGATGATGGCGAGCGCCAGCAAAAACCTGTCATGGTTTGGCGATACGGATTCGAACCACAACACGACAAGAACCACGGCGGCTATCGACGTCGCAACGGCCAATCCGAAGCTGAGGAGCAACGGTGCGGCATCGAGCCGCTGCCAGGATGCGAAGTTCAACTCGCTGCCGATCAAGTCAGGATACGGCCAGCGCGGTGTAACCGAGAGCAACAGCAGCACCAGCAACACAGCAACATAAGCAAGAACGAGGGCAGCGGCCGGAACGTAGCCCGAAGCCCGCGGGATGGAAAATTGCGAAGACCCGCGCGTCATGAAGTTGCGGACTGCGGGGCTTGCCAGGTGTCCGGCAACCCACAAAAAGACTGCGCCCATGCTGAGAACAGCAACGAGAACAAGTGCGCCGGCCACACCTCGCCGGTTGGTGGCGGCATCGGCATCGTTGAGATCGCTCCAGATGACGGCGGCCACGGTAGGTGGCTGCGTAGGCCCGATGACGAGCGCCAAATCAACCACCGTAACGCCATAAACCCACACAATCACCATGGGCCACAACATGCGCCGCAACACTTGCGGCAACAACACGCGAAGCCACACGGAGCCCATGCCATGGCCGAGACTGCGCGCCGCTTTTATCTGTTTTTCGTATCTCCGCGCCGCGTCGCCTTGTGCCATGGCACTCCACAGCATGAGCAAAAGGAACGGCGTTTCCTTCAAAACCAGAACGGCAATGAGCGAAAGCCCAAAAGGATCTTGCGTCGTCACCCACTGGGGCGGCGTGTCACCACCCACCAGCAGCCGTGCCACAACGCCGCTTGGCATGATGAGTATTCCGAAGCCGATGGCGAAGGCCAGATGAGGAATGGCCAGCGCTGCCCCGGTGACCAAAGGCAGTTGTTGCCAGACTCTTGTGTTGTGAAAAGCCATGGCCATGACAATGGCCAGCGCCAGCGCCAGCAGTATTGATGCCGTGCCGGTCCACAGGGCCAGCCACGTGCCGCCGGGCATTTGTGGATGTGCAAGAAACCCGCGCCATGCCTCGCCCGGTGCCGCCAGTGTCAGCACTGTTGCGAGTGCCGCCAGCAATGGCAGTGCCCACAGGACTAAAAGCGGCAGGACCCCGGCCCGCGACAGCTTCATGCGCCGTAGCGTTCGAGCCACGCCGCTTCGATGAGCGGCACGAAAGAGGCGTGCGGCTCTGTCAGCGCCGGTCCGGGCAGGGACACGCTTCCGGCGGCGCGGTTTTTGCTGAATTCGGCGGCGATATCTGGCGGAAGTTTGGCAGGGTTCAGCACTGTGGGATCGCCCCACACGTCGAGTTGCTGCTTGTGCAGTTGGGCTTCGGGCGACAGCAGGAAGTTGGCAACGACCTGCGCTCCTTCCTTGGCACGGGAATTGATCGGGATCGCCACGAAATGTGTGTTGCCGATTGTGCCGTTGGTGTGTTGCCAGGCGATTGTGGAAGGGGGCAGGCGGCCCGCTGCCACCAGATTGGCGGGTTCATTTGGATTGAAGGTGATGCCGACCAGCAGTTCGCCATCGGCCAGCATTTGCGTGAGCTGTGCCTGGGCCGGCGGAAACTGCTTGCCCTGGCGCCACAGAGAAGGGTGCAAGGCGTCGAGGTAGTCGAAGGCCGGAACGGCCAGCGCCTTGAAGTCATCCGCCGTCACCGCACTGGCGAGCGCCATTGAATCAGCCACAGTTTCGACCAGTACCTGCTTCAAGAACGTCGTGCCATAGAAGTCTGGCGGAGCCGTGTAGGAGAGCCGTCCGGGATTGGCCCTGGCGAAATCGAGCAGTTCCACCATGCTGCGTGGCGCCTTTGCGATCTTGGCGCCGTCACCAAAGAACGTGAGCTGTGCCATGCCCCAGGGACTTTCGAGGCCTTCCACCGGCTCGGTGAAATCACTTGAGGACCGTCGGCTTGCCTTCGACATCAACATACTGGAAATTCGGCAGGCTTTCGGAAAACGGCCCGAACAGCAGCTTGCCCTGCTTCATGGCGCGGAAATTCTCGCCATTGATCCAGATGAGATCGGTCGACCCGTCGGCCTTGCCCGCTGCTACTTCATCGCGCACCCGGCGCACGGTTTCCGCCGCATCGCTGATCTTCACATGGGTGAGGGTGACGCCAAAACGTTTTAGAATCTCTTCACCCGCCCACTGGATGTAGGCATTGATGGTGTCCGATCCCGCCCAGGCATTAAAATAGACCGTCTGGCCTCGAGCAACCTGTTCGATGACCGCCCAATCGCCAGCGCGCGCCAGGCGGGCAAAAGGCAAAGTCACGACACCTTGCAGGAGTGTACGGCGTGTCAGCGTCCAGGCCATGAAGTTCCTCACTGGTTTCTGTCCCTTCTTACGGCTTCGGAGCGGCAATGGAAATCACGGCTAGGTGCGTGACTTCATATTGCCGTGATGGCGCCAGTGCGGCACGTGACCTGGATAGGCGAAATTGCAGTGATAATCCTCAGCCCCGGACGGTGTCGGCGTTTGCAGCATACCAGCGATAGGTTTCCCGCAAACCATCCGCCAGCGAAATCGCTGGCGCCCATCCCAGCTGCCGGAGGCGGTCACTCGCCACCAGTTTGCGCGGCGTGCCATCGGGCTTTGTGGTGTCGTGCCGAAGATCGCCGCCAAGTCCAACGGCACCCATGACTTGGCGCGCCAATGCCGCGATTGTAATCTCTTCGCCCGAGCCGATATTGATATGCGCGTAGTCCTCATAGCTTTGTAACAAAAACAAACAGGCATCGGCCAGATCGTCGACGTGCATGAACTCGCGCAGCGGCGAACCCGTGCCCCAGATTTCCATGCCGCTCTCACCCCGAAGCTTTGCCTCATGGGCTTTGCGCAACAATGCTGGAATGACATGGCTGTTCTGCGGGTGAAAATTGTCGCCCGGGCCATAGAGATTGGTTGGCATGGCCGAAACGAACCGCGCCCCATGTTGCCGCATGTACGCTTGGCAGAGTTTGAGTCCGGCGATCTTGGCAATCGCATACCATTCGTTTGACGGTTCGAGGGGGCCGGTCAGCAGGGCATCCTCGCGGATCGGTTGCGGCGCAAGGCGCGGGTAGATGCAGGATGAGCCGAGAAACAAGAGCTTTTCGACCTTGGTCAGCCACGCGGCATGGATGACATTTGCTTCGATAATCAGGTTCTCGTAGAGAAACTCAGCGGGGTAAGTATCATTGGCCACGATGCCGCCAACCTTGGCGGCCGCCACGATCACGGCATCGGGCCGGTGCGCCGCCATCCAGCCTTCAACGTCAGCCTGCCGCGATAAATCGAGCTGCTGGCGGCTCACCAGCAATGGTTCAATCCCCTCGCGGCGCAGCCGGCGAACCAGGGCGGAGCCCACCATGCCACGGTGTCCGCAAACCCAAATGCGCTTTCCGGCAAGATTGTAGTTCATGGCACCCGTTACTCTCGCGGCGGTTTCTGCAGTCCCCGGGAATTGGCTTGGAAGCCACTGCGGTCGGCGGCCACCATTTCTTTCACCAGCTCCGCGAAGGTGACAGTGTGTGACCATCCGAGCACCGCGCGGGCCTTGCTGGCGTCGCCCAGCAAGGATTCAACTTCGGTTGGCCGGTAGTAGGTGGGATCGACCCGCACCAGAATGGCGCCCGTCCTGGCATCGCGGCCCACTTCGCACTCGGCCTGCCCTTCCCAGATTATGGCCCGTCCGATTTCGGCGAAAGCCGCCTCGACGAATTCGCGCACACTGTGCTTTTCGCCGGTCGCCAGCACGTAGTCTCCCGGCTGATCCTGTTGCAGCATCCGCCACATGCCCTCAACATAGTCGCGGGCATGGCCCCAGTCGCGTTCGGCATCGAGATTGCCGAGATGGACGCATTCCTGCATGCCCGTCTCGATTGCCGCCACCGCCCGCGTGATCTTGCGCGTCACAAAGGTTTCGCCGCGCAACGGGCTTTCATGGTTGAACAGGATGCCATTCGAGGCATGAATCCCGTAGGCCTCGCGATAGTTCACGGTGATCCAGTAGCCATAAAGTTTGGCGGCGCCATAGGGCGAACGCGGATAGAACGGCGTCGTCTCGTTCTGCGGCATGGACTGCGTCTTGCCATATAGTTCCGAGGTCGACGCCTGATAGAATCGCGTTTTCTTTTCGAACCCCAGAATGCGGATCGCCTCGAGCATCCGCAGCACGCCGATGGCGTCGGCATTGGCGGTGTACTCCGGCGATTCGAAGCTGACCTTCACATGGCTCTGGGCGGCGAGATTGTAAACCTCGTCGGGCTGTGTCTCCTGCAACAGGCGTATGATGTTCGTCGAGTTGACCATATCGCCGAAATGCAGGCGAAACTTGGCATCCTTCTCGTGCAGGTCAGTGTAGAGGTGGTCGATGCGGCTGGTGTTGAACTGCGAAGAGCGCCGCTTGATGCCATGCACCACATAGCCTTTGGAGAGTAGCAACTCCGCCAGATAGGCACCGTCCTGTCCGGTAACGCCGGAAATCAGCGCGACTTTGGCCACAGTCTTGATTGTCCCAGATTGTTTCGGCTCCGTGTACCACAGCCGCAAAGGAATTCAAATGTTGGCCCTTGCGGCGGGGGCCTCGACACGGGCCCTCGTTCTCCCATAGTCTCGCTTCAATACAATAGGGAGGACTACCATGACGCTCAAATCCGTCTTTGCCGTCACTATTTTTCTTGCCGCCACATCCACGGCAGCGCTCGCTGAAAAGCTCGTCATCTCCAATTGGGATGGCTACATGCCGAAAGACATGGCGGAGAAGTTCAAGGCCGCCACCGGCATCGACCTTGAAATCGCCGTGCATGCCACCAATGAAGAAATCATGGGCAAGGTGACTGCGTCTGGTGGCGAGGGATTTGATGTTCTGTTCGTCTCCTCGCCCTTTGCCGAAGCACTGAACAAGCTGGGACTTGTTGCCGCCATCGACCACGCCAAGATTCCCAACATCGCCAATCTCTACCCGGAAGCCAACCAGCTGCAGCATGACCCCGGCAACACCTACTCGGTGCCTTATACCTGGGGCACCACCGGACTTTGTTACCGCTCGGACGTGGTGAAGGCCGAGCCCACCAGCTGGAATGACCTGTTGAAGCCCACTGATGATCTGAAGGGCAAGATCACCATGCTGGCCACCGACCGCTGGCTGATGGCCGCCGGTTTCCTGGCAGGCGGCATGTCGGTCAACGCTGCTGACCAGGCGAGCCTCGACAAGGTGCGCGATCAGCTGGTCGAAACCAAGCGTAGCCTTTTGGCCTATGACGACACCACATTCTATTCCAAGCTTGTATCGGGCGAAGCCTCGCTGGTGCATGCCTGGGATGGCTGGTGCAACTACGGCATCGCCGAGAATCCGGCGATCAAATACGTGATCCCCAAGGAAGGCTCCGACCTGTGGGTTGATTCCATCGTCGTCACCAAGACGTCCAAGAATGCCGATGCCGCCCACAAGTTCATCGACTTCGTGCTGAATGCCGAGAACGGCAAGTGGGTGGTCGAGAACATCATGTACAAGACCCCCAACAAGGCCGGAATGGAGGCGATCGACAAGGCCATGCTGACGCAATACCCCAACATGGCGATCGCCCCTGCCGATCTTCTGAAATATGAACAGCTCCGTGACCTCGGCGAAGGCATGAAAGCCTTCTCCAAAACCGTCTCGGAAATCATGGCGGCGAAGTAGGGATTTCGCCCTTCTCCCGCGCAGCGTGCGGGAGAAGGTGGCCCCGGACGTGTTCCGGGGCCGGATGAGGGCCCGAGCGCAGCGAGGGTGGTAGCCACCGGTGCTGCGCACCGGCCCTCATCCGCCCTCCGGGCACCTTCTCCCATCCGAAGGATGGGAGAAGGGTGAATGCGCGTTATGTCCCCCCGCCTCACCTCATGGCTGCTGATGCTGCCGGGCCTTCTGTGGCTCGGCCTGCTCATGGTCGTCCCGTACCTGTTGATCTTTGTGCTGATCTTTTTTGAACGCGGCATCTATGGTGGCGTTGACTGGAACGCCGCGACCCTCGACAATATCGCCCGCGCCTTCGACCCCCTCTATCTCTCGATCTTCTGGGACTCGGCCAAGATCGCCGGACTCGCCACGCTCATCGCCCTGTTGATCGGCTATCCGGCGGCCTATGCCATCGCCAAAGCCCCGGTAGAACGCCAGACGGCTCTCCTCTTCCTCGCCATGCTGCCGTTCTGGACCAATTATCTGATCCGCACCTATGCCTGGATTGTGCTGCTCAATCCGGCGGGCCTCATCAACAACATGCTCGGCGCGATTGGCCTTGACCCGCTGCCGCTGCTTTACAATCCCTTCGCCGTGGTGCTGGGCCTTGTCTACAACTACACGCCCTTCGTGATCCTGGCGATTTACTCGGCCCTGCAGCGGCTTGATCCATCGCTGCCCGAAGCTTCGCGCGATCTGGGAGCAAGTGCCCTCACCACCTTCTGGCGCATCACCCTGCCGCTCACCGCGTCTGGCGTGGCGGCCGGGGCCGTCTTCGTGTTTGTTCTCTCCATCGGCAATTTCGTGACTCCCGATCTCCTGGGCGGTGGCAAGTTCCAGATGGTCGGGAACCTGATCTATGATCAGTTCCTCTCGGCCCGCGACTGGCCGTTTGGCGCCACACTCTCCGCCTTGCTGATTGCCTTGATGATGCTGGTGCTGTTTGCGCAAGCCATGGCCGCAGGACGGGCGCGGGGAGAGCGCCATGGGTAAGGCCCTGAAACTCCATCTTGGCGTGACCTATGCGTTTCTCTATGTGCCGATCATCGTGCTGGTGGCCCTGTCCTTCAACCGCGCTGGCCTGCCGACCGCCTGGACGGGCTTCTCCTTCGAGTGGTACGGCAAGCTGTTCGAGAACCCGAAGATTCTCGCCTCCGCCTGGAATTCGCTGGTCGTCGGCTTCTGGTCCACACTCATCGCAACGACGCTTGGCACCCTGCTGGCACTCGGCGTGGCCCGTGCCAGACCTTCACCCGCCCGCGATGCGCTGCTGTTCGCGCCGATGATCATTCCCGATATCGTGCTGGCCATCGCCCTTCTCTCCTTCTTCACGCTGGTGAAATTCACCCTGGGCCTCCACTCCATCGTCATGGCCCATGTGGTGTTCAACATTGCCTTCGTCACCGCCGTGGTGCGGGCCAGGCTCAAGAGCTACGACTGGTCGCTGAACGAAGTGTCGCGCGACCTCGGCGCCACCCAATGGGTCACCTTCTGGCGCATCACCTTCCCGCTGATCCGGCCCTCGGTGATTGCTGCGGCACTTCTGGCCTTCACACTGTCCATCGATGAATTCATCATCGCCTATTTCACGGCGGGTGCCGGGCAATCCTCCACGACACTGCCCATGCAGATTTATGCAATGATCCGCTTCGGTGTGACGCCGGAGATCAACGCCATGGCGGCCATTGTCATGGGAGTGAGTTTCGTGTTGGTGTTTGCCGCACAGCGGGTGAATCATAGGGTTTTGCCCTAGGGAGAAAGACATGGCGAAAACGGCAGTCAAGAAGACGAAGAAACCCAAAAAGGTGATCGCGCTCTTTCCAGAAGCAGCCTTCGGACCGGCGCTGAATTCGGTCGGCATCGGCCAGGCCCTCGAAAAGCTCGGCCACAAGGTGGTGTTCCTGTCTGACCCCGGCTTTCTCGATGTCTACAAGGGTTATGGATTCGAAGCCCATGCAGTGAACCTGTCGGAGCCGCTGCCGCCCGAAGAAATGGCCAAGTTCTGGGTCGACTTCATCAACGGCCACATTCCAAATTTCCGAAAAACACCCTTCGAGCAGATCGACAATTACGTGAAGGACTGCTGGGCGATGATCGTCGAAACGGCGAAATGGGCCGAGAAGGACCTGCCCGGTGTTCTCGACAAGGTGAAGCCCGATGTCGTCTGCGTTGACAATGTGATCCTGTTTCCGGCCATCAAGCGCTATGCCAAGAAAAACCAGAAGCCCTGGGTGCGCATCATCTCGTGCTCGGAAAACGAGATCGAGGATCCCGATATTCCGCCGCATCTGTCGGGCGCCGGTGCCAAGGACAAAAAAGCCCACGCCGCCTATAGGAAGCACTTCAATAAGGTCATCAAGCCGATCCACGAGGCGTTCAACACCTTCCTGAAATCGGTGGGCGAGAAGAAATATCCGCTGGGCCAGTTCTTCGAGGCGAGCCCGCACATGAATATCCTGCTTTATCCGAGTGCTGTGAAATTCAAGCGCCGCCACAGGCTTTCGGCCAAGCAGTTCCAGTATCTCGAAGGCTGCGTGAGGAAGGACACGGCCTACAAGGTGCCGAAGTTCAAGGCGAACAACGACAAGCCGCTGCTCTATGTAAGCTTCGGCTCGCTGGGTTCGGGAGATACCGATTTGCTCAAGCGCCTGATCGTGTCGATCGGCAAGATGCCGGTGCGAGCCCTGGTCAATGTCGGCGACTACATGGATCAATACGCCGATATTCCACCGAACGTGCATATCGACAAGTGGTTCCCGCAGCCGTCGGTCATTCCGCAAGTCGACGCGGTGATCCACCATGGTGGCAACAACTCCTTCACCGAGTGCCTGTATTTTGGCAAGCCCGCCATCATCATGCCCTATGTCTGGGATGGCCACGACAACGCCACGCGCGTTCAGGAAACCGGTCACGGCTTCAAGCTTGACCGCTACAACTGGACCGATGACGAGATGCAGGCGAAGATCATGGCCATGCTGACGGACAAGAAGATGAAGGCGAAGCTGAAGAAGACGTCGAAGGCGATGCGTTCGAAGCACGGCCCCACCAAGGCGGCGAAAGTGATCGACGGCCTCACCCGGCGCAAACTCGCCTGATGCCCAGCAATCTCACGTCGTCCGCACCACATCTTGAAGATCCCGCCAACTACGCCGAACCTTTGAAGGATTGGGGCCATCAGCCGAACCCTATCACTGGCAATTCAAAGAACGATGGCGTGCTGTTGTACAAAGCCCTTGACGGCCAACTCGAGTCCGGTTTGTGGCAAGTCACACCCGGCACCTGGCCGCTCGAAATCCCGCGCGATGAACTCTGCCACTTCGTGTCGGGTCAAGCCACCTACACCCGTGACTCTGGCGAGGTGGTGGAAGTGGTGCCCGATACGGTGGTGTTGTTTCCAGCGGGTTGGAAGGGTATCTGCACGGTTCACCAAACAATGCGCAATGTTTACATGCTGAGTGCCACCATGACACCGAAACTCTCGTCCACCGCCCCGCATCTCGCTCACCCCCACGGCTTTGAAGGCCCGTTCAAGGACTGGGGGGTGATCCCCACCATGATCGAAGGCGAGTCGCGCACCTCCGGCATGCTGTTCCACAAGGGCCCCAATGGCGAGAACGAGGCTGGCATCTGGATCTGCACGCCGGGTTATTGGAACTGCCACGTCACCCGCGACGAGTTCTGCCACTTCCTGCTCGGCCGCTGCACCTATACGCATGAATCCGGCGAAGTGATCGAGATCGTTCCCGGCACCGCCGCTTTCTTTCCGAAGGACTGGAAAGGCACCTGCCGCGTGCATGAAACAATCCGCAAGGTTTACATGATCGGCTAGTCGAGCAACTGCGCCAAACGCGCAAAGCCTTCGACCGGAACCTGTTCGGCACGTAGTTCGGGATTGATGCCGGCCTTGGCGAGCAGCCCCTCGACATCATCGCTGATCGACTTGAGGCTGGAGCGCAGCATCTTGCGGCGCTGGCCGAAAGCCGCCGCCGTCACGCGCTCAAGAACCGCGATGTCGCAGGAAAGCGCGGGCACCAATTTCGGCACAAGTTGCACGATGCTGGACGTGACCTTGGGCGGCGGCGTGAAGGCCGAGCGGTTGACGTCGAACAGTTTCTTCGCATCGCAAATGATGCTGGCAGAGAATGGACAGCCGCCCATAGTCCTTGCCGCCGGGCTTCGCCACGATGCGCTCGGCCACTTCTTTCTGAAACATCAAGGTGAGCGAGGAAAACCACGCGTTCGCCGGTGATCCAGCCAATGAGCAGCGGTGTTGCGATATTGTAGGGCAAGATTGGCAACGATCTTGGCCGGCCCCGCGACAAGGCTTCGCCAATCGGTGGCCAGCGCATCGCCGGAAATCACCTCGAGCCTGCCGGGAAAGGCCTTCTGCACATCTGCCAGTGCGGCAATGGCGCGCTCGTCGCGTTCGACGGCAATGAGCTTGCTGGCACCTTCCATCAGCAGCGCCCGCGTCAGGCCGCCGGGACCGGGGCCGACTTCGACGATGGTAGAACCTTCAAGCGGCGCTGCCGCGCGGGCGATGCGCCGCGTCAGGTTGAGATCGAACAGAAAATTCTGGCCCAGCGATTTCTTGGCGGCAAGCCCATATTGCGCGATCACCTCGCGCAACGGCGGCAGCGGATCAGGCTCCACGGGCGCGATCCGCCATTTGCGCCGCCAGCCGGATGGCAGCGATGAGGCTCGCTGGATTGGCCAGGTCCGTGCCCGCCAGATCGAGTGCGGTTCCATGGTCCGGCGACGTGCGGATAAAGGGCAGCCCGAGGGTGACGTTGACGCCGCCATGAAAATCCAGGGTCTTCACCGGGATCAGCGCCTGATCGTGATACATGCACAGGATGGCGTCATAGGTGGCGCGCGCTTCGGCATGAAACGCCGTGTCGGCGGAAATGGGGCCGCGCACGTCCAGCCCCTCGGCCCTGAGTCGCTCTACGGCGGGCCTGATGATGTCGCGATCTTCCAGTCCCATGGCACCATTTTCGCCAGCATGGGGATTGAGGCCGGTGACCACCAGACGCGGATGGGCAATGCCGAAATAGCGCCGGAGGTCACGGTCGACGACGCGGGCCTGGGCGATGATGGCTTCGGCCGTCAATTGCTTCGGAACCTCCGCCAAGGGAATGTGAACGGTAACCGGGATCGCTCTGAGGTCCTGCGCCACCAGCATCATCACTTCGTGGACCGTATGGCCCCGCATTTTCGCAAGCGATGCGAGATAGTCGGTATGACCCTGGTGCTTGAAACCGGCGGCGTAGAGTGTTTCCTTCTGGATCGCATTGGTCACCATGCCAGAGACCTTGCCGGCAAAGCACAACGCGACGGCCTCATCGATGCTGGCAATGACCTGTGGTGCGGTTGCCGTGTCGAGTTTGCCTGCTGCCGGTTTCCGCGCCAATGGCCGATGCAGCACAGGCAGTGCGTCGGCAAAGACCTCTGCGGCGAGGGCGGGTTCTGAGATTCGCTGAATGGCGATGGATGTTCGGCTTGCCCAATAGTCGCCGTCGCCAATCAGCAAGAATGCTGTCGTGGAGTTGCGCAGTTCGGTCCAGGCTTTCGCGGTGATCTCCGGACCCACACCTGCCGGCTCTCCGCAGGTGAGCGCCAGCGGCAACCTATTGCTGGGCAAAGCTCTTGTCCCGGTATTCGATGTAAACGCGCTTGCGGGCTTCCTTGAGGAACTGATCTTCGACCTTTGCATATTGCTCGTTTTCAAGCACGCCACGGACCTGCTCGCGCGTCGGCATATCGAATTTTGGCTTGGGTGGTGTAATCCTGCGCGAGCCACAGTAGCCGATCACTTGCAGACTCTTGGGGCCGCGCAACGGACCAATAGCCCGCCCGATTCCTGCGTTGGTCAACGCCTTGCGCAATTCCGGTGGCACCTTGGAGGCGTCGGCATCGACAATCTTGCCGACTTTCACGTTGAACACGCCGGAAGCGGCAGCGCGCGGGTTCTTGCAGCTCTTGAACTGCTTTGCCACTTGCTGGGCTTCGATGGCGCGGGCCTGCAAAAGGCCCGGGTCGTCTGTTTCCACTGGCAGATCGAACTGGATGATCGACAGCACGGCGACACCCTTCATGCGCGGGTCGGCCATGATCTTGCTGACCTGGGCATTCATCTGCCCCTTGATCTCCGCCATCTTGCGGTCGACGTCAGCATCGCTGACTTCGGCCTTTTTTTTCGGAGCGTCCTTGTTCTTGATGCCGATGACCCGGTTGAAACCGATGTTGGCGGCAATATAGCGCCGGAAAAATTCGGTAGCGACACCACGCTCCTTCAGCTTGCCGAGAAGGCCATCGGTATCCATTTTCAGGTTCTTGGCAATGCGGCCAATCTGGCCGTCAACTTCGCCCCCCGACGGACTGACGTTGAGGCGTTTGGCTTCCGCCAGCTTGACGACGTCGTTGACAAGGCTCTGCAACACCTCCTTGCGGCTCATCTGCGAAGGATCAGAGCCCAGAACCTTGAGCAGATTGATCTTCTGCGTGATGTCATAGTCAGTGATCGGCAGATCGTTGGCAACAACAATGACACCCTTGTTCTGGGCAACGGCAGCGGTCGCCAAGGCCAGAACCAGCACGAGCGGCAGTATTCTGAAAAATCGTTTCATTCACCCGGCCCTAGAACGACAAACCGGCACTGGCGGCGCCCAGCGTGCGGAACGAGACCGACAGGAAGATGCTGCGCTCAATGGGGTTGGCGTTGTCGGCGGTGAGTTTCTCGGCATAGCGAAGTTCGGCGTTCATGCAATCACAGTTGAAGGCGAGCCCCAGGCTCTTCTGGACAAAATCGTCATATTCGAGATCATAGCGCACGCCGCCAAAAACACTCCACCCTGCGCCAAGCCTGAGGCGGGCGTCACTCCAGATCTGTTCTTCATGGTCCGGCCGTCCGTAGTTCGGTGCTGCGGCAATGTCCGCATAGCCCAAAGACGCGGAAAACCTGTCGAAAGTGAGGCTGGCGGAAGCCTCCTGGGCATTGATTTGTGACAGGTCTTCCTCGAGCTCTTACCGTATAGGTCAAATTGAGATGATCCCATGGCTGAACGGCAATTGCCCCGATCAAGTCCGATTGCGGACCTTCCAGCCCCGAGCCGGGAAGATATCCGTTTTCGCCGGCAATCTGGATCGATTGGCCGGCTGCTGCCCGCACCGACCAGCCATTGTTGGCGATGTAGTTGTAGAGGACGCCCACGTTCGCCCGGGTTCCACCGCCATAACGGTCGCTGCCGGAGTGCCGCTCCTCGAGGAACAGGTTGGTATGATCGAAGTTGAGGGTTAAGGCATTCTCATTGCCAAAATCATTTGTTTCGGGTGCATCGGGAGATGCCACGATCTGGGCCACCGGCGTTACCACGCTGCTGCCCCGCACCCCATGAGCGACCAGCGGCATTCGCAGGTCGAAACCTGCTGAAGGCAATATCTCGGCTTTCGACGTCGCCGAGGCGCTGGCACCGGGAACGTTCTCCGCATTGGTCAGTTCGCTGCGCACCCCGGCAAACGGTGTGAAGACGATACCGCCATCGGTAATCACCTGTTTTTGCCATTGCAGCGCTGTTATCACGCGGGTCTGCTGCGTCCCAAGCTTGTATCCGGCGATCGCATCCTCGCGATTGAGGGAATAGCTTGTGGTATCGAGTGCCAGTTCGCCGCCAAGAATCTGTTCCTGAAAGATATGGCTGCTGCGCACATAGGGCAGCGCCTGCGGCAGGTCTTCCTGCCTCAGTCCATTGCGCAATGTGCGATAATCCAGAAGTTCTGCGGAAATGTAGTCCTGGTCCTCGACCTGAGTGGCATAAATGCGGTTCTGGGCAATGCCGCGCTTGTCGATATCGTAGTCGCGCAGGAAATTCTTGTCGCTGGCGAGTAAGCCGTTCCAGCCAAGCCGCCAGCCGTCATCGGCTTTGAATTTGCCCTTGGTTTCAATGGCGCCGCGCCACCGTTCGGGCTCTTTGGTGGCATCGGGGTCGAGTTCGTAAATGCCATAGGCCCGGACATTGTAGACGCCGCGCTTCAGCTTGTGCCGCCATTCGACGTCGCCAAGTACCCCTTGCTGGGTGGTAATCATCGGGCTGAAGGTCAGGTCGTAGTCCGGCGCCAGAGCCCAGAAGAACGGCGTGATCACCCCAAAGCCGTAGACATCGCCATACTTGAAATTCGGCCAGATAAATCCGGTGCGGCGCTCGACCGACGGATCGGGATAGGCGAGATAGGGCAGGTAGAACACCGGCACGCCACCGATGCGGAACATCATGTCGTCGTAATAAATGGTCTTCTTTTGGCCGTCGTGTTTGGCTTCCTTGGCGACGATCTCCCAAAGCGGATCACCATTGCCGCGCGTGCATTTGGTGCACGCCGTGTAGCTGGCCTTGCGATAAATAGTGATATCGTTTTCGTAAAGCCTCGCATATTCGGCGGTGATGGTCGTATCGTTGGTGAGCAATGCTTTAAGGTGGCGGGCGAAGCCTTCCTTGAACTTGTTCATCATGGTGGCGGAATCGGCCATCAGCACGTTACCGTTCGGCTCTTTCAGAACGACTGATCCGTTGGCTTTGAAAACGCCTTTCTTGGTGTCGTATTCGACGCGAGTGGCAGTGAGTTTGTAGGCGCCATAGTCGATGATCACCGTGCCGGTGGCGACAGCCACGCCGGTTTTACCGTTATAGGTGACCTGGTCGGCAACGAAATAGACCTTCTCGTTTGGCCCAGGTTCCTCGGTAACCGGCTTCTTGAACTTCGGCGGCTTCTTGGCATGCGCTGGAACAATTGCAACGGCGACGGTCAAAACCGCCGCAAACGCAGCAAAACACACACCCCCTAAGGTCCTGAAAGACCTGGCTCCCACCATCACCCGCCTGTTTATCGCCGGCCGGATACGGCCATTCGTACAATTTTAACGGTTATCATCCGCCACGGGAAGCGCCGAATTCTTAATTCGGCGAGAGACATGGCCGGACAACCGGGCATAACAGAGGCAGGATTTCCAAAGCCCGCGAAACGCGCTACCAGAGGCCCCCAACCCCACGGACAAAATCATGAAAATCAAGTTTTCCGGCACCACACTCCCGTCCACCGGCACTTTGGTGGTCTTTGCCAGCGAAGGCGGCAAGCTCGCAGGTCTCGCCGCCGTCACCGACAAGAAGACCGGTGGCCATATTTCCCGCGCCATCAAGGCGGCCCAATTTGGCGGCAAGCGCGATCAGCTGCTCGACATTGTTGCCGCCGGAAAATTCGACCGCGTGCTGGTGTTTGGGCTTGGTAATACAGAAGCGCTGGTGGCCCGCGAAGTCGAACTTTTGGGCGGCGCCATTGCCGGTGCCCTGCAGGCTGCCAAAGCCAAAGCCGCAACCATTGCCGCCGATTTCTCGAACAAGCCGTTGCAGGCGGGCGCTGTGGCGGCCTTGATTGGATCGGGTTTGCGCCTGCGCAGTTACAGCTTCGACAGCTACAAAACGAAAAAGCCCGAAACGCCCAAGTCCGTGGCTGAAATCACTATTCTCACACCTGATCAGGCGATGGCGAAGAAAGATTTCGCCCGTCACGATGCGGTGGCCGAGGGTGTGCACTTCGCCCGCGACCTCGTGAATGAGCCACCGAACAAGCTTTTCCCGGCGGAGTTTGCGCGCCGGACGAAGGAACTTTCGCGTCATGGCGTGAAGGTCGAAATTCTCGATGCGAAACAAATGAAGCGCCTCGGCATGGGTGCTTTGCTTGGCGTTGCCCAAGGATCGGCGCATGAAGCGCGCATGGTGGTGATGCGTTGGAATGGTGGCAAGCGCGGTGAAAAGCCCGTGGCGTTTATCGGCAAGGGGGTGACTTTCGATACCGGCGGCATATCCATCAAGCCCGCCGCCGGAATGGAAGACATGAAAGGCGACATGGGGGGTGCCGCCTGTGTGGTTGGCCTGATGCTGGCGCTTGCCCGGCGCAAGGCCAGGGTCAATGCCGTTGGCGCCATTGGACTTGTTGAAAACATGCCGGATGGCAACGCCCAGCGTCCAGGCGATGTCGTAAAGTCGATGTCCGGGCAGACCATCGCCGTGCTCAACACCGATGCCGAAGGCCGCCTCGTTCTGGCCGACGTGCTGTGGTACATTCAGGATCGCTTCAAGCCGAAATTCATGGTGAACCTGGCGACCCTTACCGGCGCCATCATGGTGGCGCTCGGCAAGGAATTTGCCGGCATGTTCTCGAACAACGACGAATTGGCCCAGCGGCTTTCCGACCACGGCTATCAGACAGGCGAGAAAGTCTGGCGCATGCCGCTTGCCCCCGAATACGACAAGTTGATCGACAGCGATGTCGCCGACATGAAGAATATTGGTGGCCGCTATGGCGGTGCTGTCACCGCCGCGCAATTCATCCAGCGTTTCGTCAACAACGTGCCGTGGGCGCATCTTGATGTGGCGGGAACGGCGATGGACTCGAACAAGAGCGCCATCAATCACAGCTGGGGATCGGGTTGGGGTGTCCGGCTCCTCAACGCGCTGGTGGTCAGGCACTACGAGAACTAGGTTCACCCGTCGATTCGCGCACCACCACTTCCGTCTGCAGTTGAACTTGCTGCGGCCGGTCTGATCTGCCGTTGATGTTATCGAGCAACAGCATCATGGCTTTGACGCCGATGTCGAAGCGCGGCTGGCGGATCGTCGTCAATGGCGGCGTTGAACTGGAGCTCTGCTCAATATCGTCGAAGCCGGCGATCGAAACGTCGCCCGGAATCTTGCGGCCAAGCTCGGTAAGCCTTGCCATGGCGCCAAACGCTGTCTCGTCATTGGCGCAGAACACCGCCGTCGGTTGCTCGGTGAGTGCCATCAGGAATGTCATGCCGCTGCTGCCGCCGCTCGCCAGGAAATTGCCAACGCAAACCAGCGTCTCGTCGAAAGCGATTCCGGCTCCTTCAAGAGCGCTGCGATAGCCCGCTATGCGTGGAGCCGTGACGGTCGAGTCCGGTTTTCCGGAAATATGCGCGATTCTCCGGTGGCCGAGTTCAATCAGGTGCTGGGTAATCTTTTGCGCGGCTGCATGTTCATCGATTGTCACGACTGGGCATGGGTGATCCAGCGCTGCGTTTCGAGAACCTGCACGGCGGGCAGGCGCAATTGATCCCGATCAGCCAGAATGCGAGAAAGAGAAGAATCAAGAACCACGATACCGTCGGCCCGCGAGCGGTGCACAATATCGACGTAGGACGACTGGCGTTCCGGTTCGCTCCCGGTCAATCCCAGCATCAAAGTATATCCACGCTCATGGGCAGCCCAATCGAGGCCGCGGATGATTTCCGGATAAAACGGACTGGCCAGACTTGGCAACAGCACGAAAACGCTCTTCGTCGATTGTGTGCGCAGCGACCGTGCAATGAGATTGGGATGGTAGCCGACCGATTTGGCAGCCTTCTGCACGGCATCGCGAGTGTCCGGCGAAACCATCTCGGGCCGCGTCAAAGCCCGCGAAGCCGTTGACACTGACACTCCGGCCAGCTTGGCGACATCCGGTCAATTTTGTTGTGGAGAACTGCGTGGCCGGATCGGAATGCTTGGTGGGAGACATGATCACCAAATCGAGAAGGGGGTGACCTTTCATCTACTTGGGTGAAGCTGACACGAAAATGAACAAAAGTTCATTTTTCCAGATTTAGCGGGAATGGACCTCATGAGGCCCCACCAGCACACACTGATCTTCGCCACCGGCAATCCGCGCCATCAGCATGCGGGCCAACTCAAACCCGGCCTGGCGGAAGTCTTCATGCATGGCAATGATTTCCGGCCAGATAAGGCTCAGAAGTGCGGTCGAATGCTTGGTTACGATGTCAAAATCCTGCCCGATCGCCAGGCCGCCATCCCGCAAGCCGGTGGCAAGCGCCATGGACGCCGTCACCGAGCTGCTTACGACGCCGTCTGGCCGGTCGTGGCGCTGGGCCAAAGCAAGGCCCAGGGCGCGAATTTCATCCAAACTTGAGTCGATATCATGCGTACCGATGGCTGCGCCGCGAAGCGCCAATTCCTGCACCCCCCGTTGGAAACCCTGATGCGTATGCTTGTGGAAGGTGAGGCCCGGCGGCGGTCCAAGCAAGATCACATGCCTGCGCCCCTTGTCTTTGAGAATGCGCAGAGCCTCGACCGAAAAGGCTTCGTTGTCATAGTCAAAATAGGGGTGGACAACCCCCATTTCGGTACGGCCGTGGGTGGCGAACGGCAGGCCATGGTCGAGGAGATAGCGCACCCTGGGATCATTGGGCTGGGTGCGCGAAATGAATGACGCCATCGGCGGATCCGGTCTCGACGATATAGCGGATCGGCGCCATCGGGTCTGAAAGGGAGTAGGGAGTTACCACCAGATGATAGGCCGTTCCAGCCAGCGCATCGGAAATTCCGTAGACCATGTTGGAGACGAGGCCCGAGCCCTCTTCTCCGGCATTCAACACCACGGTGATGACATTTGTCTTGCCGGTGCGCAGCCTGACGCCCGCGCGGTTCGGCCGGTAGCCGATCTGCCGGGCGATGAGTTTCACCCGCGCCCGGGTTTCCTCGCTGATCTCGGTGTCGTCTTTCAGGGCTTGCGAAACCGTTGAGACGCCAAGGCCCGTGAGATAGGCAATGGTCTTGAGGGTCGGGCGCTCGGTTTGGAACGTCGCTCGGGGACATGGCTCACGCAAATAAACCCGGACCATAGGCGAAAACTGAAACGATTCAGAACATAATTTTTCCCTTGCAATGCAGCATAATTGACTGAGCAAATGCACAATAACTGAAACGTTGCGGAGTCCCCGACTCTGGGTTACAAAATTCCTGCATCCACAAAACAGGGAGGAAACCACGATGCGTCTGAAATCCATGCTGGCGGCACTCATGATGACCGCCGCCATTCCCGCAGCCCAGGCTGCCGATGTTGAAGTCACCCATTGGTGGACGTCGGGTGGCGAAGCCGCTGCCGTCGCCGAATTCGCCAAGGCATTTGATGCCACCGGCAACAAGTGGGTCGATGGCGCCATCGCCGGTTCCGGCGACGTGGCCCGCCCGATCATCATCTCGCGCATTCTGGGCGGCAACCCGATGGGCGCCACCCAGCTGAACCCCGGCAAAGACGCCGACGATCTCGTCAAGGCCGGCCTCATGCTCGACCTCACCGAACTCGCCAAGAAGGAAGACTGGGCCAACATTCTGCGTCCCAAGAGCCAGCTTGAAAGCTGCACGGTTGACGGCAAGGTCGTCTGCGTTCCGGTGAACTTGCACTCGGCCCAGTGGATGTGGACCAACCGCAAGGTTTACAAGGATGCCGGCATCGAGCCGCCGAAGAACTGGAACGAAATGATCGCCGCCGCACCTGCGCTTGCAGGCCAAGGGCATCATTCCGCTGTCGCTGGCCGAAGGCTGGCCGGTCGCCCTGCTGATCGCAGAATCTGCACCGTGGCGATCGCCGGCGTCGACAACTTCGTGCAAGGTCTACAAGGACCGCGACCTCGACATCGCCGGCGGCGCCGGAAATGGCCAAGGTGTTCCAGGCCATCGACGCGGCCCGCAAACTCGTCGATCCCAAGACCGTGGTTCCGCAGTGGAACGAAGCCGTTGGCCTCGTCATCTCCGGCAAGGCCGCCGCCAACGTGATGGGCGACTGGGCCGGCGGCGAATTCCAGGTGGCCAACATGAAGGCGGGCGAAGACTATGATTGCCTGCCGGGCCTTGGCCTCGAGCCGGTGCTGAACACCGGCGGCGACGTGTTCTACTTCCCCAAGAACAAGCGACCCGGAAGTCGAGAAGGCACAGCTTGCCATGGCCTCCATGATGGTGACCAAGGAAGTTCAGGTGGCCTTCAATCTCAAGAAGGGCTCGCTGCCGATGCGCGCCGACGTCGATCTTTCGGCGGCCAACGACTGCATGAAGAAGGGCCTGGAGATTCTTGACAAGTCGACGCAAGGTGTTCCCCAACGATGTCCAGATGATTGACCGCGACTCGCTGAACCAGATCCGCGACGTGATGAACGAGTTCTTCGCCAACCCGGCCATCACCGCCGGAGCAGGCCCAGGCGCAGTTCGTCGAGATCATCAAGAACGCGCCGAAGTAACCGTGACTTGATCCGCCCATCGGCGTACGGCCCGGCTTTGACTGCCGGGCCGGTACGGCATGGCATCTGTGCACGGCACCGGAGCTAGCAGCCTTGGACAAGCCGAATCCGCTTTTCCGCAATCTGAACTCGAAGATCGCCGCGCTGCCGATGATGCTCATCGTGCTGGTCGTGTTCGTCGGCGGCACAGTGTGGACGGTCGCCTCGTCCTTCACCAACATCAAGACCCTGCCGATCTTCACGCCCCAGGAATTCTACGACAACTGGGTGGGCCTGGCGCAATACACCCGCCTGTGGCGCACGCCCGCGCTGGATCACCGCCATCACCAATCTGGCGATCTACGGCACGCTCTATACCAGTTTCGCCTTCATCATCGGCTTCGTCATCGCCGTCTTCATGGATCAGAAGATCCGGCTCGAAGGCGTGTTCCGGACGATCTATCTCTATCCCTTCGCGCTCTCCTTCATTGTCACCGGCCATGTCTGGGCGTGGATCATGAATCCGGCCTTCGGGCTCGAAGCCTCGGTGCGCCAGATGGGCTGGGAGAGTTTCTCCTTCGACTGGCTGACCAACCGCGAAATGTCGATCTATGCCGTGGTCATCGCCGGCCTGTGGCAGGGCACCGGCTTTGTCATGGCGCTGATGCTGGCCGGACTTCGCGGCATCGACGATGAAATCTGGAAGGCGGCGCGCGTCGACGGCATTCCCAAATGGCGCACCTATATCCAGGTCGTCCTGCCGATGATGCGGCCGGTGCTGGTCACCACCTTCGTGATCGTCGCCTCGGGTGCGGTGCGCATCTACGATCTGGTGGTGGCGCTGACGCAGGGCGGGCCTGGCCACTCCTCGCAGTTGCCGACGCTCTATGTCTACGAGACGATGTTCGTCGGCGCCCTGGCGCAGGGCACGGCGGCCTCGTCGGTCATGCTGCTGGCCACGGCGATCATCCTCATCCCGTGGATCTGGGTCGAATTCGTGCGCAAGAAACAGAATTGAGCAGGGCCATGGCAAACACCATCAACCATCGAACCATCAGGCCCGAAACCCAGACCGCTGTTCGCGCCCGGCCGCATGTTCGTTTACGCGGTGCTGATTCTCACTTCGCTCTATTACCTGCTGCCGCTCTACGTCATGATCATCACCTCGGTGAAGGACCTTGACGACATCCGCTTCGGCAACATCTTCGTGCCGACCTCGGAGCCGTCCTTCCAGCCGTGGATCAAGGCCTGGTCGGAAGCCTGTACCGGCCTCAACTGCACCGGCCTGGCGCCGGGCTTCTTCAATTCGGTGAAGATCACCATTCCAAGCGTGATCGTCTCGATCGCCGTGGCCTCGATTGCCGGCTATTCGATTGCCAACTGGCCGTTCAAGTTTGCCGAGGCCTTCTTCACCGTGCTGCTGGTCGGCTCCTTCGTGCCCTATCAGGTCATGCTCTATCCGCTGGTCATCATCACCGCGTGGATGGGCATCTATTCGACGCTGTGGGCGGTGATCTTCATTCACACGGTGTTCGGCCTGCCGATCCTGACGCTGCTGTTCCGCAACTATTTCTCGTCGCTGCCGCCGGAACTGTTCAAGGCGGCGCGTGTCGATGGCGCGGGCTACTGGCGCATCTTCTTCCAGATCATGATGCCCATGTCGGTGCCGATCTTCACTGTCGCCGTCATCCTGCAGGTGACCGGCATCTGGAACGACTTCCTGTTCGGCGTGATCTATGCCGGGCCCACCAACTATCCGATGACCGTGCAGCTCAACAACATCGTCAACTCGCTGCAGGGCGTGAAGGAATACAACGTCGACATGGCGGCGACGATCCTCACCGGCATCGTGCCGCTGGCGATCTACTTCCTGTCGGGCAAATATTTCGTGCGCGGCATCGCCGCTGGCGCGGTGAAAGGCTGATATCCATGAAAGCAAATTCCACCAGCGTGTCGGTGAAAGGCCTGGCGCTCAGCTATGGCGCGGTGAAGGTGCTGCACGAACTCGACCTCGATATTCCCGATGGCGAATTCCTGGTGCTGCTGGGGCCTTCGGGCTGCGGCAAGTCCACCTTGCTGAACTGCATCGCCGGACTTGCTGGAACCGAGCGCCGGCAAGATCTTCATCAAGGGCAAGAACGTCACCTGGGAAGAGCCAAAGGATCGCGGCATCGGCATGGTGTTCCAGTCCTATGCGCTCTATCCGCAGATGACGGTGGAGAGGAACCTGTCCTTCGGCCTGCGGGTGTCCGGCATGGCCAAGGACGAGATCGCCAAGCGGGTGAAGCGCGCTTCGGAAATCCTGCAGCTCGAGCCGTTCCTGGCGCGCAAACCCACCGCACTTTCCGGCGGCCAGCGCCAGCGCGTGGCCATCGGCCGCGCACTGGTGCGCGATGTCGACGTGTTCCTGTTCGACGAACCGCTGTCCAACCTCGATGCCAAGCTCCGCGCCGAGTTGCGTGTCGAAATCAAGCGCCTGCACCAGCGCCTCGGCAACACCATGATCTACGTGACCCACGACCAGATCGAGGCGCTGACGCTCGCCGACCGCATCGCCGTGATGAAGAGCGGCGTCATCCAGCAACTGGACGACCCGCATACCATCTACAACAAGCCGAGGAACCGCTATGTGGCGGGTTCATCGGCTCGCCGTCCATGAACTTCCTGAAGGCCAAGCTCGATGGCACGGCGGCGGCCCCTGGGCTCGCGATAGCGGGCGGCAAGGTAGGCCTGAAGGACTACGGTGTCATTCAGGGCTTTGCCGCCGGGCGCGACGTCGAATTTGGCGTCAGGCCCGAGCACATACGCATCAATGCCGGCAATGAGTCCCATCTCAGCGAAGCCTTCGACGGCGTGGTCGATATTGTCGAGCCCATGGGCTCCGACAGCCTGGTGTGGATCAACGCCGGTGGCCAGATGCTGTCGGCCCGCGTCGAATCAAGTGCACGCTTCAGTCCCGGCGACAAGGTGACGGTGCGCTTCCGCGTCGGCCTTTCCTCGCTGTTCGACGCGGCGAGTGGCGACCGGCTGTAGCTTCATGGACCTGTCCGGCACATGGACGCTGCAAAGCGTTGATGGCGCGCACCGCGTGGCGATGCAGGTGCCGGGCGACGTGCATTCAGCGCTGATCGCGGCGGAGATCATCCCGCACCCCTACAAGGGCCGCAACGAATATGACGTGCGCTGGGTGGCGGAGGGCGAGTGGACCACTCGAGCGCAGCTTTCGACTGGGACGGTCCGGAGGGAAACTGGTATCTCGACATCGACTATCTCGACACCGTGGCCGAAGTCTTCGTCAACGGCGAAAGCGTGCTGAAGGCCGCCAATTGTTTCCGGCGCTACCGCCCCGATGTGTCACAGCACATCTGCGCAAGGGCCAGAACAGCATCGTCATCCGCTTTGCCTCGAACATCGCCGAGGCCGCCAAGCTGCAAGCGCAACAACCGTTCTTCGTGCCCTATTCGCACAGCAACAGCCCCATCCCCCATGGCAACATGCTGCGGAAACCCGCCTGCCACTTCGGCTGGGACTGGAACCTGGCGATCTGTCCTTTTGGGCTCTATGGGCGGATCGAGTTGAAGCGATCTGAAGCTCGGCGCGGATCGAAAATGTGCAGGTCGTTTCAAACCCACAATGCCGATGGTTCCGTCGATCTCGATGTCGATGTTGGCTGATTGCAGCACGGCAGCGGCAGAGTTTGCTTGCACGATCAGCATTCAATGGCGAAACGAGTCAGGTGACGACGCTGGGCACGCAGTGGCATTGCGACATTTCATATCGACAAGCCACAGCTCTGGTGGCCGGCGGGTCAGGCGAACAGCATCTCTATGATCTCGAGGTGCGCTGCGGCGATCAGGTGGAAACCCGCCGCATCGGCCTGCGCAAGATCGAACTGATCGCCGACAAGGATGAAGTCGGGCCGCAGCTTCAAGTTCCGCGTCAATGGCATCGACATCTTCTGCAAGGGCGCCAACTGGATTCCGGCCGATGCCCTGCCATCAGGCGGCGACGCCGGAACTGACCGAGAAGCTGCTGCGCGCCGCCGCCGACGCCAACATGAACATGATCCGCGTGTGGGGCGGCGGTTACTACGAGTAGGATTTCTTCTACGATCTTTGCGACGAGCTGGGCTTGCTGGTGTGGCAGGACTTCATGTTCGCCTGCAATCTCTATCCCTCGACGCCGGAGTTTCTCGACGAAGTGCGCGCAGGAAGTGGACTATCAGGTGCGCCGCCTGGGCCACCATGCCTGCCTTGCGCTGTGGTGCGGCGACAATGAGCTGATCGGGGCGCTGACCTGGTTCGAGGAATCGCGCAAGGACCGCGACCGCTATCTGGTGAGTTACGACCGCCTGAACCGCACCATCGAAGAGGCGATGCGCGCGGCCGATGAGACGGCCATCTGGTGGCCGTCCAGTCCGTCGCCCGGTCCGCTCTCCTTCGGCGATGCCTGGCACGATGACCGCTCCGGCGACATGCATTTCTGGAGCGTGTGGCACGAGGGCAAGAACTTCGAGCACTATCGCGATGTGAAGCCCCGCTTCTGTTCCGAATTCGGCTTCCAGTCCTTCCCGTCGCTGCGCAATCGCCAAGGAGCTTCGCCGAGCGGCGACGATCTCAATATCTCCTCGCCGGTGATGGAATCGCACCAGAAGAACGCCGGCGGCAATGCCCGCATCGCCGAAACCATGTTCCGCTATTTCCGCTTTCCCATGGACTTCGGCAATTTCTGTTATCTCTCACAGATGCAGCAGGGCCTCGCCATCCGGACGGCGGTCGAATACTGGCGCTCGCTGAAGCCCCATTGCATGGGAACGCTCTACTGGCAGCTCAACGACACCTGGCCTGTGGCCTCATGGTCGAGCCTCGACCATGGCGGCAGCTGGAAGGCGCTGCACTACATGGCGCGCCGCTTCTTTGCACCCGTCACGGTCGTTGCCTATCCCGAAGACGGACGGCAAGCGACTCCTGTTCAATGGCGGTCAATGACAGCGCTGAACGATGTGACGCTCGTTGCCGATGTCATGTCGCGTGTCGCCCGATGGCGGCACCACGACGCTCGCCACGCTTGCAGGCGATCGCTACGCCCAGCCGTGCCGCCGAACTTGGGCAGATCGAGGCCGCACGTCTCCGCGATGGCGAGATTCTGTTCTTCTCCTGGCAAGGCGTCGAACGGCACGACGGGCCGCAACCATGCTGGCGCACCAGCCCTACAAGGCCCTGGCGCTGCAGCCCGCCGCGCCTTGCCGTCAACGCATCACGCGCGACGGGCAACGAGCCTCGATATTCGCATAACAGCGGAACGCCTGGCGCTGTTTGTGATGGCCGAAACCGATGTTGCCGGGCAATTCTCCGACAATGTCATCGATCTCCTGCCGGGAGAGACCGCCACCTAACTTTCACACCCGATGATCCGGCGCGACTTGACGCAGGCGTCATGCGAAACCTTGGTCATCCGCGATCTCCATTCCTCATCAGCCACAAGGAACTGAACCATGCCAAAGCGTCTGTCCTTCCAACTCTACTCCGCCCGCAAGTTTCCACCGCTCAACGACACGCTCGCCCTGCTGGCCAAGATGCGGCTATCAAGCGAAGTCGAAGGCTTCGGCGGCGTCTATGACGACCCGAAAGCGCTGCGCAACATGCTGGACGCCCATGGCCTCACCATGCCCACCGGCCATTTCGGCATCGACATGCTGGAAAAGCGAGCGCGCCGAAGGCTCTGTCGATCGCCACGACGCTCGGCGTGCGCCACATCTTGCACCCTATATTCAGGCCGGACAGAACGCCCGAAGAATGCCGCAGGCTGGAAGAAGCTCGGCAAGCGCCTGGCCGCCATCGGCGAATGGGCGCGCTGCGAAGGCTTTGGTTTCGGCTGGCACAACCATGATTTCGAATTCAAGAAGCTCGCCCGCCGGCAAGACGCCCCATGAGACTGCATGTTCGCGGCAGCACCCATGCTCGATTGGGAGATCGATGTCGCCTGGGTGGCGCGCGGCAGGCACCAATCCCCTCCCGTGGATCAAGAAATATGCCGATCGCATCACCGCCGTGCATGTGAAGGACATTGCGCCCAAGGGCAAAAACCTCGACGAGGATGGCTGGGCCGATGTCGGCAAGGGCACGGTGGACTGGACGGCGATCTTCGCGGCGCTGCAAGAACACCCGCGCCATGCACTTTGTCGTCGAGCACGACAATCCCAACAATCTGGAACGCTTCGCCAAGCGTTCCTTCGACCATGTCAAGAAGATTTGAGGAGACTGACATGAGCAAGGTACTTGGCGTCGGCGTCATCGGCTGCGGCAATATTTCGGCGGCCTATATGAAACTTGCGCCGCTGTTCAAGGACATCGAAATGCGCGAGCTGCGCCGACCTCAACATGGCGGCGGCAGAAGCCCGGGCCAAGGAATTCGGCCTTAAGGCGCAGACCGTGAAGGAGCTGCTGACCAACCCGGAGATCGACATCGTCGTCAACCTCACGGTGCCTGCCACCCACTTCAAGGTTTCCAAGATGATCCTCGAAGCCGGTAAGCATGTCTATTCCGAAAAACCGCTGACCCTGTCGATGGCCGAAGCCAAGGAGCTTCAGAAGATCGCCAAGAAGAAGAAACTGCAAGTGGCGGCGGCTCCCGACACCTTCCTCGGCGGCTCGCACCAGCAGGCTGCGCAAGCCGATCGACGATGGCGCCATCGGCAAGATCGCCTCCGGCACCGCCCACATCATGGGTCATGGCATGGAGCACTGGCACCCCAATCCGGATTTCTTCTACAAGCCCGGCGGCGGCCCGATCCTCGACATGGGGCCCTATTACATCACCAATCTGGTCAATCTGGTCGGCCCGGTGAAGCGGGTGGCCGCACTGTCATCGACGCCGCGCAAGCAGCGGCTGATCTCCAGCGAACCGCGCAAGGGCCAGAAGCTCACGGTGAAGACGCCGACCACCTATCACGCGCTGCTCGAATTCGCCAATGGCGCCATGGTGACACTTGTCGGCGAGCTGGGATGTCTACGCCCATCGCCATGCCAACATGGAGACTCTATGGCACCGAAGGCGCGCATCTTTGTGCCCGATCCGAATTTCTTCGGTGGCGAAGTGAAGATGGCGGGCAAGGATGCCGAGGTGAAGACTGTAAAGCCATGGGATCATCCCTTCGGCATCGACAACTGGGATGGCAACCATGGCGTGCGCTGGGCCAACTATCGCACGGCGGGCCTTGCCGACATGGCGGCGGGTATTATCGGCAAGCGCGATGTGCGCTGTTCGATCGAGCGCATGGCTCATGTCGTCGATGTCATGACCTCGATCATGAAGTCAGGCACCACCGGAAAATTCGTCGACGTGAAATCGACCTGTGCCAGGCCGAAGCCCTTGGGCCCCGCCGAGGCACGGGCCCTGATGAAGTGACGGCGGCGATGAAATACAACCGGTGCGGCAGGAGCGGCTTGCTCCTGCCCGCCGTTTCGCTGGGCCTCTGGCACAGTTTTGGCGAGGATGCGCGCCATGATGCCAAGCGCGCCTTGTGCCGCAGGGCCTTCGATCTCGGCATTACCCATTTCGATCTCGCCAACAATTATGGCCCGCCGCCGGGCTCAGCCGAAGAAGCCTTCGGGCTGATCCTCAAGCAGGATTTCGCCAGACACCGCGACCACATGGTGATCTCCACCAAGGCCGGTTATCACATGTGGGATGGGCCCTATGGCGAATGGGGCAGCCGCAAATATCTGATCGCCAGTCTCGACCAGAGCCTGAAGCGCCTGGGGCTCGACTATGTCGATATCTTCTACTCGCACCGCTTCGATCCCGAAACGCCGCTGGAAGAGACGATGGGTGCGCTGGATTTCGCCGTGCGCTCGGGCCGGGCGCTTTATGCCGGCATTTCCAACTATCCGGCCGAAGCGACACGCGAGGCGGGCCGCATTCTGCGCAGCCTTGGAACGCCATGCCTCATTCATCAGCCGCGCTTCAACATGTTGCAGCAAGAGCCGCTGGAGCAGGGTGTTTTTGATGCGGCGGCAGGCGAAGGCATGGGAGTGATCGTGTTCTCGCCGCTGGCCCAAGGCCTGCTGACGGACAAATACCTGAAGGGTATCCCCGAAGGCAGCCGCGCCACCCATGGCCGCTGGTTGAACAGTGGTAACGTCACGCCGGACTATCTGCGGAAGATCACGGCACTGAACGCAATTGCAGTGAAGCGCGGGCAGTCCATGGCGCAAATGGCACTGGCCTGGGTATTGAGCGATGCACGTATCACGTCGGCGCTAATGGGCGTCAGCCGCGTCGAGCAGCTTGACGATGCCGCAACCGCGCTGGGCCATGCCGATTTTTCCAATGATGAGCTCAGCGAGATTAGCCGCCTGGTAAAGTAGCCCGAGGCGTCAATGCGCTTCGTCCCAGTTCCTGGCGGCGCGGGCATCGACTTGCAGTGGCACGGTGAGTGTCATCACCGGCTCCGGCGCTTTCTCCATCACCCGCTTCACGACCGCCATGGTGGCCTCCACCTGCGCGTCCACGGCCTCGAAGATCAGTTCGTCATGAACCTGCAGCAGCATCTTCGCCGATAGCCCTGCTTCCGACAGTGCCGCGGGCATGCGCACCATGGCGCGGCGGATGATGTCGGCGGCCGCACCCTGGATCGGCGCATTGATCGCCGCGCGCTCGAGGAAGGCGCGCTCGGAAGCGTTCGGCGAATTGATGCGCGGAAAATGGCAGCGGCGGCCGAAGATCGTCTCCACGAAGCCTTTGTCTCGGGCTTCCTTCTTGGTTGCGTCCATGTATTCGCGGATGCCGGGAAAGCGCGTGAAATAGGTCTTGATGTAGTTGCCCGCCTCTTCGCGCGAGATCGACAGCTGGTTGGCGAGACCGAACGCCGAGATGCCGTAAATGATGCCGAAGTTGATGGCCTTGGCCCGCCGCCGCACCATCGGGTCCATTCCCGCGACCGGCACCCCGAACATCTCTGAAGCGGTCATCGCATGAATGTCGAGGCCATCGGCGAAGGCCTTTTTCAATTGCGGAATATCGGCCACATGGGCCAGCACGCGAAGCTCGATCTGGCTGTAGTCGGCGCTGATCAGTTTGCAGCCATCGGGTGCGATGAACGCCGAGCGAATCTTGCGGCCTTCTTCAGTTCTGACTGGAATATTCTGCAGGTTGGGTTCGGTGGAGGCAAGCCGTCCCGTCGAAGTGGCAGCCATCGAATAGCTGGTGTGCACGCGGCCCGTGTTTGGATTGATGTAGCTGGGCAGCGCATCGGTGTAAGTCGATCGCAGCTTTGAGAGCTGCCGCCAGTCCAGAACCTTGCGCGCCAGCTCAACACCTTGCGTTGCCAGATCCTCCAGCGCATCCGAGTCTGTGGACCACGCGCCGGTCGCCGTCTTGCGTCCGCCGGGCAGCGCCATGCGGCCAAACAGAATGTCACCAAGCTGTTTCGGCGAACCAATGTTGAAGCGTTCGCCCGCAAGTTCATAGACGGTAGTTTCGATTTCCGCACCTGCCGTCGCAAACTCGTTCGAGAGTTTCTTCAACACATCGGAGTCAATGACGATGCCGTTCATCTCCATTTGTGCCAGAACCGCGACCAGTGGGCGCTCCAGAGATTCATAGACAAAGCGCTTGCCCAAGCGGCCAAGCCGTGGCTTCAGCATCAACCACAGGCGCAGGGTCACATCGGCATCTTCCGCCGCATAGTGGGTGGCGCGGTCCAGCGGTACCCGGTCGAAGCTGATGGCCGATTTGCCGGTGCCCGCCACTTCCTTGAACGAGATCGGCTTGTGGCCGAGGTGGCGTACGGACAACTCGTCCATGCCGTGGCCGACATCGCCTGATTCCAGCACGTAAGAAATCAACATGGTATCGTCGATAGGTGCGACAGCAATGCCATATCGCGCCAGCACTTCGATGTCGTATTTGAGGTTCTGGCCGACTTTGAGGACGGCCTTGCTCTCCAGCAACGGCTTAAGTATTTTCAGGGCATCGTCGAGAGGAATTTGGCCCTCGACCGTTTCACCACCGAATAGTCCGCCGCCAACCGACTTGTGGCCGAGCGGAATGTAGCAAGCCTTGCCGGGTGCCGTGGCCAGCGACACACCGACGAGATTGGCCAGCATCGAATCAAGAGCGTCGGTCTCAGTGTCGACGGCGATGTAGCCTTGCTCGATGCCCTCGGCCACATATGCTTCGAGCGCCGCAAGCGAGGTTATGGTTTCGTAGTTCGAGTGGACTATGGGTATGGCGCGGAGTTGCTCGTCTTCAACCTTCCGCCCTTGCGGGGGAAGGTCCGGCGTAGCCGGGGAAGGGGGGCGTTGCCGCGTGACGGGACGCCGCTCTCCCGGCGCTGGCGCGCCACCCTCTCCCGCAGGGGGAGGGGTTGACCCCTCCGGCGGCCAGTGCTTCACCTCGACCGGCACCGGTTCGATCGATGCCATATCCGCCGACAACTCGCCCGCCACCTTCTTGGTGAAGCTCGTGAACTCCAGCGCTTTCAGAAACCCGATGAGTTGCGAGGCTTTCGGCGTATCGACCGCGAAGCTTCCGATATCGTGCTCCACCGGCACGTGGGTATCGAGGGTGACAAGCCGCTTCGATATCCTTGCCTGCTCGGCGAACTCGATCAGGTTCTCGCGGCGCTTCTGCTGCTTGATTTCAGATGCGCGCGCCAGCAGTGTTTCAAGATCGCCATACTCGTTGATGAGCTGCGCTCCGGTCTTCAAGCCAATCCCCGGAACGCCCGGCACATTGTCAACTGAATCGCCCGACAGCGCCTGCACTTCAATCACTTTGTCCGGGGTCACGCCGAATTTTTCCAGAACTTCGGCTTCGCCGATCTCCTTGTCCTTCATGGTGTCGTAAAGTGCCACACCCGGGCGCACCAGTTGCATCAGGTCCTTGTCGGAGGAGACGATGCGGCACGTGGCGCCGGCTTCCACTGCCTGCCTCGCATAGGTGGCGATGAGGTCGTCGGCCTCGAAGTTGTCCTGTTCGATGGCCGCCACGTTGAAGGCCCGGGTCGCCTGCTTGATCAATCCGAACTGCGGGCGAAGGTCGGCGGGAGGCTCCGGCCGCTGGGCCTTGTATTGCGGATAGATGTCATTGCGGAAGGTCTTTGACGACTTGTCGAAGATCACCGCGAGATGCGTGGGCTTGCTGCCGGAGTTGGTTTCCTTGAGAAGCTTCCACAGCATGTTGCAGAAGCCCTGCACGGCGCCCACCGGCAGTCCGTCGGACTTGCGCGTCAAGGGCGGCAGCGCGTGATAGGCGCGAAATATGTAGCCCGATCCGTCGATCAGATAGAGATGGTCACCGGGTTTGAGGCTGTGCTTTGACATGGGCGGTACTATGCCATTCACCGCCGCCCGATGCCAGCTTTGCCGGCTTCAAGCCGCCTGGCCTTCGGTCGCCTGGGTTACCGCTTCCGGGCGGTTGACGCGATCCTTGCCGCCAGTAGCGCGGCTGCGAAAGGCCATGACGACAAGCGCCGCCACGACAATCGGATCAACAGGTTTGCGATAACGGGCTTCCATGACGCCCACCGGCTGCAATGCAAGAAACAGGAAGGTTCCAAGCGCGCTGGCTGGAAGCAGCCATTCGATACCCCGGAATTGCCGCCGCAGGGCTCCAAACGCCACCGCCAGGTACAACGGCAACCACATCCAGCGCATCCAGTGGGACACCGCGCCGATTGGCCGGGCTGGCGAATTGTCAGGCCAGGTTAATCCGAAACTGAGATACGCCAAATTTTCCAGCGACATCTTCCACGCCGGATATGTCCGTTCTCGGGCTACCCGATCACGCTCGGCGATCCAGTCAGCACGGCCATTTGCGGTATTGATCTTGACTGAGACTTCGCCGTCACGCCCCGTCCGCCAGTCCGAGAATGGGTAAAAGGTCGGTTTGACGTAGCTGGGCGAGACGAAGAACCGGCGCCCCATGTCGGGCGAAACATCGATGATGATCTTTTCCTTGCCACTTTCGCCATAGATCTGATTGAGATAGAGGTTGCCAAACGGCGAGAAGAAATTGAACACGCTCTTGGTGTGAAGCCCCGCAGCGAGACCGATGTACCACAGCATTGACAGGCCAACGCAGGCTTTCATGGCTTTGCGTGGACCGAGAATCCAGATGGAGAACAAGGCAAGTCCGGCCATCGGGATGACTTGAACGCGCGTGAATGAGGCCACAAGCCATAACAAGGCCGCGGCCGAGAAACCCAGCAGTGTTCCCGATTTCCATGCCCTGATGGTGGCCCAGAAAGCCAGCCCCATCACAGACATGACAAGCGTTTCGGTCATAAAAAATGCATAGGTCACGGCGAAGGAAGGGATCAGCGCGATAATGATGCCCCCGGCCAGCGCCCAGTTCCTGGGAATGAGTTCTTTGAGAGCAAGATACCAGCCAAAGGGCTGCAGCGCGCAAAGCAGGCCGGTGATTATCAGTATGAAGACCGGATTATAGTCACCCGCCCTTTGCACAAGAAACATCCACAGCTGATAGCCGATCGGATCCAATCCTCCCGAGAACCCCGGGTTGAAGAAATGCTGGCCATTGTTCCAATGCCGCTGCGGGTCTGAAAACACATGATCGAGCGGTGAATCGATGAACGGATAGAACAGCCGCAACAGCAATGCGGCGGCGAAGCCCGGTCCCAGCAACTGGCTGGCCCGGCCGCTTTCCAGCCATCGCCCACCGTTTCCCTGGCTTCCCTCAAGTGCCGAGTTTTCATTCATTGATTTCATAATGCCCTGTCCAGCCAGTCCACGCCTGTACCAGTTACGGTAAGCTGGTCAATAATGACTCGATGTTTTGGCATGGGCCGCACTATGCCACCCGCCGCCGCTCGATGCCAGCTTTGCCCATTGCGGCCTGCGGAACAGGAATGCTCCGCGCGTGTTGCGCACGATCCAGAACAGGACAATCGGCGCAATGACCCCCGCCACCGTCACAATACCTGAAACAGCAGACGGGAACTCAACAAGTGGTGTCTTCAGCAATACCGTGCGCGATGCGGCCATCGGCAGGAAGAAGGCGAGATAGATGACAATTGAATTTTCACCGCAATAGCGCAGCGCCTCCGCCCATTTGAACTTCGACAGCAACACGCCGGTGCTGACAACGGCGGTGGCTCCCACCAAACCCATGGCGAGGCTTATGGCTGGCCAATGCGACCAGCCGAGGTTCACCAGAAATCCGTTGGCAAATCCCCAGATTACCAGGCCAGCGACGATCACCAGAGGCTTTCGCGCTGCAACGCCGTCGGCAAAGGCAAACACCTGCTTTGCCAGCCAGTAACCTGCGAAGAAATACACAAAGCGCGAAGCAAATTCGTCAATGAGAAGCCATCCGGTTTCGACCGGAGCGGCTTCCAGTCCGGCACCTACGGCAAACACCAAGAGCGCCGGAACATGGCGCATGGCCTTCACCACCACAAAGAACACCGCCAGCAAATAGATGAACCACAATGTGCCGAATGGTTCGATAAAACCCATCAGCCAACCTTGGGCCACGCCCGCGATCCCCGCGTCCTGCCAGATGCCATAGCCCTTGAATGCGAACTGAATGGTCATCCACAACACATAGAAATACACAAAGTGCAGAACCTTGCTGTCGAGGTATTCGCGCCACGGCCGGTTGATGCGGCTGGCCAGGAACAGGCCTGAGATCAGGAAGAAATCCGGCATGCGGAAAGGCCTTGCCCATTCCACGAAGGCGCCCAGCGCCGAGACCTCGCCCACTGCCTTTTCGACGCCGAGCGTCGAATGCATCATGACGACGAGAATGATGCAGATGCCTTTGGCATGATCGACCCAGTCGATGCGGCTGGTGGCAGGCATGATAGCTCCATTGTCCCGTTCGGGGACATTGGGAAGAGCTACTGCAAGCGGCTTGCCAGCCCGTTAACCCATGGCAAAACGTCGAAAGCGCTCACCTTGCCGATGGCTGCAAACTTCACAGCCAGATCGCCGGGATCAAGACCAACGGCGGTGCCGAGAATGTTGATCTCCAGTCCCTCGGCTGCCGCAACTGTGACACCCACCAGGCCCCAAGCCTGGAGCGTATAACCAGTGCGGCTGGGTGCCGCCGCCATCTGCAACCCCGGTCCCAGATAATCCTTGCCTACCGCCACTGGCGGCAGTTCCGCCGCGAAGCCTTCGGTGTTGCGCACCACCCAGGCCACGAAAGAATTGGAGTTGGGGCCGGGCCACACTGTGTAGCTCCCCCGCGTTTGATAGGGATAGCGGGCAATCGACGCTTCGATCCTGGGGATGAGCGCCTCAGCCGCAACCCCCGAAATCCGCACCGCCACATAGGGCCGGTTGCCATACCATCTGGCGTCCGCCTCATAGGCGTCGCGCCTGACCGGATTGCCCCAGCCGACAACATCATAACGCGTCCACTGCTCGGCTCCTTCGGGCTTCAGTACCAGTGACATGTGTTCCGCGAAGATCGATTTCCAGCGCCCGGTGCGCGTCGCCAGCACCAGAACCTCGGCATCGCCTGACGTGGACGCTTCCGGCAGCAAGCCAGAGGAATTCCAGTCGGCATTGCGCCAGTTTTCGGGCCAGCCCTTGTAATAAGTGGAGGCCGCACCTGCGGTGATCGGCAGGACCACAAGCCAGATGAAAACGTGTTTCAATATTCGCAAGGTAAAGTGCATGCGGGCACAACGCCGTTCCACTGTGTCGGAAGTGGGGCAATTGACTTGTCCCGCAGCACGGCAGAAAATCCTTGGATGGGAAACACCGAGAGCGGCGAACTCTATCATCCGCGCCTGATCGCCATGCTGGAACACGTCTGGGGCGAAGGGTGGCTTTCGCCCGGCGGGCCCGATGAAGTGGGCCGCTTGCTGGCGGGTCTCGACATCCGGGGGAAATCTGTCCTCGACATCGGCTGTGGCGCCGGCGGCGTCGATCTCTGTCTGGTGCGTGAACATGGTGCCGGCCACGTCACCGGCATTGACGTCGAAGATACGGTGCTCGATCATGCCCGGAGCCTGGTGGCCAGGGCCGGGCTAGGCAACCGCATCGATATCGTCAAGGTGGCACCCGGACCCTTGCCCTCTCCGCCAGAAAGCTTCGACATCGTGTTCTCGAAGGACTCGATTGTACACATTCCGGACAAAAACGCTTTGATGCGCGATGTTTACCGGGTGTTGAAGCCCGGCGGCTGGTTTGCCGCCTCCGACTGGCTGATTGGCCACGACAATGAGCCGAGTCCGGCGATGAAGGCCTACATCGCCTCGGAAGGCCTCGATTTCGGCATGGCCTCGCCGCAACGCTACGCCGAAGCCATGTCCGCCGCCGGTTTCTCCGAAGTCTCGACGCTAAGCCGCAATGCCTGGTACCGCGCATGCGCCGAACAGGAACTCGCCAGCATGAAAGGCCCGCTCTATGCCGGGGCGGTGGACAGGCTCGGCAAGGACTTCGTCGACCACAACATCGAAATCTGGGCAAACATGTTGCCGGTTCTCAGGTCTGGCGAACACTGCCCCACCCACCTGCGGGCGAGGAAACCGGCGTTAACGCCGGCATTGCGAACCACCCCACCCTCGGGCTATATGCCTCAAGACCCAGCACCCGTAGCTCAGCTGGATAGAGCGCTGCCCTCCGAAGGCAGAGGTCACAGGTTCGAATCCTGTCGGGTGCGCCAATAAGCGCATGAAATAAAAAAGTAGTTCGATTTTAAATGCCCCATGGAGCTTGAAGCTCTCTGCCGGGTCACCACCAGGTCACCACGGCCACTAACTTTAGGGCTCGCCTTTGGCAGAAGCCTATGGCCAATCAAATTTTTCCCAAGCGGCTCTGTCATCAATCTTGAAATTTCCTTGAGATTCAATCCGGCAATTCCAGCCCCGCATGGGCAAAAAGCTATTGGGTTCACTCTCCGCCCATGGCACTTCGTTAAAGTACGGTCGGCAGGTCTCATCAGCTTCGGTCACCGCCTGCGGTGTCGGATTTGTCGCAAGAGTATGCGGAACGCTTGACCCCGGGATTCCGGTACAAAAAAGCATACGGCAGCAATGCGTTTCATTGGCAAACGACCTTTCTTGGCTTTCGCTACCATGGCTGTCTCCTGCAATCGAAGTCGCTGAAAGATTAGAGCGGATAGTCCGGTTGGTGGTCCAAGTACCGCACTCGTGCAGATTGCTCGCCTTTAGTGGCCGCGACGCCGTCCATTGTCGGGAACGGCGCAACGCGATTGAAGCGACTCGGCAATAAGGAGGAATGTACCCCATATTTCGCGCGCGTTGCACCGCACGCTCTTGGCCTCCCCTTGCGGGTCTGCGCTCATTGTGTTAGACACTGAACCATATGGTTCAGTATATTGAGACCCGCTTCAATGCCTCGTTCGCGGCACTCTCGGACGCCACCCGGCGCGGCGTTCTGGAGCAGCTCGGGCGTTCTGACGCTTCGATCACCGACTTGGCCTCGAAGTTCCACATGACCCTCACGGGCATGAAGAAGCATGTCGGCGTCCTGGAGCAGGCGGGGCTGGTCACCACGGAGAAGGTGGGCCGCGTGCGGACCTGCAAGCTCGGCCTGCGCCGGCTGGAGGAAGAGGCGGCATGGATCGAAAGATACCGCCAGCTCTGGACCGCACGCTTCGACGAGTTGGACAAGGTTGTCGAGGAACTGAAGCGGAAGGAGAAAGCCGATGGACGCAAGAAGAGAAAGTGAGCCTGCCCCATGAAGAATGCCACAAAGGTGGAACGGAAGTCCGAGTGTGAGCTCGTCGTGACGCGAACCTTCAACGGTCCGGCGCGCCTTGTGTTCGAGGCGTGGACGAGACCTGCGCTGTTCATGCGGTGGTGGGTACCGAAGTCGACTGGCATGTCGCTGCTGTCCTGCGAGATGGATGTTCGTGCCGGGGGCAAGTACCGGTTGGAGTTCGGCCACCCAGCCTCGGAGCAGCCCATTGCGTTCCACGGCACGTACATCGAAGTGACACCACACGCGCGCCTCGTCTGGACGAATGAAGAAAGCGCCGATGGCGCCGTGACCACGCTGACCTTCGAGGAAAAAGGCGGCAAGACACTGCTGGTCTTTCACGAACTCTATCGCTCAAAGGAAGCTCTCGACGCCTCCATCGAAGGGATGGAAGGTGGGATGCCCGAGCAGTTCGAGCAGCTGGATGAGCTTCTCGCCACCCTGGGCGCGGGCGCGGGTTGAGGAAAGGAATTGGTATGGCCAAGCTCGTGTTTGGAATGAACCAGTCTCTCGACGGCTACGTCGACCATATGGCGTTTGCGCCAAGTCCCACGCTTTTCCGCCACTTCATCGAAGAGGCTCAAGCGCAGGCGGGCAGTGTCTATGGCCGTCAAATGTATGAGATCATGCGTTACTGGGACGATGACCGTCCTGAATGGGGCGCAGAGGAACGCGCCTTCGCGGCAGCGTGGCGGAACCAGCCGAAATGGGTCGTCTCGCGCTCGTTGAAGTCGGCCGGCGCCAACGCCACGCTTGTTGGCGATGATCTTGAGGGCGCGATCCGCAAACTGAAGGCCGAGCGCCAAGGAGAGATCGAAGTTGCTGGCCCGGACCTGGCGCAAAGCCTCACCAAACTTGGCCTGATCGATGAGTATCGCATTTACCTGCACCCCGTCGTGCTTGGTCACGGCAAGCCATATTTCGCCGGACCCCGGCCACCGCTCCGCCTGATCGCTCATGATCGGATTGGCGAGGATGTGATCAGGTTGACCTACGTTCCTGCTTGAATTCGCTACTCACCGGGTGGAAGTCGCCACTGGGCATGACGCAAGCAAGAAGCGCGGCCATCTGCATCTTGGGCGGAGGTTTTGTTTTCTTCAAAATTCAGCGACCGCGAAGACCCCTGCCGGGCGGTGCGACTGGTCTGTGCGGAGTAGAGTTTGCGTCAGAAGTTGGCGTGTTACCATACCAGGTGCCCGAGGAAACCGGCGCGCTCGGCGTTCCATTCGTCGGAGTTTTCGAAATAGCCTGACCATTCGACCAGATGCTCGCGGATCACCTCCTCGTTCAGGTCGATGCCGAGGCCGGGCGTTTCAGGCACTGTGACGTAGCCATCTTCCAGGTAGCCAGGTGCGATGCCGGTGACGATATCGGTCCACCACGGAACGTCCAGTGCGTGGTGTTCAACCGCCATCAGGCTGGCGAGGGCTGCACCGAGGTGCACATTGGCCATGAACGCCACCGGCGAGCAGCAGGCGTGAAGCGCCGTCGGGATGCCGTGGCGCTCGGCGTGGTCGGCGATTTTCTTGGTCTCGGTCAGCCCACCCGACGACAGCATGTCGGGATGGATGATGTCGAAAGCTCGGGTCTCGATCGCCTCGCGGAAGCCCTCGAACAAATACAGGTCTTCGCCTGCCGCCACCGGCGTCAGCAGCGCCTCGGCAACCCGCTTGTGGCCGGCAATGTCGGTCCACGGCATCACGTCCTCGATCCACGCAAGGTTGAACGGCTCGATTGCGTGGCCGATGCGGATTGCTTCGTCGACGGTGACGAACCCCTCGCCGAAATGATCGGTGCACAGCGACACATCGGGGCCAACTTCCTCACGCACGGCGCGGCAGATGTCGCGAACCAGTTCCAGTCCCTGCTCGCTGATCCGCGCCCCGGCACCGCGGCCCGGCGTATGGAACTGCCGGTATTGCGGGTACTCATGCCGGGTGTCAGAGCCAACCATCGCACCTGGAACCGCCTCGAACATCTGGGCCGACAGATCGAACTTGATGAAAGATCAGACCCCGCTCGCGCCTTGAACGGACAACTCTGGCAAATGCCTCGGGCGTTGGATCGGCGGGTGATGGCGTATCGCCGTAGATCCGCACCTTGTCGCGGAATTTGCCGCCGAGTAGCTGGTAACACGGCACCCCGTAGACCTTGCCGACGAGGTCCATGAGGGCGATTTCGATGGCGCAGACGCCGCCCGCTTCCCGGCTCTCGCCGCCATAGCGCTTGATCCGGCGGAACAGATATTCGACGTTGCAGGGATTCTGCCCGATCAGCAGCGGCTTCAACCGCATGGCGGTATCGGGATGGGCGCCGTCACGCACTTCGCCCAATCCGTAGACGCCCTGGTTGGTCTCGATCCTCAGGATCGGATGTATGCCCTGCGCGCGGATCGTGGCGACGCGGATGTCGGTGATCTTCAACTGCGATGGCTCGGATGCGCGGCGCACGGCATTCTCGATGGTATCGGCGACGGGCATTCTCATCTCCGTTTGGCTTTGGCTGAGTAAAGCTTGCCACCCTCGGCTTGGCAATGGTCAGCGCCACCTTGCATCCATGCAACAATGGTGGTGATGTTCTTGCACAAGGAAGCAGAAGAGGTTGGACATGGAAATTGCCAAAATCAAGCGGCCACCCAAAGACCTTGTCGAAAGGGTTCGCGAGGTTGGCGCGGCCACCGCCAGCGCCACACTCGCGCATATGGGCATCCGCAACTGCTTCATGGCCGGTCCCGTGGCGCGAACGCCGGGCGCAGGTTGTCGCCGGGCCTTGCGTGACGCTGCAGATGATGCCCAAGCGCGAGGACCTGTTTGGCGAAGGCGAATATGCCGATGTCGAAAAGCAATTGCACCGGCATGTGCTCTATCAGGTCGAAGAAGGCGACATCGTCGTGGTCGATGCGCGCGGCGACATGACCTCGGGAATTTTCGGCGATATGATGATGACCTATTTCAAGGGGCTGAAGGGCGCGGGCGTGGTGATCGACGGCTGCGTGCGCGACTGGACCAAGGTGCAGCAGCTGGGAATCCCGATGTGGCTCAAGGGGGTCACGCCGAACTATCACGCGCAGACCGTGCTGATGCCGCTGGCGGTCAATGTGGCCGTAGCCTGCGGCGGGGTGACGGTGATCCCCGGCGACATCATCGTCGCCGATGATGACGGTGCGGTCTGCGTTCCCGTCGCCCTCGCCGAGGAGATGGTCAAGAAGGCCCACAAGGATCACGGCTGGGAAGAATTCTCGCGCCAGAAGCTGCTCGCCGGGGAATCGCTGAAGCGCTACTACCCGCTGCACAAGGACGCCTGGCCGGAATACGAGGCCTGGCTGGCGGCGCGGGGCAAGACGGAATAGCCGCCTCTACCAGTTGGTGACCGAACCATCCTTGCGCACCAGGTGCGGGGCTTCCCACTGTCTGAAGCTTTGCTTTGCGACCAGCGCCTCGTTGACATCGACACCGAGGCCCGGCTTGTCGCTGACGCGATAGTGGGCCCCTTCGAGTGCCAGCAGTCCGGGGAAGAGTTCGGGATTGTCGAAGCCGTGATAGAGCTCGCCCGGCGACGCGCGCGTTTCGAGCCAGGCGAAATTCGGAACCGCGGCGGCGAAATGCACCGTGGCGGCGGTGCAGATCGGCCCAAGCGGGATTGTGCGGCATCATGTCGATGTAGTGCGCCTCGGTCCAGCCGGCGACCTTCATCGCCTCGGTCAGGCCGCCGACATTGCAGACGTCGATGCGGTTGAACTGGGTGAGATCGCCCTCGATGTAAGGCAGGAACTGCCACTTGGAGGAAAACTCCTCGCCGATGGCGAAGGGAACGTCGGTCATCTTGCGCAGTGCCGCATAGGCGCCGGGGTTTCGTCGCGGATGGGTTCTTCGAGGAAGTCCAGCGTCCCGCGCGGCATCTTCTGGCAATAGCTCGCGGCCTCCGCCACGCTCAGGCGGTGGTGGTAGTCGATGCCGAGGGCCACTTCGTCGCCCAGCGCCTCGCGGCACTTGATGGTCCACTTGGCGGTTTCGGCGATGCTTTCGCGCGGCTCGTAGATATTGTCGGACTTCTGGCCCGCCGGGATGAGGCGGATGGCCTCCCAGCCCTGCGCCTTGAGTTCGAGCACCTGCTCGACAACTTCGGTGCTCGTCGTCTCCGAACGTGTCGTGGCGAAGGTCGGGATGAGATCGCGCTGCTTGCCGCCCAGCAGCTCATAGACCGGCACGCCGAGCGCCTTGCCCTTGATGTCGTGGAGCGCGATGTCGATCGCCGAGATCGCCGCCTGCAGCACGCGGCCGCCTTCGAAATACTGGCTGCGATACATCTCCTGCCAGATGCGGCCGATCTGCATCGCGTCCTGGCCGATCAGAAATTCGCGGTAGTGCTCGATGGCGCCGACGACCGCCTTCTCGCGCGACGACAGGCCGCTTTCGCCCCAGCCATAGATGCCCTGGTCGGTCTCGACCTTGACGATCAGCTGGTTGCGGATGCCGACCCAGACCGGATAGGGCTTGATGGCGGTGATCCTGAGTTTCGGGACCATGATCAGTCTCGCAGGGCCAATTCGGTCTCGCCGTCGAAGAGGTGCATGCGCTCCTGGTCGAATTCGAGCCAGACCTGCTCGTCCGGTGCGACATCGACTGTCGGCGGCAGGCTGATGTTGACGATCGCCCCCGACAGGAACACCTGCACGAAGGTGACGTCGCCGGTCGGCTCGACCGTATAGACCTTGGCCGGAACGCCTGCCATCGACTTGCGACTTGTGCAGCCGGATCGTCGAGTGGCGCGCCCCCAGCACGACCTTCTTGCGACGTCGCCTTCTGCACCTTGCGCGCATTCTCGTCGGAAAGCGTGAGGGTCCAGCCCTCGGCGCTGGTGAGGACCGTCCGGCCATCGGCGGTTGACGCCTCGAGCGGGATGAGGCTCATCGCCGGGCTGCCGATGAAGCTGGCGACGAACAGGTTCACCGGATTGGCGAAGACCTGGGCCGGCGTGTCGTACTGCTGCAGGAAGCCGCCGTTCATCACCGCCATCTTGTCGGCCATGGTGACGGCCTCGAGCTGGTCGTGGGTCACGTAGATGATTGTCGCGTCGAAATCCTGGTGGAACCGCTTGATCTCGGAGCGCATCTGCACGCGCAGCTTGGCATCGAGGTTGGACAGCGGCTCGTCCATCAGGAAGACGGCCGGATCGCGCACCAGCGCGCGGCCCAGTGCGACGCGCTGCTGCTGGCCGCCCGACAGTTCGCGCGGCAGGCGCTCGAGCAGGTGGGCCATGTCGAGCATCTGCGCCGCCTCGCGCACCTTCTGGTCGATCTCCGACGACGGCAGCCGGCGCATCTGCAGCGGGAAGGCGAGGTTCTTGTAGACCGTCTTGTTGGGATAGAGCGCGTAGTTCTGGAACACCATGGCGATGTCGCGATCCTTGGGATCGAGATCGTTGACCACGCGGTCGCCGATGACGATGTCGCCGCTGGTGATCGGAATCAGCCCGGCGACCAGATTGAGCGTCGTCGTCTTGCCGCAGCCCGATGGCCCGACCAGGGCGACGAACTCGCCGTCGTTGACGGTCAGCGACACGTTGTTGACGGCATGAACGGTGCCGTAGGTCTTGACGAGATCTTTGAGGACCACGTGGGCCATCGGCAACTCCCCTAGTGTTTGACCGCGCCTTCGGTGAGGGCGCGCACGAAATATTGCTGCAGGACGAGGAACAGCACCACGACCGGCACGCTCATCATGAAGCTCGCGGCCATCAGTCCCGGAAAATCGGTGGTGTTCTCCGAGAAGAACCGCTGGATGCCGACCGGCAAGGTCAGCTGTTCGTTCTTGGAGAGAAACGTGTAGGCGTAGATGTATTCGTTCCAGGCGCCGATGAAGGAATAGATCGCCGTGGCGATGATCCCCGGCACCGAAAGCGGCATCACGATCAGAAGAAGGCCTGGAACCGCGTCGCGCCGTCGATGCGCGCCGCCTGTTCGAGCTGGATCGGGATGTTGTCGTAGAACCCCTTGAGCAGCCAGATCGCCAGCGGCAGGCCGAAGGTCAGATAGGTGAGGACCAGCGAGCCGTGGGTGTTCACCAGGCCCAGAAAGCGCATCAGGATGAAGAGCGGCACGAGAAAGATCACCGCCGGGAACATGTTGCGCAGCAGCACCGAGAAGAACAGGAACTTTCGGCCCGGAAAACTGAAGCGCGAGAAGGCATAGGCGGCGGGCACCGCGACCACAACCGAGAGGATCGTGGTCAGGGTCGAGACGATCAGGCTGTTCCAGAAGAAACGCAGAAAGTCCTTGCCGACGCTGTTCTGTGGATCGAGCAGCTTCCTGTAGCTCGCCAGCGTCGGTTCGTCCGGCCACCACTCCGGCGGAAACGCCATGGCCGCGAAGCCCGACTTGATCGAGGTCAGCAGCATCCAGACCATCGGCACGGCGGTGTAAAAGCAGCATGAACAGCAGGAAGAAGCGGCCGCCCCAGCGCCAGCCATCCAGCCGCCTGCGGCGGGGCTTTGCGACGATGGCCTGCGAGCGTCATGCTCCGGGCTCCCTTCGTTCGTTGCGGCTGAGCGCGCGCACGTAGAAATAGCCCAGCGTCATCAGGATGAAGAACAGCAGCACCGAATAGGCCGACGCCACGCCCCAGCGCTGGCGCCCGAAGGCGAGTTCGTAGATGTGGGTGATCCAGATGTGCGAGGCGTTGGAGGGACCGCCGCCGGTCATGATCCAGGGAATGATGAAGGAATTGAAGTTGGCGACCGCCAGCAGCAGGATCGTGACCGTGGACACGCCGCGCAGATGCGGAAAGGTGACGTGCCAGAAGCGCTGCCAGGCGCTGGCGCCATCGACCTGTGCGGCGCGCAGCAGCTGTTCGGGAACGGTCTGCAGGCCGGCCATCAGCATGATCATGGCAAACGGAAACTCGCGCCAGATGTTGACCACGATCAGCGACGGCAGGACGGTGCCGACGCTGTCGATGAAGTTCGGCGGCCGGTCGGCGATGCCCGAGCTGCACGAGCATCGCGCCGATGATGCCGAAATCCGAATGATAGATCCATTTCCAGATATAGGACGCGGCGACCGCGCTGATGACCCAGGGGATGATGAAGATGGCGCGCAGCACGCCGCGCCCGAAGAAGTCGCGGTGCAGCGCCAGCGCCAGGGCAAAGCCCAGCACGAAGGCGATCAGGGTGGAGAACAGCGTCCAGATCACCGTGTTGAGGGTGACGCGCCAGAACACGTCGCTGGTGAGGATGGCGATGTAGTTGTCGATGCCGACGAAGCTCTTGTCCTTCAGCTGCAGGCCGGGCGGCGTTTTGAAGAAGGAAAGATCGACCGTGTAGTAGATCGGGTAGGCGATGACGACGAGCATCACCATGATCGCCGGCATCACGTAGAGATAGTCGGCGCGGCTGGCCCACATCTGCCGGAGCAACGCCGGCACGCACCGCATGGGTTCGGCGAGAACCGTCGGCCTGGCCGGTCACCGTGGTCATTGGGGCGCGCTCACAAGCTTGCAGGAAAGGGAGGCCGGCAGCGCAATGCGCCGCCGGCCGTGTTTGCAGTAAGCGGCCTTAGAGCCCGCCGCCACCCATCAGGTCCTTGACCTTCTTGGCCGCATCTTCGGCCGCCTCGTCGACGGTCATGGCGCCGGTCAGGGCGTTCTGCAGCATGTCCGGAACGATGATGTTCATGATCTCGGGCGCCTGCGGCAGGGCCGGGAACGGGATGCCGTAGGGCAGCATCGAGGTCGTCACGTCGAGGAACTTGATGTTGTCCAGACGCTCCTTCATCCACTTGGTCTTGAAGCCGTTGAGGTTGCCCGGGTTCGAGCCGGCATAGGCCATCTTCAGCGACCATTCGGGGCTCGTCCAGAAGCAGATGATCGCCTTGGCGGCCGGCTGCATCCACCTTGCCGCCGTCGACATATTCGGGCTTCAGGATGTGGATGTTGGAGCCGCCGAACACCACGGCGCGCTTGCCATCGGGGCCGGTCGGGATCAGGCCATAGCGCATGTTGTCGATGACCGTCTGCGCCTTGTCCTTGTCGGCACCAGTGGCCTTCTTCTGCAGGTCCAGCATGACGTTGTAGTCGGACGGATGCGAGATCATCATGCCGAGCTGGCCGGCAACGAACAGCGGCTGGTTGTCGGCCTGCTGGTTGGTGAGCGCCGAGACCGGCACCGACTTGTCGCGGACATACATGTCGTACGACGCCTGCAGGGCACGCTTGCTGGCCTCGCTGTTCAAGCGGATCTCTTCCAAGTTCGGGCTCGGATCGGCTTCGTCGAATACGCCGCCACCGTATCCCCAGAGCTGCGGCATGAAGCGGTAGGGCGTGTTGCCGGCGTTCTTGCGGGCGACGAGGCCGTAGCCGGCGATCCCGAGCTTTTCGTGGATCTGCTTGGAATAGGTGACGACGTCATCCCAGGTCGCCGGCGGCTTGTCGGGATCGAGGCCGGCCCGCTTGAAGATGTCGGCGTTCCAGATCAGCGCCATCGTCTCGTTGTTGGTCGGAATGCCGTAGGTCACGCCGTCCCAGGTCACGGCCTTCATGGCGCCGGGCCAGAAGTCCTCGGTCGACTAGCCGACATCCTCGGGCTTGAGCGGCTCGAGATAGCCCTTTGCGGCGAACTCGGTGCCGCCCAGGATCTGCAGGCGGACCGCCATCGGCGCGGCATTGCCGAGAAGTGCGGTGCGGAACTTGTCGAGCAGGTCGTTATAGGTGAGCGCCTGTTCCTCGAGCTCGATGTTCGGATAGGTCTTGCGGAAGGTCTCGAAGAAATCCTTGTAGTACTGGCGCAGCAGGTCGGGGTCGCCCTCGAACACGCCCTGGTACCAGAACGTCAGGCGGCCCTTGTAGTCGAGCGGGGTGACCTTGCCGCAGTCCGCCGCCGTGTCGAATTCCTCCGTGCCGGCGATGGAGCGCACATATTCCGGCGACCACTTGCTCAGGTCGACGGGTGGCTCGGCAATTGCCGCCGGCGCCGCCAGCGACAGCGCCATTGCAGAGATTACACCGCGCATGACAGCGCTACGGAGAATTGACCTCTTCATTGGATTCCTCCCGATTTCATGGCCCGGCTAGCAGGCGTGTGTGCCGATGACCGCGGGGTGCTGGTTCTTGTGCCATGTATCCCCCGGATGGAGCACAGACTGCCCGCAATTCGGATTGCGTGTCAATTCGAAAGAATAGTGTACTATCTGGTGAATTCCGCACATATTGCTCTGTGGCCGCATTTGTTGTGAAAAAGGGGAGCCGAAGGTGGGCAGGGCAGGCGATTTCAAGGCAAGGCCGCCTGCTGGCATTGATCCGATCGGCACCTCGAGCGAAGGCGCCTCCGTCTATCAACTCATTCGCGACGACATCATCGCGGGCCGGCTGAAGCCCAATGAGCGCCTCGTCGCTGCTGACCTTGCCGGGCGTCACGGAACTTCGACGAACCCCGTTCGCGAAGCGCTGCAACTTCTCAGGGGCGAGGGCTTCGTCATCTTCACCCTCAATCGCGGGGCGCGGGTCCGGCCGATCGACGAAGAGTTCATCCGCAACATCTACGAGATCAGCGCGCTGATCGAACCAGCACTCGACCAGGTGGTTTGTCGGCATGGCGACGGACGCAGACGTCCGCGAACTTGAGCGCCTGCAGGGCCTGATCGAGAAGAACAATTTCGCCGATGCGTTGCTGCACAACGACCTCGATATCCAGTTCCACACGGTGATCTACGAGCGGCACTACAACCGGCACGCGGTGGAAATCTGGTGGAAATATCGCGTCGTGCTGTGGCTTCGTGCCCCAGCGTTACACGGTCACGCTGGCCCGCCGCACCCAGATCGTGCGCGAGCATCGCGACCTCATCCAGCATATCAAGGACGGGGACGCCGAAAAGGCCGCCTCACTTGCTGGGCGCCATGTCGAGGGCGCCAGCCGGCATCTCCTCGAACATATGCGCGCAGCAAGCTCGGCGCGTGCGAGCTAACCCCATTTCACGAGAAGGTACATCGGATGAAGATCACGAGTGTAAGGCCCTGGCTGATCAAGTCGAGCGGCTCATACTGGGGTGAGTTCCTGTTCGTCGAGGTGACGACGGACGCTGGCATTACCGGCTGGGGCGAGATCACCACGACGACCAAACTCGCAAACCGCGCGCTTCGGGCCATGCTGCAGCAGATCGGCGCGATCCTCATTGGCGAAGACCCCGCACATATCGAACGCCTGTGGCACAAGCTGTTCCGCAGTTTTACCTATATGGGCAGCCGTGGTGCTGCTGTTGAATGCGTGAGCGGCATCGACATCGCATTGTGGGACATTCGCGGCAAGGCGCTCGGCCAGCCGATCTATGAGCTTCTGGGTGGCGCTGTGCGTGACGAGATTGCACTTTACACCCATCCCGACCAGCGGAAGTTCACCACCAAGGAAGGCGTCATACAGGAAATCAGGGACATCATCGACTTCGGGCCATACCGCGCTGAAGTTCGATCCCTACCCCTTCCAGCGCGGTGGCGCTGAGCAGCATGATGGTTACCTCGATGGCTCAATGACGCGCAAGGACGAACGCGAAGCGGCCGAGTTGACCGCGCTGATCCGCGAGACGGCTGGTCCGGACATCGAAATCCTTATTGATGCGCATGGCCGCTTTGACGTTCCGACAGCGATCCGGCTGTGCCGCTCGCTTGAAGAAGCGGGCCAGATCGACTGGTTCGAGGAGCCTGTGCCGCCCGAGAGCTTCAACGCGCTGAAGCAGGTGCGCGACAAGGTCAGCGCCGCCATTTCCTGGGGCGAACGTGGCCACACGAAATGGGATTTCGTGCCGATCCTCGAGAACAAGCTCGCCGACTACATCATGCCCGACGTGACATGGACAGGCGGCATCACCGAGTTGAAGAAGATCTCGGCCCTGTGCGAGGCCTATTACATTCCGGTGTCTCCCCACGACGCCGCCGGTCCGATCAATGTCGTTGCCGGGGCGCAGGTGATGATGACGGTGCCGAATTTCTACAAGCTCGAGACATCGGAGTGGAACCTGCACAAATACGATCCGCTCATCGACAAGCCGCTCGACAATTCGAACGGCAGCCTGAAGCTGAACCGGTCGCCCGGGCTCGGAATCGAGATGAACCGGGACTACCTCGAAGACAACCGGATCGAGTAGCACCATGAAGATCGTCGACCTGCGCTGCGCCGTCATCGGCAAGCACCCAATCGTCCGCATCGTGACGGACGAGAACATCCACGGCTTGGGCGAGGTTGAATTCACCAAGCCCTATCTCAAGCCCTTCGTGCTGCACTTCCGCGAAGCGCTGATCGGCGAAGACCCGACGGACGTGGAGCGCTGCATGTTGAAGATCCGCCAGCGCGGCGGCTTCAAGCCCTATGGTGCTGCGGTCAGCGCCATCGAACATGCCTTGTGGGACATTGCCGGCAAGGCCGCCAACGTTCCGGTTTACAAGCTGCTCGGCGGCAAGGTCCGCGATCAGGTTCGTTGTTATAACGGCAACAAGCGCCGCAAGCGCTCAGGAGACAAGCCCGAAGACTACGCAGCCGACGTCAAGTGGATGATGGAGCAGCCGGAAGGTTTCTTCATGGTGAAGCAGGGAATTACATTCCATTCGAACATGAAGGACACGGTGCCGGACTTCCACTATGGCGTGGTCCAGAACAAGGCCGGATACCATGGTGCCATGGACCAGGGCCAGATCAGTGAGCGCGGCATGGCACACGCGATCGACTGTGTTGCCGCCATGAAAGAGGTGATGGGCGACAAAGTCAGCCTTGCCCTTGACTGTGGTCCCGGCTGGTTCCTGAATGACGCGATCCGCTTCGCCCGGGCGGTCGAGCCATACAATCTGATGTGGCTCGAGGACATGCTGACCGGTGACTATGTGCCGTGGGTCAACCCGCAGGCCTATCGCGAACTCACCCGGTCCACGACTGTTCCAATCCACACCGGCGAACAAATCTACTTGCGGCACAACTTCAAGGAACTGATCGAGACACAAGCCGTGCGGGTCATCGGCCCTGATCCGGCTGACATTGGCGGCATCGCCGAACTGAAGTGGGTGGCCGAACATGCCTACATGCATTCGATCATGATGGCCCCGCACGGCACTGCCAACGGGCTTCTTGGCCTTGGCGCGCTCATCAATGTCTGTGCCACCTTGCCGGCCAACTTCATTGCGTTCGAATACCCAACCGCGTCCGAACCTTGGTGGCATGACGTCGTCATCGGCCTGCCCCAGCAGATCGTGAAGCACTCGATGATCGACCTGTTGCCCGCAGCAGGGCTTGGCCTCGATATAGATCCCGAGGGAGCGCGCAAATATCTTTCGGAAGAAGACACGGGATTCTTCGATCGCGTTTGAGAGATGCACCCAACGGGGGATTCGCCGATGGACGCCCCCAGGCAATCGTTGTGTGAACTTCCTATCAGCCCTTCAGGCCTTTCAGGAATTTGTCGAGTTCAGCCTTGTCCATGCGCACGATGTGCTTGTTTTCCGGGTAGGCGCCGGAATTGACATCGCTGATGAATTCTCCGAAGGCCTTGATGCGCTCGACTTGCAAGCGGTCGAATTCGGCGGCGAAGTTGCGGTAGACCTTGGCGTGGCGGGGGATGTGGCTGCGATTGCTGCCCAGAATGTCTTCAGCGAATAGATACTGTGCGTCGCAACCGGGGCCCGAGCCCATCGACCACAGCAACATGCTGAGCCTTTTGCTGATCTCGGTTGCGACTTCAACGGGCACGACTTCAATCTCAACGGCAATGGCGCCGGCATCCTGATAGGCTTTGCACTCTTCATAAAGCGCAACGGCGTCCGTCCGCCGTCTTGCCCACGGCGCGAAAGCCACCGGTCCATGTGGCGCGCGACGGAACCAGTCCCGACGTGGCCGACGACCGGGATGAATTCCCGCGACAGCATGCGCACCACATCGAGGCTGCTGCTGCAGTACATGGCGTCGGCGCCGGCTTGCAGCATCTCGCCACAGAATTTCAGATAGTCATGGGGCGAACCGAATTCGAGGTGGGTTTTGCCGGTCATGGTGAAGATTGAGGGAGCAACCTGCCGGTAGCGCGGGTCGAGCACCATCTCGGGCGGCACCGAGGCGACATCGATTCCCGCTTTTTCCGCCGCTTCGGCTTCTTCGATCGAGAAGAAGCGCAGCATGGTCAGTTGCCGCTTGCCTTTCCAGGCACGGAGGTCGGCGACCGTCGGTCTCTTGCGTGCCATGTCTTGCGCTCCTCACGAGGCCGGGGCGGCGATGTTATGAAATTCCTCGCGATAGGGCCGCGCCGTGGGCGGCAGTTCGCGGCGCAGATAGAAATCTTCGTAACGCAATTGCCGCAGTACGGCCGGCCAGGCTTCCTTGTAGGCGTGCCACATGGAAGGATTGGCGGCGGGCAGGTCGTGCTTGATCAGCTCATGCAGGCGGGGCAGCGCGTGATAGGGCACCATCGGAAACATGTGGTGTTCGACATGGTAGTTCATGTTCCAGTAGATCCACCGGCTGACCGGGTTGATGTAGACGGTGCGCGAGTTCAGCCGGTGATCGACAACATTGTCGGCAAGGCCAATGTGCTGCAGCAGCCCTGTGAAATACATGTGCCAGCTGCCATAAATGCGCGGGCCGCCGATCAGCACCAGCGGCAGCCACGACCACAGGAAAAGTGCGGCGGCAATGGCGATGGCATAGATCGCCATGTGCCAGCGCGCGACGGTGACGACCTTCGACCGCTCGGATTCGGGGATATAGGTCTTCTCTTCGTCCGACACCGTGCCGAGCGCCTGGCGCACCAGCGTGGTGAAACCATAGCGGAAGTCAAGTGCTCCGGTAAACAGCAGTGCCGCCTTCACCAGTTGCGGCGGCCGCATGACGGCGATTTCGGCGTCGCGGCCGACGATGATGGTATCGGTGTGATGGCGCGTGTGGCTCCACTTCCACGCGGTAGAATTGCGCATCACCATGAACGAGGCAATTTCGTAGATGACATCGTTCATCCATGGGGTTTTGAACGCTGTTCCATGCCCGCACTCATGCCAACGCGAATCGCTGGATGAACCATAGAGGACGCCATAAACGAAAAGAAACGGCACACACCACCAGCTACCCCAGAAATGAACTGTTCCGGCTGCGGACACTGCGATGAGGCCAATCCAGATGACGGTATCGCGGATGGCCGGCGCGTCCGACCGTTGCATCAATTTCTTCATGACATTCCGGGACACGTCCGAATGATACCATTCGGCCGATGCAAGGCCACTCTCGATGGCCCATGCGCTGTTCGGGCCGACGAGACTGTAATCCCTCTTTGGCCTGGTATTTGAAGTTTGCGCGGAACTCATGGATTGCCTCCCTCCGTAACTACCTGGCACCGCTACCGCCACGAAGCGGCACATGCCTGTTCGTTGGCGCTGGAAAAGAGTCGCGCGGCTGTTCCACGATGGATCGTATGCGTTTCTCCGCCGACGCAATCGACTCCGCGCCGTCGAGAATGCGAAGTGACGTGTCATACCGGCATTCGTCAGCGTGGTTGAGCCAGATCATTTCGCCGCGCTCGCGGGCAAAGCTGTTTCCTTTGACATGGTGGGTCGAGGGCTCGATGCCCAATCCGTATTCACCCGCCTGGAAATTCTGCCATTGATAGAGGCAGGGAAACTGCGCCTTCGAATACTCAATCTCGATGCCAAGACCGCAGTGCTCATTCACCAGCGCCACCGGGACGCGGCCGTCTGCCCGTGCCACCATCTCGTGCTGCCAGACCTGTTCAACAAATGCCTCCTGCGGTGCAGGCGCGCTGTCATAACCTATTCCCTGGCTGCGGTACCGCTCTCCCGCATGGGCGGCCCATACGACTTCGCTGACCGGAGCGAGAAAGCGCGTACCTTCATCGAGTAGTGGATAGCCCAGATTGAAATGCAGGAAGTACATGTGCGGCGTAACGTGGAAACCACGATTGACGATGCGATCCGACACGCGGATTTCGTTGCCACCGGCGTCCGCTTCGACGCGCCGGTGCAATTCAAGATGCTCCCCGAAAACTGTCGCTTGGCGAACGACACCTTCAGCCCAGAGCACGCACTCATCGCCATTCCAGGTCTCGCCATAACCCGTGAGCCTTGCCGGTATTGTACTGACACGGCCATGCAACGAGTGAGCGACCGAAATTCTACCGGGATAATTGTAATTGCTGGCAGGCACAGTCTCCGGCCCAAGGATGTGATCCAGACCGCACGTCACCATCAGACCGGAGAAAGAACGCGCCCAGGCCAGACCGTTCTCACCTTCATACTCATGCAGCGCGGGATGCCTGAAACCAGCTGGCGAATGCCAGCCAAGTGCCCGGCCGTTGTGCTCGCAATCGGCAATGTCGAGAGCCCGGTCGGCCAGCAGGGTGAATCGCAGGCCGGTGCCGGTCCGGAATTCAAGCATGCGAATGCCGCGCTCAACGCCGTCGCCCAGCACCATGAGGCGCACCCCGGCGAATTGCGACAAGTCTCCACTTCGTTGCTCAACCTGCCTTCGAGTGAGCACTTTGCCAAAGAGTTGAACCATATCTTCTTTTCCCAGAGGGCGACCGGGTCGTGCAGTCACCCCCTAATCGAAACGACTAGAGACCATTCTCGCGAAATTTTGCGTCGAGAAATGTTTTGGCGCGCGGCACGTCGTCTTCGGACAGATGTTCAATGATCACCGGAATGTTCGGGTGCTTCTCCGCCAGCCGCTTGAGGTAGAGATCGTAGTTCAGCGATCCCAGGCCGGGGGCGGGAAGTTCAATTTCACCGACGCCGCGGAACGTGTGACTCTCCAGTGCATCATCATCGCCAATGTCGGCGTGTTTCTCCGATTTGTCCGTCCCTGAACGCTTCACATCCTTGGCATGGGCGATCCTGATCTTGTCCGTCAGCGTGTCAAACACCTGATTGAGGATCTCGTCCATGCGGTCAATGTTGTGGGTTTCAAAATAGTTGGTCGGATCCATCAGCAGGCCAAGGCCCGGATGATCAACCTGGGCGAACATCCGCAATGTTTCCTCGACCGAGCCGACGACGTTGTTGACGTAGGTTTCCAGCAAGAAGACAGCGCCATGATCATAAGCGGTTTGCGAAAGGTCAGCGATCACTTTGCGGCATTCCTCGAAGCCTTCTTCCGTCTTGTTCTTCGGATGATGGACCCAGTCCGACTCCGTGTTGTAGGTGCCGGTTTCCGATATCACATACGGCGTGCCAAACAGGCGCGCATTGCGAATGATCTCCTTCAGATAGCCAACGCGCTTTTCACGTTCTGCCTTATCTGGATGAATGATGTTGGTATAGCCCGAGATGCAGCATATGGGCAGGTTGTGGTCGCGGAACACATCGCGCACCTTCTTGGCTTTGTCCTTGGTGATCTTCCCGGCGGAAAGATCGACATCCTTGAAGTGCAAGTCAAGCTGCACGGTGTTGAAATTCAAAGCGCGGATCTTCCTTGCCGTCTCGTCCAGGCTGTAGGGAAAGTAGCCCGAAAAAATACCTGCTTGCATCATGATGTTGTTCCTCCCGCTATCTGGTTTGTTGGAATTTCCGAAAGTCTGACCGTGCGGCGCTCCGCCATCGATCTGTAGCCGGCTTCCACCAGCGCCATTGTCTTCACATTGTCGGCAATCGAAAGTGCCGGCTCCGTGCCGCTTGCAACAGCGTGTTGGAGCTGCTCCATCACGCCGATGAATGCGTGGGGAAACCACATGGTTGTCCAACTGGGCGAAACCCACTTGCCACCTGTTGCGCTGACCGAGTTGTAGCTCAGCGTCGAAGGCGATCCTGTTGGCCAGCCGATCGTGCCCTTGGCCACGCCTTCTGTTCCTTCTACGCGGAAGCTGATGTGCTGGTCGTTTTCGTAACCCTCTTGACGGGGTCCGGACCATACATCCTCAAGCGATACGGCCATGACACCGGATGGAAAATTCAGCGTGGAGACGGTAATGCCGTCCTTGTGATCAAAAGCTGTGCGTGGATCCTTGCGGGTGAGCGTAGTCACATCGGTTGGGTCGCCGAGCAGGAAGCGCAACACATCAAGATGATGGACACTCATGTTTGCATAGGTCAACCGGTCATAACTCTGCAGGAACAATTGCCAATGCGGAATTGCGTGCATGTCGATCTGGGCGAAGACGATGCTGCCGAGCGCGCCGCTGTCGATCACTTGCTTCAGCACCCGCATTGACTGGTCATAACGCATGTTCTGGTTGACTGAGACGATCTTTCCGGCCTTTGCCGCCTCGTCACGAAGTGCAATGGCCTCGGCCAGCGACAGGGCCAGTGGCTTCTGGGCAAGAATCGCCTTGATATGAGGTTGCCGCAATGCATGACGGATCAACCGTGGCTGCTGGTCAGGCGGGTATGCAATATCGAGAATTTCGATCCGGCTGTCTTCGATAAGTTCCTCGGGTGTTGTGTGAACAACCGGTATCTGCCAGCGCCTGGCCACCTTCTCGGCATTGGCCTTGGTGCGCGATGCAATGGCCGCTACCTGAAAACTCGCTTCCGCATAGGCAGCGAGGTGGCACTCTGCCATGATCATGCCAGCTCCAACGCAACCGATACGAAACTGGCGGCTGCGCACTGTCGCGTCTGGCTCAATCTTCACAGCATTTCTTGGCACTTCATCCTCCCCAAGCTCTCACGAACGCTGCAGCGTTTGACTTTGACTAGCGATAGCTTGCAGGCGATCCAGACCGTATGACAACGAGACATCCTTATGCGGATTGATGCCGGCACCATTTTTGTCATCGGCCGGTTGATTTAAATTGAAGTTCAAAATCACCAGTGTCAATCTCAATATCCATCTAAAACCATCAAAGCAGCGCATTTTTGAAGATTTTGACCCCCACCTGCAGGCCTTGCTCAAAAATGATGGGTCTTGACTGTTAAATGCCACCGCGCAATTGCTACCATTTGGGCCAGGTTGCCGGGACCAAGTGAGGTAAAATGACGTTTTCTGGCTGCACGAGTCCCTCAGTGGCTATAATGGAGTGGTGGCATGCGCTTCGCGGAGATTGCGCATGAGTCCAGCGCAATTGCTCCGTACAAGAAGGCATACCGTGCGCGCGAAAATTGTTGATGTGGCCCGCGAGGCCGGAGTCTCTATGGCCACAGTTGACCGGGTCCTGAACAACAGGCCTGGTGTAAAGGAGCGCACCCGGGACATTGTCCTCGAAACAGCACGAAGGCTTGGCTATGTCGGTGAGAAAGCCGCTTCGGTCGCGCCAGACAGCCGCGTGCGGTTGCAATTCATCTTGCCGGTCGGCAACAACCCATTCATCCGGTCATTGCACGCCAATATCCAGAGCCTGGCTGAAGGGCGAGAAAGTCTTGATGTCGAAGTGACGAGTATCGACAGCATCAGCGCCGATGTGCTGGCGCGCCAGCTGCGAGAAGTACCGGCGGGGGTGCAGGGTGTAGGTGTCATTGCGCTGGACCACCCGGCGGTCCGCGAGGCAATCCGCAGCCTCGCAACTCGCGATGTGAAGGTTGTGACGATCGCCTCCGACATTCATCATGTGCCGCGTGTTGCCTATATCGGTATCGACAACAGGGCTGCCGGAAGGCTTGCCGGTTATCTGCTCAAGCGTTTTATGCCGCCCAAAGCCAAGGGAAAGGTCGCCTTGTTTGCCGGCTCACTTTCCTACCGTGGCCATGAGGAACGTGAGATGGGCTTCAGGCATATCCTGGCAGATGAGTCGCCTGAACTGCAGATCGTGCAGCTGCGCGAGATGATGGATGATATCGACAAGGCCTATGCGGAAGCTGGTTCCCTGCTTGATGCGCATCCCGACCTTGCCGCCATCTACAATGTTGGCGCCGGAAATTCCGGCATTGCCCGCGCCTTGAAGGAGCGGAACCTTGAACACAAGGTCATCTTCCTCGGACATGAGGCTACGGAAAGCTCCAAGGAGCTGTTGCTTGACGGAACTCTCGACGCGTTGATTGACCAAAACCCTCGCGTCGAAGCACGCGAGGCCCTGAACATTCTGGAATGTGCCGTTCGCAATTTGCCGGTGGAGGTGCATCCGCCGCGCTTGCAGGTCATCTTCAAAGAAAATATTCCGGAAACGTGAGTTGCTGGTGACTTGGAACAGCGGTCAACTGGCCTTCAAACAAAATTGCGAAGGTCCGGTTTTGTCCAATACGCTCATGCAGTAAACCTGCCGGTGATGATTGGCGAATTTGGAGATCACTGCCCAAGCTCCAAGTGAATCAACCTATCGTCCTGAACCAGCATGAGGCGGCGGCCGGCAATCACTTAACAGCCGTTATCCGGGCGAGGCCGCCTCGGGCTGATGGTAATCTGATTCATCCGGCACGTCAGAAAGATTGCACCATTTTTCGTGCAAATCTTTGCAATTGTTATGGCATCGGTCTCCACCATGACATCAAGGAGCTCCTTCGAGGACTTGGCTTCCACAAGCATGGAATGCCCAAGATCAACACAGGAGTCCGAACTCCCTGAAACCGAGATCGCCTTGAACGATCCAATCATCGGCTTTCCAGTACCGGTCTGGGCTTTCAGTATGGGCTCGATCGCCATGGCGCGCACTTCTTCATATGCTTCTGGCGCCAAAGCCTCCTCGCCAAGTGCCAACTCGCTGTTGACTTCTTCCGCCAACTCATCGGGATTGTCTTGCAGCTTTTCGACCAAAGTGTAGTTGAGGCCTGACTTCTGCACATCTGCAATATCAGTTTTTCCTGCATCCTTGAAAGCAAAGGACACGCTCAGATTGGACTTGCTCGCGGACTGTTCACCACGGTCTCCCCAACCGGCCAGACTATTCACTGCCGCAACGACGAACTCGGAACGGACGGAAAGCGCAACAGTCACTACGACAATCGCTATGGCCAGAAAATTTGCGGCAATCGTCCAACTGACGATCCGAACGATGTCACGTTTCTGCAAAAAGGTGGAGGCCATATCCGTCACTCCGCAATCGATCCGAACAAGCGTCACACTCGCTTGATCTGTTTTCCACTTTCGCCGAGAAGCTCAATATTGTTCAGAATGTAAGGGTTCTCCGGATCAAGTTCGTAGGCGCGCAGCAAGAACTTGCGCGCACCTTCGGTGTTGCCGCGCATCAGCATGGAATAACCAACATTGTTGAGAGTCACGGCGTCGCTCTTGCCGAGTTGATAGACTCGTTCATAGGCTTGATCCGCCATGTCGAACCGGCGCAGCCGGTCATAAGAAGCGGCAAGTCCAATCCAGGCCTCGCGGTCGTTCGGAGTGGCTTCCACGGCTTTGCGGAAGCTGTATTCCGCTTTGCCAAAATCACCGTTCTTGAAGCTGACTTTGCCGTGTTTGAGCCAACCATCGGAAGGATAGAAGTTCGGATCCTCCATCGTGTCGCCGGATTCCGACAGCAGCTTGTTCTCGGTTGAAACCGGCTGACAGGCCGCGAGAAACACCGCGACCAAACCCAAGGCTATGTGAACTTTCCGCATGGTCTGCCTCCTAAATTCCGAGTGCGCTGTAAATTTTGATTACGACGGGAAGCAGCGTCACTCCCAAAATAACCGGGAAAATGAACAACCCCAGTGGAATAACCAGTTTGACAGGAAGCGCGTGTGCCTTCTCTTCGGCCCGCGCCATCCGTTTGTCCCGCATTTCGTCGCTGTAGACGCGCAGCGATTGAACCAGGCTTGTGCCCAGCTCTTCTGACTGTTGAATGAGTGTTGCGAATGATTTCGCTTCTTCGATGCCGAGCCGGTCGGCCAAGTTTGACAACGCATCGCGAGTGGAGCGCCCGGCCCGCATTTCCATCGACATGAATCCGAGATTTCGCGATAGCGAAGGATAGCTGCGGCCAAGGTCGCCGCCGACCCGCTCGATGGCGCTATCGATGCCGACGCCGGCTTCGATGCAAATCACCAGCAGATCGAGAAAATCGGGAAATCCCTGGCGGTGCTCCTCGCACACGCTATCGCGCTGGAAGGCGACAATGGTGCGCGGCAAGCGCAAACCAAGCAACGCCATGACCATGGCCACGACAATGCCAAGGAAGAACGGCAGGTCTGGAAAGTAATTGACGAAAAGGAACCCCGCAAGCATTCCCAGCCAAAACGCCAGCACAATGCGTGTGAGTTGGAAAATCGCCGGCGCCATGCTCCCATAGTAACCAGCCAGATTGAGAAACTTGCGAAGCTCTGACTTGTCTTTTTCGCTCTTGGGAAGCAATCCATCGAGAATTGTTGGTCCCAATCCGTCGCGACCACTGCCCACAAAGCCGCCGGCTGGCAGTCCCGCCATTGCCGCTTGCCCTGCCCGCCGGCGAACGTTCCACCACGTTGCCGTCATCGTTGTAATGGCGAAGGTGAACAATACGACGCTGGCGAAAACGAAAAGCAGGAAATAGGCATTTCCGTAATCTGCCAGGCTGTTGAGGAATTCGTTCATCGCACGCTCCTCAGTATTTGAAGTTGATTAGCTTGTACATGATCAAGTCTCCGATGAGAGACCAGATGACAAGCCCGCCGAATGTCAATTGAAACACTGGTTCGTTCCACACGTCGGTGTAGTAGGGCGGGTTTTGGACGAATATGCTGCCGGCGATAAGGATGGGCAGAACAAACAGGCCATAGCCGGACATGCGGCCTTCGGCCGACAAAGACCGCACCTTGCGCCGCAGCTGGAACCGGTCGCGCAAAACCTTTGAAAGATTCGACAACACTTCGGAGAGGTTTCCTCCGGAGGTCGTTTGCAGCGTCACAGCGGTGATAAGCAGCGAAAGATCCGCCAAGGCGATGCGTTCACCTAGATTCCTGAGGGCTTGCGTCATGTCGAGCCCATAAGTCATTTCATCGATCGTCAGGCCGAACTCCGTGCCGGCGGGGTCTTGCAGTTCTTTGCCAACAAGCGAGAACGCGATTGGCACCGGATGACCGCTGCGCAGACTTCGAACCACTATGTCGAGGGCATCCGGTAACTGGCTGGCAAACTTGGCGGCGCGCATGTTGCGAATGACTCGTATGACTTGCAACGGCAGCAGTCCACCGATCAACAGCGCGGCCGGTAGCCCGTAATGTTGAGGCAGGCGGAACAGCAGCGTAAAGATGGCAAAGGTCGAACTGATGATGATCACTTGAATGAGCATCAATTTTGGTACCGTGAGGCGTAGACCGGATTGCACCAAGAGCCGGCGAAGCCACCCGAGAAGCCGCAAATCACTCTCGCCAATTCCGCGCTCGGCTTTCAAAAGCATGAGCGCCTTTTCGCCCGAACCCGCCTCATCCATGGCCTTGAGACGGCGATTGATGTTGCGTTTCTTGAGTATCGGGCCGGATATTGCAAGGAACAGTGCCTGCACCGCGAGCACAACGGCAATCGTCGTGCAGACATAGAAACCAATTCGGATGAGAGCGGTCTGATCCATGACTACATCTGCCTTGCGGGGTCGAAATAAATTGCCGGAACCGTGAGCCCGCGAGATGCCAGTTCGGACAGGAATTTCGGACGAACGCCGGTAGCCTGATAATAGCCCTGGACGGTCCCGTCTTCGCCCGTGGCGACGCGGTGAAACTTGAATATCTCCTGGAGCTGGATGACATCGCCTTCGATGCCGGTTATTTCAGCGATGCTGGTTACCCGGCGGCGGCCATCGCTCAGGCGCTGCAACTGTACGATAACTCGAATGGCCGAAGCAATCTGCGACCGGACGCTCTGGATTGTCATCGGGAACCCCGCCATGCCCACCATCTGCTCAAGACGCGAAATCGAATCGCGCGGCGAGTTGGCGTGAATTGTCGTCATCGAGCCCTCGTGGCCGGTGTTCATGGCTTGCAGCATGTCGAATGCCTCTTCACCACGGCACTCGCCGATGATCACCCGGTCGGGCCGCATACGCAGCGCGTTTTTAACCAGCTCGCGCTGGCGGATTTCCCCTTTGCCCTCGATGCTCGGGGGCCGGGTTTCCATGCGCCCGACATGCGGTTGCTGCAACTGCAGTTCAGCGGCGTCCTCGATGGTGATCAGACGTTCATCGTTGGGAATGAACGACGACAGCGCGTTTAACATCGTCGTCTTGCCCGAGCCCGTGCCGCCGGACACCATGATGGTGATGCGGCCCGTTGCGGCGATCGACAGGAGATCGCCCATTTCCTTGGCGATACTCCGGCTTTCGACCAGGCGCTCCATTGACAGCGGGCGCTTGGAAAACTTGCGGATCGAAACCAGCGGGCCATCGACCGAAATCGGCCGGATGGCGACGTTCACGCGCGAACCGTCCGGCAAGCGGGCATCGCACATGGGCTGGCTTTCGTCGACCCGGCGGCCAACCGTCGAAACGATCTTGTTGATGATGCGCAGCAAGTGCTGCTCGTCCTTGAAACGCGCCCCTGATAGCTCCAGTTTGCCGCGCCGCTCGACATAAATCTGCTTGTGCGTATTGATAAGAATGTCGTTGATGCTGTCGTCATTCAGCAGGGGCTCGATCGGCCCGAGACCAGTCATTTCATGAATGATGTCGTCGACGAACTTTTCCAGTTCCACCGAATTAAGAGCCAGCCGCTCGGAAGCGGCATACTGTGTGACGAGGTCGTGCACGATAAGCCGGACTTCCTGCTCAGAGGTCTTTTCGATCACCGGGAGGTTTATGTCGTCGATCAGGCGGCGATGAATACGGAGCTTGGCATCGAGCAGCTTGTCACTGGCGTTTTCAACAGAGAGTTTGGCGACAGTGGCAAGTTCGGCGCGTGACGGCGCCGCCGGCACCCCTGCCTTGGCCAGTTCGGGATGAGGTGCCTTTCGCGACGTGAAGCGGCTCAGGATTGTTGACATAACGCACTCACTCCAAGCTTACTTTTGACTAAGCACGTTGCGGAGATCACGCACCATGCTGTTCTTCGATTTGATGTCGGTAACGGGCACGCCCCGGTCGATGGCCTCGTTAACCAGTTTTTTCACGTCGGCCACTGTGCCTGCCAACGCCGCACCCAGATGCTTCTTCATTTCCGAAGCTGAAAGGCCGGCGCCGAAGAGACTCCGTCCGTACTTGTTAACGATTACTTTTGGCATGACATCCGGCGCCAGTTCCTTTGCCAATTCGCCATGCAAGCGGCTTGCCGCCTTGAGGCCAGGAACCGAGGCATCGGTAACAACGTAAACTTCCGTCGACCCGCTGAGCACACCCTCCGACCACCGCTGCCAGCCGCGCGGCAAATCTATCACCAGATTGGCGAACTTGCGCGAGGCAGCGTCAAGCGCCCGAGTGATAACTTCCTCTGGGAGTTCCGTGGTGCTGAGGAAATTGCGGTGGGCCGACAGCACGGTGAGGCCAGAGGCATGTTGTGGCGCCATGATGTCCAGCATGCGGTCATCGAGGCGCGACGGGTCTTCTGCAAGTTCATCGACCTGCCAGCCCGCTGTCATGTCGAGATAGTCGGAACAACTGCCGCTCGCCAGATCGAGATCGACAAGCATGGTGGATTGCGGCGCAGCATCCTGGTTCAGGGCCAGCGCCGCGTGAATGGCCAGAGTAGTGGCACCAACGCCTCCACGGGCACCGACAAACGTCACACACCGCAAATTTTGCCGGGACGAGACGCTTTGGCTGAGAACCCGGCCGCAAGCCGCGATCAGTTCGCCCTTGGTTAGCGGCGTCTTGACCCAATCGGACACCCGCAGGCGCAGCAACCAGCGCACCAACTCATCATCGACAGCCGGCGACAGCACCACAACCGGAGTGTCGGCGGGCCGCACCTTCATGAACCTGTCGAAATCTGTCAGTGACGCTTCCGACGTCGGGTCGAGGTCATAGACCAACACATTGACGTCGTGGGGATGGTGATCACGCGTCACGCTGGCGCTGGCAATCGGGCTCATGGCCACGTTGTCGAGGCCTGAGATCAGCTTCAACAACTGCGCGCCGCGCGCCGCATCAAGCGAAACCAGCCCGGCACGGAGAGCGGTGCGGGAGCGGGACGCCTTTTTGCTGAAAATCTGAAACACCATCAAGTCCCCGTCAAATCAAGGTCTTCACCGGTCACGGTGGTGGCGAAACCCGGCAAGGCGACGCTGGAAAGACCAAGCAGGTTACCGAGGAAGACATACTGATAGGTCAGATCGCGCAGGTTGACGGTTATGGTCGGAACCGGGCCACCAGGCCTGCCGGCATAGCCGAGACCGGTGTACTCATACCTCACGACAACCTTGCGGGCATCGTTGATACGATCAAAGATGTTGCACATGCCGAACAGGCGCATGTTGGTTTCGGCTGGCACGCAGACTGTCCTGGCGGTGCCGTCGGCATTTCGCCCGAACAGCAGCGTCTGCATGGCGGCGGCCGAATAGGTGCCGCTGTTGGTGCAGGTCCCCGAGGATCCATTGGCGGTTGACGCCGTGCAGACTCTGCTGAAGGCCGGCATGGGATCGCCGGGAAGCACGGTGGCACTGACACCGGTGAGAGTCGACAGGTCACTCGACACCGGATTCGATACCGCCGCCAGCCGCGCTCCATACTGCACCGACTTGGTGGCCGAGTTCCATTGGTAGAACACGTAACTGAAATCCACGAAGCCGAATATGACGAACACGAACGTCGTCAAAACAGCGGCGAACTCCACGAAAGTGGCACCGCTCTCGTCGCGCAGCTTCTGGCCAAGGCTAGCGGACACCGAACAGCCTTTCCTGATGCGAGGTGGAAAGCGTAATAGACCCAAGCCCGATAAATCCCAGGAAACCCAACGGCTGGTAAGCGACGCTGGTGCTTACGGTGACCAGCACAATGCTGTCGCCGCCGCGATAGCAGCGTTCGCCGCCGCAATCGGTCGCGCCGTTGGCGACAGTCGTGTAGGCGATGGCGACGGTCGACGGCGCCCACCAACTCACCCGGTTGGTGCCGCCGGTGTTGACGCCGCGGGCCGCGATGTTCTGTGCCGCCGCAAGGTTGGCGTTAAGCAGCGTAGTGTTGGAAGCATCATACTGAAGCCCGGCGACATAACGCGCGCCATCGCGCACGCCATTTTGAATGAGATGCCAGCTGTAGATGAGGTTGCCGAACTCGAACACCCCAAGCGCAATCATCAGGAATACCGGCAGCACAACGGCGAGTTCGAGGATGGCGTTGCCCCGCTCGTTGCCCGCAATGTTCCGGTAACTCGACAACGCCCGCCTCATGCCGTCACCGGTAAAGCTGCACGAGGTCACGGGCCACGCTGTTGGCCTGGCCAGGCTTCACCAGCCCAACCATTCGGCCCACACATCTCCGTCTGCCGTGTTCGCGTTACCGCGATCGCCACCGATCGGCTTCGGTCATGAAGAACTTGCCAAAGGCCAGCACCGGCAACTTGTTACTGGAACCGCCCTGTATGGGGCCGTATGTCACGCTGCTGTCCAGCGCCTGACAGTTCAGCACGGCCGCGTAGAAGATGCGCCGGTCGGGCTGTCGCTAGTGGGGTCGTGCTGTTGTTGTAGCACGCCGGGCAGCCATCCTCCGTCCTCGTTGCTTCCGCCCGTTCCATTCCGAAATCGTCCTGAACATGGGTGGAGTAATTGGCCAATCTCGTATCTGTAGATGTCATAGCGGCGGAGATGGTACTGCCCGCTCAATGCGCCGGGAAGCGCCACGTCGCCGATTGTTCGAGGCTGCTCGGTCCAGTACGGTGTTGCGTGTGTCGCCACCAATCGCCATCGCCCATGCGGCCGCCCATACTAGGGCAGGTATTGGTATCAAAACAACTGTCGCGCGGCAGCCCATCACGCCTTGGAGAAATCCAGGTCAGCTTCGCCATCATCTGTCATCTGGATTGCAAGCCTGCACTCCTGTGCCATTGTCGTCTTGTCGTTGACCATGTACCCTTTTCGCACATTGCGGGCGGGCCGGTAATTGGCATCGTTTTTCGAGCCGTTGAACGGCCCGTCATACATGTCGAACCGCATGTTGAAGGCGAACTTGGTTACAGTCGTGTTGCCGGCTTGGTAGTTCGACGCCGTTCGCGACGAAACAGCCTTCGGGTAGGCGACGCGCCCGACATACTCGCCGAATGCCCTGCGCGCCAGGGCCGTTGTCTTCGCCTTCCCACCAGAAAACCGTAGTTCCCCGGCAACCACTGGGCAGCTGCCTCTCGCCGGTCTTGCTTCATGTTGATCAGGCGGCGGTTGCGATCTGGCGATAGTTGGTAGCGTCAAAGTGCCGGTAGAGTTCGGTAGCCTCGGTCAGGTTGGTGTTGCCGACGGGTTCGTAGGGATTGCAGATGAACATCGGCGTGAAGTTGCAAACCGCCGCCTGGAATCCCGCCACTGCCTCGGCTGTGCTTGCTGACGTGTTGGAACCGCCGAGGAAACTCACCGGGAAAATGGTGTTGAAAGTGACCGGGGTCACGATCACCTGGACGAACCGGGCGTTGAGCGAAGACCCAGCGGCGCCCTGGTCCAGACAGTTCAAGGGGTCGATCGGCGTCGCGTCGTTGGCCGGCAGGGCTGAAAGATAGCAGCGCGACGTGGCGGCACCATTCACCGTCACCACCGTTGTGGCGAACAGTGACGTATTGGTGGTGATCAGATTGTCGATGGCCCGGTTGGCGCGAACGATGGCATCGGGGCGGAGGTCAAGTTCGGCGGCCCCCGCCAAGGCCAGCGAGTCGGCACCATGTTGCAGTGAAGATTGCAGGTTCCAGATGCGGCCAACGTCGATGGCCAGCAGCGAAAAGCCGACGATGACCGGCAGCATGATGGTGACATACAGGAGGGCGATGCCGGATGTATCGCCATGGAAATCCCGCAGTTGCGACTTTCGCCCTAAGCCATCCTTTCATTGCCGTCATGCTCCATGTTTCCGCTAGCCTTCAGGGTGCTGCGGGCGTGCCGATGATTGATGACCGTGGTCGGCGGCGCCGCCGCCTTGGCGTTGCGCCCGTAGTACTTGCGCATCAGATCCTCGGCCGACCGCGCCTCGAATTCGATGTCGGTATCGTTGAGATACTCCGGCCACGGTGTCGGCGTGTGGATGGCGATGTTGGACGCGGTTGGCGTCGCCCGCCGAAAGGGCGATGCCATCGGCCCGGCTGGCCCAATTGTAATAGGGCTCTTCCGGCCAGGCGTTTTCGGCCACGCGCTGATGCCTGCAGACAGGAGAACTGCCACACAGGCGAAGACAAGTCTATTTGTTGGGTTCGCCATAATCCACCTTCGGAAGATCAATGATGTGGCCATAGATGCCATGATACTTCACGTCGAGCGACTTCCTGGAAACCTCCTGCTTGCCGAGCAGGAAGAATTCCGCCTCGTTCGACGGCAGCGTATTGTCGAGCGGCGTGTGCAGCACCTGCTCGCTGCCCACCGGGCGGGCAAGGCGCGGCGTCACGATGATCACCAGATCGCTTTCCTTCTTCTGGAACGACGACGAGCGGAACAACGCGCCGAGCACCGGAACGTTGCCGAGCCACGGCACCTGATCGGCGGTCTTGGCGTTGACCGATTGCAGCAGGCCGGCGATGGCGAAGCTCTGGCCGTCGCGCAATTCCACGCTGGTCTTGGCGCGGCGCACCGACAGGCCGGGAATGAGCACCCCACCTTCGCTGAGCCGGACGCTGTTGGCGGCATCGATTTCGCTGACTTCCGGCGCGATCTGCAGATTGATCAGGCCATCGTCGAGAACCGTCGGCGTGAATGTCAGGCGGACGCCGAATTCCTTGAACTCGATGGTGATCTTGCCATCATCTTGCGACACCGGAATGGGATATTCGCCGCCGGCATGGAAACTCGCGGTTTCACCCGAAAGCGCGGTGAGATTGGGTTCGGCCAGGCGGCGCGCCATCTTCTTCTGTTCAAGCGCAGTAATCAGCACGTCGGGCGCAATGCCGTTGCTCAAGCATGTTGGCGACGATGGTGCCAAACGGGAATGCGCCCGACAGGGCGCCCAAGCCCGGGAAAGGGCTTGCCGCCGAAGATGCCGCTGCCGGTGGAACCGCCATTGTTGTCCTTGGTCAGGTTCCACTGGATGCCCAGTTCCTTGCCCGCCACCCGGTTCACTTCCAGGAAGCGCACTTCGAGGTTCACCTGCTGGTTGGCGGCAATGCGCAGCGAGTTGGTCACGTTGTCGCCGGCAAAATCGCGCGCCAGCGACATGGCGCGTTCGGCGGCAGGGGCACTGGCCACCAGGCCTTCGAGGATCACCCGGCCATTGGACGAGCGCACCTTGATCGGCGCATTGGGCAGCGATTGCTTGAGCGCCGACCGCAAGCCCGCCAGATCGTGCGTCACTTCGACATCGATGACGCCGACCAGTTGCTTGTCCTGGTCGAACAGCGCCACGTTGGTCAGCCCCAGCTTGCGGCCGAGCACGTAGAGCGTCTTGTCGGTCAGCGGGTTGACGTCAGCCGTTTCCGGATCGCCGACGACGATTTCCGAGAACGGCAGGCTGATGCGCACGGTTTCCGACGTGCCCATGGTCACCTGCAAGCGGCCCACCCGGTTCGACTTCGGAAATCTTGACGACCCGCACTTCGGCCACCGCCTGCCCGGTCGCGCCGGACAGGCCCGGCAGCATGAATGCCATCGCCGCACACCAGAAAACAGATAATCCTCGAATCTCTTCACGTCCTGCCCCTGCATGCTCATCGCCGCATTCGCCATTTTTGGCATTTCATTCGTAGATATCTTCCGGCACCTCGACGACGTCGCGGCGGAGGCCGCGGGTCACGCCGATGGTCCGCGTCATGCTCTTGGCGGCCACCTCTTCGACTTCCTGCGACCGGCAATCACCGCTGCGTTCGACAACCGGCGCGTTGCGCAAGTCACGCAGGGCCTTTTCGAGATCGCCAAGCTTGCCGCGCAGTTCCGCACCGGTGGCATTGGAGGCATCGCGGATCGCCTGTTCAAGGCCCGAAAGCTTGGCGCGCAGCGCCTTCTCGCCTTCGCCGGTCTCGGCGGCCGTCTGCTTCAGCGCGCCTTCAAGTGCCGAAAGCTGCTTCTTCAGCGCTTCATCGGTCTGGCCGGCAGCGGCCATCGTTCCTTCGAATGCCGCAAGCCTGGCATCCAGCGCATCCTGCACCTTCTTGCGCTCGTTGATGGCGTCCATGTAGACCGACGGCGAAGACACCAGTTCCTGCTCGACGACACGCTGCGCCGGCGCCTGATCGAGCGAACCTGCGGCCCGCAGAGTCAGGCCGATCGAACCCGTGGTCTGGGCCAGCGCCAGTTTCTGGGCATCGATGGTGGTCACTTCCAGCGTCGCCACCTTGGCGACGACCGGCGCTTCGTTTTTCTGGTCGGCCATCTGGTCGACGGCCAGCACCCGCACGTTCTGGATCAGAATGTCGGTTGACGAGAAATCGTCGTCGCTGCGCCCGGACTTGGTGTAGAGCACATCGACGCGATCACCCGGCAGCACGAAGCCGCCGACACCCACCACATCATTGACGCGCACCGCCACGGCCCGCATGCCTTCCTTGACGGTGGCCGAGAGCGAGGCGCGGGCCCCGGCGCCGGAAATCTTCCACTTGAGAATGGGTTCGTTGGTGCTGATCGACGTCAGCGCCACGCGCTTGCCGTCCTTGGTCAATTCGGAAATCGTGGCGAAGGCGCCTTCGGGCACCGAAGCGCGCGGCCACGGAATTTCGCGCAGCAATTCGGCGGCGAGAGTTTCGCCATAGGCAAAATCGCGGCCAGCGACCACGATGGTACCCATTTCAGCGGCAGGCGCCTGGGTTGTTTCGCCGGTTGTGTCGCGCTGCTGATTGGCGATCCAGCTATTGGCGAAAAACACCGCGCCTGAACCGAACAGGATCGCGATGATCAACATAACGAAAGTGTTCAAACGCATGGTGTGCCATCCAATTGCTGCGAGCCGGACCTTGGCAGATTGCCGCCGGAGAGTGACAACCACTCCCCGGCTAGCAAAGCTGATTGCGATATTACGGATTCACAGCGGTGTTAAGCGCCGTCCACCGGCCCGCGGCCCAGGTTCCGACTGCGGCAATCGTGGCGATCGATCACGGCGAGAATGACGCCGAGCAGAACGGTGTATTCGATGAACGCCGCGCCGCTCTTGTCTTCATGCAGATCGCGAAACATAGTTACGAACTTCTTCATTGGGATGCTCCCTTTTCCTGTTTACTCATTACTTGAGGCCACAAACCGGATTGGACTTGCCGTCTGCCAGTGCATGGCCGCAACGGATTGAGTCAAAGGGAACGCGTTCCAATTTAATTCAATGCCGTCACTGTTTTTTAACGTATCATTAGGGAATGCCGAAGTCGATCCGGTGATTCGACCTCCGACCTGCGTGATGACGCTAAGATACCAATGAACTCTCCTCATGCATGACGTAAGGCGCGCATGTGTTTTTCACGCACTGAATGATTTCACAATCGATTGCCTAGAATTTCATTCTCATCCAATATTGTTGATGGCTTAGTTAAAGTTGCAATTCGAGTGTGCCATCTGCGTCAACTGCAATCGATTTCAATACGACACATGATGTGCTGGAAGCCCGGACTTACGATTCCTTAGTGGTTTTCCGGCTCTACTCACAAGATGAGCGAAGTGATTCCATCCCATCAGAACATGTTTGCGGTGCAGCGCTTTCTTGCGGCATCGCTTTTTGGCTTGATCTTCTCCGCCTATCTTTTCGCCTATCTGCTGTACTTGTTCCCTTCAGTGTCCACTTTGTGGTGGTTGTCGGTGCCCATCAACCAATTGATGCAACCGATCACAGCTCCCATTGATGGCATCGGCGTAGCGGATCCGCGTTTGCTGATGTTGAACCTGCTGGTCTGCGTTGTGGCGCCCCTGACACCAATCGTGCGGCGCACCTGGTTGGCCACGGCGGTATTTGGCCATGTTGCCCTGGCAATCGGGCGTTATTGTCGTTGCCGGCAACGTGCAACTGGCGCTCACCTCGACAAGATCCGCAAGCCTTTTGCCGGTCGTGGGCTTGGACGAACTGGGTGCCGGAACCTGGGGAATTGCCATCACCACAGTAGCACTTTTGGCACTGTGCACGCTAAATCACGTGGCTTTTTTCCGCGCCGCCAGCCGCCGCTAAATCGTGTCCGAAGCCGCTCCCTACGCGTCACTGGCAATCCTGTTCCTGTTCGTGCTTGCTGTGGTCTATGGCGCCATCTGTGATGTCACCAGCTACACGATTCCCAACCGTGTCTCCTATGGCATCCTGTTGTTGTTCGTGCCCTATGCGGCGCTCCACTGGGGGCAAATTCCGCTGCTCGCGCAGGTTAGCCTGGGCCTGGTCACCACCATCATCTGCATCGTCTTCTGGAAACTGCGCTGGTTCGGCGGTGGTGACGCCAAATTTGTTGGCGCCATTTCATTCTGGATGGCCCCGCCGAAGCTGCTGATCTTCACGCTGCTGCTGGCGGTGATATCCGGACTTTTCATTTTCGTCCTGCGCTTTGCGCGCGAGTGGAACTTCTTCCTGCAGGCGGGCGGCGCCCCCCAAGTCCTCAAGAACATGGTGCAGAAATCCATCGAAAACGCCATTCCCTATGGCTTGCCCGCCGCCATCGCCGCAGTGATTGCCCTCGCCATTTGAATTTGCCGGTTTCAGGCCTCGGTGATCGCCTCGCGAATGCCGGACCACGGCGCATTGCCGGCCAGCAAAATTGCGCCATCCTGCATCGAAATACCAAGGTCACGCCACAGTCCCGGCAAGTCGGTCGTCACCGCCGCTTCGCGCATGGCATCATACTGTGTGACCAGCACGTTGCTGCCAGTTGCCTTGTCGCCAATCTCAAGTGTTTCGCGCAAGGGGTGCTCGGTGCGAAAATCGCGCACTGCATTGATGGCGGTGAGTGCTGTCTGCAAACTTGCGCGGTTTCGGGTTTCGCGCCGGATGGCGATATCGGCCAAGAGGCAGAACAGCGCCCCGCCCCAATAGGTCCGGCCCCAGTTCACGGTGACATCAAACCCGCCTTCACCCGGCTTCGGCAGTCCCTTGGGCATCGACTTGACGAAATCGGCCCACACTTGTTCCTTGCCAATATGTCCGGCTCGCGCTCTGGCGATTGACTCGACATAAACAGCGAGGCCTTCAGCCATCCAGTTGTGGCGGAGGTTCATCCACGGAAAGGCCAGATGGATCATTTCATGCACCATCACCCAGTCGTGGCGCATGAAAGCATCTTCTGCGGCATCGCGGCCGGCGCGCATTTCGATTGTCGGAACATCACCCGGATAGGTGCGCCCGCCGCCGACGCGCGTGCCTGCCGCCATTTCCACCACGATATCGACTGATGGCACTGGAAACTTGCCGTAATAGCCAGTCACCGCCGCTGCCGACTTGGCAATCCAGCCATGTATCAGCGCAGTGGAGGTCCCGTCGCCCTGCATGATGTGGACGTTGAGTTTTGACCCGCCCGCCATCAGCGTTTCGGCGGCGGCGGCGGGGTCGGGCGGCGAGCAGGGCTACCCCCGTGGCAAGAAATGAACGGCGTTTCATGCCGCACATTTCCTCATTGCATCACTTCACGCGCCACACACGTTTGCGTGTCAGGCGGCAACGCTGGTGCCGGTCTGGCAAGTGACACCGGTGCCGCCGATCCCGCAATAGCCGTGGGGATTCTTGGCGAGATATTGCTGGTGATGGGCCTCGGCAAAATAGAAAGTCCCCGCTTCGGCGATTTCCGTCGTCACTCCGCCAAAACCCTTGGCGGAAAGCGCCTTTTCGTAGTGGTGTTTCGAGGCCAAAGCCGCATCGCGTTGCGCCGCTGCCGTCCAATAGATCGCCGAACGATACTGGCTTCCCACATCATTTCCCTGGCGCATCCCCTGGGTAGGATCATGGGCTTCCCAGAATGTTTTCAACAGCATGTCATAACTCGCCACTTTGGGATCATAGACCACCAGAACCGACTCGGTGTGGCCGGTGGCGCCGCTGCAAACCTCCTCATAGCTGGGATTTGGCGTGAAGCCGCCGGCATTGCCCACGGCCGTTACCCAAACACCGGGAACCTGCCAGAACTTGCGTTCCGCACCCCAATAACAGCCCAAAGCGAAGATCGCCGTCTCGCTTCCGGCGGGATAGGGACCCTTCAAAGGGTTGCCATTGACATGGTGATTGGCGGCGGTGGCGATGGCCTGCGGGCGGCCCGGCAGGGCCTCGCTGGGGCTGATCATTGCGGCCTTCCGGCGGGCGAAAAACATGTGGAATCTCCCGTATTTGCGTCACTTCAGCATATAGGATGGCAGAATGCGCACAACCACTCAACAATGCTTGATTACCCGAGATCGATAGCTATATTGCGCCGACTTTGCGGAAGGGTGGCCGAGTGGTTTAAGGCACACGCCTGGAACGCGTGCATACGTGAAAGCGTATCGAGGGTTCGAATCCCTCCTCTTCCGCCAGTTTTCCAATTCTACAGTCCGGCCCCCGGAAATAATCCCGGGGGCCGAAAATTCAAAAATCACCCGGAAATTTTTTCCTGGCCTCGCCCTGGCCGGAATAGGAAATGTTTCACGTGAAACATCCGGACTTTCAAGCGCTTGGCCGGCGATGGCCAGCGCCATGCACGGTGCAATTTGCGCTGAAACAGCCGCTTTTCGACGCTAAAAACGATGGTTTTCGACGCTTTTTGCACCCGAATTATTGGGAAATTCCGGCTTAATTCGGTGACAGTGCACAAAACTATCGCGCCACCCTGGGTTTCGGCCCGCGCCGTTGCGGGCTGAAGCCGCCGCCCGGTCCGGCGTTCGATCCGCGCCACGAAGGATTTGGAGCCCAAGGGCCGGCCGATGGTCTCGTCGTCGCTGACCGTGAGCTCGTCCTCCCCGGCGAGGAGGCTTTTGATGTCGTCGAAGCGCGCCGCGCATGGACGCGGTGTCGGTGAGGCCATCGTGGGCGCCCTTGAGATAGGCCGCCGCACTCGACCACGGCCACATCTGCGGCTTGCGCACGAGCCCGGCCCTGACCGGGGCCAGCAGCATGTGGCGGAAGCAGGCGGCGAGATGGTCCTCGTCCATCACCGCAGCACCATAGCGGCCCTGCCAGAAATGTCCGGTGCGGCGGCGGCGCTCGTTCAGCGCCCCGGCATAGCGGCGGTGCACGGGGGCAAGTGCGGCGCGAAGGCCGTCCTCGGTCGCGGGAACGAGGATGGCGTGGATGTGGTTGGGGGTGAGCGCGAAGGCGAGGCATTTGACGCGGGCCACGGCGCAGCTGTCGGCGAGGAGTGCGAGGTAGAACTCATAGTCGGCGTCGGTGAAGAACACCTTGGCACCACCATTGCCGCGCTGGGTGATGTGGTGCGGGAGGCCGGGGACGACGATGCGGGGGAGGCGGGACATGGGGGGAGGTCTAGCAGAGGGTTGGCGGTTTGGGCAGTGGCTCGGCCGCTCTTGTAATCGTAATACGCATAACGTATATAGCGGCATGCACAAGAAAATGACCATCAGCCTGGATGAGACGGTTTACGATGGCCTTTACCGCACCATCGGCAAGCGCCGCATGAGCCAATTCATCGAAGACCTGTTGCGCCCCCATGTTTTGGACAGCGCACTCGATGCCGGATATCAGGCCATGGCAGCCGACGAAACGCGTGAAGCCGATGCCAAGGAATGGATCGACGCGTTAAGCAAAAACCTGGCCGATGAAACGCGGTGAAGTCTGGTGGGTCGAATTCGATCCCGCCATCGGCAGCGAAATCGCCAAGCGCAGGCCCGCCATCATCGTCAGCAATGATTCCGCAAACCGCAACCTTTCACGCGTTGTCGTCATTCCGGTGACGACCAGCACCGCACGTGTGTTTCCCGGCGAGGCCCTGGTCAAGATCGGCAACCAAACCAGCAAGGCCATGGCCGATCAGATCATGGCCGCCGACAAGAGCAGGTTGAAGAACCGGCTGGGGACGATTTCGAAAGGCGATTTGGAATTGGTCGAACAGGCCATTCGCGTGCATTTGGGGTTGGCGATGTGAGGGGGGTGAGGGCGGAGATGCGGGGAAAGGTCCTTCAACTGAAGCATCGAATTTCGTGCACGTGATCCCGATACGCAGTTCCGTTTTTTTGATGGAGTGTTTTGGAAATGTTGGTTGGGCCCAATGATTGAATCGGTAGTGCGCTTCAATGCCAATGCGATGATTATGTGCGACACGGTTCACGATGCATTGATTCATGAATTCAAATACACACTCGGTGGCCGATTTCAGTTTTGCTTGAAGTTGCCGACCGAAACGAAAAGAAGGTGGATATTCTTCGACGATGTCACTGCAATTGGTTTCAAGGATATTATCAATGGAACAATTGTTTCCGACATTTTTGCGTGGCGCTTGTCGGCTTCTCGTAATCGGGAGCTTGTACCAACAGCCGCATGGCGAGTACTCTTGGGTGGCAATTACCATGAAGACCAGTTCTTGCAGTTCGTTGCTGGTCTAAGCGAACGACACATCTCTGAATTGTTGGTTCTTGTTGAAAGTTCCTATGGTGGTTCGATTGCCGCGATCTGCGGAGCGATTTTAACAGCTGAAGAATGAATGCGCTGAGGCATTATTGCCGGGCTTCACTGCCTCAGTCCAAGTAGAATGCTTCCGCTACTTCTTCCCCACGGCTTGCGCGGACGAAAGCGATGCTACTGCCTGCGCGGGAATGATTTGGAATGTGATGGTGTTTTCCGCTGCCAGCGTTGGCTGGTTGAACAAAAGCGGGTTTCCCGCTTTCGCGGTAAGACGGGCGGGGGTAAAGTGCGTGAACCCCGCTCACGCCCGCGCCAGCGTTGGAATGTCACTGACATCAACGGTTTGTCTGGCCTCCCACAAATCGTGAGCCGACTGCATCCTGAGCCACAATTCGGGGCCGTTGCCGCAGAGTTTGCCGAGGCGGACGGCCATCTGCGGCGTGACCGGCTGGGCTTCGTTCAGGATGTCGTAGAACGACTGCCGCGAGATGCCGAGGAGCCTCGCGATCTCGGTCTTGGTCTTGCCGAGGGCGGGGACGATGTCGTTGGCGAGAAGGGCGCCCGGATGGGACGGGCGGCGGGCCTTGTTGCGGACGGCGGCGATCTCGGTCATGTGACTGCTCTCTTTTCGCAGCGTGGGTTTGCATTGATCCTCGTCCAAACTTCATCGCGGCGCAATCCGGAATCCATGGCAACCATGGGCCCCGGCTTTCGCCGGGGTGACGGCAGTGGGGGTGGTCCTGCTGCGGGTACTGGCCGGGTGGAGCAAAGCCGGGTTCCCGCTTTCGCGCGAATGACGGGCTGGGGGTGGTGCGACCGCTGCGGGCGTTGATGCGGTTAGGGATTGCGGGGCCGCATTTGACTGGGCGAGACGATGAGGCCATCTGCCCTGCCGGCCACCTTCTCCCATCGTTCGGACGAGGGAAGGCAGATCGAGGCCGTGCGCCTTCTCCGGTGTGCCGGAGGCTCTTGTGCCAGTGCCGCCCCCGGCCCCCGAGGCGATTGGTTTCCGCTGTGACGTGTTGCGAATTTCAGGCAAGACGGTTAGCACTGACGTGTTGCCCCGTGCCGGGGATTGCTTTGCGGATGGCCGGAATGATCAGGACAGCGACATGAAATTGACGGTGGTGGGTGCGGGCTATGTCGGCCTCGTTTCGGCGGCGTGTTTTGCCGACTTTGGCTACGACGTCACCTGTGTCGACCGCGACGGCCTGAAGATTGCCGCACTGAACAAGGGCATCATTCCCATCTACGAACAGGGACTGGAACCGATTATCGCCAGCAATACGAAATCCGGAAGATTGCGGTTTTCGACCGATATCGCCGCGGCGGTCGCCGGCTCCGGCGTCGTCATGCTGGCGGTCGGAACGCCGACGCTCGAAGGCCAGGACGCCGCCGATCTTTCCTTCCTGATTGCCGCCGCAAAGGAGGTGGCCGCCGCCATCCAGGGCTTCACGGTGGTGATGACCAAGTCAACGGTGCCGGTGGGCACGGCCGCCATGCTCCGCGCCACGATCGCTGCCGGGCGCCCGGGTCTCGACTTCGAAGTGGCATCGAATCCTGAATTCATGCGCGAAGGCTCGGCGGTCGAGGATTTCATCAGGCCTGACCGGGTGGTGCTGGGTGTTCATTCAGAGCGCGCCGAAAACCTTCTGCGCCAGCTCTACCGGCCGCTTTCGAATCGCGGCGTGCCGATTATCGTGACCACATGCGAAGCCGCCGAGGTCATAAAATATGCGGCCAATACCTACCTTGCCACCCGCATCGCCTTCGTCAACCAGTTGGCGGATATCTGCGAGGCGGCGGGCGCCGACGTGCAGGAGGTGGTGCGTGGCATGGGGCTGGACAAGCGCATCGGACTGCAGTTTCTGAACCCCGGACCGGGATTTGGCGGGTCGTGTTTTCCCAAGGATACGCGGGCGCTGGCGGCAATTGCCCGTGAAAGAGGCTCGCCATTTACCATCCTCGAAAATGTCATTGCCGCCAATGAAGCGCGCAAATTTTCGCTGGTGGACCGCATCGAAAAGGTGGTGGGCGGATCACTGCAAGGCATGAAGGTTGCCGTGCTCGGTGTCGCGTTCAAGGCGGATACCGACGATATCCGCGAGGCGGCCTCTCTCGCCGTCATTCCCGGGCTGCAACGGCGCGGTGCCGCGGTTTCCGCCTACGACCCTGTCGCCATGGACAACGGCCGCAAGGCATTTACCGGCGTGACGTGGTGTGCTGATCCCTATTCCGCCGCCTCGGGTGCTGACTGCGTGGCGGTTCTGACGGAGTGGAACGAGTTCCGGGGACTTGACCTGCAAAAGCTTGGCAGTGGCATGCATCAACCCGTCGTTGTCGATTTCCGCAACCTGTTCAGGCTCGACGATGCGGCGGCGGCGAACCTCGTCTATCACTCGGTTGGCCGTCCTTCAGTGGTTGGTGGAATGACCGGCCAGCGCGGTGCCCGGCCGGCTTCCGGCGTGGCGGCGGAGTAGCGGAAATGGCACGACTGTACGAAAGCCGGAAACGGATATTGGTGACCGGGGGTGCGGGGTTCCTCGGCTCGCACCTGACCGACCGGCTTCTGGCCGAGGGCCACGAGGTCGTATGCGCCGACAATCTGTTCACCGGCTCGAAGCGCAACATCGATCACCTTCACGGCAATCCGCGTTTCGAATTCCTGCGCCATGACGTGTGCAATCCGCTCAAAATTGAAGTCGACGAAATTTACAATCTGGCCTGCCCGGCATCCCCGGTGCACTATCAATATAATCCCGTGCTGACCACCAAGACCTCGGTTCTCGGGGCGCTGAACATGCTGGGCCTCGCCAAGCGCCTCAACTGCCGGATCTTCCAGGCCTCGACCAGCGAAGTCTATGGCGACCCCGAAGTCCACCCCCAGCCCGAGAGCTATTGGGGCAACGTCAATCCCATTGGCCTGCGCGCCTGCTACGATGAGGGAAAGCGCTGCGCCGAAACCCTGTTCTTCGACTACCACCGGCAACATGGCGTCGATATCAAGGTGGCGCGGATTTTCAATACCTACGGCCCGCGCATGCACCCGCGCGATGGCCGGGTGGTGTCGAACTTCATCGTCCAGGCGCTGGCCGGCGAAGACCTGACGATTTATGGCGACGGCGCGCAAACCCGGTCGTTCTGTTATGCCGATGACCTGATCGACGGCTTCATCAGGTTGATGGAAACCGAGAAAGGATTTGCCGGTCCAGTCAATCTTGGAAACCCCACCGAATTCACCATCAGCGAACTGGCCGGGCAGGTGTTGAAGCTGACCAATTCACGATCAAGAATTGTCTACTGCCCCGCGCCACCCGATGATCCGCAGCAGCGCAAGCCGGATATCAGTCTTGCCAGGGACAAATTGGGTTGGCAGCCTGCCGTCCCGCTGGCCGAAGGCATTTTGCAGACGGCGAACTATTTCAGTAGACTTTTGGAAATAGAAATACGCGCATAAGCCTTTTTGACAGTCTTTGCCTGCAACTGCGCGGGCGCTGATCAAAAATAAATTTCAGAGCGCCATCAAATTTTCGACAGTATCCGGATTCCCAGGCAATCCTTGGACCCCTCAGGCAAACCTGGTTTCACGTCGTCCATTGCTTCACTTTTCAATGCCTCAAGACTGTTGCGGATTTCGTCATCTGTCATGGCGCTTATCTTATTGCGGAACAGCTGGCCGGAATCGGCCCAATAAGTGCCGGCAATATGTACCGGTTTCGGAAACAACTGGGTCAGTCGTTCAGAATCGTACCCGACCACGTAGTGTTGAAAGCGCTGGAGAACGTCTGCTCTCCTCCGCAGATCGGCATTCGTTGCTTTATCGGCATAGGGAACGAGACAATAGACGTACTTTGTTGCAGCAATTCGCATGTTCTTTCTCGCTAGAGTGTCGCACTCTCATTTGAGTCCATATCCGGCTGAAGAGAAGTAGTTCGAGCGCTCGTCTGGCGTGAATAGTGTGCAGATGTTGCCAATGGCTTTCCAAAGATCGTCGATGGTTCTGGCTGCGGTCGAACGGAGGTGCGCTTTCAGCTTCGAGAAGGCCATCTCGATGAGATTGAGGTCAGGGCTGTAAGGTGGCAGAATGAGGAGCCATGCTCCTCTGGCGCGGATGGCTTTCTCGCCTGTTGGCTTTTTTGGCTGCTGAGATTGTCCATGATGACAACATCGCCGGGCCTGAGGGCGGGCGCGGGCTGGGCTCTCGACATAAGCATCGAAGATAGCCCGGTCCACCGGATGCCGCACGGTGGCGAACATGGCGTCGAAGAATCCCCTGGGAAACAGCCGGCTCAGCCATTCCGCCGGAATGTGTTGCGGCGAACTGCGGTACCAGCCTTCAGCAAGCAATCGCTCACGCTCGCGCATGAAGCGGCGGTCGATGAAGGCGGGAGGCCCGAAGCGCTCGGTCATATAGGCATTGACTGATGAGCCGCCGCACTTCGGCACATGGGCGAAATACACAAGCTTCGTGGCGACGCGGAAAATCGGCATGGATCAGGCGCTGCCGATGAGGATGCCCGTGAGGAACACCAGAAATCCGCCAACGGCGATCTGGAAGGCGGCCTTGAGGAACGGCGTGTCCATGTATTTGTAGCGGATCCACGAGATCGCCCAGAGTTCGAAGAACACGATGATCGACCGCAACCCAGGTGGCGGTCTGGAAATCCGGGATGAGATAGGGCAGCGAATGGCCAAGCCCGCCCACCGCCGTCATGATGCCCGCCGCCGATCCGCGGATCAGCGGATGGCCGCGGCCGGTGAGCTTGCCGTCGTCCGACAATCCTTCGGCAAGGCCCATGGAAATGCCCGCACCCACCGAAGCGGCGGTGCCGACGAGGAATGTCTGCCAGGTATCGCCGGTGGCGAAGGCGGCGGCGAACAGCGGCGCCAGTGTCGACACCGAACCATCCATCAGGCCGACAAGGCCCGGCTGGATCACCTGCAGCAGGAACAGCCGGCGCTTGGCTTCGCCTTCCTCGATCTTGGCATCGGCCGTCACATGCTTGTCGCCAAGCTTGCCAGCCAGCGTCTCGTGACCCTTTTCGGCGGCGGCGAGTTTCTCGAGCAACTTCTTGACGGCGGGATCGGTGGCGCGTTCGGCCGACTGTTTGTAGAAGCGGTAGTTCTCAAGCTCGATCACCTCGGCGCGCAGGCGCATTTCATCGATGTTGAGCTTGCCGATGGTCCAGGCCGGCTTGTGGCGCACGAAGCCCTGAATGTCGGAGCGGCGGATCAGCGGAATGAAGTCGCCGAACTTCTTCTGATAAAGCTCGGTGAGCCAGCGGCGGTGGTCGTGCTCTTCCTCGGCCATCTCCATGAACACCTTGGCGGAGGCGGGATAGGTGTCCATCAGCGCGTTGGCAAAGCCCGCATAGGAGCGGGCGTCGTCATCCTCGCTGGAAATCGCCAGCGCCAGAATTTCGCGCTCGCCAAGATCGGAGAAGCTTTTCATGGCAGCAGTTTAGAATTGTTCAAAACTGCGGTCCAGTGATTATGCGCAATGCGCTGGACCCCGGCTTTCGCCGGGGTTGACGCCTGAGGGCGTCAATTCTCGTCCATCTTCAGCGCCGAAATGAAGGCTTCCTGCGGTATTTCGACCTTGCCGAACTGCCGCATCTTCTTCTTGCCTTCCTTCTGCTTGTCGAGAAGCTTGCGCTTGCGGCTGATGTCGCCGCCGTAGCATTTCGACGTCACGTCCTTCCTGAGCGCCGACAGCGTTTCGCGGGCCACGATCTTGCCGCCGATCGCCGCCTGGATGGGAATCTGGAACATGTGGCGGGGGATCAGGTCCTTGAGCTTTTCGCACATCACCCGGCCGCGCTGTTCGGCCCGGCCCTTGTGCACGATCATCGCCAGCGCATCGACCGGTTCGGCATTGACCAGAATGGCGAGGCGAACGAGGTCGCCTTCCTCGTAATCGACCATCTTGTAATCAAAGCTGGCATAGCCGCGCGACACCGACTTCAGGCGGTCATAAAAATCGAACACCACTTCGTTGAGCGGCAGTGCGTAAACCACCATGGCGCGGGCCCCGGCATAGGTGAGCTGCTTCTGGCGGCCGCGCCGGTCTTCGCAGAGCTTGAGGATAGCGCCGAGATAGTCGTCGGGAACGAGGATGGTCGCCTCGATCCACGGCTCCTCGATGTTGAGGATCAGCGTCTGGTCCGGCAGGTCCACCGGATTGTGCAGCTCGATCTGTCGTGCCATCGCGCAGGTTCACCTTGTAGATGACCGAAGGTGCGGTGGTGATGATGTCGACGTTGAACTCGCGCTCGATGCGCTCACGAATAATTTCGAGATGGAGCAGCCCGAGGAAGCCACAGCGGAAGCCGAAGCCCAATGCGGCGGAGGTTTCCATCTCGTAAGAGAAGCTCGCGTCATTGAGGCGGAGCCGGCCCATCGCCTCGCGCAGGTCCTCGAAACGCGCCGCATCGACCGGAAAGAAACCGGCGAACACCACGGATTGCGCCGGACGGAAACCGGCCAGCGGCGTCACCGCCGGGGCCCGGTCATCGACAATGGTATCGCCGACGCGGGTATCCGCCACCTGCTTGATCGAGCCGGTAAAAAATCCGATTTCGCCCGGCCCCAACTCGTCGACCATTTCCCGCTTGGGGCGCGACACGCCGACGCGTTCAAGGGTGTAGATGGCGTTGGTCGAAACCAGCTTGACGCGCTGGCCCTTCTTCATGACGCCATCGATGATGCGGGCCAGCACCACGACGCCGAGATAGGGGTCGTACCAGCTATCAACGAGCAGGGCCTTCAACGGCGCATTGCGGTCGCCCTTGGGGGCGGGCAGGCGATGGACGATGGCTTCCAGCACCTCGGGAACGCCGATGCCGGTCTTGGCCGAAATCGGTATGGCGTCGGACGCATCGATGCCGATCACGTCCTCGATCTGCTGGCGCACCCGCTCGACTTCGGCGGCGGGCAGATCGACCTTGTTGAGGACCGGCACGATCTCGTGGTTGTTGTTGATCGCCTGATAGACATTGGCCAGCGTCTGGGCTTCTACGCCCTTGCGAAGCATCGACGACCAGAAGCGAACCTTCGCAGGCGGCGAGCGAGCGCGAGACTTCGTAGGCGAAATCCACATGCCCCGGCGTGTCGATCAAATTCAGAACATATGTCTCGCCGTTCCTCGCCGTGTAATCGAGGCGCACGGTGTTGGCCTTGATGGTGATGCCGCGTTCGCGCTCGAGATCCATCGAATCGAGAATCTGGTTGACCATGTCACGATCCGCAACCGCGCCACACAGTTGGATCAGCCGGTCGGCCAGCGTCGATTTGCCGTGGTCGATGTGGGCGATGATGGAGAAATTCCGGATGTGAGCGGTATCGGTCATGGTTGGCGCGGTGTTTGGCAGGGGGAGGCCCAATGGTCAAGCGCGGTGGTGCAGTGCGAATTGGGCACGGCTCTGTCCTCGCCTCGCGTCAGCGGGGAGAGGACGTTTGCTGGTGCGGACACCCTACCGCAGCCGTTTCGGCTTGACCGGGGCTGTATTCAGCGGGTCTTCTGGCCAACTGTGTTTGGGGTAGCGGCCGCGCATGTCGGCGCGCACCGACGGGTAGCCGTTGGTCCAGAAGGTTTCCAGCGACTGGGTGACGGCAAGTGGCCTTCCAGCGGGGGAGAGGAGTTCGATGCGCAACTGCGCCCGGCCATTGGCGATGGCGGGAGTTTTGGCGAGGCCGAACATTTCCTGCAGGCGCACCCTGAGGATGGGGTCGGTCTCGGTGTCATAGTCGATGCGAATATCGGCACCCGATGGCACTTCGATGCGGACGGGGGCCAGCTTGTCCATTTGGCGCAGGAGATCATGGGGCACCATGGACAGCAGGATCTGGTGCATGTCGAGGCGTGTCGAGATGGGCTTTGCGCGAAATACCTGCGAGATAGGGCGTGAGCCAGTCACGCAAGGTAGCCAGCAGAGTTTCATCGCAAAGATCGGGCCAGCCATTTTCCGGCAGCAGGCGGCGCAGGAACTCGACGCGCGCGCGCAAGGCCTTGGCGCCTTCGGTCCACGGCAATGATGAAAGGCCCATTTCGGCAACGCCTTGCGCCATGGCCTCGGAAATGAGCGAGGGGTCTGCCGAAGTGCTCGGCTTTTCTTCCAGCACCAGCGCACCGAGCCGCCGCGACTTCGACGCCGACACGGCCTTGGCGCGGCTGTCCCACGCGACACCTTCGCGGGTTTCAATGAGATTGCCGAATTCGTTTTCGATTTCGGCAAGGCTCAAGGGGGCCGCAAGAAAAATCTTCTGGTCGCCCGAAGCACCATCGGTGGTGGCGACGGCGAGGAAGTCATGGACGGCGAGGCCATCGTGCTCCGGCAGGATCGCACCACCGCCACCCGAGAGGCGATACCGCCGGTCACCACCCCGGCGCTGGGCAATGCGGTCGGGGAAGGCCAATGCCACCAGCACGCCAGCGCTCAACTCCGATGGGCCGTCCTTGATGCCGGCAATCTGGCGGATTTGTTTTGCGGTCTGGCGGATGCGCTCGCGGGCGGGCCCGCGCATCTGTTCAAGCCGCGATGTGATATCGGCCCCGGCGTTGCGGCCAAGGCCATCGCGTTCCGAAAGCAGGGCCGCGAGATCGGCCGATAGCGTGCTTGCCCCGCGCACCACCATATGCGCAAGACGAGGATGCAAAGGCAGTTTGACCATGGCGCGGCCAAGCGCGGTGATCTTGCCTTCGGCATCGATGGCGTCGAGGCGCTTCAGCAAATCCTGGGCCTGCGCGAAGGGGGCGGGCGGTGGCGCATCCAGCCACGGCAGGGCGGCAACATCGGTGACCCCCCAGGCGGCGAGTTCCAGCACCAAAGGTGCCAGATCGGCGACGAAGATTTCCGGCTGGTCGTGGGGGGTGAGGGCACGGGTTTCGGCCTCGGGCCACAACCTGTAACACACGCCGGGACCAAGCCGCCCGGCGCGGCCCCGGCGCTGGTCAGCAGAAGCCAGCGATACGCGGATGGTTTCCAACGCCGTCATGCCACTGGCCGGATCGAAACGCGGCGCCCGCTTGAAGCCGGTGTCGATGACAGCACCGATGCCATCGATGGTGAGACTGGTTTCGGCAATGGTGGTGGCCAGCACGATCTTGCGCTCGCCCGCTGGCGACGGCTTGATCGCCGCATCCTGCTCGGCAAAACCCATGGCGCCATAGAGCGGGCGCACCACCGTGCCTTTTGGCAACGAAGCGGCATTGAGCGCCTCTTCCGTGCGGCGGATTTCGGCTTCACCGGGCAGGAAGACGAGAATGCTTTCTTTGGTCTCATCAAGGGCGCGGATGACAGCGCGCACTGCGTCTTGCGAAACAGTCTGGCGCTGGGCCTTGTCGAGATAGCGCGTGCCGACCGGGAACACCCGCCCCGGCGCGTCGATGATGGGAGCACCGTGGAGATGAGCGGAAACGCGCGCCGCATCGAGGGTTGCCGACATCACCAGGATGCGCAGGTCTTGGCGCAAGTTCCGTTGAACATCGAGCATCAGGGCAAGCCCCAGGTCGCCATCGAGCGAGCGCTCGTGGAATTCATCGAAGATGACGAGACCGGTGCCGGAAAGTTCCGGATCGTTTTGCAGCCTTCGGGTGAGAATGCCTTCGGTGACGACTTCAATGCGGGTGGCGGTGGTGACCTTGCGGTCGAGCCTGACGGTGTAGCCAACCGTGTGGCCGACCTCCTGCTCCAGCGTTTCCGCCATGCGCCTTGCGGCAGCGCGGGCGGCGAGACGGCGCGGTTCCAGCATGACGATCTTCTGGCCCTGAAGCCACGGATCGTCGAGGAGCTTCAGCGGCACCCGCGTGGTTTTGCCAGCCCCAGGCTCAGCGACCAGCAGCGCGCAGGAGCGTTTCGCCAGCGCCTCGGAGAGCTGTGCGATGACGGCATCAACCGGAAATTCCATGGCTGCGGGCGTTAGAACTGAAGGCTGTTTGATTGACACACCCAATAGCTGTCATTCCGGCGAAAGCCGGAACCCAGGCTTTCAAACTGCAGACCGGCTGCAAGTCTGGGTCCCGGCTTTCGCCGGGATGACGACAGAAGTGGTAGTAAGTCCGTGGCCATGTTTCTGTCGACGGTCCTCAGGCAAGCTCGCCGGCCCACGGTGGATCAGCACCCGGCCTTGAGACCGTGACGGCGGCAGCCCGGGCGGCGAATTCAAGTGCGGCGCGAAGTTCGTCGTCGCCGACACTTGCGAGCCTCTTCTTGTCGAGGAGATCATGCTTGGTCAGATGGGCCAGGAAGCCCGCCGTGAACGTGTCACCCGCACCCACCGTATCGGCGACCTTGACGATGACTGGCGGCACGCTGACCGAACCCCGCGCCGTGAAGGCCTGCACACCTTCGCCGCCCCGCGTGACGACCACGACCTTGGCGCCGGCCTTGAGCCATTTTTTTGCAGCCTTGGTGAAATCCTTGGACCCGGTGATCCACGCCACATCCTCGTCGGAGATCTTGAGAATGTCGGCGCGGGCCATGAGCCGATCGAGCCGCGCCAGATAGGCCTTGCGGTCCTTGATGAAGCCGGGGCGGATATTGGGATCGAGCGAGATGACCCGGGTTTTGGAGGCCGAGGTCAGAAACGCTTCGAGTGTCGCACCGCCGGGATCGGGGATGAGGCTGATCGAACCGAAATGCAGGGCCTTCACCTTGGCCGGAAGTTTCGGCAGGTCCTTTTTTGTCAGCATGCGGCCGGCCGAATTTTCGTCAAAAAACGAATAGCGGGCATGGCCGTCGGTCAGTTTCACGAAGGCCAGCGTCGAGGGCCAGTCCGACCGCTTTACGAGTTTCAGGTCGACATGGCTGGCCTTGAGACCTTCGGCCAGCATGTCGCCGAAAAAGTCCTTGGACAGGCCGCCGAAGTAGCCGGTGGCGATGCCGAGACGGCCAAGCGCAATGGCGGTATTGAAGATCGAACCGCCATTGAACGGCTGGTAAACATCCGCACCCTCGAACGAGTTGCGCGGCAGGAAATCGATAAGCGCTTCGCCACAGCAGATAATCAAAGCTGCCTCCCCGGATTCTTGAGCTTTTCATGTATACTGCCCGAAGCGCAGACAAATGGCAATAAATCATGCGGGTTGAATTATTGCCATAAAGTTTGACTATTGCACTGCAACATAATATGAGTGGCGTACATCAAAAATGGACTGCCTGACGCAAAATGACTCCGCGCATCATTCCCGTCGATGACTTTGACCTCGTGGTTTTCGGGGCCACGGGTGACCTGGCCCAGAGGAAGCTGCTGCCCGCCCTGTTCTATCGCGACGCGCAAGGCCAGCTGCCGCCGGGGGCGCGCATCATCGGCACCTCGCGCCGGGCCATGTCGTCCGACGCCTTCCGGGCCATGGCGCTGGCGGCGCTCGAAAAGCATGTGCCGGAAGCCCAGCGCAGCCTTGAGAACTGGCAGCGCTTTGCCGGGCGGCTGTCCTATCTTCCGGTTGATGCCGGGTCCGACGATGGCTGGAAGAAACTGGCGGCGGCCCTCAAGGACCAGCCGGAACGCATTCGCGTTTTCTACCTCGCCGTTGGCCCCGACCTGTTCGGGCCCATTTGCGAGAGGCTGGGGAAATACGGACTGGTGACGCCAACAACCCGGGTGGTCATCGAAAAGCCGCTCGGCAAGTCGGGCGCGTCGGCGAAAGCCCTGAACGACGCCATCGGCGAAGTGTTCGCTGAACATCAGGTTTATCGCATCGATCATTATCTCGGCAAGGAGACCGTGCAGAACCTGATGGCCCTGCGCTTCGCCAATGCCCTGTTCGAGCCCCTGTGGAATTCCGCCCATATCGACCATGTGCAGATCACCGTCGCCGAAACCCTCGGCGTCGAAGGCCGCGCCGGATACTACGACACGGCGGGCGCCATGCGCGACATGGTGCAGAACCACATGCTGCAGCTTCTCTGCCTCGTCGCCATGGAACCGCCCTCGTCGCTCGAAGCCGACGCGGTGCGCGACGAGAAGCTGAAAGTTTTGAAAGCGCTGAAGGCCATCACTGGCGAGACGGTGAACAATCTGACGGTGCGCGGCCAGTATCGCTCCGGAGCCGCCACCGGTGCGGCGGTGCCGGGTTATCTTGAAGAACTGGGCCAGCCCAGTTCCAAGACCGAAACTTTCGTGGCCATCAAGGCCGAAATCGCCAACTGGCGGTGGAACGGCGTTCCCTTCTATCTCCGCACCGGCAAGCGCCTGCCGTCACGCGAGTCGGAAATCGTTGTCACCTTCAAACCCATTCCCTATTCGGTGTTTGGACAGCAGGCCGGCGCCATCGCCTCCAACCGGCTGGTCATCCGCCTGCAGCCCGATGAAGGCGTAAAGCTGTGGATCATGATCAAGGACCCGGGGCCCGGCGGCATGCGTTTGCAGCACGTGCCGCTCGACATGACCTTCGCCGATACCTTCAATGTGCGAAATCCCGATGCCTACGAGCGCCTGCTGATGGATGTGGTGCGCGGCTCCCAGACGCTGTTCATGCGCCGCGACGAGGTGGAAGCGGCGTGGGGCTGGATCGACCCCATTTTGGAATCCTGGAGTGCTTCGAGCGAAATGCCCAAGCCCTATACGGCCGGCACCTGGGGCCCGACCGCCGCCGTGGCGCTGATCGAACGTGACGGCCGCACCTGGTACGAGGAAGACGGTCAATGATCGCCGCTGAGCGGCAGTTCGCTGACCGCGACAGGTTGGCGTGGAATTTGGCAAGTGACGTTGCCTCGGCGTTGCGCACGGCAATCGCCAGAAACGGCAAGGCGGTGCTGGCGGTGTCCGGAGGTACAACACCCACGCTGTTTTTCGACAAGCTTTCGGCCATGGATATTGGCTGGCCGCAGGTGACGGTGACGCTGGTCGATGAGCGCCAGGTGCCGGAAACCAGCGAGCGCTCCAATGCGCGTTTGGTGAAGGCCCATCTTATGAAGGACAAGGCGGCGGCGGCAACCTTCGTGCCGCTGTTTGAAAACCCGGACGCCGCAAGGACTGAAAACTTCGATGTCGTGGTGCTGGGCATGGGCAACGATGGCCATACGGCGTCGTTTTTCCCCTGCGGCGACACGCTGGACAAGGTTCTGGACCCGAAAGGTACCGAAAAGCTGATGGCGATTTCAGCGCCGGGCGCCGCTGAGCCGCGATTGACATTTACGCTTCCCATGCTGCTGAATGCCTCGCATATCCTGTTGCACATCGAAGGCCCCGATAAACGCACCACGCTGGACAAGGCGCTGGGCGAGGGGCCCATTGAAGACATGCCCATCCGCGCCGTGTTGCGCAGTGCCGTACCGGTAACAGTTTACTGGTGCCGCTGAGAGGAGACTGATATGTCCGTTCACGGAACGATTTCGGCTGTAACCGAAAAGATTATTGAACGCAGCAAGACGAGCCGCACCCGCTATCTCGCCCGCATGGAAGAAGCCGTGTCGCGCCAGCCGAAGCGCAAGGCGCTGGGCTGCGCCAATATCGCCCACGGTTTCGCCGCTTGCGGCCCCCATGACAAGAATGAATTGCGCAACGGCGCTGGTCCGAACCTCGGCATCGTCACCGCCTACAACGACATGCTGTCGGCGCACCAGCCGTTCGAAACCTATCCCGAACTGATCCGCAAGCGCTGCGCGCGAGGCGGGCGGCACCGCCCAGGTGGCGGGGGGCGTTCCCGCCATGTGCGATGGCGTGACCCAGGGCGAAACCGGCATGGAGCTGTCGTTGTTCTCGCGCGATGTGATTGCGCTCTCGACCGCTGTGGCCCTGTCGCACCAGATGTTCGATGCGGCGGTTTATCTCGGCGTCTGCGACAAGATCGTGCCGGGGCTGATTATCGGTGCCTTGTCGTTTGGCCACTTGCCCGCCGTGTTCGTGCCCGCTGGGCCGATGACCTCAGGGTTGCCCAATGACCAGAAGGGCAAGATTCGCCAGCTTTATGCCGAAGGCAAGGTGGATCGCGAGGCGCTGCTGGAATCGGAAGCGCAATCCTATCATGGTCCCGGCACCTGCACGTTCTATGGCACCGCCAACTCCAACCAGATGCTGATGGAGATCATGGGCCTGCATCTGCCGGGCTCGACCTTCGTGAACCCCGGCACGCAACTGCGCGACGAAATCACCCGGGCTTCGGCGAAACAGGCGCTATCGATCACCGCGCTTGGCAACAGCTACACGCCGATTGGCCGCATCTATGACGAGAAGGCCGTGGTCAATGGCGTTGTCGGACTTCTGGCGACGGGCGGGTCCACCAACCACACCATGCACCTGATCGCCATGGCGGCGGCGGCGGGCATCGCGCTGACCTGGCAGGATCTGGCTGAGCTTTCGGCTGTCGTGCCGCTGATGGCCCGCGTCTATCCCAATGGCAAGGCCGATGTGAACCATTTCAACGCGGCGGGCGGCATGGGTTATCTGATGCGCGAACTGCTCGGCGCGGGATTGCTGCATGAAGATGTGGCGACCATCATGGGCGAAGGCCTCAAGAGCTACCTGCAGGAGCCGAAGCTCGATCCACAAGGCGGATTGTCGTGGCACAAGGCAGCCACCACGTCGGCGGACGAAAATGTGCTGCGCGGTGCTGCCAATCCTTTCCAGAAAACCGGCGGCCTCAATGTGCTGAACGGCAATCTCGGAACGGCGGTGATCAAATCATCGTCGATCCCCGCCGACCGCCATGTGATCGAGGCTCCGGCCCGGATCTTTCACTCGCAGGAAGCCCTGTCGGCGGCCTTCAAGGCGGGTGAACTCAATCGCGACGTGATTGCCGTGGTGCGCTTCCAAGGCCCAAAAGCCAATGGCATGCCGGAACTGCACCGCATGACGCCGCCGCTCGCCGTATTGCAGGACCGGGGTTTCCGCGTGGCGCTGGTCACCGATGGCCGCATGTCGGGGGCCTCCGGCAAGGTGCCCGCCGCCATTCATGTGACACCCGAGGCCGCTGATGGTGGGCCCATTGCAAAATTGCGCGATGGCGACATGCTGCGCCTTGACGCCGATGCCGGAACACTGGACGTTCTGGTGGATGCGAACGAATTTGCCGCACGCTCCGCCGTGGTGGCCGATCTCTCGCACAATGAATGGGGCACGGGCCGCGAATTGTTCGCGGCATTCCGCAAGATTACCGGCCGCGCCGACCGGGGCGCATCGATTTTCGAGGAGGCATGACCATGAACCGCGATGTGCAAGATGGACTTGAAGCCATTCTGAGAGCAGCCCCCGTGGTGCCGGTGATGGTGATCGAGGATGTGGCCCATGCCGTGCCGCTGGCCCGTGCTTTGGTGAAGGGTGGCCTGCCGGTTCTCGAAATCACGCTCCGCACCAAGGCGGCACTGGAATGCATTCGCGCCATCATTGCCGAAGTGGAAGGCGCCATCGTCGGCGCTGGCACCGTGCTCGATGCCAAGAAGCTGAAGGAGACCGAACACATCGGCTGCAAGTTCGCGGTTTCGCCCGGCTCCTCGCCGAAACTGCTTGATGCCGCCGAAGACATGATGATCCCGCTGCTGCCGGGCGGCGTGACGGCGTCCGAGTGCATGCATCTGATGGATCGCGGCTATCGCTTCCAGAAATTCTTCCCCGCCGAACCGGCGGGTGGTGTGCCCTATCTCTCGTCGCTGGCCTCGCCTTTGCCGCAAGTGCTGTTCTGCCCGACCGGCGGCATCACCCCCGAAATCGCCCCGAGATATTTGCGGCTCGCCAACGTCATCACGTTGGGCGGTTCGTGGATGGCCCCGAAGAAGCTGATCGAAGCCGGCGATTGGGCGGGGATCGAAAAGCTGGCGAGCGATGCGGCGGGGTTGAAGTAGTGGCGTGCGTCATTCCATCCAAGCGAGCCCGGCGTAGCGGGATCGCGCGAGATGGAACCCCGCTCGCTTTGACTGAAACGGTAAAGAACTTGGCCAATACAGCTGGGTTCCAGCTCGCGCTCACCCCTTCGGGGTTCTCGCTTGGCTGGAATGACGAAGTTTGGGTTTACACCCCCAGATACTCGCGGATTTCCGGTAGCGCCGGGGTTTCCAGCATCGCCCTGGTTTCACCCATGGCCAGCACTTGGCCTTGGCGATGAAGGCGGTGTGACCGGCGGCGTAGAGCGCGTCTTCTGGCTGGTGCGAGACCATGAGGACCGTGAGGCCGCGCCGCACGTTGCAAGGCAATGATCACATCCAGCATTTCGCGGCGAAGGGCGGGGCCCAGCGCTGCAAACGGCTCATCGAGCAGAAGCACCGGCCGGTTGCGGACAAGGGCGCGGGCAATGGCGATGCGCTGGCGTTCGCCGCCTGAAAGTTCGCCGGGCTTGCGCTTCGCGAAGTTCGAAAGCTCCACGTGGGCGAGTGCTTCTTCGACGCGGGATTTTTCTTCGGCATTCAACCGCAGCGACTGGCGAAATGCCGAGCGCCACATTGTCGTGGACACTGAGATGCGCGAAGGCATTGTGGTCCTGGAAGATCATCGAGACCGGCCGCTCGGCTGGCGGCATGCCTGCCATGTCGCGCCCGGCGATGGCGATCTTTCCGGAGAGCGGCTTGCTCGAATCCGGCGATCAACGACAGCAGCGTGGATTTTCCCGCACCACTCGGTCCGATAATAGCGGTGATGCCATCGCGCGGAATTTTCAGCGTGAAACTCATCGCCATGTCTTCGTAGCGGAAGGTGGCGGCGGAAACGTCAATCATCGGCACGGCTCCAGCGGTCGGCGAGGAGGATCAGGAGAAACGACAAGGCAGCCAGCACCAGCGCAGTGAAGGCGCTGCCCTCCATGCGATAGCTTCCCATCTGCCGGTAGATGAGGGCGGGCAGCGTGACAAAACCTTCGGCGCCAAACAGCAGAATGGCCGTGAGATCGCCCAGCGACACGATGAAGCCCATGACCAGCGAAAGCCCGATGGCCCGGCGCAACACCGGCAGATCGATGAGCCGGAAGCGGTTGAAACCCGAAACGCCGAGCGAGGCGCACAGCCGGTCATTGGCCTCCGCCGCTTGCGCGACCGCGGGCGCCAATGCGGCATGAACGAAGGGCAGCGCCATCAACGCGTTCATGACGATGACGAGGAGCGGGGCGAGGCCGGTAACCGAAGCATGGCGGCTCAACACGATGAACCAGCCGGTGGCGACGACCGCCGGTGGCAGGATGAAGGCGCCGAGCACGGCGGCATTGGAAACCCGCGATGCCCGCTTCGAACGCGCCCCGTGTTGGGCAAGCGGCCAGCACAGCAGGAAACTCAACAGCGCCGCCGCAAGGCCGATGGCGAAACTGGTGGCGATGGCTTTTACGCAGTGTTGCGGAAACAAAGACACCCGCCAATACCTGCGGCGGCAATGGCAATGACCGGCGGCAGCAGGATGACGAAGCCCGCCGCAAGGGCAGCGCCATCGAACAATCGCGAAGACGTTGAATGGCCGTCGAATCGCGTGACACCGCGCCGGAGGCCCGGCCAATTGGCGCTGCCCGCCGGAAATTTCTGCGCCAGTACGAACAGCACGGCACACAGGAGAAGTTGCACGATCGCCAGCAGCGTGGCGCGGGCCGGATCGAAATCAAAACGCAGCGCCTGATAGATGGCGACTTCCAGCGTCGTCGCCTGCGGTCCGCCGCCGAGCGTCAGCACCACCGTGAAGCTTGCCGCACACAGCAGGAACACCAGCAGCGCTGTTCCCGGCAGCATGGAGATGAGCGCTGGCCGGTCGACATGGCGCCAGACGTCGCTGTCGCTGAAGCCCAATTGCGCGGCGAGGCGGTGGCTTTCGGCAGGGATCGCTTCCAGCCGTGACAGCGCCAGCCTGGCCACCAGCGGAAAATTGAAGAACACATGCGCCAGCAGAATGCCGGTGAGGCCATAGAGATTGAACAGATTGCCGAGAATGCCGCTGGCCCCGAAGATCGCGACAATGCCCAGCACCGCGACGATGGCCGGAAGCGCCAGCGGCAGCGACAACAGCCGCACCGCCATGGCGCGGCCCAAGAAATTCCGCCGCGCCAGGGCCCGCGCCACCGGAATGCCCAGCGCCAGCGACAGCACGTCGAAAGCCCCGCCTGCAACAGCGTGAATTGCGTGACCCTGAGGATGTAGGAATCGAACACCGCCGCGGGGCTCGAAAGCCCGAGCACGAATACCGGCACAACGCCTGCGAGGACGCTCGCGGCGATCAGTGTGAGGGCCAGTATGGAAAGGCTGCGCAATTTCTTCGCCAGGGGCCGGTTGCAACGGGAAGGCTGTACAGGCTAGCTACATTTGCTACAGGGGGCCATGTCGAAATTTGCCATATTGCTGGGCGGCGGGCTGACCGTGACGCGGCGGCTCCGCGCCCAGATCAAGGGTGCGCGGGTGATCGCCGCCGACAGCGGCATTGCCCATGCCGCTTCATTGGGCGTGGTGCCGGAACTGTGGGTGGGGGATTTCGATTCGGCGGGCTCCGAACTTGCCATTCAATATGCCGACATCCCGCGCCAGGCATTCCCGTCCGAGAAGGACGCAACCGATGGCGCCATCGCCATTGCCGCCGCCAAGTTGCGCGGTGCCCGCGAATTCATTCTGGTGGGCGGATTGGGCGGGCAGGCCGACCACACGCTTGGCCATTTCGGCCTGACGTTGAAGCTGGCGCGCGAAGGCTATCCCACCATCCTCACCAGCGGCGATGAAGAGGCCCATGCCATTCTGCCGGGAGAGACGGAGCTTGATCTCAGCGGCGGCGTGCGCCTGAGCATTGTTCCGTTCACGGATTTTGTTGGGCTCGATCTCTCCGGCGTGAAGTGGCCGCTGGTGAAACGCGACGTGCCGCTGGGCGATACGCTGACCATGTCCAATGTGGCGACGGGGCCGGTGCGGATTTCACTGCAGTGAGGGCTATGGCATCGCCATCGCCTATCCCCGCCATGACTGAGCAGCGATTGACCATCGCCCGCATGGGTTTTCGCGGCGAAGGTGTGGCCGAGGGTCCGATCTATGTGGCGGGAACCCTGCCGGGCGAGACCGTGCTGGCCGATGTCGAGGGTGAGCGCGGGGTTCTGAAAGCCATCGAGAACGCTTCGCCGCAGCGCATCGCGCCCTTCTGCAAGCACTATGGCAATGTGTGGCGGCTGCCAGTTGCAGCATTGGGACGAAGACGGCCTATCGCCAGCTGGAAGGCCGATCAGGTTGTTCAGGCCTTCGCCCGGCGCGGCATTGAAATTGCCACGCCCGAACTGATCGATGCCCATGGCGAGGGCCGCCGCCGGGTGAGCCTGCATGTGCGGAAGACCGATGGTGTGGTGACGGCGGGCTTCATGGAAGCCCGAAGCCACCGGCTGCATGATCTCGACCACTGCCCGATTGTGGTTCCAGCGCTTGCGAATGCAGCCGGACATGGCGCGGGCCATTGGCGCCGTGCTGGGCGATTGCGACGTGGCGCTGACGGCAACCGATGCGGGCCTCGATTGCGGCGTGCGCGCCGAGCGCAAGGTGGTGGCACGAGGAACACGCCAAGCTGGCGCGATTGGCGGAACAACTGGCGGTCTCGCGCTTCACGGTGAATGGCGAGACCATCGTCACCAAAATTCAGCCCGCCATGATGATCGGCAAGGCCCGCGTGCCGTTGCCGCCTGCGTCATTCCTGCAAGCGACGGCGAAGGGCGAAGCCGTGCTGGCGGAACTGGTGCTGGATGGGTCTGGGCAAGGCCAAATCCGTGGCCGACCTGTTCTGCGGCGTTGGCCCCTTCGCGCTGCGCATTGCCGAGCGCGTGAAGGTGCAGGCCTTCGACAGCGACAAGCCGGCGATTGCCGCCCTGCAGGCAGCGATACGCATGGCCGCAGGGCCTGAAGCCGGTGACGGCGGCGGTGCGCGACCTGATGAAGGAGCCGCTGGTCTCCGGCGAGTTGAAGGACTTCGATACCGTGGTGTTCGATCCGCCGCGCGCCGGGGCTGAAGCCCAGGCCAAGCAACTGGCGAAATCGGCGGTCAAGACGGCGATTGCCGTGTCCTGCGATCCCGCCACACTGGCCCGCGATGCCGAAATCCTTGTCGGCGGTGGCTTCAAGCTCAAGGCCATCACCGCCGTCGACCAGTTCAAATGGTCATCGCATGTCGAAACCGTGGCGGTGTTTCAGCGCTCGCCCTTGCGATAGGGCACCATCAGGGCGCGCGGATAGCTCGCCCGCCGCGACATGACGACCAGCGCCAGGATCGACATGATGTAGGGCAGCATCAGGAACACCTGATAGGGCACGAAGTTTCCCGCCAGTTGCTGCAGGCGCAGCTGATAGGCATCGAAGGCCGCGAACAGCAGCGCCCCCAGCACCGCCTTGCCCGGCCGCCACGAGCCGAACACCACGAGCGCGATGCAGATCCAGCCGCGGCCATTGATCATCTCGAAGAAGAACGAGTTGAAGGCCGAGAGCGTCAGGAAGCTGCCGCCAATACCCATCAGCGCGCTGCCCGCCACCACGGCGGCAATGCGCACCCGACGTGACATCGATGCCCTGGGCTTCGACGGCGGCCGGACTTTCGCCCACCATGCGCACCGCAAGCCCGGCCGGCGTGCGATTAAGGAACCACGCGACGAGCCCGGCGAAGATGAAGGCGAGATAGGTGAGCGGCGTCTGCTGGAAGAAAGCTGGACCGATGACCGGAATGTCCGACAGCACGGGAATGCTCCAGGCCGCGAAGGGCTCGATCTTCGGCGGCGAGGTGACCTCCGGAAGCGCCAGGCGATAGACGTAGTAGGAGAGGCTGGTGGCCAGCAGCGTGATGCCGATGCCGGTCACATGCTGCGAAAGGCCAAGCGGCACAACCAGTATGCCGTGCAGCAGCCCGAAGGCGGCACCGGCCATCGCCGCCACGAGCAACGCCAAGCCACAGATCGCCGCCGGCATAGACCGTGTACCAGCCGGCAAAGGCGCCCACCGTCATGATGCCTTCGATGCCGAGATTGAGAACCCCGGCGCGCTCGCAGATCAGTTCGCCCAAGGTCGCAAAGATCAGCGGCGAGGCGATGCGCACGGCGGCGGCCCACAGCGAAGCGGTGAACAGGATTTCGAGCGCTTCCATCGTCACCTCCAGCGCAAGCGGTAGCGCGTCAGCATGACGGCGGTGACCATGGAGAGGAGCGAGGCGGCGACCATCACCTGGGCGATATAGCTGGGAACCCCCGCCGTGCGGCTCATGGCATCGGCGCCGACAAACACCCCCGCCACGAAAATCGCGGCGGCAATGACGCCGAGCGGATGCAGCATGGCCAGCATGGCGACGACGATTCCGGCGTAGCCAAAGCCCGGCGACAGATCGAGCGTGAGATTGCCCTTGAGGCCCGCCACTTCCGAAAATCCTGCAAGCCCGGCCAGCCCGCCGGAGAGCAGTGCCGTCTTGGCGATCACCCGGTTCACCGGAATGCCGGCGAAGGCGGCGGCCCTGGCATTATGCCCGACGGCGCGCATTTCGTAGCCCAGTGCCGATTTGCGGTCGATCACCCAGATGGCGAGGGCGGCGGCGATGGCGATGATGAAGCCGAAATGCAGGCGCTTGCCCTGGATGAGTTTCGGCAATTGCCCATCGGCGATTATCTTCTTGGATTGCGGCCAGCCGAGCCCCATCGGGTCCTTCAGCGCGCCTTCCAGCAGCATCGAGACGAGAAGCAGGGCGATGAAGTTGAACAGCAGCGTGGTCACCACCTCGTCGACGCCGAAGCGCGTCTTGAGGAAGGCCGGAATCGACAGCACCATGGCGCCGCCGATCATCGCCGCCGCCATCAGCACCGGAACGAGGATCGGGCCAGGGCAGCGGCAACAGGCCGGTGCCCAGCACCACCGTCATGACCGCGCCCATGTAGAGCTGCGCCTCGCCGCCGATGTTCCACAGCTTGGCGCGAAAGGCGACCGCCGCGGCAAGCCCGGTGAAGATCAGCGGCGTGGCCCGCGTCAGCGTTTCGAACAGCGCGAATTGCGAACCCGCCGCCCCCTTGAGAATGAGGCCGAACACCGAGAACGGCGATGCCCCCGAGAACATCACGAGAATGGCGCAGAACACACCCGCCACGGCAATGGCCGCCGCCGGATAGCCGAAGCGTGACGGCGAGCGTGCGCTGTTCGCGGGGCTCAAGCCGCATGGGCCGCACCCGCCATCATCAGGCCCAGCCGGTTGATGTTGACCTCGGCCCGCGCGATGGGCGCCGACAATGTGCCGCGATACATGACGCACACGCGTGTCCGAGAGCGCCAGCAATTCATCGAGGTCTTCGGATATCAGCAGGATGGCGGCGCCGCGCTTGCCGCGCCGCGATCAGCCGCTCGTGCACATAGTTGACGGCGCCGACATCAAGCCCGCGCGTCGGCTGGTTGGCCATGATCACCACCGGCTCATTGGCCATGACGCGGCCGAGAATCAGCTTCTGCATGTTGCCGCCGGAGAGCAGCCGGACCCGCGCCTCGGGCGACGGGCATTTGACGTCGTAGTCCGCTGATGATCTGTTCGGCGAAAGCCCGCGCCGCCGTCCAGTCGATGAAGCCCGCGCGGCTGAAGCGCGGGCGAGCGATAGGCTTCGGAGATCACGTTCTCGGTGACGCTCATGTCGCCGACCAGGCCTTCGGCGTGGCGGTCTTCCGGAATGCGCGCCACGCCCCCCGCCACCATGGCGCGCGGCGAAGCACGCGAGACGATCGTGCTTGCCCAGCCGCAATTCGCCGTCGGTTGCCACGGCAACGCCGCTGACAATATCGGCGAGCAGCGACTGGCCATTGCCGGAAACGCCGGCAATGCCGGTGATCTCCCCGGCATGGAGCGCCAGCGAAACCGATGCGAGGGACTGGGACCCGCGCTGGGCGGAAATGTTCTTCAACGTCAGGACCGCCGGGCCCGGCGGTTGCGGTTCGGTGCGGGCCTGGGGAATGGCGCGGCCGACCATGAGTTCGGCGAGATCGGATTTCGTAACCGATCTGGCCTGGCGCTCCGCCACCAGCTTTCCGGCCCGCAACACGCAGATGCGGCTGCAGGCGGCCAGCACTTCGTTGAGCTTGTGGGAGATGAAGATGATCGACAGGCCCTGGGCCACGAATTTCTTGAGCGTGGCGAACAGCGAGTCCGATTCCTGCGGCGTCAGCACCGCCGTCGGCTCGTCGAGAATGAGAATGCGGGCCCGGCGATAGAGCGCTTTCAGGATTTCGACGCGCTGGCGCTCGCCCACCGACAGCGCCGACACCACGGCATCGGGATCGACCGCCAGGCCAAAGCTTTCGCCAAGTTCGCGGATGCGGGCTCGTGACGCCTTGCGATCCGAAGCGAATGACCACAGCGACTCGGTGCCGAGCGCGATATTGTCGAGCACCGTGAGATTGTCGGCGAGGGTGAAATGCTGGTGCACCATGCCGATGCCGGCGGCGAGTGCGGCGCCGGGCGAACCCGGCTCAAGCGGCTTTCCCTCGACCTCGATTGTTCCTTCATCGGCCACATAGTGCCCGAACAGGATGTTCATGAGCGTGGTCTTGCCGGCACCGTTCTCGCCGAGCAGGCCGACGATCTCGCCCTTCGCCAAGGTGAGCGAGATCGCGTCATTGGCGGTGAGCGCGCCGAAGCGCTTGGTGATGCCGCCGAGCCGGAGAACGGTCTCCGGCCCGGCGGCGTTTGCCGTGGTCATATGCTTACGAGGACTTGGGCTCGTTGTCGTCGATGGCCACCGCGAAGGCGCCCGACTTGATGGCAGCTTCCTTGTCGCTGACCTTGGCCATGACGTCGGCCGGCACCTTGCCTTCGAAGGTGCCGAGCGGCGCAATCGAGCAGCCGCCAGCCTTCATGAAGGAATATTGGCCATAGTCGTCGGCCTTGAAGGCGCCGGCCTTGACGGCGGCGATGGCCGCATCAAGCGTCGGCTCGAAATGCCACAGCGCCGAGGCGACGACGGTTTCCGGATAGTCGGCCTGGGTGTCGATCACATTGCCGACCGCCAGCACGCCCTTTTCCTTTGCCGCATCGGATACGCCGAAACGCTCGGCATAGAGAAGATCGGCGCCGGCATCGATCTGGGCGAGGGCGGTTTCCTTGGCCTTCGGCGGATCGAACCATGAGCCGATGAACGCCACCTGGAACTTGGCGTCGGCGCGGCTTTCCTTGACGCCCGCCATGAAGGCATTCATCAGCCGGTTCACTTCCGGAATGGGATAGCCGCCGACCATGCCGATGTTGCCGGACTTGGTCATGGCCCCGGCGATGATGCCGGTGAGATAGGACGCATCCTGGATGTAGTTGTCGAACACCGCGAAATTGGGGTTCGCCGCATCGGGCTTGAATGACGAGCCGATGAGGAAGGCGCGGTCGGGATAATCCTTGGCGACGGCGCGCGCCGCGTCTTCCACCGCGAAGGCTTCGCCGACGATCAGCTGATGGCCCGCCTCGCAATACTCGCGCATGACGCGCTCATAGTCGGTGTTCGAGACTTTCTCCGAGAACACATATTCGATGTCGCCGCGATCCTTGGCGGTGGTGGCGGCCTTGTGGATGCGGCTCACCCACTGCTGCTCGACCGGCACGGTGTAGATGGCGGCGGTCTTGATGGCGCCCGTCGGCGCGGGCAAGGCCGGGGACCATGCCGGCGAGCGGCAGGGCGGCGGAAAATTTCAGAAGATTGCGGCGGCTGAGACGGAAGATGTTGTTGGGCATGGTACCTCTCCTGTGCGGGCTCTTGCAGAAGCCACTCGCGGAGACGCTACACGCCCATCAAATTCCTGTCCACATGGTCAAAAAATGCCTGTGAATAAGGCAGGCTGCCTAATCCTTGGCGCGTTCAACGTAGGAGGCATCTTCGGTGGCGACCACGATGCGCGTGCCCGAGGCGATGTGCGGCGGCACCATGGTGCGCACGCCATTCGACAGCATGGCGGGCTTGAACGATGATGACGCCGTCTGGTTCTTGATCGCCGGTTCGGTTTCGACGATTTCCAGCGTCACGCGTGGCGGCAGTTCGATCGAGATCGGCGTGCCGTTGAACAGCGCGATCTGGCATTCCATGCCTTCCTGCAGGAAGGGCGCGCTCTCGCCCAGCATGTCGCCCGACACGTTGATCTGCTCGAAGCTTTCCGGGTTCATGAACACATATTGCTCGCCATCGAGGTAGAGATAGCTGTGGGTGATGGTTTCCACGAAGGCCCGTTCGACGGCGTCCGTCGTCTTGTAGCGCACCACGGTTTTGACCCCGTCGGAAATGCGCCGCATGTCGATGGTCGTGGTCGGCGTGCCCTTGCCGGGATGCATGCTTTCGGCCTTGAGGACCACGTAGAGCTTGCCGTCCTCATGTTCGATGACGTTGCCCTTGCGGACTCCCGATGCGATGACTTTGACCACGTGTGTTTCCGATCTCTGGAATTGCTGGATTGAGTTGGGCGCGGTATTAGCAGCGGCACCATGGTAAGCCAACCCCCTTCGGAGACGCGCATTGAAGAGCCCGGAATCCCGCTGGTTTTCGCCCGGCCGCCACCGCGACCGGCGGCCCTTCCTGCTGGCCCGCAACCGCATCGTCGCGGGCCTTCGGGCGTGGTTCGCGGCCCGCGATTTTATCGAAGTCGAATGCGCCACCTTGCAGGTTTCGCCCGGCAATGAAGCCCATCTCCATGGCTTTGCCACCGATCTGATCCAGCCCGACGGCAGCCGCGAGCGCCGCTATCTCCACACCTCGCCGGAATTTGCCTGCAAGAAGCTGCTGGCGGCGGGCGAAACCCGCATCTTCGACATCGCCCGCGTTTACCGCAACCGCGAGCGCACCCTGACCCATTCGCCGGAGTTCACCATGCTCGAATGGTACCGGGCGCGCGAGCCCTACAGGCAGGTGATCGCCGACACGCTCGATCTGCTGCGGCTTGCCGCCGAGACGGCGGGCACCCGGCTGTTCCGCTGGCGCGGCCGCGAGATCGATCCCTTCGCCGACGCCGAATGGCTGACCGTGGCCGAGGCCTTTCAGCGCTATGCCGGTGTCGATCTTCTGGCCACGCTTGATGCCAGCGGCAACGCCGACCGCGACGAGCTGGCGGCGCGCGCCCATGTGCGCGTGGCGGCGGATGATTCGTGGTCCGACATCTTCAGCCGCATTCTCTCGAGGAGGTGGAACCCAATCTCGGCGCCAAGGCGCCCACCGTGCTTTACGAGTATCCGGCGGTGGAAGCGGCGCTGGCACGGGCCTGCGCCCATGACGCCCGCGTCTCCGAACGCTTCGAACTCTATGCCTGCGGCGTCGAACTGGCCAACGGCTTTGGCGAACTGACCGACGCCGCAGAGCAGCGCCGCCGCTTCGAAGCCGAGATGGACGTGAAGGCAGCGCATCTATGGCGAGCGCTACCCGATCGACGAGGAACTGCTCGAGGCCCTCGCCATGATGCCGGAAGCCTCCGGCGTCGCCCTTGGCCTCGACCGCCTGATCATGCTGGCAACCGGCGCCACAAGGATCGACCAGGTGCTGTGGACGCCGGTGGATTAGAACTGATAGCCGAACACCTCGCTGAACAGGCCATCGCGGCGGGCCACCAGGTCCATTGTTTCGCTATCGTAGTAATCGCGATAGCTGGCCAGCGTACGCGGACTGGCATTGGCCGGGCGGGTGGGCCGTTCCAAAACGTTCAAGCCAAGTTTTGCCAGCAGCCGGTCGAGATCGTCATCGAGCGTTTCAGTGCGAAGAACCTCGCTGTAGGCTCTGAAGCGGCTGAGATGGTTTGCCGCCGAAGAAGCGATGGCCTGGCGCAGGAGCAGGCGGGGATAGAGCGTCGTCACCCGCAGGAAGCGATAACTGTAAAGCCCCATCACCGGGGCGAGGCCCGATTGCGGCAGGTGCTCCTGCATGATGGTGTCAAGCACGGCGGGATCGTGCATCAGCGTCAGCCAGCGCCGGAAGGCCATGGCGGGTTCGCTGGCATCGTAAAGGCCCGCGACGTAGGGCAGAGGATAATGCCCGGCCAGATAGCGCCGGATGGCGCTGTTGCCGCTGACACCGAAAGCCCACAGCGACACGTACCAGTCCCACGGATTGCGCACCGTTGCGAAGCAGAGTTTCCGGCTGGCGAAACCGAAGCGACGGCCCCTGGTGAGCGCGGCATGGCGGTGGAAGCGGATGGGTTTGGCACCCGTGGCCGCCGCCAGCCGCTTCAGCACATGGGTGGAGCCCGTGCGGTAGACGTCGAGATAGATGAAGCGGTCGTATTCGATCATGCGGGCTCTCCTTAGACCGCGCATTGACATCATCGCAATGGCCGCTAGGTTGCCCCGAAATTCAGAGGATATGCCATGACCGATCTGCAGACCACCATCGAGCAAGCCTGGGACGCCCGCGACAAGGTGAATTTCGAGACCGTGGGTGAGGTGCGCGATGCCGTGGTGGCGGCCCTCGACCTGCTCGACCAGGGCAAGGCCCGGGTGGCCGAAAAGCAGGATGGCGAATGGGTCACCCACCAGTGGCTGAAGAAGGCCGTGCTGCTGTCATTCCGTCTTGAACGACATGGCGATGATCCCGGGCGGCCCCGGTGGCGCCAGCTGGTGGGACAAGGTGCCGTCGAAATTCGATGGCTGGGGCGAAACGCAATTCCGCGCCGCGGGTTTCCGCGCCGTTCCCAACTGCATCGTCCGCCGCTCGGCCTATATCGCCCCCGGCGCCATTCTGATGCCGAGCTTCGTCAACCTCGGCGCCTATGTCGACACCGGCACCATGGTCGATACCTGGGTGACCGTCGGCTCCTGCGCCCAGATCGGCAAGAACGTGCATCTGTCGGGCGGCGTCGGCATCGGCGGCGTGCTGGAACCGATGCAGGCGGGGCCGACCATCATTGAAGACAATTGCTTCATCGGCGCGCGCTCGGAAGTGGTCGAAGGCGTCATCGTCGGCGAAGGCTCGGTCATCTCCATGGGGGTGTTCATCGGCCAGTCAACCAAGATCATCGAGCGCGACACCGGCGAGGTGCACATGGGCAAGGTGCCGCCCTATTCGGTGGTGGTCTCAGGCTCGCTGCCGCAGAAACCCTATGCCGATGGCTCGCCAGCACCGTCGCTCTACTGCGCGGTGATCGTCAAGCGCGTCGATGAAAAAACCCGTTCCAAGACCTCGATCAACGAGCTTCTGCGCGACTGACACCACCCCTTCCGGCAGAGGCCATTCTGCGCGATAGTCCCGAATCACGGGGGCTTTGCGACTCAAAGGGGAGTGACTTCTATGGACATGTCTATTTTTACCAATCTAAACGGCCGCATCGGCCGGCAGCAGTGGTGGCTGGGGCTCATCGCGCTGGTGGTCGTGCAGTGGGTTCTCGTATTCGTAATCGGCATGTTGTTTGGCCAGGAAATGACCCAGGGCGTGACCGACGGCGGCATGAGCTACCAGTCCAATATCTCGCCAGTCGGTTTGATCATCCTTTTGTTGGTGATGATTTCCTTCATCTGGGCAAGCATCTGCCTGTCGGGCAAGCGCTGGCATGATCGCGGCAAATCGGCGTGGTGGATTCTGATCGGCCTCATCCCGATTGTCGGCGGCATCTGGACGATTGTTGAAAACGGCTTCCTGAAAGGCACCGATGGTCCCAACCAGTATGGCCCGGACCCGCTGGCCGGGGCGTAAGCGAATTGAACCTGTCATGACGCCCGGCCGTTGGCCGGGCGTTTTGTTTTCGGCTATGCTGCCTCCATGAAAAACACCCCAACCGATCCCGTCGCCATTCTGCAAGCGCTGATCCGTTGCAAGTCGGTGACGCCGGCCGAGGGCGGAGCGCTGACAGTGCTTGAGGACCTGCTGAAGCCCGCTGGCTTCACCTGCCAGCGTTTGCCTTATGGCGAGGTCGATAATCTTTTCGCCCGCATCGGCTCGGGCGCTCCGCATTTCTGTTTTGCCGGCCACACCGACGTGGTGCCGGAAGGTGACCCCGCCATCTGGTCGCATGCCCCCTTTGCCGCCGATATCGCCGATGGTTTCGTCTATGGCCGTGGCGCCTGCGACATGAAGGGCTCGGTGGCGGCCTTTGCCGGCGCGGTCATCGATTATCTCAAGACCACGCCCAAGCTGCGCGGTTCGATTTCGTTTCTCATTACCGGCGATGAAGAGGGCCCGGCGATCAACGGCACCGTGAAGGTGCTGGAGTGGCTGAAGGCCAATGGGCAACTGCCCGACCACTGCCTGGTCGGCGAGCCAAGCTGTGTCGATGTGGTGGGCGATACCATCAAGATCGGCCGGCGCGGCTCGCTGTCTTTCGCTGTGACCGTTGACGGCAAGCAGGGCCACTCGGCCTACCCGCACAAGGCCGACAACCCCATTCCGAAACTTGCCCGTTTCATCGACCGCATTTCACAGGCGAAGCTTGATGACGGCAATGAGCATTTCGATCCTTCGACGCTGGCGGTCACCAGTTTCGATGTCGGCAATCCGGCGGGCAATGTCATTCCGGCAAGAGCTGTTGCGAAATTCAACATCCGCTTTTCGCCGGTGCATTCCTTTGCCTCGTTGAAGATTTGGACGGACGAACACATCGCCACCGTGAAAGCCGAACTGGGTGGCGCTTGGTCGGTCACCGCGCACGAGGGGGCGGACGCTTTCCTCACCGCACCGGGGCCGTTTGTCGGGCTGGTGCAGGACGCTGTCCATGCCGAAACCGGCGTGCTGCCGAAACTTTCGACGGCGGGCGGGACGTCGGATGCACGCTTCATCAAAAACTATTGCCCGGTGCTGGAATTCGGCCCGACCAACGCGACCATCCACCAGACCGACGAGCGCATGCCCATTGACGAACTGCGCACCACGCAGCGCGTGTATGGCCGCATTCTCGACGCCTATTTCAATAATCCACTTTGAGCAGGTAGAGCCCGTCGGGCGGCGACACCGGCCCGCAGCGCGAACGGTCTTTGGCCTCAAGGGCCGCCTTCAGATCGCGGGGCCGCCACTTGCCTTCACCGACGAGCTTGAGCGAACCCACCATCGAGCGCACCTGATGATGCAGAAATGAGCGGGCGTCTGAGCGCACCTCGATCAGTTCGCCGTAACGCGCCACATCAAAACGGTCGAGAGTCTTGACCGGCGATTGCGCCTGGCATTCGGCGGCGCGGAAGGTGGTGAAATCATGCTTGCCGGTGAGATGTTGCGCCGCTTCGTGCATGGCGGCGGAATCGAGATCCATCGGCAGCCACCACACCTTGCCCTTGTCGAGCGACGGCGGGCTGCGCCGGTTCAAGATGCGAAAGAGATAGTGCCGTCTGGTGGCGGAAAACCGCGCGTGGAAATCTCCGGCTACCTCCTGCGCCTCAAGCACAGCAATCGGGTGCGGCCGCACATGGGCATTGAGCGCATTGCGCAGCTTGAAGGTGTCCCACGGCTTGACGAGATCGACATGCGCCACCTGGCCAAGCGCATGAACGCCGGCATCGGTGCGTCCGGCGCCATGGACCACGGCGGGTTCACCATTGATGACGGCCACGGCATTTTCGAGAACGCCCTGCACCGTGGCCGCGTTGGCCTGCAATTGCCAGCCCGAAAACGGTGCGCCGTCATATTCGATGGTGAGCTTGTAGCGCGGCATGACTACTTCTCCCTCCCCCTTGTGGGGAGGGACGGGGTGGGGGTCTGGGACTGTTGCAGAGCGAGGCCCCGGATCGAAGCTGAAATTTCAGAGCGACCCCCGCCCCTAACCCCTCCCCACAAGGGGGAGGGGGACTGCGGCGTGTTTTGGGTCATCCCGCCACGCTCCCCGTTGCGACGGCGAAGCCGCGCAGGAACGTCTCCGGCATCCATGGCGCCCTTGCCCTCACGTTGCAGTTTCAGCAGGCGGAGTGCGCCCTATCCGCAAGCGATGGTGAGTTGGCCGTCGAGAAAAATTCCGGCGGCGCCGCGACCCTCGACAACTTCGCAGGCCAGCACTTTCACCCGCGAGCCGTTGACGTTCATCCACGCGCCCGGAAAGGGCGACAGGCCGTGGATATGATTGCGCACCTCGATAGCGGGTCTGGCAAAATCGATGTGGGTTTCCGCCTTGTCGATCTTTCTTGGCGTAGGTGACGCCCTCGGCGGGTTGCGGCACGCAGGTCGATCTTCTCCTGCGCCAGTACCTCCACCATCAGTTTGGCACCGAGCTCGGCCAATTCGATCGTGCAGCGACTGCGCCGTGGTCGACGGCGTGATCGCCACACGCCCCACCTTGCACATGGGCCCCGTATCGAGTCCTTCCTCCATGCGCATGATGGTGACGCCCGTCTCGGCATCCCCCGCCATGATGGCGCGCTGGATGGGCGCGGCACCGCGCCAGCGCGGCAACAGCGAGGCGTGAACGTTGAAACAGCCAAGCCGCGGCGCTTCGAGTATGGGCTTCGGCAGCAGCAGGCCATAGGCCACGACCACCGCCGCATCGGCCTTCAAATCGGCGAAGTGTTGCTGTTCTTCCGCTGACTTGAGCGAAACCGGCGTGCGGACTTCAATGCCCTTCGCTGCGGCGAAGGCGTGAACCGGCGAAGGCCGCTCCGCCATGCCCGCGCCCGGCGGGCCGCGGCGGCTGCGAATAGACGCAAGCCACTTCGTGGCCGGCGGCAATCACCGCCTTCAAGGTCTCGACCGCGAAGTCCGGCGTTCCCATGAACACGAGGCGCATTGCACTAAAGCTTCCCAAGCTTTTGCGCCTTGGTGAATTTCTTGACGACGCGCTCGCGCTTCAGCCGTGAGATATGGTCGATGAACAGCGTGCCGTTGAGATGGTCGATCTCGTGTTGCAGGCAGGTGGCGAGAAGGCCGGTGGCGTGAAGTTCCCGGGCTTCACCCTGACGGCCGAGAAAGCGCATTTTGATTTCCGTAGGCCGCGTGACCATTTCGTAGAAGTCGGGGATCGACAGGCAGCCTTCCTCGTATTCGCCAAGGGAGTCCGAAGACCAGACGATTTCCGGATTGGCCACGAACAGCGGGGCCTTTTCCTCGCCCTCCTTGGAAAGATCGATGACCAGAACACGCCGTGGCACGCCGATCTGCACGGCGGCCAAGCCAATGCCCGGCGCGTCATACATGGTTTCCAGCATGTCGTCCCACAGCTTGCGCGTGTCGTGATCGACGGTCACCACCGGTTTCGACACCTGGCGCAGGACCGGATCGGGCAGTTTTATGATATCGCGAAGGCTCATGGCGCTCAGATAGGCGAGCGGGGCCAAAGGGTCAATCGGGCCGCACTACAACCACAAAAGCTTGGACAGCGAGCCATGGTCCATCAGTTCGGCGCTGGGTTTTACGCCGAAGTCCCGGTGCAGCCGGTCAACGCCATGGTCGGCAAGGTCGAGACCGGCGAATTCCTCGACAATGCCGAAGTACTATTGGCGAGGACGTCCGACTTGGGATTGAGATTGGTGATGACGATGAGGCCGGTGGGCGGGGCGTCATAGGCGTGGATGCGCAAATCGGGGCGGTGCTTCTTGAGCGCCGCCACGGTTTTCCACACATCCCCCGCCCATTGGGTGGGAATGGGAGCGAGGTGCTGCAAGCTCATGTCCTGCGGGTCGCGCCTGGCCAGATGGATGTTGCAGGGAATGCAGTCGTGCAGCACGATGACGGAATTTTTGGCGCAGTGGCGCTCGATGTTGATGAAATCGCGGAGCAGGTATTCGTAGTAGTGCATGCCGTCGAGGAAAGCGAAATCGACGGGCCTGCCGAACAATTGCGACGGGCTGTGGGCGGCGAAGAAATCGTCGCTCGGCTGCTGAAAGAAAAAGCACTGCTGCTTGCCGCCCAGCACATTGCTGGCGACTTGGAACATCGGATCGACGGCGATTGATGGGCAGGAGGACAGCTTCAACGTGATGCCGGTAAGTGTGCCGATCTCGAAATAGCTCTTGGGGCGAAGATGCTTGTGCAGGGCCGCCAGCACCAGGTCATAGGCGGGACCGCTGTGCTCGGCGACGGCCAGCTTGGTGCCGGGACTTTCCACCTTGCTCAATGCAGCCATGTTACACCTCCTATGCTCTCTGGAGAGGAATGAGTTTTGCTCGAACCGTTTCCCTATTCCGTCACCCCGGCGAAAGCCGGGGCCCATGGCCACCGTGGGTCCCGGCTTTCGCCGGGATGACGGTTTAGAAGAGGATCGATCAATCTCGTCCTGATCAAACGGACGCTATTAAACATCGGCCGCGCTGATTCGGGCAAATCTCAAGGGCGGGCGAGGCCACCGAGGAAGGCCGCGAGATCGTTGGTCACGTGGTGGACGTGGTCCTGCGCCGTGCCGCCCGTTGTGGCATTGAGGTGCTGGGCGTCGCGATTTTCGGCTGAGACAACCAGCACCGTCGTCATGCCGAGAGCATGCGGCGCTTCGAGATTGCGGGCGATATCCTCGAACATCGCGGCATGCGTCTGGATCGATGCCGGTCGCCGCGACGAACTTGCGATAGGGTTCCATCTCCGGCTTGGGGATGAAATCCGAATGCACGATGTCGAAAATGTCGCCGAAATGGTGGGTGATGCCGATCCGTGCCATGACCTTTTCGGCGTGCGCCACCGTGCCGTTGGTGAACACCAGCTTGCGTCCGGGCAGCGCGTGGAGGGCCTGCGTCGAGTGCCTCGTTCTTCGGCACCGGCGTGTGGTCGATGTCGTGCACATAGTCGAGGAAGCCATCGGGCGTCACGCCATGCTCGACCATCAGCCCGCGCAGTGTGGTGCCGTATTTGTAGAACAGCTGCTTTTGCCGCTGCTTGGCCTCGGCATAGGTGACATTGAGCAGCTTGGACACGAACTCGCCCATCTTGACATCGATCTGGTCGAACAGCCGGCACGATGCCGGATAAAGCGTGTTGTCGAGGTCGAACACCCAGGTGTCGACGTGATCGAAGCCTCTCATACGCCGGACCGCGACACGCGGGTGCCGACGCCGTGCGGTGTCAAGCAATTCCAGCAGCACCGAATGCGGCACCCGGCCATCGAGAATGATGACGCCTTCAACGCCCGATTCGACCACCGCCACGGCACTTTCGACTTTCGGAATCATGCCGCCGGTGATGGTGCCATTGTCGATGAGGCCCTGAACTTCGCCGATCTTCAATTCGCTGATCAGGTTCTTGTCCTTGTCGAGAACGCCAGCGACATCGGTGAGCAGCAGCAGGCGCTTGGCCTGGGTCGCCGTGGCGATGGCGCCCGCCGCCGTATCGGCATTGACGTTGAAGGTTTCGCCTTCCCAGCCGACGCCAATGGGGGCGATCACCGGAATGGCGTCGCTCTTCATGATGGTGTTGAGAATTTCGGTGTTGATGCGCGCCGGTTCGCCGACGAAGCCGAAATCGATTTCGACCGTCTTGCCGGTGACGGGATCGGTCTTTCTTCTTCACGAAGCGCTCGGCCACCATCAGGTTGCCGTCCTTCCCCGAAATCCCGACGGCGCGCCCACCGGCCTGCTGGATCGAGGCGACGATCGCTTTGTTGATCGATCCCGCCAGCACCATTTCAACGACCGTCATGGTTTCCTCGTCGGTCACCCTGAGGCCTTCGCGGAACTCGGCCTTGACAGCAAGCTTGTCGAGCATGCGGTTGATCTGCGGGCCGCCGCCATGCACCACGATGGGATTGAGGCCGCAGACTTTCAGCATCACCATGTCGCGGGCGAACTGGTGGGCAAGCGCCGGATCGACCATGGCATGGCCGCCGAACTTGACGACGATGATCTGGTCGTCATAGCGCTGCAGGAAGGGCAGGGCCTCGGAGAGAATCTGGGCCGTGGCGGTCAGGGGCAGGTCAGTCATGGGCATGTTCCCGGATGGAATCGGCTGCGGCTTACCTTGTTGCAACTCCTGACGCAAACGTCTTGAATGGCGGTTCGTTCCGGAGTCGCATTCATGTTTCAGGCCGTCATCGTCGATTATCTGCGCTCGCCCTTCGTGCCCGCCCGCAAGGGGCCGTTTGCAACGCTCCGGCCCGACGACTTGGCCGCCGAGGTTGTGAAGGCGCTGGTGGCCCGCACCGGCATTGACCCCGGCACCCTTGAAGACCTGATGCTCGGTTGCGCCTTTCCCGAAGGCGAGCAGGGCATGAACATGGCGAGGCTGGTGGGGCTTCTGGCCGGCCTGCCGAAGTCGGTGGCGGGAGTGACCATCAACCGCTTCTGCGGCTCGTCGATGCAGGCGGTGCATGGGGCGGCGGGCGCCATCGCCATGGGTGCGGGCGAGGCCTTCATCTGTGCCGGAGTTGAAAGCATGAGCCGGGTGCCGATGATGGGCTTCAACCCCCTGCCCAACCCGAAGCTCAACAGCGAATTACCCTCGGCCTATATCGGCATGGGCGAGACGGCGGAGAATGTCGCCCGGCGCTACAAGGTCAGCCGCGCCGACCAGGAGGCGTTCGCGGTTCTGTCCCATGTCAAGGCGGCGCGCGCCAACTTCGCAGCCGAGATCGCCCCGGTGGCCGGCATCTTCCGCGACCAGTGCATCAGGCCCGGCACCACGCTCGGAAATTCTGGCGGCACTGGCGCCGGCCTTCATGGCGGGTGGCACGGTAACGGCCGGAACCTCCTCGCCACTGACCGATGGTGCCGCCGCCCTGCTGCTGACCAACAAGGGCTATGCCACGCGCCACGGCCTCAAGCCCATGGCCCGCGTGGTGGCCACGGCGGTGTCGGGCTGCGACCCGGCGATCATGGGCATGGGTCCGGTGGGCGCCACGCGCAAGGCGCTGAAGCGGGCGAAACTCGAGATCAAGGATATCGACATCGTCGAGATCAACGAAGCCTTCGCCGCCCAGGCCCTGGCCTGCATCCGCGAAATCGGCATCGACGAGGCGAAGGTCAACCTCGATGGCGGCGCCATCGCCATCGGCCACCCGCTGGGCGCTTCAGGTGCCCGCATCACCGGCAAGGCGGCAGCGCTTCTCAAGCGCGAGAAGAAACAGTTTGCCCTCGCCACCCAGTGCATCGGCGGCGGCCAGGGCATCGCCACCATACTGGAAGTCATGTGATGGCTGATATCCGCAAGGTTGCGGTCATCGGCTCCGGCGTCATGGGAGCGCGGGATCGCCGCCCAGGTGGCCAATGCCGGTGTGCCGGTGCTGTTGTTCGACATGACGCGGGATCTCGCTACGGCAGCCGTCGCCCGGCTGCTGAAGACCGAACCGGCGCCCTTCATGTCTCCGGCCAATGCCGCGCTGGTCTACACCCTGCGGCACCGATACGGATCTCGGCCTGCTCAGCGGATTGCGACTGGATTGTCGAAGCCATCATCGAGAAGCTTGATGTCAAGCAGGCGCTTTATGCCAACATCGCCACCCATGCCGGCGTGGACGCCATCGTCTCCTCCAACACCTCGACCATTCAGCTGCTCGGAACTGCTGGCTGGTGCGGCGCCGGATTTTCGCCAGCGTTTCCTGATCACCCACTTCTTCAATCCGCCGCGCTACATGCGGCTTCTTGAAATCGTGCAAGGCGAGGCCAGCGATGATGTGGCGCAGAGGATGGCGCGGTTCGCCGATGTGGCGCTCGGCAAGTCCATCGTGTGGTGCAAGGACCGCCCCGGCTTCATCGCCAACCGCCTCGGCTGCTTCTGGTCGCAAGCCGCTATGGCCGTGGCTTTCGAGCATGGGCTTGACCGTCGAGGAAGCCGATGCGGTGATGGGCAAGGCCTTCGGCATTCCCAAGACCGGCGTGTTCGGCCTCATGGATCTGGTCGGCATCGACCTCGTCCCCCATGTCAACGCCAGCCTGGCCCGCGCCCTTGCCGCCGATGACCTGTTCCACAAGGTGAACGTGCCGCTGCCCTTCATGGACCGGATGATCGCCGCAGGGCTCACCGGGCGAAAAGGCAAGGGCGGCTTCTACCGCATCAACCGCGAGCAAGGAAAACGCAAGGAGGCGATTGACCTCGTCACCGGTGAATACCGCGCCGTAAACAGAGTGGCGGTCGATGATGCGGTTCCGCTGCTCGAGCAGGAGAACAATCTTGGCCGCTATGCCCGGCGCGTGTGGGCACTGGTGTTTGCCTATGCTGCGCAACTGGTCGGTGATGCCGCCGATGATATTGCCGCCATCGATGCCGCCATGCGGCTCGGCTACAACTGGCGCTGGGGGCCTTTCGAACTGATGGACCGCGCCGGCATAGGTACTGCGATGGCGCTCATCAAGGCCGAGGGCTTGCCGTTGGCGCCGATCTTCACCGGGCAATACTTCTATCGTGAACGGCGAAGCGCTGGCGCATGACGGCGCTTACCATCCAGTGCCGCGCGCCGAGGGACTGCTGCTGCTCGACGATGTGAAGCGCCAGGCTGCACCTCTGCTGGCCAATGGCTCCGCCGCCCTGTGGGACATTGGTGACGGCGTGTGCTGTTTCGAGATCACCACCAAGATGAACACCTTCGACGGCGAGGTGTTCGATCTCCTGTCCCGGTCCATCGATTTGGCCGAGTCTGATTTCCGCGCCATGGTCATCGGCGGCGATGGCCCACACATCTCGGCGGGCATCAACCTCAAGGCGGTTGCCGCACTCATCGGCAGCCAAAGCTGGACCGAGATCGAAAGCATCGTGGCGCTCGGGCAGTCGACCTTGAAGCGTCTCAAATATGCGCTGTGCCGGTGGTCGGTTGCGCCCATGGTCTGGCGCTCGGCGGCGGCTGCGAGATATTGCTACACTGTGCGGCCATTCAGGCCCATGCCGAAACCAGCATCGGCCTTGTCGAATGCAGCGTCGGGCTCATCCCCGGCTGGGGCGGCAATGGCGAAATGCTGTTGCGGTTGGCTACAGCGCGCCAAGGGCCCGATGCCTGCAGTAACCAAGGCCTTCGAAACGATCGCCATGGTCAGCGCGCCGACGCTCGGCGCAACAGGCACGTGCCATGGGGTACCTGCGCGCCGGCGACGGCATCACCATGAACCGCGACCGGCTCTTGGCCGACGCCAAGGTGAAAGCGCTGGCCCTGGCCGAAAGTTATCGGCCGCCGCAACCGCCCATGTTCACGTTGCCCGGCCCATCGGGCGCGATGGCCCTGTCGATGCAGGCGGAAGCGCTGCGAAAACTAGGCAAGGCGACGGCCTATGATCTCGTCGTGGCAGCGGCCCTTGCCGGAACCTTGACCGGTGGCGATGCCGATGTGACGAAGCCCATCACCGAGAAGCAGCTTCTTGCTGTCGAGCGCGCCGCCTTCATGACGCTGGTGCGCCGCGCCGAGACCCTTGCCCGCATCCGTCATACTGCTCGATACCGGAAAACCCCTGAGGAACTGACCATGCCAGCTTTACCGCACCGCTTGCGCGACCACGAGTTCTGCCTGCACGAGCTTTTCGATTTCGAAAGCCATGCGGCAATTGCCGGGTTTGGAAGATCTGTCGCGCGATGTCGTGACCAGGTGCTGGAGCAAGGCGGCGAAGTTCGCAACGAAGTGGTGTTCCCGCTCAACCGCAACGGCGATGAGGAAGGCTGCACGCTGAAGGATGGCGTTGTCACCACGCCCAGGGGTTTCAAGGACGCCTATCGTGCCCTGTGCGACGGCGGCTGGCCGGCGCTGACCTGCGATCCCGCCGATGGCGGCCAGGGCCTGCCGCATATGGTCAATGTGCTGTTCGAGGAAATGATGGGCGGCGCATCCTGTCCTTCGGCCTCTTTCCCGGTCTGACGCGCGGCGCCTATGTGGCGATCACCATGCATGGTTCGGCGGAGCAGCGCGCCACCTATGCGCCGAAGCTTGCGAGCGGCGAATGGGCGGGCTCCATGTGCCTGACCGAAGCCCATTGCGGCACCGATCTGGGGTTGCTGCGCACTTCTGCAATGCCGCAAGGCGATGACAGCTACGCGCTGACCGGCACCAAGATATTCATTTCGGCGGGCGAACACGACGTTGCCGCCAATATCATCTATCTGGTGCTGGCGCGACTGCCCGACGCCCCGAAGGGCACCAAAGGCATCAGCCTGTTCGTGGTGCCCAAGGTTTTGCAAGACGGCACACGCAACGCCGTGTCGTGTTCTGCACTGGAACGCAAGATGGGCATTCACGGCTGCCCCACCTGTGTCATGAATTTCGATGGCGCCACCGGCTGGCTGGTGGGCGAACCCCATCAGGGCCTCAAGGCGATGTTCGCGATGATGAATGCCGAGCGCATCGCCGTCGGCATCCAGGGCCTCGCCATTGCCGAGGCCTCCTATCAGAACGCCGTGGCCTATGCCCGCGAGCGCTTGCAGGGCCGTGCGCCGAAGGGCGCCGCTGAATCCGCGAAAAGCCCGCCGATCCGATCATCGTGCACCCCGACGTGCGGCGCATGCTGATGACCCAGAAGGCGATGGTCGAAGGCTGCCGCATGCTGGCGCTGGAACGCCGCACGCTATCTCGACATTTCCGAACGCCATGCCGACAAGGCCGAACGTCAGCAGGCCGACGCTCTGGTGGCGCTGCTGACGCCGGTGGTGAAGGCCTTCCTCACCGACACCGGCAGCGAAGTCGCAAACCTCGGCATGCAGGTGTTCGGCGGCCATGGCTACATCCGCGACAATGGTCAGGAACAATATGTCCGCGATGCCCGCATCACCCAGATCTACGAAGGCACCAATGGCGTGCAGGCCATGGATTTTCTCGGCCGCAAGGTGCTGATGGATGGCGGCAAGGTGCTCGACATTTATCTGAAGCCCCTCGAAGTGGCGGTGTTGACCGGCAAGATCGACCAGCGCCTTGCCGAGTTTGCGTGCCCCGTCGAAGCGGCCCTGCTTCTGCTGCGTGATGCCGCGCGCCTGCTGCTGGAAAGATCATCCGCCAATCCCGAGGAAACGGGTGCCGCCGCCGTGGACTTCCTGCGGCTCTTCGCTGTCACCATCACCGGCTACCTGTGGTTTCAGGCGGCACGCGTGGCATTGCCCAAGATCCAACGACGGCTTTTACCGCGCCAAGCTGGCGACCGCCCGCTTCTACATGCAACGCATCCTGCCGCAGACCAGGTCATTGCACGCCGCGATCATGGCGGGCGCGGCAAGTGTCATGGAGATGGAAGCGGCAACTGTTTTAGCGCGACCCGCGCAGATAATCCGCGAGGCCCGCCGTCGAGGCATCGAGCCCTTCGGTGCCCGTCTTGCCTTCGACCACCGGCTGCAACCCCGTCGCCAGTTCCTTGCCGAGTTCGACGCCCCATTGGTCGAAGGCGTTGATGCCCCAGATCGCCGCTTCGACGAACACCCGGTGCTCGTAAAGCGCGATGAGGCGGCCCAGTGTGAAGGGATCGAGCTTCTTGTAGGCGAGCGTCAGGGTCGGGCGATTGCCTTGAAGACGCGGTGCGGCGCCAGACGCTTGGCTTCGGCCTTCGATTTTCCCATGGCGAGCAATTGCGCTTCGGCTTCCTTGAGGGTGCGGCCCTTCATCAGCGCCTGCGATTGCGCCAGGCAATTGGCGACCAGCAGCGCGTGGTGTTCGGCCATGCCCTTTTCATGCGGCGTCGGCGGCGATCAGGAATTCGACGGGAATGACGTCCGTGCCCTGATGCAGCAGCTGGAAGAAGGCGTGCTGGCCATTGGTGCCGGGCTCGCCCCAGACGATGGGGCCGGTCGCGCCCTTCACCGCGCTGCCATCCTGCTTCACCCGCTTGCCGTTCAATTCCATGTCGAGTTGCTGCAGGTAGGCGGCAAAGCGCGACAGGCGCTGGTCATAGGGAATGATGGCGCGTGAGGGATGATTGCAGACATTGCGATGCCAGACGCCGAGGAGGCCCATCAGCATCGGCAGATTTTCGAGCACCGGCGCCTTGCGGAAATGCTCGTCCATGGCATGGCCGCCATCGAGGAAGCGCCCGAAATTCTCGGGGCCGATGGCGATCATCAGCGGCAGGCCGATGGCCGACCAGATGGAATAGCGCCCGCCCACCCAGTCCCAGAAGCCGAAGATGCGGTTCTCCGAAATGCCGAAGGCCTTGACCTTGTCGATGGCCGTGGAGATCGCCGCGAAGTGATGCGCCGACCGCCGCCTCGCCGAGTTTTTCCGCAACCCACTTCCGCGCCGTGCGGGCATTGGTCATGGTCTCGATGGTGGTGAAGGTTTTGGACGCGATGAGGAACAGCGTGGTCTCGGCCTTGAGGGTCTTCAGCGTGTCGGCGATATGGGCGCCGTCGACATTCGACACGTAGTGCAGGCGCGGACCATCGTGATAGGGCGCCAGCGCCAGCGTGGTCATGGCGGGGCCGAGATCGGAGCCGCCGATGCCGATGTTGACGACATCGGTGATGGTGCTCTGGCGCACTTCATCGGCAAAGCCCGCCATGGCGGCGAGCACGGCGTTGATGTCCGGCATCACGTCCTTGCCATCCACCAGCACCGGGCGGTTGGAGCGGTTGCGGAATGCGGTGTGCAGGACGGCGCGGCCTTCGGTGGTGTTGATGATGGCGCCCGGCGAACATCGCGTCGCGTTTTTTGGCGACGGCGGTTTCCTTGGCCAACGCCGCCAGCAGCTTCATGGTGCGGGCGTTGACGGCGCATTTGGAATAATCGAGCAGGAGATCGTCAAGCCGCGCCGACAGCGTGGCAAAGCGCTTGCCATCCTTGGCAAAGGCCTGCCGCATATCGCCGGGAGCGCCCTTCTTGCGATGGGCGGCAAGGTCCTTCAACGCCCGAGATGTCTTTGTCTTTGCCATCTGCGCCTCCTAGCTTCTCAGCGTGCCGCCCGTCGCCTTGTGCACGGAGGCGACGATCCTGGCGGACACCGCTTCGATGTCCTTGTCGGTCAGTGTCGCATCACGCGGCTGCAATGTCACCTCGATGGCCAGCGACGTTTTGCCGCCGTCGAGCTTGAACACATCGAACACCGCAACATCGGCGATCAGCGCCTTGTCGGCACCCTTCGCCGCTTTCACCAGCTTGTCGGCCTCGACCCCGGCATCGACCACGAAAGCAAAGTCACGGGTCACCGGCATGAGGTCCGAGGCATTGAGTGCGGCCCGCGTCGCCCCCTTGGACTTGGATACGGGGATGGCATTCAGCACCGCTTCGAAGGCCACCACCGGGCCCTTCACATCCATGGCCGCGAGCACGCGGGGATGAATTTCGCCGAAATACGCGAGCTTGTTCTGCGGCCCCATCTGGATTGTGCCGGAGCGGCCGGGATGGAACCAGGCGGGCGCTCCTGCCACGATTTGCAACGAGGCAACGGCGTGCCCCCGCCGCATCGAGTACGGCGAGCGCATCGGCCTTGGCGTCGAAGGCATCAACGGCGCGGGCTCCGCCCTGCCAGTTCCGCGACACGCCATCGCCACGGCGCAGGCCCGCCGCGCGCAGCGTTTCGTCCTGGGGCCGGTCGCCGGCATAGGCATGGCCCACTTCGGCCAGCATGGCATCGCCAAGCCCCCGCGCCGCATTGCGGCCGGCGGCGGCGATGAGGTTGGGCAACAGCGACGGCCGCATGTCGGAGAGTTCCGAGGAGATCGGATTGGCGAGCTTCAGTTCCGGCTGGCCGCCGCCGAACAGCTTGGCGTGTTCTTCCGGAAGGAACGCCCAGGTGGCGGCTTCGTTGAAGCCGCGCGCCGCCAACGTGCGCCGCGCCGCCAGCATGCGCTTCTGCAACGGGTTGAGCACCGGCCGCGCAATGGCGCTGGGGCCGCTCCATCGGCGCCAGCGGGACGTTATCGAGGCCGGCGATGCGGCAGACTTCTTCGACAAGATCGGCCTCGCCCCGCACATCGGGCCGCCACGAAGGAACGGCGCAAGCCAGACCCTCCGGCGTTTCGGTGACGGTGAAACCGAGGGCAGTGAGAATGCGCGCTCTGTTCGGCGAGCGATACATCGATGCCGCCGAGGGTCTTCACCCGGGTTGATCGCAACGTGAAGCTCCGCGCCGTATCGGGAACTTTGCCGGCGATCACCACATGCGAGGCTTCGCCGCCGCAAAGTTCGAGAATCATGCGCGTGGCGATCTCGGCGCCCACGGCTGTGAAGGCGGGATCGATGCCGCGCTCGAAGCGATAGCGCGCATCGGAATTGATGCCGAGCTTGCGGCCGGTCGCGGCGGTGCGGGTGGGATCGAAATAGGCGGCTTCGAGGAACACATTCGGTGGTCGTCGTCCGAACAGCCCGAATGTTCGCCGCCGATGATGCCGGCGATGCCTTCCGGCCCCTTGTCATCGGCAATCACCGTCATCTCGGTTGTGAGCGTGTAGCTCTTGCCATCAAGTGCGGCGAGCGTTTCGCCATCCTTGGCGAGGCGCGCATGGATATTGCCGGTGACTTTCGCCACATCGAACACATGCAGCGGGCGGCCATAGCCGAAGGTGATGTAGTTGGTGATGTCGACGAGCGCCGAGATCGGCCGAAGGCCAATGGCCTTGATCCGCCGCTGCAACCATTGCGGGCGACGGGCCGTTCTTCACGCCCCTGATGTAGCGGCCAACGAACAGCGGGCAGGGCGTGGTGTCGCCATCGGCGAAATCGAGCGTCACCTTGATCGGCGATTCAAACGTGCCCTTGACCGGCGAGGCATCGAAGCGGCTTCAGCGTGCCCAGCCCCTTGGCGGCGAGATCGCGGGCAATGCCGTAGACCCCCAGCGCATCGGGGCGGTTGGCCGTCACCTTCACATAGATCATCGGATCGTCGAGGCCTAGGGCCACGGCGGCGGGCGTTCCCACCGGCCAGTCGCCATCAAGCTCGATGATGCCGTTGTGCTCATCGGAAATCAGCAGCTCGCGCTCCGAGCACAGCATCGCCTGGGATTCAACACCGCGAATGGTGGCGGGTGCGAACACCACACCGGATGACGGGATTGTCACGCCGGGAAGGGCGATGATGGCCTTGATGCCGGTCCGCGCATTGGGTGCACCGCAGACGACCTGCTTCACGCCGTCCTTGGTCTCGACAACGCAAAGGCTGAGCTTGTCGGCATTGGGATGTTTGCCGGCCTCTTTCACATGCGCAACGGTGAAGGCCGCCAGCAGCTTGGTCTTGTCCTCGACCTCTTCAACTTCGAGCCCGATGCCCAACAGCCCATCGAGAATCTGGTCGAGTGTTGCCGAAGTCTCGAGATGATCCTTGAGCCAGGAGAGGGTGAATTTCATAGTGCAACTCTGCCTTTCTGAGCCAGCGGTCCCTCACCTATCCCATCGCTGGCGCGATGGGCCCCTTTCCTCTCCCGCTGTGCGGGCGAGGACGTTCTTGTCTTCTCCCGCGAAGCGGGAGAAGAAGGGGACCCATTGCGGAGCAATGGGGGAGATGAGGGGATGCAAGCGAGAGCTTCCCGGATGAGTGTCAGCGCTTCATCCATGCCATTGATGACTTCATCGTTCTGTACACGGAAGACCGTGTAGCCGAGATCATTGAGGTGCAGGGTGCGCTGCTGATCGCGCACGGTCTCGGCATCCGTCGCATGCGTGGCGCCATCGACTTCAACAATCAGGTTCATTTCGCGGCACAGGAAATCGGCAACATATGGCCCAACCGGCGCCTGACGGACGAACTTCAAGCCTTCGAATTGCCGGTTGCGGAGTTGTTCCCACAATCGCTTTTCAGCAAATGTTTCGTCCCTTCGCAATCGCCTCGCAGTGAAGGTCTTTTGTCCTTCTCTCATGGGCGGCCCCTCACCTCCCCCATTGCTTCGCAATGGGTCCCCTTCCTCTCCCGCAAGCGGGAGAGGACAATCACGACAATCCTCCCGCCAGCGTCGGCACTTGCAGGGCGCGGAAGCCGTAGTGTTTGAGCCAGCGCAAGTCGGCTTCAAAAAACGCCCGCAAATCGGGGATGCCGTATTTCAGCATGGCGATGCGGTCGAGGCCCATGCCGAAGGCGAAGCCCTGGTATCTATCGGGATCAAGCCCGCCGGCCTTGATGACATTGGGATGCACCATGCCGGAGCCGAGAATCTCCATCCACTTGTCGCCCTGGCCGATCACCAGTTTCCCACCCTCGCGGTGGTACTGGATATCGACTTCCATCGAAGGCTCGGTGAACGGGAAGTGCGAGGCGCGAAAGCGCATCTTGACGTCATCGACTTCGAAGAACGCCTTGCAGAATTCGGCGAGAATCCACTTGAGATTTCCGAGATGCGTGGTCTCGTCGATGACCAGAGCTTCCACCTGATTGAACATCGGCGTGTGCGTCATGTCCGAGTCGCAGCGGAAGGTGCGGCCCGGAGCGATGATGCGGATGGGCGGCTTTGACGACAGCATGGTGCGGATCTGCACCGGGCTCGTGTGGGTGCGCAGCACCATGCGCGAGCCGTCGGGCTTCTCGTTGAAATAGAAGGTGTCGTGCTCCTGCCGCGCCGGATGGTCGGGCGGCATGTTGAGGGCATCGAAATTGTGGAAGTCGTCCTCGATGTGCGGGCCCTCGGCCACGGCGAAACCGAGATCGCCGAAAATCTGCACCACCTCTTCCCACACCTGCGAAACCGGATGGATGGTGCCCTGGACTTGTGGCCGCAGCGGCAAAGTCACATCGATCTTCTCGGCAATGAGCCGGGCCTCAAGCGCTGCATCCTGCAGCGTGGCTTTACGGACAGTGAGAGCCTCCGCCACCTTGTCCTTCAGCACATTGAGCGCCGCACCGGCTTCCTTGCGCTCGTCCGGCGCCATGGCGCCCAGCGATTTCATGCGCTCCGATATCGTGCCTTTCTTGCCGAGTGTTGCCACCCGCACCGCTTCAAGCGCCGCCTCGTCGGCGGCGCCCGCGACGTGCGACAGGATTTCTGTTTCGAGTGCACTGAGACTCATCGTTCCCTCGGAAATGAAATGACCGGGCCATCGGCATGTTCTGCCAATGTGACCCGGTCAAGGCAATCGGATACGGTGCTGCGCTTAGGCCTGAGCGGCCTTGGCCTTCTCGACCAGAGCGGCGAAAGCGGCGGCATCATGCACAGCGAGATCGGCGAGAACCTTGCGGTCCACTTCGATTCCGGCCTTGGCCAGGCCGTGCATAAATCGGCCATAGGTGAGGCCGAGTTCGCGGCGTAGCCGCATTGATGCGCTGGATCCACAAAGCGCGGAAATTGCGCTTCTTGGCGCGGCGGTCGCGATAGGCATACTGGCCGGCCTTTTCCACCGCCTGCACGGCGACGCGGAAAATGTTCTTGCGGCGGCTGAAGTAACCCTTGGCGGCCTTGATGGTCTTCTTGTGGGAACGGCGGGCGACGACGCCGCCTTTTGCACGTGGCATCGGTTATCTCCTCGGGTTCAGCGCGCGTAGGGCATGTGGATTTTGACCAGGCGGGCATCGCCCGGCGCCAAAATCGTCGTGCCCCGCTGGTTGCGGATCTGTCTTGTTGCTGCGCTTGATCATGCCGTGGCGTTTTCCCGCCTGGCCGGCCTTGATCTTGCCGGAAGCGGTCATCCTGAATCGCTTCTTGGCCGAGGACTTGGTTTTCATTTTGGGCATTTGGCTTATCCTTTCAAAGCATTAGAAAGCCGCCATGGCATGCCCTTTACAGGCCAGGCGGCTTCAACAGGGGGTATAAAGCAAAAACCACAGGGAATTGCAAGTCAGGCGCGGAACGTGACCCTGAGGCCGCCCAGTTCCGACCGGTCATAAGCCACCTGCAAATTATAGATGTCGGCGATGTCCTCGACGATCGACAGGCCGAGGCCCGAACCTTGCGTGGTTTCGTCCAGGCGCTTGCCGCGTTCGGCGATCTGGGTGAGTTGGTCGTCGGGAACGCCCGGGCCATCGTCCTCGATGGTCAGTTGGCCGCCGTGATAGCGCACCCGCACGCGCGACTTGGCCCATTTGCGGGCATTGTCCAGAAGGTTGCCGAGAAGTTCGGTGAGATCGCCCTGCTCGATGGGAAGTGCCGTCTCGGCGGGGATGTCGATGTCCCAGTCCAGGTCCTCGCCCTTGGGCAGCCGCTGCAGGGCGGCGATAACCTTGGCGATGGCTGGTTTGAGGGCGGTTGCCGCATGGCCGCGGCCGGTTGAAAGCCTGGCGCGGGCCAGCGCCTGATCGACATGGTGGCGCATGGCTTCCGATCTGTTCCTCGATCTCTGTCGGCCTGTGCCGAGAGTTTGCGGCGGCGCACATCGCGGGCGATGGCCGAGAGAACGGTGAGCGGTGTCTTGAGCCCGTGGGCGAGATCGCCGGCCCTTCGCCTGGCGCGCTCCAGTGCCTGTTCGCGCATCGAAAGCACGTCGTTGAATTCGTCGACCAGTGGCGCCACTTCCGACGGCACATCGCCCGACAGTTTTTGCGCCAGGCCCGAACGCACATCGGCCAGCTGGCGGCGCAAGTTCTGCAAGGGCCTGAGGCCGACCACAACCTGCGCCCAGGCGCCGAGGGTCAGATATGCTGCCAATGAATATGAAGGACAGGCTGAGCTGGTCGCGGATTTCGCCGAGAGGGCGAGCCACTTCCTCCTCTGGCGCAGCCACCAGCAGCCACAGCGGCAGCGGTTTGTCCTGCTTCTGGATTGTCACTTCGCGGCGGGCGACGATCAGACTCTTCGCCCTCGGGGCCAGCCGGGTTGGCGGGGTCGAAGTCGGCATCCCAAAAAGATACCGAAAGCAAAGGCTCAATATCGCTGGGCGTTCCCGGCGCGGAAAAGTCGATGCGCCAGTAGCGCCCGCCATAGGGCTCTTGGTAACGCGGATCCGAAAGACTGCGGTTGACCGACACAGAGCCGTCTTCGGCTGTTTCCACCGCGCCAATGAGCTGCAGAAGATCGTTGTCGAGATCGAGCAGCACACGTTCGCGCACCTGGCGCTCGAACACCTGGACGAGAGCAACTCCGGTGAGTGCAAGGGCGATGGCAATGGAAATGGCGGCGGCAACCAGCAACCTGAGGCGTAGCGAGCCTCGTTTCATGCCGCCGCTGCGGGAACGATGTAGCCGAAGCCGCGGCGGGTCTCGATAACATCGGCCTTCAGCTTGCGGCGCAGCCGGCCGACCAGCGCCTCGATGGCGTTCGAGTCGCGCTCGCTGTCATGGGAATAGAGATTTTCGCTGAGTTCAGCCTGGGAAACAACCTTGCCGCGATTGTGAAACAGGTAGTTGAGCAACCGGAATTCCAGCGGCGTGAGCAACACCGGAACGCCCGACACGGTCACTTGCCGGGTACGGGGATCAAGTGTCACGTTGGCAATGGCGATCAATGGTTGGGCATTGCCCGATGACCGCCGCAACAGGGCCCTGAGCCTTGCCATCAGTTCTTCCATGCGGAAGGGCTTCGGCAGATAGTCATCGGCGCCGGCATCAATGCCATCGACACGGTCTGTCCATGAGCCCCGCGCCGTCAGCACCAGAACCGGGGTGATCACACTCTCCTGGCGCCAGCGTTTCAGGATGGTGAGGCCGTCGATCTTCGGCAGGCCGAGATCAAGAATGATGGCGCCATAACTTTCCGTGCCACCCTGGAACCAGGCTTTCTCGCCATCGCCAACGACTTCAGCGATATAGCCTCCGGCATTGATGCTTTCGGCGATATCCCTGGCGATACGTTCCTCGTCTTCGACGACCAGAATGCGCATCAGATGAATTTGGCCCCGATGATCCTGCGCTGATTGGCGTTGACGCGAATTTGCATGCGCCGGTTACGCTGGTCAATCAGTTTGATGCTGTAGATCAGGGCACTGCTGGAGCCGCTGGTGGCGACGTCGATCACCCGGCCCGGGTATTTGCCGCGCACCAGACTCAGAACTTCGCGCAGCGACGCTGCCTTGCCCTTCTTTACGGCCTCGCGGGCCGCCTTGGCATCGCGCTTGCGGCCCTTGTTATAGTCGTCGCCATTACCGCCGCCATGGCCACTGTTGTCATGATCGTCGTCGTCATCGTCATCGCCGCCGTGACCACTATTGTCGTCATCGCCGCCGCCGTTGCCACCGCCGTTGCTGTTGCCACCGCCGTTGCTGTTGCCACCGCCGTTGCTGTTGCCATTATCATCGTCGTCATCGTCATCGCCGTCCTTGGCAAGCGCCGGAGCCGCCGGCAGGGTCATCAGACCCACCAGCAAAAGCAATAAATCGCGCCGTGTCAGCATCGGAGTTTTACTCATCACCGTCCAAATACATGGGCCGGACATGCAAGATATTAGCCAGTCCGGGCCACGAAAGCATTAATCTGGAGGCCGTTCTAGTCCCAAAGGTGCTGACAGGGCCGTGAATGGCCCTGTCAGCCAATTGTCAGCGAGGGGCCAGCACCATGACGATCTGGCGGCCTTCGAAGCGGGGCTCCGATTCAACCTTGGCGAGTTCGACCGTGTCCTTCTTCACCCGGTCGAGCAGCTGCTGGCCGAGTTCCTGGTGGGCCATTTCGCGGCCCCTGAAGCGCAGGGTGATCTTGACCTTGTCGCCTTCCTCGAAGAAGCGCTTGATGGCCCGCATCTTCACGTCATAGTCGTGGTCGTCGATCATCGGGCGCATCTTGATCTCCTTGATCTCGATGACCTTCTGCTTCTTGCGGGCCTCATTGGCCTTCTTCTGCTCTGAATACTTGAACTTGCCGTAGTCGAGGATCTTGGCGACCGGCGGCTTGGCGTCGGGCGATACTTCGACCAGATCGAGATTGGCCTCTTCGGCCATCATCATGGCCTGGCGGATCGGCACCACCCCGACATTTTCGCCATCGGCGCCGATCAGACGCACTTCGCGCGCGTCGATGCGGTGGTTGATCCTGTATCCTTCTTCCTTTTGCGGGGGGGCGGCTCCGCGTGTCAGTGTTGGCCTCCTGGGTGGTATGCTCAAGTGGTCAGTATCTCCTGTTGGGCACGGCTCGAATCCGCCGGGCTGGTTGAACGGTCCGCTATAGACAGTGAAGGGCCCCCCGCCGTCAAGCGCCGATCACCTCCCGGAAGCACTTGAGTTTTCCGGTGCTGCCTGCATGCCACAGGGCACGGCCCACGGCCCGGGCAAGGGTCGTGGCCGCCGCCGCCCCCAGTTCGGCCACGGCAAGCGGGCGGTTGCCGGGAACGGCCCGCACCAGTGTCGATGCCGCGAACACCGTATCGCCATCAAAAGGCGTGTGGGCGGGGCGGATGGCGATGGCCAGCCCATCCTGCGCCATGATGGCCAGACGCAGCGCTTCCGCCTTGGTGAGGATGGCATCGGTTGCAACCACGGCGATTGTGGTGTTGGCGCCGGCAGCGGCCGCTTCCTTCATCGAGGTCAATCTTGGTCGCCGCAAAGGCCGGCATTGGTCTGTTAACCATCGGCCCCATTTCATCGCCGATGGCAAGGCTGCGGGCGAAGAGATTGCCGGTTATGGGATCGGCGCAAGAGCCGACGGAATTGACCGCCACCAGTGCACCCACGGTGAATTCGCCCACCCGCATCGAAGCGCTGCCGAGGCCGCCTTTCAGGCCACCGGCCATGGCGCCGGTGCCAGCCCCGGCATTGCCGAGTTCAAAAGTCTTGGCGGCATTGGCGAGGGCTTCCGCCCCAAGCCGCCGGTAGGGCGGCTCCGTCGCCCCAGGCCTTGTCGCCACCATTCATCAGGTCGAAGAGAATGGCGGCCGGCACCACCGGGCAGGGCCAGGGCTGATCGCCGAAAGTAAAGCCAATACCCTTTTTCGCCAGTTCCACGGCAACCGCCGAAGCCGCATCGAGCCCGAACACCGATCCTCCGGACAGCACCACGCGCATGCATGGTCTCGACGATGTTTTCAGGGCGGAGCGCATCAAGTTCGCGCGTACCCGGTGCCCCGCCCCGGCAATCGGCGGCCAGCACCATGCGATTGTCCGGCACAATGACGGTGGTGCCCGTGCGGCCCCTGTCATCGCTGGCATTGCCGACGCGCAAGCCCTCGACATCGGTAATGAGGTTCAAGGGGCCGGTCACGCCTCGGAGGTTCCGCTTTTCTTTTCGCCACGCCGCCCGGCGCGCAGTTCGGCAACCGTATCGGGAAGTACGATGATGAAAACGGTTCCGCCTTGATCGCTTGCCGCGAGGCGAATGTCGCCGCCATGGGCGCGGACCAACTCGTGGGCGATAGCCAGCCCCAGCCCGGTGCCGCCAGATTTCGCGGCACTCTGGAAGGCTTCGAAAAGCTTGGGCCGCACGCGCTCCGGAATGCCGGGTCCATTGTCCCTGACCTCGATGGAGACGACGCTGCCTTCGCGCCAGGCGCGCAGCGACACGGTGCTTTCGCCGACAGCGTCGTTCTCGGCATTGTGCTGTTCCAGCGCCTGGATGGCATTGCGCACCAGATTGGTGAGAATGCGATTCAGCTGATCGCGGTCGGCATCGGCGACGATGGCACCCGGCACATTGTTGTAGAGCACGATGGCGCTCGACGCCTGCACCACGGCACTTTCGATGACGTCGTCGACCAGCGGTTTCAGGGTAAAACGCTCGCGCTGCGGCAATGGCTCATGGGCGCGGCCGAATTTCAGCGTTTCGCTCAGAAAGCCGATGGCCCGGTCGAGCGAATCGATGAGTTTCGGCGCAAAGCGTTTGACCGTTGGGTCTTCGGCCATTGACAGGCGGTCGGAAATCAGATGCGCCGAGGACAGCATGTTGCGCAGGTCGTGGCTGACCTTGGAGACCGCAAGACCCAGGGCGGCAAGCCGGCTCTTCTGCTGCAACATCGAGGAAAGCTCGCTCTGCATGGCTTGCAGCTGGCGTTCGGCCACGCCGATTTCATCGCGGCGCGCCGATGGCACGATGATGCGCGAGGCATCCTCCGGATTGGCGCCAAAGGCCACCATGTTGCGGGTGAGGCGCTGCATTGGCTTCACCAGCACGCGGTTGAGAGCAGCGAACACCAGTCCCGCCACGATCAGCGACAGAATGACCGAGAGAATGAGAATGTTGAAGGCATAACCAAACATCGCCTGGCGCAGCGGCATTTCGTCGAGCGCAATTTCGATCAGGTCGCCCGACATGTTGGGCGGCTTGTCGATAACGCCGATCACCCGCGGCGCCGCCCCCAGCATGGCAACGAAGGCATCGGTGATGGCGGTGGGCCACATCAGGGTGCGGAGATCGTAGCTCGCTTCGATCATCCGGTCATCGTCGCTGCGCAGGATCAATCGCCGCGAGCCTTCCTTGGTGAGGGATACGACAAGCACGCCTGCCCCTTTGAGAATTTCCGAGCGCAAATCCTTGGAGAGAATCTGGTTGGGCGCGGCCTCGGCGGCCAGGGCGGCGATTTCCGCCTGGGCGATGCGGCCCTTGAGCCACTGGATGCGGAAATTGGCGATTGACGGCAGGAAGATCAGAACTTCGCCGAGCATCACGAAGATGATGGTGAGCGCAAGCACCTTGCCCGAGAGTCCCTGGAAGAACCCCGGCCGTTCCGTTGTCTTGATCTTGCCCGTATCAGTCATGCCCCTCCCAACTAGCCCAAACGCCCGACCAATCCAATAACGCGCCGGACCCAGCGATTGGATGCAAGACCAGCAAAGGAAGAAACAGCCGCACGGCGGCTGGCTTCGCCGCGGGTCGGATAGGGCGCCACGGTTCCGGCCATAGCCTTGAGCGAAAGGCGGTTTTCCATGGCCAGCACCCAGGGCTGGATCAGATCACCGGCATGGTCCCCGACGATGGCAGCACCGAGGATGCGGCCGCGCTTGCCGGCGACCACCTTCACAAGGCCCTTGGGCTTTCCTTCAGCGATGGCCCGGTCATTGTCATGAAAGGGCCAGCGGGTAACGGAGACGGCATTGCCATGTTGCTTCAGGGCTTCAGCCTCGGTGAGGCCCACGTGGGCAAGTTCGGGATCGGTGTAAGTGGCCCAGGGAATGCTCTCGGCGCCCCTGGCCGTGACCGGAAGCCCGAACAGCGCCGAGCGGATGACCAGGCCCGCGTGGTAGCCCGCCACATGGGTGAATTGCAGGCCGCCCGCCACGTCGCCGATGGCAAACACCTTGCGGTTGGTGGTGCGTAAGCCTTTGTCCACGGTGATGCCTTTCGCTGTGGCAGCGATGCCCGCCGCTTCGAGATTGAGGCCCTCGATATTGGGTGTGCGGCCGGCGGCGACAAGGAGGTGCGTCCCTTCAATGATACCTGCTGCCGTTTCGGCCAAAATGCCAGCGCCGCCGTTGCGCACGGCGGCAATGGCGTTGCGGGCAAGAATGCGGATGCCCTCGGCCTGCAAAGCCTGCAAGCACGACGCCCGCAAGTTCCGGATCGTCCTTGGCCAGGGGATCGAAGGCTTCGAGGATGGTGACCTCGGAACCGAGGCGGCGATGGGCCTGCGCCATCTCCATGCCGATGGGCCCGCCACCGATGATGATGAGGTGTTTCGGCAGCACGCGGTTTTCGAAGATCGTTTCATTGGTGAAGAACGCCACGTCCGCCAGACCCCGAATGGGCGGCACGGCAGCGCGTGAACCGGTGGCGATGACGATGCGCCGCGCCGTGTAAGTCTCGCCATTGGCCTCGAGTGTAGCGGCGCCGGTAAACTTCGCTGCGGCGCGAATGACCGCTACACCGAGCTTCTCGAACCGCGTCTGGCTGTCAAGCGGAGCGATGGTGGCGATGACGCCATGCACATGGTCCATCACCTTGGCGAAGTCGACCTCGGGTTCAGTTGCCGCAATGCCAAACTTCGCGGCCTCGCGAAAGGCTTGCGCCTGCTTGGCGGCGGCGAGCAGGGCCTTTGACGGCACGCAGCCGGTGTTGAGGCAATCGCCGCCCATTTCGGCCTTTTCGAACAGCACCACGCGCTGGCCGAACTGTGCGGCGGCGGCGGCAACCGACAGCCCGCCGGAACCTGCGCCGATGACGGCGATGTCGAAGGTGTTCATTGCGCCTTGAACTTTTTGAGGATGACCGGAATGAGCGACACAAGGCCCAAGGCTGCAAAGGCAATGAGCAAATCGGTCGTTATCAATGCCGAAGCGTCGATCGAAAAGGCGCAAGCATCGGCGCCATTTTTTGCCACACAATCGGTGTGCGCCAGCCTTTGCGCATCAATGACGCCATCAAGCCCGCTGCCCAGATAAGCAAAGGCAATACCGCCGGGAATAATGCCGATCACCGTCGCCAGCGTGAAAGTCGAGAGTTTGACATTGGCGAGACCCGCCACGGCATTGACCGCGAAGAACGGGAACACCGGTGTCAACCGCAGGAACAAGAGATAGCTGAAGGCATCCTTGGCAAAGCCGCCGGCCAGTTTCTTGACGAACGGCCCGGCGCGTTCAGCGATACTGGCGCCGAACGACGTCTTGACGATCTGGAACACAATCACCGCGCCGGTGGCCGCCGCCGCGATGCTCAATGGCGCACTCACCATCCAGCCGAACAGGAAGCCACCAATGATCGACAGCAAGGCCGCCCCCGGCAGCAGACAGGGCTACGGCGGCAACATAGACCGCGCCATAGATCAAAACGGCAAGCGGAAGGTTGTCCGCCACGAAGCTCTTGAGCCCATCCCGGTGTTCGGCAACCGACGACAGCGTCAGGTAGCGGTGCAGGCCGGTGGCATAAATCACCGCAAAAGCCAGCACCAGCGCCGCCACCGGCCAGGCGCGGCGCCAGACGGGGGTGGTCGCGGCGAGGGGTTTGGTCGTCGTCATGGACATTACTTGGTCCAGTTCCCCGCCGGGCGATAGGGGGTGTCACCGCCTCGTGAGAAAGGTTCAAGCACCGTGTGGTTTCGTGATCGTTTTGCCGGAGCGATTTGACTTTCGCGGCGATTTCACATTATAAGCCCCGCCAATTCCTGAAACGACAGCATGATGCCTTCGGGGTGCTTTCTCAAGGTTCCCGCAATCTTGAGCCATGTGTTTGAAAACACGAAGCAAACCTGAACAGACGACGGAGACCACAACGTGAAGCGTACTTACCAGCCCTCGAAAATCGTCCGCAAGCGCCGGCATGGCTTCCGGTCGCGCATGGCAACCGTCGGTGGCCGCAACGTCATCGCCCGCCGCCGCGCCAAGGGCCGCTCGCGCCTTTCGGCCTAAGGGCCGGATCAGCCGATCATGGACCGGATGAAGCGTCGGCAGGAATTCGTTGCCGCCGCCAAAGCGTCCTATGCGGCCAAGCCTTCACTCATTGTGCAGGCCAGGAACCGGGACGACCAGAACCCGCCAAGGGTCGGCTTCACTGCCACCAAAAAGATCGGCAATGCCGTGGTGCGCAACCGGGTGAAGCGCCGCCTGCGCGAAGTGGCCCGCCTGGTGCTGGCCCCGGAAGCCCGCCTTGGCCACGACTATGTGCTGATCGGCCGGGCCGGAACCGGCGAAAAACCATTCGCTTCCCTCATCGAAGATCTCAATTCCGCTTTGCAGCGGCTGCACGGTGCCCCATATCGGGCAACGGACAAGGGTGCCCCATGAACAATCTCGACAACAAGAACTTCATCCTCGCCATCGTGCTGTCGATGCTGATTATCGTCGGCTGGCAATATTTCTATGGCGGCACGCTGATTCCCGCACCTACCCCCACGACACAGACCGGAACCGGCACGGAAACCGGAACCGGCGGTGGCACGGTGCCGGCCACCGAAACCGGCACTGCAGCTGGTGTCGCGCGATGAAGCCCTTGCTGCAACCCCGCGCGTCAGGATCGAAACACCCGTCGCTCATGGGTTCGATCAATCTCGTCGGCGCCAAGATCGACGACCTGCATCTCACCAAGTATCGCGAGACCATCAACCCTTCAAGCCCGACCATCATCTTCCTGTCGCCGTCCGGCACCAAGGGGGCACTGTTCGCCGAACAGGGTTTCGTGGCGGCCCCCGGCACCACCGTGAAGTTGCCCGATCCCAAGAGCGAGTGGAAGGCGCCGGCGGGCGCCGTTCTCGCCCCGGGCAAGCCCGTGACGCTGACCTGGGACAACGGCGAAGGTGTTACCTTCACCCGGGCCATTTCAATCGACGATGAATATGTCTTCGCCATCGCGCAGACCGTGCAGAACAACACCACGACCGCCTTGAACCTGCTGCCCTATGCCCGCATCCAGCGCCAGGATACGCCGGTAATCGCCGGCTACTGGGTATTCTTCGAAGGCATGCTGGGCGTGTTCGACGGCACTCTGAACGAAGTGCACTATAGCGATGCCGCCGAAACCAAAGAGCCCACCAAGGTGGACAGCATAGGCGGCTGGCTTGGCTTTACCGACCAATACTGGGCGGCAACCGTTATTCCCAACCAGGCGAAGGCGGTGACCAACAGCTTTCTGCATCAAAGCCAGAATGGCCGCGATGTTTATCAGACCGACTACATCACCAGGGAACCGCTCACCGTGGCTGCTGGTGCTGCCGCCACCTATGAAGACCACTTCTTTGCCGGCGCCAAGGTGGTGCAGAACATCGACGCTATCGAAGCGAAGTACGGGATCGACTCATTCGACATGATGGTCGACTGGGGCTGGTTCTACTTCTTGACCAAACCGATGTTCTACCTGCTCGACTTCCTGAAGGGACTGCTCGGCAACTTCGGCCTGGCCATTCTCGGTGCCACAGTGGTGGTCAAGGTGGCGCTGTTCTGGTTTGCCAACAAGTCCTACGCCTCGATGTCGAAGATGAAGAAGCTGCAGCCGGAAATGGAAAAGCTGAAGCAGCTTTATCCCGATGATCGCGCCAAGCAGCAGCAGGGCATGATGGAACTCTACAAGCGCGAGAAGGTGTCGCCGGTGTCCGGCTGCCTGCCGGTGCTGTTGCAAATTCCGGTGTTCTTCTCGCTGTACAAGGTGATCCTGACCTCCATCGAACTCCGCCACGCGCCGTTCTATGGCTGGATTCACGATCTTTCGGCGGCCGATCCGACAAGCCTGTTCAACCTCTTCGGCCTGTTGCCCTTCACGGTTGCCGGCCTTCCTGATGATCGGCGCCTGGCCAATCATGATGGGCATTACCATGTGGGTGCAGATGCGGCTCAATCCCGACGCCGCCCGATCCCATTCAGGCCTCGCTGTTCAACTGGATGCCGGTGATCTTCACCTTCATGCTCGGCACCTTCCCGGTCGGCCTCGTCATCTACTGGACATGGAGCAACCTGCTGTCGATCCTGCAGCAGTCCTACATCATGCGGCGCCACGGCACCGAAGTGAACCTGTTCGGCAACATCCGCGAGAGCATTCCGTTCCTGAACAACAAGAAAACTTCGTGAGCGAGCGCTTCGACGAAGACCAGATCCTCGCAGGCCGCCGCCTGTTCGGCGCCCCTGCGAAATTCCGCCTGGGCGTGGCCAAGCTCGAACAGTTGCCAGAGGTGAAGGGCGTCGAGATCGCCGTGGCCGGACGCTCCAATGCGGGGAAGTCCTCGCTCATCAACGCGCTGACCGGGGTGCGTGAACTGGCGCGGGCTTCCAACACGCCGGGCCGCACCCGCGAACTCAACTTCTTTGACATCGGCGAAAAACTCACGCTCGTCGACATGCCGGGCTATGGCTACGCCAAGGCTTCGAAAAAAGAAGTGAAGCAGTGGCAATCGGTGCTGCGCGGTTATCTGCGCGGAAGGCCCGGCCTGACCCGCACCTTCGTGCTGATCGACGGCCGCCACGGCATTCTCGCCGCCGACGAGGAGATGATGGACCTTCTCGATGAAGCCGCCGTCACCTATCAGCTGGTGCTCACCAAGATCGACAAGGTGAAGCCCCTGGAACTGGCCGATGTCGAAACCAAGACCGAAGCCTTCGCCAAAAAACGCGCCGCGTGTTTTCCCATCATTCACGCCACTTCGAGCCAGAGCTATGTTGGCCTGCCGGAACTAAGGGCGGAGATTGCCGGGCTGTTATGAGCAGCTGCGCGGCTTCCGGTTTGCCCGCTTTTCGACACCTCTGCATGGGTGATAAGCTGTGCTTCACTTTTTCTTGGGGCGCCCGCGGTAGCGGGTCCTGAGTCGCAGGGTCTGGCCGCCACCGCGGAAGAGCTCAGCATTCCACCACGTTGACGGCGAGGCCGCCGGTCGAGGTTTCCTTGTAGCGCTCGCTCATGTCGATGCCGGTCTGGCGCATGGTCTCGACGCAGTTGTCGAGCGGCACGAAGTGCTTGCCGTCGCCACGCAGCGCCAGCGACGCGGCAGTCACCGCCTTGACCGCGCCGAAGGCATTGCGCTCGATGCACGGCACCTGAACAAGCCCGCCGACCGGATCGCAGGTCATGCCGAGGTGATGCTCGAGGGCGATTTCGGCGGCGTTTTCCACCTGCTCGTTGCTGCCGCCCAGTGCCGCGCACAGGCCCGCCGCCGCCATCGCCGAGGCCGAGCCCACTTCGCCCTGGCAGCCCACTTCGGCGCCCGAGATCGAGGCATTGTGCTTGATGATGCCGCCGATCGCCGCCGAGGCCAGCAGGAAGGTGCGGATGCCCGCTTCGTCGGCGCCGACGCAATGATCGAGATAATAGCGGATGGTGGCGGGCATCACGCCTGCCGCGCCATTGGTTGGTGCGGTGACGACCTTGCCGCCCGCCGCGTTCTCCTCGTTCACCGCCATGGCGTAAACCGACAGCCAGTCCATCACCCGGTGCGGCTGGATGGAATTACCGCCCTGCTCCTGTTTCAACTGCTTGAGGATTTCAGCAGCGCGCCGCCTGATCTTCAAACCGCCGGGCAGCGTGCCGGACTGGTTCAGGCCGCGATTCATGCAGGCATTCATGGCGCCCCAGATCTGGTCCAGCCGCCGGTCGAGCGTCGCTCATCCATGCTGGCAAGTTCGTTGGCGCGCTTCATGGCGGCAACCGAAAGACCCGAGGCCTGACCCATCACCAGCATCTCGGCGGCATTGGAAAAGGGATAGGGGACATCGAGCTTCGGCTTGGCTGCAATCTTGTCCACGGCCAAGGTTGCCAAGCGCTCGGCTTCGCTTTGCACGAAGCCGCCGCCGATCGAGTAGTAGGTTTCGGCAAGCAGCGTGTTGTTGTCGTCATCGAGGATGCGGAACACCATGCCATTGGAATGGCCGGGAAGGGCCGGGCCGTAATCGAAGATCACATCGCGCGCCGGATCGAAGGCCAGCACGTTGCCGGAGGTGAGCGTGATGCGCCCGCCCGCCGCCATCGCTGCAAGAACTTCGTCAACCCTGTCCGGGTCAATGTCCGCAGGCGTTTCACCGGCGAGGCCCAGTACCACGGCGCGATCCGTCCCATGGCCCTTGCCGGTGAAGGCCAGCGAGCCATGCAGCCTGACATTCAGCCTGCCCGGCATGGGGCAACGAGCGCCCGCCCGCCAGTTCGAGAAAACGCCTTGCCGCCACCATCGGCCCCACCGTGTGCGAACTCGACGGGCCGATGCCGATTTTGAACAATTCGAAGACCGAGAGGAACATTGGTTATCCTTCAAACAGTCATGCCTTCAATGCTGTGTCTATTCTGACGCCTTGTGGGCCGTTTCCGTCAATGCCTCAGTTCGAAGCCTTGTGATACTTGCCTTGCCAGAACACCAGCGGCTTTCCCTCGGCATCAAAGTCGTAATTGACGACCTCGCCCACGAAGATCACATGGTCGCCGCCCTGATAGGTGTAAGCGATCCGGCATTCGAAGATGGCGAGCGAGTTGGGAAGGATGGGACAGCCGGTCTGCCATGTTTCGTATTCGATGCCCGCCCACTTGTCGCCCAGTGATTTGGCAAAGCGCGCCGAAAATCATCCTGGCCTTCACGCAATACGTTGACCGCGAAGTAGTCGGCGGCAATGTAGGATTTGAAGCTGTAGGCGGTGCGCGACAGGCTCCACAGGACGAGCGGCGGATCGAGCGACACGGAGTTGAACGAGCTTGCCGTGTTGCCAATCAACTCGCCATTCGGCCCGCGCGTGGTGATGACCGTGACGCCGGTGGCAAAGCTGCCGAGGGCATTGCGGAATTTGCGCGGATCGTGCGGCGTGTTCATGGCCCTGTGTAGCAGAAAACGCATGGCAGGCCAGAGGGGCAGGCATTTTGCTTTGGCCGCTGGTGGTGCAATGCTGGGCCATCAAATCTCAGGAAAGGACGTGAGCCTTGAACCTGATCTTGAAGCCATCGGACTATCGCGAAGGGCTCTGGCGCAACGGACTTGGCGTGTCCTGGGACATCTCCCAGGAGGGTGGCGCGGATTTTGAATGGCGCCTGGCGCTCGCACGGCTCGATGCCGACGTGCCATTCTCCAGTTACCCCGATATCGACCGGGTGTTTACCATCATCGACGGCGAGGGGGTATCGCTTGCAATTGATGGGATGGGCACCATCGAAGCAGCACGGCTACGTCCGGTGCACTTTCCGGGTGACCGGGAAACCTTCTGCCGCCTGGTGTCCGGACCGTGCCGGGCCCTCAACCTGTTTGTGAAGCGGGGACGTTATGTGCCCGACGTCGCCGTGACCTGCCATGGCAAAGGCGACGAGTTGCAGCTTGTTGAACATAGTCTCATCTTCATCATCGACGGGCTGGCGGCGATCGACGGCGAAGATATGGAACGCGAAGACAGCGCTGTTGTGAAAACGCCTGCGGCCCTGCGCTTCTTTGCCGACACCGTCCTCTGGCGGGCAGCACTGCAAGCCGGTAACAGTGCCGGATGATAGCAGTCCTCCTCGGCGTTTTCGCCGCCCTGTCCTGGTCGGTTCACGACATTGTTGCCCGCAGCTTTGCCGCCCGTATCGGTCCCGTCAGAATGGCCATCGCGGTGATGATCGCCGGCGGGGTGTTCATCACGGCCGTGGTGTTGTGGCGCGGACAGATTTGGCAAGCGGACCGCGATGGCATCATCTCGGGGCTGGTGCTCGGCGTGGCCTATGGCATGGGCGTCGGTGGCCTGTTCAAGGCCTTCAGCCTCGGACCCATCTCCCTGGTGGGGCCGGTCACCGCCACTTACCCGGTCCTCGCCGTCCTGTGGAATGTTGCCATGGGGTATTCGCCCTCGCCCATCCAATGGTTTGCGGTCGCCGCAGCACTCGCTGGCGGTCTGATCGTGGCCCGCTCTGGCCACGCCGATGGCGGCATCAATTCCGTGCCGAAGAAGGATGTGGTACCGCTGTTCTTCTTCTGCCTGGTGGCCAGCATCGGCTATTCGGCCTCGATCATTCTGGGCCAGAAGGCCGGGTTGAACATTGGTGAGTATGAAGCCACCTGGGTCTCGCGCTTCACCGGCACACTGGTCTTGCTGCCCTTTTTGCTGGGCGAAGCGAAACCCGTTCCGCTGCAAGCCCGGCACTGGCTGGGACTGGCCGTCATGGCCCTGCTTGACGTTGCCGGTGTAACCGCCATCAATCTATCCGGTTTCATGCCGGGACACGAATTTGCCGGCATCGGCATTTCCGCCTATGGCGGCATCGCGGTGGTCCTTGCCGCCTTGTTTCTCAAGGAGAAAGTGTCGATTGGCCAATGGTTTGGGATACTTCTGGTGGTCGGCGGCGTGGCCTCCCTGGCGCTTGCCTGAGGAGCGCACATCAGTGGTTGATCTTTTTGCTGCATTGCGGCATGGCTAACCCCGACAGGGACGCGGCAACAGTTCGCGCCAACCGATTTCGAGGGGCAAGTTATGAAGCTTGAAGAATCCGCTTCCGCAGCGACGGCAACCGGCTCTAATTTCGATGCCATGCACAAACCGGCCCCGCGCGCCACCGACGCCGAGACCATCCGCCAGGAGATTCTCGAGAAACTTGCCTATTCGATCGGCAAGGACCCGATTGTCGCCAAATCCCACGATTGGCTGGCCGCCACCATTCTGGCGCTGCGCGATCGCATCATCGACCGCTGGATGGAATCGACCAGGGCCACCTATCAGGCGAAAGACAAGCGCGTCTATTATCTCTCGCTGGAATTCCTGATCGGCCGCCTGCTGCGCGATGCCCTCGGCAATCTCGAGCTTACCGCAGTCTTCGAGAAGGCCCTCGCCTCGCTCAATGTCGATCTCGATCTCGTCGAAAGCCTGGAGCCCGATGCCGCCCTTGGCAATGGCGGTCTCGGCCGCCTTGCCGCCTGTTTCATGGAAAGCATGGCAAGCCTTGATATCCCGGCCTACGGCTATGGCATTCGCTATGACCACGGCCTGTTCCGTCAGAAGATCATCGATGGCTGGCAGGTCGAACTTCCCGAGAACTGGCTGGAAAACGGCAATTTCTGGGAATTCCCGCGCCGCGAGGCCGCCTATGAGGTGGGTTTCGGTGGCACCGTGATGCTTGAAGCCGAGGCCGACGGCAAACAGCGCCGCCGCTGGCGTGCCGGGCGAAAGCATACTGGCCAGCGCCTGCGACACGCCGGTGGTCGGCTGGCGCGGCAAACGTGTCAACACACTCAGGCTGTGGACAGCGCGGGCCATCGACCCCATCCGCCTCGATGCCTTCAACTCCGGCGACTACGCGGCGGCTCTCGGCGAAAGCAACAAGGCCGAAATCATCACCCGGGTGCTCTACCCGTCCGACTCGACGCCGGCCGGCCAGGAACTGCGTCTCAGGCAGGAGTTTTTCTTCACCTCGGCTTCGCTGCAGGACATTCTGCGCCGCCATTTGCAGCAATATCGGCTCGGTGAAGAATCTCGCCGACAAGGTGGCGGTCCAGCTCAACGACACCCACCCCGCCGTGGCTGTGGCCGAATTGATGCGGCTGCTGATGGATTTGCACGGCCTCGGCTTCAAGGAGGCCTGGGACACCACCCGCGCCGTCACCGGCTACACCAACCACACGCTGTTGCCGGAGGCACTGGAAAGCTGGCCGGTGCATCTGTTCGAGCGCCTGCTGCCGCGCCACATGCAGATCGTCTATGCCATCAACGCCAAAGTCATCGCCGAGGCCCAGGAATTGCCCGCGTCGACGCCAGAACTGATCGCCAATGTTTCACTGATCGACGAAAACAATGGCCGCCGCGTGCGCATGGGCAATCTCGCCTTCGCCGGTTCGCATTCGATCAATGGCGTTTCGGGGCTGCATTCCTCACTGATGAAGGTGACGGTGTTCCGCGACCTCAACACGCTGTATCCCGGCCGCATCAACAACAAGACCAACGGCATCACGCCGCGCCGCTGGCTGAAGGACGTGAATCCGGAACTGACCGGCCTGTTGCGCGAGGCGGTGGGCGACGGCGTTCTCGATGACGCGGCTCTGCTTTCCAAGGCCGTACCCTTCGCCAAGGATGCAAGTTTCCGCGAACGCTTCGCCGCCATCAAGCGCGCGCAACAAGGAAGAGCTCGCCCGTCTGGTCGCCTCGCGCATGGGCGAGGAGCTCGATCCCGCCGCGCATGTTCGACGTGCAGATCAAGCGCATTCACGAATACAAGCGCCAGCTGCTCAACATCCTCGAGACCATCGCGCTGTACAACGCCATGCGCGCCCACCCGGACCGCAACTGGGCGCCGCGGGTCAAGGTCTTCGCCGGCAAAGCGGCGGCGAGCTATGCCCAGGCCAAGCTCGATCATCAAGCTGATCAACGACGTCGCCCGCGTGGTGAACAACGATCCCGGCATCGGCGACCAGCTCAAGGTGGTGTTCCTTGCCAATTACAATGTGAGCCTGGCCGAGGTGATCGTCCCGGCCGCCGATCTCTCCGAACAGATTTCGACTGCCGGCATGGAAGCCTCGGGCACCGGCAACATGAAGTTCGCCATGAACGGCGCCCTCACCATCGGCACGCTCGATGGCGCCAATGTCGAAATTTCCGAGCACGTGGGCCACGACAATATCTTCATCTTCGGCCTCAAGGCCGACGAGGTGGAAGCCCGCCGCAAGGCCGGGATTGACGCCGGCGCGGTGATTGAAGCCTCGCCCGATCTCAAGGCGGTGATCGATGCGCTGTCCTCTGGCGTGTTTTCGCCCGACGATCCCGGCCGCTATCGCCCGATCATCGACAGCCTCTATCATGGCGACTGGTTCCTGGTGGCTTCCGACTTCGACGCCTATGCCGCGGCCCAGCGCGAGGTGGATCGGCTCTGGCACCGCCCGGCCCAATGGACCGAGAAGGCCATTCTCAACACCGCCAATTCCGGCTGGTTCTCTTCCGACCGGACCATCCGCGAATACGCCAAAGACATCTGGAACGTTCCCGTTCCCTAGCAAACTTTAGAGGAGTTTGAGATGGCCGAGCCGAAATGGACCACCAACGGCGCTGAAATCGAAGCCATCGTTGGCGGCCGCCATGGCGATCCGTTCAAAGTGCTGGGCCTGCACAAGTTCGGCAAGCAGTGGATCGCCCGCGCCTATGTTCCCGGTGCTGAAAAGCTGGCGGCCGCAACGCTTGACGGCAAGGCGGTTGGCAAACTGGAGCGCCGCCACGAGGCCGGTTTCTTCGAAGGCGTGGTGAGCCATCAAGGACCGCGAGACGCTGCGCTATGAGGCCGCAATGCCGGTGGCTCATGGACACTGATCGATGCCTATTTGCTTGGGCCGGTGCTGGGGCCTCTCGATGATTATTACATTGCCGAAGGCAATCATTTGCGCCTCCATGACCGGCTTGGCGCCCATGCCATGAATCATGAAGGTGCAGACGGCGTACATTTCGCCGTGTGGGCCCCCAATGCCGGGCGCGTGTCGGTGGTCGGCGATTTCAACAACTGGGACGGCCGCCGCCACGTGATGCGAAAGCGCCTCGACATCGGCGTGTGGGAAATCTTCGTGCCCGGCGCCACCGTTGGCCAGGGTTACAAATTCGAACTTCTGGGTCCCGGTGGCAATCTTATGCCGCTGAAGGCCGATCCCTTCGGCTTCCATGCGGAATTGCGGCCCAACACGGCGTCGCGCGTCGGCGATACGGAGCATTTCCAGTGGACCGACGGCAAATATCTCGAAGCCCGCGCCGCAACCGACAAGCGGCGTTCGCCGATGTCGATCTACGAAGTGCATCTCGGCTCGTGGAAGCGCAAAGCCGGCGACGCCTTCCTGACCTATGACGAATTGGCCACCGATCTTGTGACCTATGTCAAGGACATGGGCTTCACTCACATCGAGCTATTGCCGATCACCGAGCATCCCTTCGATCCTTCCTGGGGCTATCAGCCAACCGGTCTTTATGCTCCGACCGCCCGCTTCGGCGATCCGGCGGGTTTCGCCCGCTTTGTCGATGCTGCGCACGCGGCGGGGATCGGCATCATTCTCGACTGGGTGCCCGCTCATTTCCCGACCGATGAACATGGCCTCGCCCGTTTCGACGGCACAGCACTCTATGAACATGAAGATCCGCGCCAAGGCTATCATCCCGATTGGAATACGGCGATCTACAATTTCGGCGCGCAAGGAGGTTGCCAGCTACCTCCTCAACAACGCCCTGTTCTGGCTCGGCCGCTACCATCTCGACGGCCTGCGCGTCGATGCCGTGGCCTCGATGCTCTATCTCGATTACTCGCGCAAAGAGGGCGAGTGGATTCCCAACCAGTATGGCGGCCGCGAGAACCTCGAGGCCATCGCCTTCCTGCAGCGCATGAACCATGAAGCCTATGCCCAGAATCCCGGCGCCATGACCATCGCCGAGGAATCAACCGCCTTTCCCGGTGTCTCGAAACCCACCGACACCGGCGGACTTGGCTTCGGCTTCAAGTGGAACATGGGCTTCATGCACGACACCCTGGAATATCTGAAGCGCGACGCCGTGCACCGCAGACACCATCACAACGAACTGACTTTCGGCCTGCTCTATGCCTTCTCGGAAAATTTCGTTCTGCCCCTGAGCCACGACGAAGTGGTTCACGGCAAGGGCTCGCTTCTCGCCAAGATGTCTGGCGACGACTGGCAGAAGTTCGCCAATCTTCGGGCCTATTACGGCTTCATGTGGGCCTATCCCGGCAAGAAACTCTTGTTCATGGGCCAGGAAATGGCGCCGTGGGGCGAATGGAGCGAGGCCAAGAGTCTCGACTGGCACCTCCTCGACCACGCGCCGCACAAGGGCATGCAGGAATTGGTGCGCGATTTGAACCATCGCTACCGTGACCACCCCGCACTCCATGCCCGCGATTGCGAGGGCGAAGGTTTCGAGTGGATGCTGGCTGACGAATATGAAAACTCGGTCTTCGCCTGGGCGAGACATTCTGGCGAGGGTCACCCGCCCGTCGTAACGATAACCAATTTTACTCCTGTGGTGCGCGAAAATTACGTTCTGCCCTTGCCAAAAGCCGGGCGATGGATTGAAATCCTCAATACCGATGCAGCACTCTACGGCGGCTCGGGGCGCGGCAACATGGGATCGATTGAAGCCGATAACGGACCATCGCACGGCAAGCCGGCCAGCGCCCGGATCACGCTTCCGCCGCTGGCCACAGTGTTTTTTGTACACGGACCCGCCTGACAAAAGGCGGGCCGATTTGAGGGGAGAGTAAAATGGCAGAGTATCGCAGCAACGCGCCGCTGGCCCGTGACGCCATGGCCTATGTTTTGGCCGGAGGCCGGGGTTCAAGGCTTCTGGAACTGACCGACAAGCGGGCCAAGCCCGCCGTGCCCTTCGGCGGCAAGTCGCGCATCATCGATTTCGCCCTCTCGAACGCCATGAACTCCGGCATCCGCCGCATGGGTGTCGCCACCCAGTACAAGGCCCATAGCCTGATCCGCCATTTGCAGCGCGGCTGGAACTTCTTCCGGCCCGAAAGGAACGAGAGTTTCGACATTCTTCCGGCGTCGCAGCGCGTGTCGGAAACCCAATGGTACGCCGGCACCGCCGATGCCATCTATCAGAACCTCGATATCGTCGAGAGCTACAAGCCCCGCCACATGGTGGTGCTGGCCGGCGACCACATCTACAAGATGGACTACGAAATCATGCTGCAGCAGCATGTGCAATCCGGCGCCGATGTCACCATCGGCTGTCTCGAGGTGCCGCGCATGGAAGCGACGGGCTTCGGCGTCATGGCCACCGACGAAACCGGCCGCATCATCTCGTTCCTCGAAAAGCCCAAGGACCCGCCGGGCATGCCAGGTAACCCCGAAGTGGCGCTGGCCTCCATGGGCATTTATGTCTTCGACATGAAGTTCCTCGCCGAGGAGCTTCGCCGCGACGCCGCCGACCCCAATTCCAGCCGCGATTTCGGCAAGGACATCATCCCCCACATCGTCAAGAACGGCAAAGCCGTGGCCCACCGCTTCTCGACCTCCTGTGTGCGCTCGTCGCAGGAATCGGAATCCTACTGGCGCGATGCCGGCACCGTCGATGCCTATTGGGAAGCCAATATCGATTTGACCGATGTCGTGCCGGCCCTCGATCTTTACGATCAGAATTGGCCGATCTGGACCTACAGCGAAGTGACGCCGCCCGCCAAGTTCGTGCACGATGAAGAAGGCCGCAGGGGTTCGGCGTCGGCGTCGCTGGTGTCCGGCGGCTGCATTGTGTCGGGCGCGACGCTACGGCGCTCGCTGCTGTTCACCGGCGTGCGCATCAACTCCTATTCGTCGGTGGAAGAGGCCGTGGTGCTGCCGCACGTCGAGATCAGCCGCAATGTCATACTCAAGAAGGTGGTGATCGACCGTGGCGTCGTTATTCCAGAAGGTCTCGTCGTCGGCGAAGACCCGGTGCTTGACGGCCAGCGCTTCCGCCGCACGGCGAGCGGCATCTGCCTCATTACCAAGCCGATGATCGACAAGCTTGGCCTATGAAGGTTCTGTCGGTTACCTCCGAAATCTATCCGCTGGTGAAGACTGGCGGGTTGGCGGATGTGGCCGGCGCCCTGCCGGCCGCACTGCACAAGCATGGCGTCGAGGTGCAAAGCCTCGTGCCCGGCTATCCGGTGGTCATGGCGGCGCTGCACAGTGGCGAGGTTATTCATCAGTATACGGATTTGTTCGGCGGCCCCGCCCGGCTGATGAAAGGCAAGGCCAGGGGGCTTGATGTCATTGTGCTTGACGCCCGCCACCTGTTCGACCGGTTGGGCAATCCCTATCTCGGCCCCGACGGCAAGGACTGGCCGGACAATGCCCAGCGCTTTGCCGGCCTCGCGCGCGCCGCCGCCGATATCGGCCAGGGCAAGGTTGCTGCCTTCACGCCCGATCTCCTGCATCTTCACGATTGGCAGGCGGCACTGGCCGCTGTCTATGTGGCCTATCGAGGGGGGCCCTCGCACCATTCTGACCGTGCACAACATCGCCTTCCAGGGCCAGTTCCCGGCTTCGCTGTTTGGCACGCTGGGCCTGCCGCCCTCGGCCTTTTCCATCAACGGCGTCGAGTACTACGGCAATGTCAGTTACATGAAAGGGGGCTTGAGTCTCGTCGACGCCATCACCACCGTGAGCCCCAGCTATGCCCAGGAAATCTGCACGGCGGATTTCGGCATGGGGCTTGATGGTCTGCTGCGAGCCAGGCGCGCCGATGTCAGCGGCATCGTCAATGGCATTGACACCGATGTGTGGAACCCCGCCGCCGATGATGATCTCACGGCGAACTACAACGAAAAGGCGCTTGCCCAAGCGCGCCGCCAACAAGCGCGCCCTTGAACAGCGCTTCGGGCTGGAGGAGGGCGACGGCATCCTGCATTGCGTGGTGAGCCGCCTCACCTGGCAGAAGGGCATGGACATTCTCGCCGCCTCGCTCGATCAACTGGTCGACTCGGGCGCAAGACTGGCAATGATCGGCACCGGCGAGGCAGCGATCGAGAAGGCCTTCCTCGAAGCGGCAGCCAGCCACAAGGGCCGGGTCGGTGTCGTTACCGCCTATGACGAGAAGCTGTCGCATCTCATGCAGGGTGGTGCCGACACCATTCTCATTCCGTCGCGCTTCGAGCCCTGCGGCCTCACCCAGCTTTATGGTTTGCGTTATGGCTGCGTGCCCATCGTCGCCCGCACCGGCGGCCTCGCCGACACCATCATCGATGCCAATGACGCCGCCCTTGCGGCGAACGTCGCCACCGGATTCCAGTTCTCACCGGTCGACGGGCCTTCGCTCGAAAACGCGCTGCCGCGCGCCGCACGCATCTTCGCCAACAAAAAAGCCTGGGCCGCCATGCAGAAGCGCGGCATGGAGGCCGATGTTTCCTGGGACCGCAGTGCTGAAGCCTATTCCGATCTCTACCGCAACCTCTTGGGCCGCAATTCATGATCGAGACCATCGCCACCAAACCATTCGACGGCCAGAAGCCTGGCACCTCCGGCTTGCGCAAGAAAGTTCCGGTTTTCCAGCAAAAGCACTATGCCGAGAATTTCATCCAGTCGATCTTCGACGCGCTCGATGGTTTCGCTGGCAAGACACTGGTGATCGGCGGCGATGGCCGTTACTTCAACCGCGAAGTAAGCCAGACGGCGATCCGCATGGCGGCAGCCAATGGCTTTGGCCGGGTGATCGTTGGCCGCGACGGCTTGCTGTCAACACCCGCCGCCTCGAACGTCATCCGCAAGTATCAGGCCTTCGGCGGCATCGTGCTGTCGGCCAGCCACAATCCCGGCGGACCCGATGGCGATTTCGGCATCAAATACAATGCCGGCAATGGCGGCCCGGCGCCCGAGAAAATCACCGACGTGATCTTCGCCAAAACCAAGTCGATTGCCAGCTACAAAATCTCCAACGCGGCAGCGCCCGATCTGAGCAAGGTGGGAACTTCGCAACTTGATGGCATGACCATTGATGTCATCGATCCGGTCACCGACTACGCCGCCTTGATGCAGCAGCTTTTCGATTTCGACGCCATCCGCGATCTGTTCAAGTCCGGCTTCCGCATGCGCTTCGATGCCATGAGCGCCATCACCGGCCCCTATGGCACGGCCATTCTCGAAGGCCTGCTGGGGGCGCCCGCAGGCACTGTCGTGAACGGAACACCGCTGCCGGATTTCGGCGGCCACCATCCCGACCCCAATCTCGTTCACGCCAAGGAGCTCTACGATCTCCTGATGTCGAATGACGCACCCGATCTCGGTGCCGCTTCCGATGGCGACGGCGACCGCAATCTGATTATCGGCCGCAACCAGTTCGTGACGCCTTCGGACTCGCTCGCCCTTCTCGCCGCCAATGCCCATCTGGCGCCGGGCTATGCCAAGGGCCTCGCCGGCATCGCCCGCTCGATGCCGACCAGTGCCGCGGCCGACCGGGTGGCGGCGAAGCTCGGCATCAAGTGTTATGAAACGCCCACCGGCTGGAAGTTCTTCGGCAACCTGCTCGATGCCGGCATGGCGACGATCTGCGGCGAGGAAAGTGCCGGCACCGGCTCCAGCCATGTGCGCGAGAAGGACGGGCTGTGGGCGGTGCTGCTGTGGCTCAACATTCTGGCCAGGCGCCGCGAAAGCGTCGAGACCATCGTCAAGAACCATTGGCGCGACTATGGCCGCAACTACTATTCGCGCCACGATTATGAAGAGGTCGATGCCGAAGCCGCCAATGGACTGATGAAAGCGCTGCGCGACCAGATGCCAACGCTTCCGGGCAAACATCGCATCAAGGCCATGGACGATTTCGCCTATGACGATCCGGTCGATGGCTCGCGCACCACCGGGCAGGGCATCCGCGTGATGTTCGAGGACGGTTCGCGCATCGTCTATCGCCTGTCCGGCACCGGCACGGCGGGGGCGACGCTTCGTGTCTATATCGAGCGTTTCGAGCCCGATGTGGCAAAACACGGGATCGAGACCCAGACAGCGCTCGCCGATCTCATTGCCCTGTCGCATTCGCTTGGCGGGCATTGCCGAACGCACCGGCCGCAGCGAACCCTCGGTGATCACCTGACACCGCGCCTCGATCCATCGGCGGGCCAGCCCTCGCCCTTGGGTGCCACGGTGCGGCGGACGGCATCAACGTCGCGGTGGTGTCGCGCAACGCCACGGCGGTGTTCTTCTGCCTGTTCGACGAGGCGGGCGAGGAAGAAGCCTATCGCTTCCGCCTGCCGCACAGGCTGGGTGACGTGCATTTCGGTTTCATCGCAGGTGTCACCGAGGGTGCGCGTTATGGCTTGCGCGCCGAGGGGCCGTGGGACGGCGAACATCGCTTCGATGCCACGAAGCTGCTGGTCGATCCCTATGCCACCGCCATTGACCGGCCCTATCGCCACATGCCGGAATTGACCGAACGCGGTTTCGACACGGCGTCCCTGGTGCCCAAGGCCATCGTCCGCCGCGCCGCAGATCGCCGCGCATCCGCTGCCGCCGAAGCGGCCCTCATTCATCTACGAGCTTCAGGTCAAGTCCTTCACCAAGCTTCATCCCGATGTGCCGGAAGCCCAGCGCGGCACGGTTGCGGCACTCGCCCACCCCGCCATCATCGCGCATCTGAAAAAGCTGGGCGTCGATTGCATCGAACTGATGCCGCTGATGGCCTGGATCGACGAGCGCCACCTGGCGCCGCTCGGCCTCTCCAATGCCTGGGGCTATAACCCCGTCACCTTCATGGCGCCGGACCCGCGCCTTGCTCCCGGCGGATTTGCCGAAATTCGCGACACCATCGCGGCGCTTCACAAGGAAGGCATTCGCGTCATTCTCGATGTGGTGTTCAACCACACCGGCGAAAGCGACGAGCAGGGCGCCACGCTGTCGCTCAAGGGCCTCGACAACGCGCTGTATTTCACCGGCACGAACGACACGGGTTGCGGCAACACGCTGGACTGTTCCCGCGCCGCCGTGGTGCAGCTTGTCACCGATGCCATGCGCTGCTGGGTGAACGAAACGGGGCTCGACGGCTTCCGCTTCGACCTCGCAACCGTGATGGGCCGTGACCCCGATGCGCCGCTGCTGGCGGCGATCATGCAGGACCCGCTGCTGAAAGACCTGATCCTCATCGCCGAACCCTGGGACCTCGCCACCTATCGCCTCGGCGGCTTTCCCGCACCCTGGCTCGAATGGAACGACAAGTACCGCGACGACGTCAGGCGCTTCTGGCGCGGCGATGCGGGCTCGATCAACGCCCTTGCGACGCGCCTGACCGGATCGTCCGACGTCTTCGCTCCCCATCGCCCGCCTTCGGCAAGTGTCAATTATATCGCCGCCCATGATGGCTTCACGCTGGCCGATCTGACGCGTTATGCGGCCAAGCAGAACCACGCCAATGGCGAAGGCAATCGCGACGGCAATGGCCATGAACCCATGTGGCCCGGTGGCGATGTTCGCGCCTTGCTCGCCACGCTTTTCCTGTCGCGCGGCACGGTGATGCTGACGGCGGGCGATGAATTTGGCCGTAGCCAGAACGGCAACAACAATGCTTATGCCCAGGACAATGCCATTACCTGGCTCGACTGGGAAAAGGCCGACACGGCGCTGATCGATTTCGTGGCGGAACTCAGCCAGCTCCGCGCCGAAATCACCGTCGATCGCTATCTCGACAACGCCGATGCCCGGTGGCTCGGCGGCGATGGCCTGCCGCTAAACTGGAACGATCCCAAGTCCCGCGTGCTGGGCCTTGTTCTCAACGGCAAGTCGCTGTGGATCAATGGCGGCAAGCAGGCCCTGCCGATGCCCGCCGGCTGGCGCCGCGTTTTCTGTTCCGCACCGGGCGATGGTTTGCCACCCAACTCCGTGTCGGTGCTGGCCGCCAAAGCAGTGAAATCAAGCGGCCCATCGGATGCGGAGATCAAGGCGCTCGCCGAAGCCGCCGGCATCGCCGGCGATTGGTGGGAGGTCGATGGCACCCATCACGACGTGCCGCTCGATACTTTGAAACACATATTGTCGGGCCTGCGGCTCGCGCACGCGCCCGGCGGTGATGTCGAGAACAGCCTGCGCACGCCTGCGCCAGCGGTTGCCGGTGTTGATCGCCCGTGCCGGTCATCAGTTCGAATTCGGCGCGCCTTCGCCAAAACGCCGCCGCTTCACGGCTCTGGGCGACGATGGCAAGGGCCATGCAATTGACGTGCAGCCAGGCACGCAACCTTCGGCTCGCTTGCCCATGGGCCGCTACCGGGTCAGCGATGAACAAGGTGCTGCCCAGCATCTGCTGGTGCGCCCTGACGGCTGCTTCATGCCCGCTGATATCGCCGGGGGTAAAAGGGTGTTTGGCCTCGCCTCGCATCTCTATGCGCTGCGTCACGAAGGTGATGGCGGCATCGGCGATTTCGAAACCTTGCGGCGCTTTGCGAAACTCACCGCCGATCTCGGCGGCCGCTACACCGGCCTCAACCCCCTGCATCACATGTTCCCATCGGACCGGAGCCGCGTTTCGCCCTATCAGCCGTCGGACCGGCGCTATCTCGATCCGATCTACATCAGCATCGCGCAACTGTTGTCTGAATACCCGCTGCCCAAGACCGCCAAGCTCGCGCGAAACGCGCCGCGCCGCCTTTGCGGCGCTCGAAAAACTCCCCGCGGTCGACTACCATGCGCATTGGCAGGCCAAGAGCGAGTTGCTCGAAAGCGCCTTCGCCGAATGGCGACGGCCCCGTCGCCAGCGATGACGATCTCGTCCGGCACGGCGCCTTTGAAGCCGGCCAGAGCCGGTGAGAAAGCCACGCCGAACGCATCCGCTATCGTGCCTTCCTCGAATTGATCGCCCGCCAGCAGCTTGCCAGGGCGGCGGACACAACATCGCTCTATCGCGACCTGGCGCTGGGCTGCGCCTTCGATGGCGGCGAGATTGCCGAAGACCCGGAAGCCTTTGTCGCATACCGTGTCGCTCGGCGCACCGCCCGATCCCTTCGCGCGCAATGGCCAGGTGTGGAACCTCCCGGCCTTCTCGCCGCTTGAACTGGAAGCCCGTGGGCTTGCCCCCATGCAGGCGATCCTCGCCGCCAACATGCGGAGCGCGGCGGCCCTGCGCATCGATCACATTCTGGGCTTCGCCCGCCAGTTCTGGGTGCCGCGCGGTGCTGAAGGCAAGGACGGCGCCTATGTGCGCTTTCCCATGGATGCGCTCATTGCGCTCACCGCCATCGAAAGCCAGCGCAACACATGCCTGATTGTCGGCGAGGATCTCGGAACGGTGCCCGATGGCCTGCGTCAGGCGCTGCATGAGGCCAACATCCTCTCCTATCGCGTGCTGTGGTTCGAGCGCGACGGCTGAAGGCTTCAAGCGGCCGGAGGACTATCCGGCCCGCGCCCTTGCCTGCCTCGCCAGCCATGACCTGCCAACCTTCATGGGCTGGCGCAAGGGGCGCGATATTGCCATCGAACAGGACCTCGGCATTCTCGATGGCGCACAAGCACAAGCGCGCGAGGTCCAACGCGGCCGTGAAATTGCGGCACTTGATGCCGCGACCGGCAACATCTCATCGGATGACGGCGATGCCGCAATCGCCGCCCACGGCTTCGTTGCCGCAACACCATCAGCCATCATGCTCATCCAGGCCGACGATCTGGCGCGCGAAACCGAGCCCTTGAATGTGCCGGGCACCGATGCCGAACGGCCCAACTGGCGGCGCAGGCTCTCGCCCACCATCGAGGAACTTGCCGCAAGCCCTCTCACCGCTGCCATCGTCGCACGCGTCAAGACTGCGAGGGGCGATGGCTGACCGCGTGAAGATCATCGGCAGCGAGGTGCTTTCCAAACGCTGGGCCCGCAATACCATGTACACGATCGACTATCGCTTCCGCGATGGCCGCCGCGAGACACTGCTGCGTGAAGTCCATGACCATGGCTCGGGCGCCGCCGTTCTGCCCTATGATCGCCGCGCGCGGCACGGTGCTGCTGGTGCGCCAGTTCCGCCTGCCGGTGCACCTGTCGGGCCGCGATGGCGATACCTTGGAAGTCTGCGCCGGGCTTCTCGACGGCAATGATCCAGCAACCTGTGCGGCCCGCGAGGCCGAGGAGGAATTGGGCTATCGCCTCGTCAAATCTGCGGCAAGTGGCGCAAACCTTCATGACGCCCGGCGCCGTCACCGAGGAACTCACGATGTTCCTCGCAGATTATTCCGAAGCATCGCGTGTTTCCGCCGGCGGCGGTCACGAGGCTGAGCATGAAGATATCGAAGTGGTTGAGATGCCCTTCGCGGAACTCCTCGCCATGGTGATGGATCAACGCATCATCGACGCCAAGACGGTGATGCTCACGCTGTTTCTGGAACGCGCCCTTCGCTCGCCGTGATGCCTTGGGCGTCGACAATGCGGGCGGTGCCATGGTTTGTGGTTTCGACGCGGAATGTCTGCCCGCGAAGTGAGCGGCGACAGGCAGCGATATTCGAACTACCTTCGGCACATGGCCCAGAACCACGGCGAGTCTGGTTCAGCAACAGCGCGGCCTGTAACGGCCCATGCACCAGAAGCCCGGCGTATCCTTCTTCGCGCCGCGCGAAATCGAGAGTCGTAGTGAATGCGGTGGCCGTTGAAGGTGAAGGCCGAAAACCGGAACAGCAGCGGCCGCCGTCGCATCGACTTGCCATGACAGGGCGGGCGCAGCGGGTCCGGCGGGAGTGCCAGCAGACGCGGCGCTTGCAACTTCGCGAAACACCAATTCCTGGCGCTCGCGCAGCGCCAGCACGCCATCGGCCTCAATCTCGTGGGTTACCGTCACCAGATAGAAAGCCCCGGCCTTGCCTTGCCGATGGCTGATTTCCGAAATCGTCGAGCGCCGTAAAATTCTCTGGTGTTCGCGGATCGGATGAAAGGTTTCGATGCGCCCGCCGGCCCACATGCGGCGTGGAAAGGGAATGGGCGGCAGGAACACCCCCTTGGCTTCGGCGCCATCTGGGCCCAATTGCGCTGGTTCCGGCACGGCGGGTGCGAGTCCGAAGTGAAAGCCCGGCGGCGCGCTATCGCCATTCTCGAACAAATAGCCCTTGAGCGTTGCCCGGTATTCAGTGAGCAAGCGTTCCGTCACCACGTCATGACGCGTGGTGCTGTGGCCGATCCAGTTCTGAAAAGTGTCCACCATCGCCCCTGTCTCCAGGGGGTCAGACTAGCGAAGCAACGCTCAGGTGCAAGTCCTTCAGCCGGTGGCGCGCAGGCGTGGCTCGGCGTCTTGCGGCACCATGGTGTAGAGCATGTTGGCGGGTTGCGGCCTGCCGAAATAATGGCCTTGCAACTGGTGGCAGCCGGACAGCCGCAACAACTGTGCCTCTTCCTCGGTCTCGATCCCCTCGGCGATAATCGCGGCGGACAGGCCGCCGGCAATCAGCACCGTGCCCTGAACCACCTTCTGGGCCGCCGTGTTGGTGAGGATCGATTGCGTCAGCGACTTGTCAAGTTTCACTTTGTCGAAATGGAAGGTGCGGAGATACCCAACGCTGGCAAATCCCGTGCCGAAATCATCGAGCGCCACGGTGACGCCCCGGGCATGCAGTTCATCGATCACTTCGCGGGCCCGTTCGGTGTTGCGGATCAGTGCAGTCTCGGTGAATTCCACTTCCAGCCGTGTCAGCGGGAAGCCGCACTGCTTGACAATGCGTTCGATGGTTTTGGTGAAGGCCCGGTTGTTGAGCTGCACCGGTGAGACATTGACCGATAGCTTGAGGTCTTGCCATTGCAACAGATCGCGGCAGGCCTTGGCGAGAATGAGATTGCCGAGATCGCCAATGAGGCCGTGCTCTTCGGCGATGGGAATGAAACGGTCCGGCGCCAGACGCCGCGCCGAGGCTTTGGGCCAGCGCGCCAGCGCTTCGACGCCGTCGATGTGGCGTGTGCCTGAATCGACAATCGGCTGGTATTCGACTTCGAACGCGCCGTGAGCGATGAAGGAGCGCATTTCGCGGGCGATTTCCATGTCTTCATTTTTCTTGGCGTCGAGGTCAGCGTCGAACCAGCGGCGCAAATTGTGGCCATGGGACTTGGCATCGCGCATTGCGGCTTCGGTTCGCCGCATCAGCTCACTGGTATCGATGGCCCCATCCTGGCATTGCGCCAGCCCGATGTTGGCGCCAATCACCGCTTCTTTGCCGCCAATATCGAAAGGCTCCTTGATGAAAGCGAGAACGTGAATGGCCAGCGCTTCGGCCCGCGCCCGGACATTGGCTCCGGTCACCAGAAATGCGAACTCATCGCCGCCCAGCCGCGCCACCATGACCGCCTCGCCCGCCAGCGCTGCAAAACCTCCGGCGACAGCGCGCAGCAAGGTGTCACCAGTTTCATGGTCGTAGTTGTCATTGATGCTCTTGAAGCCGTCGAGATCAACGAAAACCAGCGCCACTTGCGGCTGGTCTGACTGCCGCCAGGGCGGAGGAGACGGCATTGGTGAAGGCACCGCGATTGGGGAGCCCTGAAAGCGAATCGTGGATCGAGGCTTCAACCGCCGCCGAGGCATAAATCGTGTTCATCCGCCGGGCCCCGAAGAGCGCCCCGGCGAGCGGCAGGGCGGCGGCGGCCACACCGAGCAGCAGCGCCATGGCCGTACCCGTTCCGAGCGAGCGGGTTGCGTGCAACGCCACGCCCGGAAGAGCAACCAGCAGGGGCAACCCCGCCAGCAACACCAAACCAGCCTTGCCGGAACTCTGGATTTGCATGAGCAACACTTTGTTAGTTGTAATGCACAACCTAGTTCGTGCGGCGCTAATGCAAAGCTAACCGGAGTCTTAAATTTTCAATCCAAAGTGAGAAAAAACTTAACAACAGCCTAATTTCAATAGCGATGCTCGGGGTCGTGCTTGATACCAGCAGCCGAAACTCCGGCACGTGGCGTAAACGCTGCCATGGCGCTTTTTGTGCTTTGCTACCGTGTTTTTACGGTGTTTGTGGGCCTGTTTTTTGGGCTTGGCGCTGTACCAGTAGCCATCGGGAATGGCCCCTGCCGGATTGTGGCCGGCAGCGTAAACCATATGGAGATGACAGGTCCTGCCTTTCTCCCAGCACACCTTCTCGATGGTGTAGGGGCGGCAATTCTTGGAATGATGGGCCAACGCTGGAACCGCCAGCATGGCCAGTGCCGCACCGGCAATTCCCCACCGCGAAACCCGCATGTCCGTTCTCCGTCCTGCAAATCAGTGTGGAATCATGGGCCGATCCGGAAAAACTGGCAAGGCCGGGCCGCCGCGCTTGCCTTTTAAATGGTAAATCGCCATATAGCGCCCGGGAGGTTGGCGGCGGACGTGCCGCTCGCCAACCGGGTCAGGTCCGGAAGGAAGCAGCCCCAACGAGTCCGGAACGGGTTGCCCGTCCAGCCTCCCACCTCTAGAACATTTCCCAGGCCCGCCATGAATGACATGAACAGCGGCGCGAACGCCTCGGGATATCGCGTTCTTGCCCGGAAATACCGTCCCCAGACCTTCGCCGACCTGGTCGGCCAGGAGGCGCTGGTGCGCACCCTGACCAACGCCTTTGCGACGCGGCCGCATCGCCCAGGCTTACATGCTCACCGGCGTGCGCGGCGTCGGCAAGACGACGACCGCCCGGCTCATCGCCCGCGGCATCAACTATCGGCATCCGGCCCATCGGTCGAGATGCCGGAGATGACCGCCCATTGCGAGGCCATCCTCGAAAGCCGCCACATCGATGTGATCGAGATGGACGCCGCCTCCAACACCGGCGTCGACAACATGCGCGAGATCATCGACAGCGTGCGCTATGCGCCAGTGCAGGCGCGTTACAAGGTCTATATCATCGACGAAGTACACATGCTGTCGAAGAACGCCTTCAACGCGCTGCTGAAGACGCTGGAAGAACCGCCGCCGCACGTGAAGTTCATCTTCGCGACGACCGAGATCAACAAAGTTCCCATCACCATCCTGTCGCGCTGCCAGCGGTTCGACCTGAAGCGCTTCGATGCAGCGCTGCTGTCCAGCCATCTCGCGTCCATCGCCGCGAAAGAAGGCGTCGAAGCCGAGACCGACGCGCTGGCGATGATTTCGCGCGCCGCCGAAGGCTCGGCCCGCGATGGCCTGTCATTGCTCGACCAGGCCATTGCCTATGGCGAAGGCCATGTGAAAGCCAGTGATGTGGCCGCCATGCTTGGCATGATGGACCGCTCGCGCATCATCGACCTGTTCGAGTGGGTCATGAACGGAGAAATCGCCAAGGCGCTGCTCGATCTGGAAGACCAGTACAATTCCGGCGGCGATCCCAAAACCATTCTGGTTGACATCGCCGACTATGTGCATTGGGTCACCAGGCTCAAGGTGGTGAGAGAGGCAGCGCTTGGCGACACCTCGCGCACCGAGGCCGAGAAGACGCGTGGGCAGATGCACGCCGCGGAAATTGGCATGGCGCATCTGTCGCGCGCCTGGTCGATGCTGCTGAAAGGCATCCGCGAAGTCGATCTTCACGCCAATGCCCTGATGGCGGCTGAAATGGTGCTGATCCGCCTCGCCCACGCCGCCGAAATGCCAGGTGGCGAGGAGTTGGCGAAGAAAGTGCTGGAAGCCCCGGCGCCTGAGCGTTTTTCACCAACCGCCACCGTCGAAATGTTGCGGCGAAGCGAACCTCAGCCTACGGAAAACAATGGTCCGCTCGCTCTGAAGCCGGTGGAAGCACCGCTGTCACAGCAACGCTCACCTGAAACAAGGTCGATTTCCTCCTTCAAGGATGTTATCGCCATCGCCGCCGAAAAGCGTGATATCAAGTTGAAGAGTGATCTTGAACGCTTTGTCCGTCCCATTCGCGTCGCCCCAGGCCAAATTGAAATCGCCATGGAACCCGGCGCCCATCCGGGCCTTGCCAATGAAATTTCGCGCAAGCTTGAAGCCTTCACCGGTCAGCGCTGGATGGTGCTGGTGGCGAAGGATGGCGGCGATAAGCCGATTGCCGCCCAGAACCGCGAGAATCGCGACAGTCTGTTCCGCACGGCGCGCGAGCACCCGGATGTGCAGGCGGTGTTCAAGAAATTCCCCGGCGCCGAGATCATCGAGATCCGCGCCCCCGAACAGCTGTCAACCCCATCAATGAGTGAAGACGACGATGAACATAAATGACATGATGAAGCAGGTGCAGGACATGCAGTCGCGCATGGCCGGACATGCAGGCGAAGATCGAGCAGATGACGGTCTCCGGCCAGTCGGGCGGCGGCATGGTGAAAGTGACGCTTAACGGCAAGGGTGTGATGAAGTCCGTCGCCATCGACCCGGCGCTATTGAAGCCCGAGGAGCGCGAGATCGTCGAGGACCTGATTGTTGCGGCCCACAATGATGCCAAGGCCAAGGCCGAGGCGATGATGGCGGAGGAAATGAAACAGGTGACCGGCGGCTTGGCCCTGCCCCCCGGCATGAAGCTGCCGTTCTGATCCATAATGAAGCGCACCACCGGCCCCGAGATCGAGCGCCTCATCCAGCTGCTGGCGAAGCTGCCGGGGCTTGGGCCACGTTCGGCGAGACGGGCAGCACTCCACCTGATCAAGAATCGCGACAAGCTGTTGACGCCGCTTGCCACCGCACTCGCCGAAGCCCGCGACAAGGTGACGGTGTGCTCGCATTGCGGCAATGTCGATACCATCGACCCCTGCACCCTGTGCAGTGACCCGCGCCGCGACCATGCGGTGATCTGTGTCGTCGAAGAGGTGGGCGACCTGTGGGCGCTGGAACGCGCCTCCGCCTGGAACGGCCTTTACCATGTTCTCGGCGGAACACTGTCGGCGATCGAGGGCATTCGTCCCGAAGACCTCGCCATCGATCAACTGGTCGAACCGCGCCACCCGCGAACATGTGAAGGAAGTGGTGCTGGCGGTGAATGCCACCGTCGAGGGCCAGACCACGGCGCACTACATCATCGAGCGCCTCAAGGGCCTCGACATCGCCACCTCGCGACTGGCCCATGGCGTGCCGGTGGGCGGCGAACTCGACTATCTGGATGAGGGAACGCTCACCCAGGCGATGCGCGCCCGAAGGCCATTTTAACCATCTGTAAACCGTGATTTGCATGCGGTTCCGGTGGCTACCCCGCCGGGTCCGCCTCTTGCTCCTGCAGTTCCCAAACGTTTCATCGTGAGACACGGGAGCAACACATGGGCCACTTCCTCCGCCGCTTTCTGAACAACCAGAAGGGCAACACCGCCATCACCTTTGCCATTGCCATTGTGCCGGTGCTGCTCGCCGCCGGGGCCGCTGTTGACTATCTGCGTTATGCTTCGGCCAAGACCGAGTTGCAGGCCGCCCTTGACTCGGGTGCTCTTGCCGCGGCCGCCGCCCAGACATTGTCCGCTGACCAGCGCGTTGCCGCCGGCCAGGAAAGCTTCAACCGCAACATGCAGGCCTCGGGTTTTGCGGGCGAGGAAATCGAAGCCACATTCGCGCTCGATGGCAGCGGCGGTGACCGCCTCGGCCCGCATGGAGCTGCCCTCGACACTCATGCAGCTGGCCGGCATCAACATGATGGAAATCGAAGCCAATACCGAAATCAGCATTCCCGAAACCAAACGCGCCGAGATCGCCCTGGTGCTCGACTATTCAGGTTCCATGGACGACAAGATCGCTGGCCAGAAGAAGTACGTATCGATGCGTATCGCCGCCAAGAAGCTGGTGAGCGATCTGGCCGCCGCCAACCCCACGAATATCAAAATCGGCCTCGTGCCGTTTTCGCACCATGTCTATGTGACGTTGCCCAATGACTACGTGAAGGACGCCGGAACCGGCGGCAGCTGGACCGGCTGCACCCAGGACCGGCCCTATCCGCTCAATCGCTCGGCCGCCACGCCAACCGGTGCTGACGCCAGCAAGTGGGGCCAGCCGCAAGCCCCGGAGCATATGGGTGCAGGTTGCGCCGACTATGCCCCGAAAGGCCTGAAGGTGAAGCCGCTGAGCAATGATTTCGCCGGCGTGAACAGCCAGCTCGATGCCATGAAGCCCTATGCCTGGACCCACATCGCGCTCGGTGCCGAATTTGGTTACCACTTGCTGTCGCCCAACGCGCCGTTTTCCGAAGGCGTGGATTACAGCGACAAGAAGACCCGCAAGTTCATGGTGATCCTGACCGATGGCATGCAGACCGAGCCGGGCTTCGGCCCCGGTGGTGCGCGCACCGTGGCCCATGGCGAAAAGAACCTCGAAGCCATCTGTGAAAACGCCAAGGCCGATGGCATCACCGTCATGACCATTGCCTATGACCTCGACGACACCGGAACAAGGAAGCGCCTGAAGAAACTGCGCCAGCGATGCTGATACCGACTTCTTCGTGGCCGACGATGGCTCATCGGTCTCCGCTGCCTTCGAGCAGATCAAGGACGCAGATCGTGTCGAAGGTTTATATCAGCAAGTGATCCTTAAGCTCGTCATCCCGGCTTTCGCCGGGATGACGCTCAGGGGAAGTAGGATTTACTTTCGGTTCGCCGGGGCGAAGACAATAACTACGCCGTCAATCTTGCTTTCGGTGTTTCCTCGATCTCCAGGCTTTCGATCCGGAGACCGCGCTTGCCGATCTTGCCGGCGGTGACATCGAGCCTTTCGAGGTCGGTGTTGGCGGCGGCGAAATGCTTGTGCAGGTCCGACAGGCGCTCCTTCAGGCGGCCGACGTCTTCGAGAAGCATGGTCACTTCAGTCTTGATGAAGCCCGCCTGTTCGCGCATGGCGGCATCCTTGATGATCGCCTGCAGGGTCTGGATCAGCAGCATGAGAATGTTGGGCGAAGCGATGATGACCCGCAGCCGGTGGGCCTTCTGGATCACGTCCTCGAAGTGCTCGTAAAGATCAGCATAGATCGACTTCGGACGGCACGAACATGATGGCCGTCTCGTGGGTTTCTCCGGCGATCAGGTATTTCTCGGAAATGTCCTTCACATGGCGCAGCACGTCGCCGCGCAGCTGGCGTCTCCGCCTGCTTCACCGAAGCTCGCCCTTGGCCAGCTTCAGGGCGTTGAAGGCTTCGAGTGGAAACTTGGAGTCGATCACCAGCCGCACTTCCGAATCGGGAAGCTTCACCAGGCAATCGGGCCTGGTGCCGTTGCAGAGCGTGGTCTGGAAGGAATAGGCGGTGCCCTGCAAGCCGTCACGGATGATCGCCTCCATGCGCGCCTGGCCATAAGCGCCACGCGCCTGCTTGTTGGCGAGAATGTCCTTGAGCGACACCATCTCGCTGGAGAGGGCCGCAAGGTTCTTCTGCGCACTGTCGATCACCGCCAGGCGCTCGTAAAGCTGGGTCAGCGACTGGCCGGTCTTTTCCGTCTGGGTTGAAAGCCCGAGGCCCAAGCGCTCGCTCACCTGATCGAGGCGCTCGTCGAGGGTGCGGCTCATGTGGTGCTGGGCGCCCTGGGCCTGTTCGGTGAAGGCCCTGAGCGAAGCCGACATCTCGGCCAGCCGGTATTCGAGTTCGGAAGCCCGGCGCATCGCCTCCTGGGCCTCGCCCTTGCCAGCCGCTTGCGCCCGCCAGGCGAAGAACAGGGTGATAAGCAGCAGGAACAGCCCGAACACCGCGCCGGCCACCAGAAGATCGAGCAGCGAGAACGGCATGTCGCCGATTTGCAGGATGATGCGATCAAGGTTCATGGAACAAATGTAGACCGATTCGGCGGCAAGAACATGCCGGCTGGACATAAGGTGGCCCGCCCATGACTTTCGTCATGGACGGGCCCTTGACCAGAACGACTCGGGACGGCGACAGGAGCCGTTCGGGCCAACTCGGACAGCGGAACCTAGGATCAAACGATGATAGGGACTTCCCCGGCCTCGTTCAATATCCGGTTCGTTGACCGGATGATCCCCCGCTGGATCGAGTGTGAGAGTGACTTCCGATCATGGCCTCAAAGGGGGCAGAATAGGGCAATTTCGGGGCTACCTTACGTAAAGGACACAAAAAAGCCACCGGACTTAACTCCCCAGTGGCGCAGTTTTTGCGATGAAAGAGTAGCGAAAACAGAAATTTAACGGCGATTCGCCTGGCGTATCATGGTGCGCTCAAGGTGGTCATTGCGCTCGGAAAAAAACAGGCCAAGTCCACGCGTCAAGCCATCGGCGAAATCACGGAAAGCGTTCAGGATGATCATCGGAAACCTCAGGGGTTGAAACTCATGTTCCCCTTATATGGTATTGAAATGTGAAGAAAATATAGCCGTTGCCGCGCTGAGGCATACAGCCCCCTATGCGTTTTCTGCATGGCCGAATCGGTCGGTGGCCACGATCAGGGCGTCGGCGAGACCCGGTTCGGTAGCCGTGTGGCCGGCATCCGGAACCACCACGAACTGCGCTTCGGGCCAGGCCCGGTGCAATGCCCAGGCGGTTTCCATGGGGGTCACGACGTCATAGCGCCCCTGGATGATGACGCCGGGAATGGATCTCAGGCGGCCGGCATGGGCCAGCAACCAGTCATCGCTTTCAAAGAAGCCGCCATTGGCGAAATAGTGACATTCGATACGCGCAAAGGCCAGCGCGAAGCGATCACCGCCGAATTCGGTCACCCGGTTGGGATCAGGCAGCAGCGAAAGGGTGGCACCTTCCCACTGGCTCCAGGCGCGGGCGGCAGCCAGCTGTTCAGGCCCATTGGCTGACGTCAGCCGCCGGTAATAGGCTTTCACCATGTCAGAGCGTTCGGCCTCGGGGATCGGCGCCACGAACCGTTCCCATTCGTCGGGATAGATGGCATCAGCACCACGCTGGTAGAACCACTGGATTTCCTGCGCGGCGCAGCGTGAAGATGCCGCGCATGATCGAGTTCCGTCACCCGCTGCGGGAAAGTTTCGGCATAGGCCAGCGCCAGTGTTGATCCCCACGACCCGCCCAGCACTTGCCAGCGTTCAATGCCGAGGTGAATGCGCAGCGTTTCCATGTCGGAGACGAGGTCCCAGGTGGTGTTGTCGCGCAAGTTCGGCGTGCGGCGTGGACTGGCCGCAGCCGCGCTGGTCGAACAGGATGATGCGGTAGCGCGGCCGGGTCGTGCAGCCGCCGCAGGAACGGCGAGATGCCGCCGCCGGGCCCGCCATGCAGCACCACCACCGGCTTGCCGTGCGGGTTGCCGCATTCCTCGTAGTAAATTTCATGCAGCGCCGAGACCTTGAGACGCCCGCGCAAGCGCGGCTCGAGTTCGGGATAAAACGTGCGCAACTGGGCCATGCCACTCTCGAAAATCAATGCTTGGCGAAGGCCTAGCACGCGTCTACCTTTGCCCGAAATCGAAAAACAATAGCAAGATACGAGATGGGAGAAACGCCATGGCGGGGCAGCGCGTTGTCATTGTCGATGACCACCCCCTGTTCCGGAACGCCCTGAAACTGGCACTGGCAGCGGCTTTTCCAGCCATGAAATTCGAAGAAGCGGGCAATCTCGGCCAGCTCAATGCCATTCTTGAAAAGGACAGCGACTATGATCTCGTCTGCCTCGATCTCAAGATGCCGGGCGTTCAGGGCTTCTCGGGGCTGGTCTATTTGCGCGCCCAGTTTCCGGCGGTACCGGTCGCCGTGGTCTCGGGCAGCGAAGAGCCGCCGATCATCCGCCGCGCCCTTGACCTTGGCGCCTCGGGCTTCATTCCAAAATCGACGCCCCCTGAGCTAATGCGCAAGGCCTTCGAGACAATCCTCGCGGGCGAAATCTATGCTCCAGCGCTGGGCCCGCCCATCGGCCAGCGACAAGGAAGCCGACGATCTCGCCCGGCGCCTCGCGACCCTGACCCCGCAACAAGTGCGTGTGCTGATGATGTTGCGCGAGGGCCTGCTCAACAAGCAGATCGCCTATCAGCTCGAAGTTTCGGAGGCCACCATCAAGGCCCATGTCTCGGCGATCCTGCACCAAGCTTAATGTCGACAGCCGCACCCAGGCGGTCATTGCCGCCAGCAAGATCGATGGCGAAGTGCCGCCCAGCCATTCGGAATAATCACTCCGCCGCCACGGCACCGATCAGTGCCTGGGTGAGGGCGGCGCGCAATGCCGCGGGTTTCACCGGCTTGCGCAAGTATTGAACGCCCGCCGCCGCCGCCAGATCCTGCACGGCGCGCGAAGCATCGGCGGTGATCAGCACCGCCGGAATATGGCGCCCGGCCATCTGCCGCAGACGCCCGACAACGGCAATGCCATCCTCGCGGTGAATGTGATAGTCGGCAAAGATGATGTCGAGATCGCGCGCCGCCTCGTGGCCGATTGCCACCGCATCGGCGGCACTCAAGGCGCTGGTCACCTCAGCGCCCCAGCCTTCGAGAAGCCGCGTCATGCCCTCGACGATGGCTGGTTCGTTGTCGACGACGAGAACTTTAAGACCGCGCACCCGCGTGACCGGTGAGGTTGGTGATAGGTCTTCCACCGATGCGCCATGGACGAGACCGGTACGGTGACCGATGAAGCAAGAGCCCTTGCCCGGTTCCGATCTGAGGCTCAACGGATGTTTCAGCGCCTTGCACATGCGCTCGACGATCGACAATCCGAGCCCCAGTCCAGGCTCCGCCCCGCGCTTCTGATCAAGCCTTTCAAACTCGCGGAAGACGAGCTTCTGCTTGGCGGCGGGAATTCCTGGTCCCGTGTCATGCACTTCGATGCGAAGTTGCGGTCCCATGCGGCGTGCGCCCATCACGATGCGGCCATGTGGCGTGTATTTGACGGCGTTCGACAGGAGGTTCTGCAGCACCCGGCGCAACAGCTTGCGGTCCGAGCGCGCCGTGAGGCTCGAAGGGATGATCGCAAGCCGCAGGCCCTTCTCGCGGGCGGCGGGAGCGAACTCGCGCTCCAGAGCCTCGAAAATATCCGCCAGCCGGAAAGATGTTATCTCCGGCTTCATGGCGCCGGCATCGAGACGCGAAATATCGAGCAGCGTTGTGAGGATTTCTTCCATCGCCTCGAGCGAGGCCTCGACGTTGGCGACGAGTTTGGGCGTTTCGGATTTTTTTCGCTGCTCGGCCAATGCCGAGGTGAAGAGCCGGGCGGCATTCAGCGGTTGCAGGATGTCGTGGCTTGCGGCGGCGATGAATCGGGTCTTGCCGATGTTGGCGTCTTCGGCTTCGGCTTTCGCCCGCGCCAGTTCGAGCGCCAATTTTGAAAGCTCGGAAGTCCGTTCGCTCACCCGCTGTTCCAGCGTTTCGTTGGAACGTCTGCAGCGCCTCGGCGGCGCGCACGCTTTCGGTCACGTCGGCGAAGGTGACGACCAGGCCGCCATCCGGCATGCGGTCGCCGCGAATGTCGAGGACCAGTTCCGAGGCCTCCATGGTTTCGGTGAAGTGCACTTCGGCCGCCGTCAGCTCGGCAACTCGTTGCAAGGTTTCCGCCTGAATGTGCGACGGTGCAGACCCGCTTCGCGCAGGATTTCCTTGACGACCTCCGGCAACGGCACGCCGATGCGCGCCAGCTCGCCCGGCAGATTGATCAGCTCACGGAATTTGCGGTTCCAGCAGATGAGGTTGAGTTCGCCGTCGAACACCGCGATGCCCTGGGGCACCGAATCGATGGCCGATTGCAACAGGTCGCGATTGTACTGGATGGCCGCCGAGGCATCGTCGAGCAGGCGGAAGGCGCTGCGCGAATTCTTGCTGTTGCGCTCGAGCGAGCAGTGCCATGACGAGGCGCGACGAGGCCGTGCCGACGGCACTGGCCAGCAGATGTTCGCCGAAGCGCAAGGTGGCGATATCGGCTTCGACGTCGGGATTGTCGGCCACCCGCTGCCGGCTGGCGAAGTTCGGCGAAGGCCCGCCTGGCGCGGTCCTGGCCAAGATAACGGGCCACCGTCGCCTCGATCTGGCCGACCGTCACCGCCATGCGCCACAGCCGGAAACCGCCGGCCCCGCGGCCGCCGAAATCGCCGGAGACGAAGGCATCGGCCTGCAACCGCTCTGTCGCCGTTGGCTGGCGCAGCAGCGACACGGCGATGAAGCAGGCGACATTGACAGCTGAGCGACCACAAGACGCCATGGGTGAGCGAATCGAATTCCAGGAACAGGATCTGTCGCGGGCGCAGCGCCGAAACGCCGAGCGGTCCCTCGCTCAGCAAGGCCTCGCCGATCCAGCCCGAATCGACGAAGGACGGGATGAGCAGCGTGTAAGCCCACAGCACGAAGCCAGCGCCGATGCCCGCCATGGCGCCCGCCGCCGTGCCGCGCTTCCACACCAGGCCGCCGAAGAAGGCGGGTGCGAATTGCGCCACGGCGGCGAAGGAAATGAGCCCGGTCTGGGCCAGTGCCGCCGAATTGCCGGCCATCCAGTAATAGCTGTAGGCCAGAAGCAGGATGATGCAGATGGCCCAGCGCCGGATGGTGATGAGCTTCCGCCCCATGTCCATGTGCACCTGCTGGCGTTCGGCGTGGCGGCGCAGCAGCAGCGGCACGACGACGTTGTTGCAGGCCATGATCGACAGCGCGATGGTTTCGACGATCACCATGGCGGTGGCCGCCGAAAGCCCGCCGATGAAGGCGATCATGACGATCCACGAATTGCCGGCCTGAACCGGCAGGGCCAGCACGAAGGTGTCGCCGTCGAGGCCCTGGCCCTTGAGCAGCAACAACCCGGCGATGGCGATGGGCATGACGAAGATGTTGATGGCAACGAGATAGACCGGAAACAGCCAGGCGGCGCGGCGCACGTCGCCGCGGCTGGCATTCTCCACCACCGCCACATGGAACTGGCGCGGCAGCAGCACGATGGCGCACATCGCCAGAAATGTCATGGTGATCCAGCGCCCGCCCGCCGGACCCTGTTCGAACAGCCGCGCAGCTTCCGGGCTGGCATTGTAGGCGTCGATCAGCGCCGCGTGGCCCGCCCATGACGGCGAAGGTGATGAAGGCGCCGACCATCACGAAGGCCAGCAGCTTGATGACCGACTCGACGGCGATGGCCAGCATCAGGCCGTCCTGGTGTTCGGTCGTGTCGATGTGGCGGGTGCCGAACAGGATGGCGAACAGCGCCAGCGCCGCCGTGGCGAAGAATGCCAGGTCATGGAAGAACGGGATCGCCACCACATTGGTCAACGGCCAGTCGGCCCTGGCGCGTCACGATTTCAAGCGCGAAGGACAGGGCCTTCAGCTGGATCGAAATGTAGGGAACGATGCCGATGATGGCGATGAGCGCCACCAGCGCGCCGAGCGCCTCGCTCTTGCCATAGCGCGCCGCGATGAAGTCGGCGATCGAAGCGATGTTCTGGCGTTTGGCGATGTTGACGATGGTGCGGATGACCGGCCAGCCAAGAGCGAACAGCAGAATGGGGCCAAGGTAAATCGGAATGAAATCGAATCCCGAACGCGAGGCCACTCCGACGCTGCCGAAATAGGTCCAGGATGTGCAATAGACGGCAAGCGTCAGGGCATAAATAAGCGGCCGCGGTTGCCCTGCGCGCCGGCTCTTGGCCAACCTGTCGCCCCAGGTGGCGACGGCAAACAGGAAGCCCACATAAAGCAGGCCCACCGCCACGACCGTCCAGACCTGAAACACCAGATGTTCTCCTTGGTCAGCCGCATAATTCCGCAAGCGCGGCGCCCGGTCCAGCCTAAATAACCAGATGGTTGTTTCGGCTTGTTCCTGCCCGGCAAGCTTGTATATATGCCGCCGTTCCTAAACCAAACGCCAACTGAGGGGGATTATCATGTGGCAGGAATTCAAGAGCTTTGCGTTCAAGGGCAACGCCTTCGATCTCGCCGTGGGCGTGATCCTCGGCGTCGCTTTCGGCAAGATCGTCGATGGTGTTGTCAACTTGCTGATCATGCCGATCGTCGGCGCGATGACCGGCGGCTTGAACTTCGACAATTACTTTTTCGCGCTGAACTCGGCGGTCACCGCGACATCGCTGGCTGAAGCCCAGAAGCAGGGTGCGGTCTTTGGCTACGGCGCCTTCATCACCGTACTGATCAACTTCCTGATCGTCGCCTTCATCCTGTTCCAGCTCGTCAAAGTTGCGAACCGCATGAAGAAGGAAGAGCCAGCGCCGCCGCCGCCCGCACCTTCGGCCAGCGAAAAGCTGCTCGGCGAAATCCGCGACGCGCTGGTCAAGAAGAAGTAGGCCCAACGCATATCGGCCTTGAAACCCGGGTGCTGGACACCCGGGTTTCTTTTTGCTCAAAGCCCGGCCCATGGACACGAACCGCACTTCTCGCACGCCCTCACTCCGCAAGCGCGCAACGAGCCCGACAGCGGCATCGTCCGCGCCGCGCAATATGGATTTTCCAAACCGGGCGTCATTCCCCTGTGGTCGGGCGAGGGCAATTTGCCGACGCCAGAGCAATTCTCCCGCCCCGCCATGGAAAGCCTGCAGCGCGGTGAAACATTCTACACCTGGCAGCGTGGCATTCCGGACCTGCGGCAGGCGCTTGCCAGCTATCACGCCCGCGAGTTCAAGCGCGACTTCTCACCGGAAAACTTTTTTGTCACCTCGGGCGGCATGCAGGCGATTCAAACGATCCTGCAGATGATCGCCGGCGAAGACGACGAGATCGTCATCCCCACACCCGCCTGGCCGAACTATGCCGGGCCCATCCGGGTCCAGGGCTCGCGCCCCGTGGAAGTGCCGATGGATTTCCGCAATGGCCGCTGGGTGCTCGATCTCGACCGGCTGTTCGACGCGGTCACGCCGCGCACCAAGGCCATCTCGCTCAACTCGCCGTCCAACCCCGTGGGCTGGGTGGCCGAGCAGGAGGAACTTGATCGCCATCCGGGATTTTTGCCGCAAACATGGCCTGTGGATCATGGGCGACGAGGTCTATTCGCGCTTCTACTATGGCGGCGCCCACGAAACCCATGCACCGTCGTTCCTCGATATCTGCGACGACGAAGAGCAGCTTCTACTCGCCAACACCTTCTCCAAGAACTGGGCGATGACCGGCTGGCGCGCAGGCTGGCTGCAGGCGCCAAGAGCGCTAGGTCCGGCCATCGAGCGCATCATTCAATACAATTCCAGCGGCACGCCCGCGTTCCTGCAGCGTGGCTGTGTCGCCGCCCTTGATACCGGCGACGATTTCATCCGCATGCAGGTCGCCAAGGCCCGCGCCAATCGCGATGTGATCGCCAGCCATTTCCGTGAACAGCCGCGCATCCGCTTCGAGGTGCCGAAGGGCGCGTTCTATTTCTTCTTCGGGCTCGAAGGCATGACCGATTCGATGGCGACGACCCTGCGCATCATCGATGAAGCGAAAGTCGGCTTCGCCCCCGGCGGCACCTTCGGCAAGGGCGGCGAGGGACATCTGCGCATGTGTTACCTGCGTGATACGCCGCTGATCGAAGAGGCCATGCAGCGTTTCGGCGCGTGGCTCGATACGGCGAAAATCTAATTCAACTCGACCGTCGCTGAAGTGAAGGGCGGCTGAAAATATTCGAGCAGCCGCCCTGCCAGCAACCCCGGTGCCGAATTCGCTCGCCGGCGTTTCCTTGATCAACTGTTGCAGGTTGAAACCGACACCGACATAAGGCTCGCGGCGGCGGGCAACACCGTTGCCGATTGTCGAGTCGCCCACACCACGCGCGAAATATCCGGCGTGCAATTCGAAGAAGCGCAAAGGCGAATCCTCGAAGGCCTCGAATCCCGAAAGCTTCAGGGCCAGCAGATACTTCTGGCCGCTGTAGTCGGCGGAAGGGTCGAACGGGCTGAATTCGGATTTCCAGTATTCGTAACGAAAGTCCAGCTTGTCGGCGAGGCCTGGCACGGCGTTGCGCAACAGCGAGAAACCCGCTCCCATGGTGTTGAACATCATGTCCTGGGGCGAAAACCCCTGGTCCGGCGAAAAGCCGTCGCCAACCTCAACGCCGAACTGGATGGCAAGGCCCATGATCGATCCGGTGACCGCCGCCCCGGCCCGGTTATCGGTCTTCTGGGCAATGCGCTGGGTGAGAATGTCGGAATAGATATAGGTGCCGTAAGCATGGCCCAGCTTGTCGATGCCAAGATACTTGGTGTCTGTGCCGAAGAAGCCCTCATTGGTGAAATGAAAATCGTCCTGGCCCCAGTTCCATTTGGTAAAGCCCTGGATCAGCGGTTGCACGGTCAGCACCGCATATTCCAGGGGAACAGTCTTGGCCTGGCGCCAGAAGGTGCCGGCGGAATAAGGTCCAAGTTCCGGTACCGCGACGCGGCGGAAGTATCTGTCGCCGAAACTGACAGTGCGGTCTGGCTCGCCTGCGGCTGGGGTAATGACGAAGTCGATCACATCCGGGCTTGGTCGCCTGTCACCCTTGCCCGGTGCCGCAACCACAGCACCGCTGAAGTCAAAGGCAGGCGGCATTGCGCCAGCGGCGGCACCTGTAGAGGCGCTTGCCAGAACCTGACATGCGATCAGTAATTTCCAGAATTGCCAAGACATTTCAGCGTGTTCCGCCCTGCCGCCGGGTATTGTGTAATATCTTAACGAAATCCTAATTGCTTGTCGCCGGATTTTTGATTGCCTGATCAAAACATTGGCGCACGCAATCGCGTGCTGCCTAATGCTGCAATGCAATGCAATATTGCAAGGCAACAATAAAGAGCACGAGCCGAGTTCAATGATAGGTTTTCCACAAAATATATATAATACAATGATTTATAGAAAATTCGCGCGACGCTTCTGATTGGCACGGGCATTGCTATAGCTATTGCATCGCACACGTCTGGCTTGGGTCCTCCCATTCTCAAGAAAGAGCACTCGTGTGGTGGCGGCCTTGCGGTCCTCCCGGTTGGCCTGTCATTCAAGGGGTGGACGGCTTCAGGTTGCTGCCGTTCACCCCTCTTTTTCAGGCGTTAATCAGCACCACGACACCATCAATCACGAACTGCACGGCCAGCGCCGCCAGTACGATGCCGAGGAGCCGGGTCATCACTGCCCGGCCGGTGACCCCCATGACCTTCGAAATCCGGTCGGCCCCGAGATAGCAGATGTAGCATGCAGCCATAACCACGGCAGTGACCGCGAACAGCGCCGCGAGTTTCGGGACATCGCCATGGGCCCGCCCCGCCAGCAGGATCATGGCGGTGAGGGCGCCGGGCCCGGCCATCAGCGGAATGGCCAGCGGGAAAGCGGCGATGTTTTTCACATGGTCGATGCTGATCGCCTCGTCGGCGGTTTTCTTTTCGCGGCTGGCGCGGCGGTCAAACACCATGTCGGCAGCCGCCGTCAGCAGCAGCAAGCCGCCGGCAATGCGGAAAGCCGACAGCGAAATGCCAAGAAGCTCGAGCAACTTGGCGCCCGCCAGCCCCGCCGCCACGAGAATGGCAAAAGCAATGAGGCTGGCCCTCAGCGCCACTTCGCGCCGTTGCCGGTCGCTCATGCCATGGGTGACACCGAGGAACAGGGCGCTCAGGAACACCGGGTCGGCGACCACCAGGAGGGTTGCAAGCGCCGCTGTGATATAATCGAGCATCGGATCAATCCTCGTCAAACTTGGCGGCGATAAGCACACCCAGGGCATCGAGTGCCTGTTCGGCGTGGGGCCCCGAGGCCTCGACCAAGATAGACGTGCCCATGGCAGCGCCCAGCATCATCAGCCCCATGATCGACGTGCCGGGCACCGTTTGCCCGTCACGCGTCACGCGGACATCGGCATCGAAACCTTCGGCGCATTTGACGAATTTGGCGGAGGCACGGGCGTGCAGGCCGCGCTGGTTGGTGATCGCCAGTTCCCGCCAAACCACTGGCACGTCAGTCTCCGAGAATGCGGCTGGCGATATTGATGTATTTGCGGCCTGCATCCTGGGCGGCGGTCGCGGCCTTTTCCAGCCCCGTATCCTTGCGAATGCGGGCGAGCTTCACCAGCATCGGCAGGTTGAGGCCCGCCACCACTTCGACGCGGCCGAGTTCCAGAAGCGAAATGGCCAGATTAGAGGGTGTGCCGCCAAACATGTCGGTGAGAATGATAACACCCGTCCCGGTGTCGGCCCGCGCCACGGCATCGGCAATGTCGCCGCGCCGGGTTTCCATGCGGTCTTCGGCGCCGATGCACACAGCCTCGATGTGTTCTTGCCGTCCGACCACATGCTCGAGCGCATGCACGAACTCCTCGGCCAGGCGGCCGTGGGTAACCAGAACGAGACCGATCATGAGTAGCGTTTAAAGCCGCGCAAGCCGCGAGCCCCCGTGAGCGTTGAACCTTTCGGGATCAGCCCGAAGGAGGCGCACAATGCCCGGTCCGGCGTGACGTTGCAACATGGGAGTTAAAGACATTTTAGATGATCCAGCGCCGCTCGCACCCGGCCAGGAGCTGAGGGAGATTGCGGGTCGATTTCGATGAGCGGCAACACCGTTCCGAGCAACACGTGATGTTGCATGCCGGGATCGGGCATTCGCTCGATCTTGGCCGCATCGGTAAGCCGCACCACGAGGCGCAAACCGGCACTTTCCGCGAACCGAACCTCGACAATGCCAAGCCCGCGTATCTCCAGTTTGCCAGCAAGTATTGCGGGCGATGCCGCGATAATTGCGTCACCCAGCCGCCGCAGCACCACCTGGTCGTCGGCCACGAGTTGAGCGGATTTCAATACGCCTGACGTACCAAGCCCCGGCTGGTCGATGAGGCGCAGCGCCAGATCGGATTTGCCGGAGCCGGGCGGACCCACAATCAGCACGCCCGCGCCGCCAATCGCAACGCAGGTCCCGTGCTTGAGTTCACTGTCAGGCGTCTGGTGGGGTCCAGTCATCGGGCACGGCGGGAATACGGACGATGAAACGGGCGCCCAGCACTGGCCGCTCGCCCGAGGCATCGCCGCGGCCATAGCGGTTTTCGGCCCAGATGCGGCCCTTGTGGGCTTCGATGATCTGCTTTGAAATGGCGAGGCCAAGCCCGGAGTTTGAGCCGAAGTCGTTCTCCGGGCGATCGGTGTAGAAGCGCTCGAACACCCGCTCGAGATTGTCGGGCCGGATGCCGGGGCCATGGTCATCGACGCGGAACTCGATGTCATTGCCAACCCGCCTGACCCGCACATAGATCCTGGTGCCCGGCGCCGTGAATGACCGCGCATTGTCGAGCAGATTTCGCACCACCTGGCCGATGCGCGAATCATGGCCGAGGAAAACGTAGCCGCGCAGCGGATCAGCACCCGACGGAAGCCTTGCGGCATCGAAGGTGATCTCTGCCTGGACTTCTTTCCGCGTTTCGTTGGCAAGACTGATGATGGCGGACAGGAGCTTTACGGCATCGACGGCCCGTTGCTCATGGCGGGCGAGTTCGGCGTCGAGCCTCGAGGCATCGGAAATATCGGTGATCAGCCGGTCCAGCCGTTTCACGTCATGCTTCACGATGTCGATCAGTTTTTTGCGCTGCTCGTCGGTCTTGACGAAAGACAGTGTCTCGACGGCGCTGCGCAGCGACGTGAGCGGGTTCTTCAATTCGTGGCTGACATCGGCGGCAAAGGCCTCGATGGCATCAATGCGGTTGTAGAGTGCCGACGTCATTTCGCGGATGGCGCCGGAAAGATGCCCGATCTCGTCGCGGCGCCGGGTGAAGTCGGGAATCTCCACGCGCTTGTTGATGCCGCGGCGCACCCGCTCGGCCGCCGCCGCAAGCCTGCGGATCGGTTCGGCGATTGTCGAGGCGAGAAGCACCGAGAGCAATGCGGTGACCAGCGCCACGAAGCCGAAGGTCGAGAACATCACTTTGCGCTCGGCGGCCAGCACGTCGTCGATCTCGCCTCCGGTGGTCGAAAGAACGAGAGCGCCAAGCACGGCGCGATAGCGCTGCACCGGAACCGAGACGAGAACGATGATCTTGCGGTCTTCGTTGAGGCGAACCACGCTGGCCGTGGCGCCATTGAGCGCCGCCACGACCTCTGGAAACTCCTTGCCGTTGTCGAGGCCATATTCGATCTGCACCGGATATTTGCTCGGCAGAATCCACGCCGCAACCGTCGTCCATATCCGGTCCAGCAGCCCCTGGGCTTCGTTGATCGGCGGCAGGTCGGCTTGCACAATGTCGCTGCGGCCATAGAGGAAGCGGCTGTCGACGACGAGATTGCCGTCCTGATCGATGATGCGGGCCCTGACCGTGGTGTTGGCCAGCATGCTCTTGAGAACCGGCCCGGCCATTTCCGGATCAATTGGAAAGTCGAGGGCGGTTAACTGCTCGGCATCGGTCGTCAACTCATCGTCCTGCTCGCTGAGTGCATCGGGATCGATAACGATGGAGCCCGTATCGACGGTGGCCGAACCGGCGATTGCCGCCGAGATGATATGGGCCTGGGTGGTCAGTGATTGCACGCGAGCATCAATCAGGCCCTCGCGGTACTGGTTGAACCAGAACATGCCGGCCAGCAGCGTGGCAAGCCCAGCGAGGTTCAGCAGAACGATGCGGCTGGTGAGGCGTTGTGGCGCAAAACGCTTGAGCAGCGGCAGCCGCGTCGAGGATGGTGTAGCCTCGGTCGAATCGAGGCCATCATCGCCGTCAGCGCGATCCGGGGCCTCGATGCCTTTGACCTTGTCCAGCATTGGACTTGCGGGCTACTGCTCCTTGAACCGGTAGCCGACGCCATAGAGCGTCTCGATGCCGTCGAAGGCCTCGTCTACCTGGTTGAACTTCTTGCGCAGGCGCTTGATGTGGCTGTCGATGGTCCGGTCATCAACATAGACCTGGTCATCATAGGCCGCATCCATCAGCGCATCGCGGCTTTTGACGATACCGGGCCGCTGGGCCAGTGATTGCAGGATGAGGAATTCGGTGACGGTCAGCGTCACAGGCTTCCCATCCCAGGTGCAGGAATGGCGGTCGGGGTCCATGGCCAACTTGCCGCGCTCGATGACCTTGGCGGCTTCACTGGGGGTGGCACCCGGCTCGCGGGCCACCGCCCGGCGCAGCACGGCTTTAACGCGCTCGACGAGAAGGCGCTGCGAAAACGGCTTCTTGATGAAATCATCAGCCCCCATCTTGAGGCCAAAGAGCTCGTCAATCTCGTCATCCTTGGAGGTGAGGAAGATCACCGGCAAGTCGGTTTTCTGACGAATCCTGCGCAGAAGCTCCATGCCATCCATGCGCGGCATCTTGATATCGAAAATCGCCATGTCCGGAGGGTTGTCCTGCAGGCCCTGCAGAGCCGCGGCGCCGTCATTGTATTTCTGCACGCTGTAGCCTTCGGCCTCCAGCGCCATACCGACCGATGTCAGAATGTTGCGGTCGTCGTCAACGAGCGCGACTGTTGGCATTTTCTTGTTCATCCTCTGAAAGTCCTTGGCTTGCCGTCGTGAGCCCCTCGGGATTTGCACCTAGGGGCGGAACTGGAACAAATTGTGGCAGTCATGATAGGAGGTCTTTCTAGCGTTTGCGAGGGTTACCGTATGACCAAGTCCAGAAGTTTTACCGGAGACGAGGCGCGGCGGCTTGTTCGCCGGGCCAGAACCGGCACGCTGGCGACGATCAACCACGACGGCGGCATTCCCTATGCCTCGCTCGTCAACGTGGCAACTGACGTCGAGGGCCAGCCTCTCATCCTGGTATCAACACTCGCCTGGCACACGAGGAACCTGCTGCAAGATGCCCGCGCCAGTGTGCTGGTGGCCGAACCGCCGGAGAAAGGCGATGCGCTGACCGGCCCGCGGGTGACGGTGATGGGCCGCTTCAAAAAGACCAACGAACCCGGTGTTTCGCGCCGCTATCTGGCGCGGCACCCGGAAGCGGCCATGTATGCGGGGTTTGGCGACTTTGCATTCTGGCGGCTGGTGCCCGAAACCGTTCACGCCGTGGCCGGTTTTGGACGCATCGAAACGATTGGCGCCGAAGAGGTTTTCCCTGCCGTTGCGGGCTTCGCCGCACTCGCCGACAGCGCCATTGAACACATGAATCAGGACCACGCCGATGCCATAGGGCGTTACGTCGCGCGCCTTGGTGGCGATCCGGCTGGTCCATGGACCATGCAGGCGATTGACCCGGACGGCGCCGATTTGAGCGACGGCAGGCAATCCTTGAGGCTGGAATTTGCAATGCCCATCGCCACGCCAGACGCCCTGCGGGAAATTCTGGCAAAATTAGCCCGGGACTAGGCGACATTAAAGCATCAGAAACTGATGTACGATACCGCAAAATGGTGATGTAAAATTTGCTTTCTTGCATCATTCTGCTTGCAACACGGCAGAATCTGCCACTAGGGTTGGTCATTCCAAACCGGGGGCCGACCATGGATACCGCGACCGACAACCTCATCCGCGCCGAACTTTCCAGCCTTGGTCTCAAGTGGATCGACGCCATTTCGTGGAATGCGCCCGCCGCCGATCTTTACCAGCAGGCCGTGACGCGTGGCGAAGCGAGGGTGGCCGAAGGCGGTGCCCTGGTCGTCGAAACCGGCAGCCACACCGGCCGCAGCCCCAATGACAAGTTCATCGTTCGCGATTCCGACACCGCCCACACCATCTGGTGGGACAACAACAAGCCTCTGACCCCCGCCCATTTCGAAGCGTTGAAAGCCGATTTTCTGGCCCATGCGCGACTGAAGCCGTTGTTCGTGCAGGACCTCGAAGGTGGTGCCGACCCCGCCTACAAGCTACAAACCCGCGTCATCTGCGAATATGCCTGGCACGCGCTGTTCATCCAGCATTTGCTTATCGTGCCGAAAACCCGCGACGGCTTCGCGCCCAAACTGACGATTATCAACCTGCCGAGCTTCAAGGCCGATCCCACGCGCCACGGCACGCGCAGCGAAACGGTGATCGCCATCGATTTGTCGGCCGGCCTCGTGCTGATCGGCGGCACGCAATATGCGGGCGAGATGAAGAAGGCGGTGTTCACCGTTCTCAATTACCTGTTGCCCGAAAAAGGCGTGATGCCCATGCATTGCTCGGCCAATGCCGGCGCCGAACGGCGACAGTGCGGTGTTCTTCGGCCTTTCGGGAACCGGCAAGACGACGCTCTCGGCTGATCCCAAGCGCACACTGATCGGCGATGATGAACACGGCTGGTCGAAGAACGGCATCTTCAATTTCGAAGGCGGCTGTTATGCCAAGGTCATCAGGCTTTCGAAGGAGGCCGAACCCGAAATCCATGCCACCACGCAAAGCTGGGGCACGGTTCTGGAAAACGTGGCGATGTGCGATGTCACGCGCAAGCTCGATCTCGACGACGGATCGAAGACCGAGAACACCCGCGCCGCCTATCCGCTTTCCGCCATCGCCAATGCTTCTGCCACCGGCATGGCGCCGATCCCGAAAACCATCATCATGCTGACGGCGGATGCCTTCGGTGTGTCTGCCGCCCATTGCCAGGCTCACGCCGCAGCAGGCCATGTATCATTTCCTGTCGGGCTACACCGCCAAGGTCGCTGGCACCGAGCGCGGCGTCACCGAACCGCAGGCGACATTCTCGACCTGCTTCGGCGCCCCCTTCATTCCGCGCCATCCCAAGATCTATGGCGATCTGTTGAAGAAGCTCATCGCCGAGCAAAATGTCGCCTGCTACCTCGTCAACACCGGCTGGACCGGTGGGGCTTACGGTGAAGGCCAGCGCATGCCGATCAAGGTGACGCGAACCCTGCTCAATGCCGCCCTCGATGGCTCGCTCGCCAGGGCCGAGATGCGCACCGACGCCAATTTCGGTTTCGCCGTTCCTTTGGCTGTTCCCGGCATTGATGCCGCGATCCTCGATCCGCGCCAAACATGGACCGACCCGAAGGCCTACGACGCCATGGCCAAGAAGCTCGTCGGCATGTTCATCAAGAACTTCGCCAGGTTCGAGGACGTGGTCGGCGAAGACATCCGCGCCGCCAGCCCCATGCTGCAAGTGGCGGCGGAGTAAAGCTTCTTCCAAGACCGTCATGCCCGCGGCGGCTGGCATCCAGCTTTGGCCGTGCGAATGTAGCTGGTCCCCAGCCTTCGCTGCTATCGCATGCGCACATCTTCATCAAAGCGACGCAGCTCTTAACCTCAAGCAAATTGCACACTCCACGAGCTCGTCATCCCGGCGAAAGCCGGGACCCAGACTTGCAAAAGAAAGACTGCGAAATCATTGAGTTTGAAAACCTGGGTCCCGGCTTTCGCCGGGATGACGGAACTATTGAGTCATTTCAGAAAGATTGCGGCTCCGTGCAATGTGTGAACCTGATAGCACCCGCGCCGGGGTGACGGGATGCGGAAAAGTGGCTAAACGGCATTCATGACCGATCTCGCCCCTCTCCATTCCATCCTCGCCGCCACCAAGCTCGATGCCGTCGTCCTCGTGCCCGGCGCCAATTTCCGCCGGGTGTTCGGCACCGACTTCCATCAGATGGAGCGGCCGCTCGAGGTGATCGTACCTCGCGATGGTCAGCCGGTGGCAGTCGTGCCCAATCTCGAGATGGGCTCGTTCGCGCCGCTGAATTTTCCCGGCGCCATTTTCGACTGGCGCGACGAGGATGGCTACATGGGTGCCTTCATGAAAGCCGGGGCAGCACTGCCACAGCTCCGCGAAGGCACCCGCATCGGTGTCGAAGGCCAGCGCATGCGGGTGTTCGATCTCATGGCCCTGCAGAAAGCGCTGCCGGGGGCGAGCTTCGTCGATGCCCATGCCGACATCTCGAAAATCCGCCTGCGCAAGACCACGGACGAAATTGACTTGCAGCGCCGCTATCCGGCTTTCCGAGGCAGCCCTGGAAGCAACACTGCAACAGGTGAAAGTGGGCATGACCGAGAAGGCGGTCGAAGCCATTCTCCTCGGCCAGCTCTTTGCCCATGGCGCCGATGGCCTGGCATTTTCGCCGATCGTGGCGGCGGGTGATAATTCGGCAAAGCCCCACGCCCATGCCCGCGCCGATTACCAGATCAAAGCCGGCGACGCGCTGCTGTTCGATTTCGGCGGCAGCTATCACGGCTACAGTGCCGACATTACCCGCACGTTTTTTGTCGGCCACGTGTCGGAACATGACCGGGCGTTTTATGAAACCGTGCTGGCGGCCAACGCCAAAGGCCGCGAAGTGTCACGCGCTGGCATGACAGCACATGACGTCGATGACGCCGTGCAAAAGGTGCTGGAGCAATCGCAGTTCGCGGCCTTCCGCGTCCACAAGACCGGCCATGGCCTTGGTCTCGACGTGCACGAAGCGCCGCAGATCATGCGTGGCAGCGGCGATGTGCTCGAGCCCGGCATGGTGTTCACCATCGAACCCGGCCTCTATCGCGACGGCGAGGCGGGGGTGCGCATCGAAGACGATGTGGTGGTCACCGAAACCGGTATCGACTGCCTGACCAGTTTCCCGAGGGACCTGCGGATTATCGGTTAAGCCGCGTGTTCCACGCAAATGCGTTGGGAGTCGTCCGCCGACAGCGGCACTTCCAGCAGCATGCAATGGTGGCCGTCGCCCGCACCCTTTTCGCGGAAATAGCGGCAACTGGCGCACCGGCCAAAACTCAGGTGCGAACTACGCTTCAATTCGCCATCAAGTAATTCGCGCAGTCCCTTGGCGAGGCGGCGCCTGGTTTTGCCGCCAAGGTTTTCGGCGGCAATGGCGAGCTTTGCCCACGGGTCCTTGCGCAGAACCTCCTCACCCTTCGCCGTCAGCCTGAGTTCCACCGAACGTTTTTCGCCTTGGCGGGTGGCCTTGGCGATGAAACCCTTGCGCTCCAGCGCGATCACTGTTTGCGAAATGGTGCCTTTGGTGGCGCCGAGATAGCGGGTAAGGGCGCCGGGCGAATTGGAAAAGCGGTTGGCGCGGGACAGATAGCGGAGCGCCTCCCATTGCGCCGGGTTCAAGCCTTCGCCGTGCTCAGCGGCCCGCATCAGCCGCGCCAGACGTTCGAAGGGCAGCGCGATCTCTTCGCCAGAAATGTCGTCTTCCTTGTCGGACATATCACTCGCAAACCAGTTGTTTCGACTCAATACATACCATAGGATCGGCGATTGTGAAGGATACAATCTCCGAAAGAATAGTCCGCGATGGCTGGGCCGTTTCGCAATGGTTCAATAGCGAGCGGCCACTCACCTTGCCGGAACTTTCCGGCAAGGTTGTCGTGCTGCACACCTTTCAGATGCTGTGCCGTGGTTGCGTGTTGCATGGCACGCCCCAGGCCCAGAAGGTTTCGCAGCTTTTCCCCAAGGAGCGCGTGGCGGTCATCGGGTTACACACGGTGTTCGAACATCACGACGCCATGTCGCCCGTTTCGCTCAAGGCCTTCATCCACGAGAACAGGTTGGATTTTCCCATCGCCGTCGATGAATCGGTGGCCGAGACCTTCCCCATCCCCGCCACCATGGCCCACTACCGCATGCAGGGAACGCCTTCGCTCTTGCTATTCGACAAGGAAGGCAAGCTGCGCAAACACGCCTTCGGCCAGGTAGAGGACATGGCGCTGGGCGCCGAAATTGCCGCGTTGATGGTTTGAGGCTTTATATCCCGGCGAAGCGCTGGGCGCACACTGTCAGCGTTTCCGCCATCGGCCGCTTCCACCAATTGGTGGCGGAAAAAATTTCGGCCTCCACCAATCCATCATAGCCGGCGGCCTCGACCATGCTGCGAATGCCCCGCACATCGATCACCCCATCGCCCATCATGCCGCGATCATTCAGCACATCGGTGGTCGGCACCAGCCAGTCGCACACATGAAAGCCGAAAATGCGCTTCGCCAGCCCCGCCCGCGCGATGTCGCGGGCCAGGTTGGGGTCCCACCACAGGTGATAGACATCAAGGCAGGCCCCGAGCCATGGCTCCGCAACATCGCCTTCGATGGCATCGCACATATCAAGCGCTTCCGAGAGCAACGAAAGGCATGAGCGGTCCGCCGCGTAGACCGGGTGCAAGGGTTCCAGCGCAATCTTCACACCCATCTTGCGGCCATGCTCGAGCAACAGGCTCGCTGCCTCTGCCACTTGCGCCCGCGCCGCGGCGATATCCTTCGAGCCCGGCGGAAGGCCGCCAACCACCATCACGAAACTTTCAGCACCAAGCACGGCGGCATCATTGATTGCCAGGCGATTGGCTTCGACATTGGCGAGGAACCCCTCGCGGGTCGTGGCCGGAATGTAGGTGGAGCGGCAATAGCCGGTGACTTTCAGTTGGGCATCGCGCAGGTGCTTGCCGATTGCCGCCACGTCGTGACCTTCGACTTCGCGCCGCCACGGGGCAATGCCACCGAACCCGGCGCGTGCCACGGCGTCGATAACCTCTTCGATCGGGGCCTGAAAACCAAGCGTCGCCGTGTTGATGGAGCACAGCGAGAGATCGCCAAGATCACGCGCCATGGATCGCCAGCAACTGTTTCATGCGTTTCACCGCCAGTTCGGGGTCGCGCAACAAGCGCGCCTGATCGGCCAACCGGAACACCTCGGTGAAATAGGGCAGGGGCCGCATCGATTGCGCACCGTTCACCATCACGAAATGGTCCTGATGGCCGTTGAGCCAGGCGAGGAACACGATGCCGGTCTTGTAGTATTGCGTCGGCGCCCGGAAGATCAGGCGTGACAGCGGCACGGTTGGGGCGAAGAGTTTGGTGTAGGTCTTCATGTCGCCCTTGGCGAGTGCGGCAAGCGCCTGGGAAGCGGCGGGCGCTATGGCATCGAAAATGCCGAGTAGGGCATGCGAGAAGCCTTGCGAGTCTCCGGCGATAAGGTCCGGGTAGTTGAAGTCGTCACCCGAATACATTTTCACCGATGCCGGAAGCCGGCGGCGCGCCACAATTTCCTTCTGGGCGTCGAGCAGTGAAATCTTGATGCCGTCGACTTTCGCAACATTGGCAGTGATGGCGGCAAGACAAGTCTCGAGTGTGGCCGCGAAATCATCGCCGCCCCAATAGCCCTTGAGCGCCGGATCGAACATTTCACCCAGCCAGTGCAGGATCACCGGATGATCGGCCTCAGCCAGCACGCGGCTGTAGACCTTCACATAGTCGTCCGGTGACCTTGCAACCTTCACCAGCGCCCGGCTGGCCATCATGATGATGCGGCCATCGAGCTTCTGGATGGCGTGGAGCTGTTCGAGATAGGCGCGCACCACATCGTCAAGTGAACGGGCATCGGCGGGTGCCAGGTGATCGGTGCCGCAGCCGGAATAAATCATGCTGGCGCGCTGGCCCGCATCTTTCAGCGAATGACCGATCAGCTCATGCGCCTTCAGCCAGTCGAGCCCCATGCCGCGCTGCGAGGTATCCATCGCCTCGGCAATGCCGAAACCCTGATCGAGGAGATAGCGGCGATAGGCGAGCGTTGCGTCCCAGTCGATGGCGGGAGAGCCCGAAGGATCGTTCGCCGCGAAGGGGTTCGCCACCACATGGGCGGCGGCAAAGGCAATGCGGTTGAATGGCGCCTTGGGCTTGCGGACGGCAAGTGGCTTGCCCTGCAATTCGTAGACTGTGGGGCGGCCTTCGGCGTCGGGGAGTTTGATCTTCATGGGCGATCTCTATGTAACCAGATGGTTATTTATAGCGTATGGCTGATCGCCACGCAAGATGCCGCGTCAATCCGGCGTCGATGCGGAAATCCTTGCCCTCGGGGAGCGTTTGGCCGCCATCGACGATGATCGTCGTGCCGGTGATGTAGGAAGCGTCGTCGGAGGCGAGGAACAGGGCGGCGTTGGCGATGTCGCGCGGCGTTCCGAGGCGGCCGAGCGGTACTGCGTCTTCCATCGACTTGATGAATTCCACAGAGCGATGCATCTTCATGCCATCGGTCAGGATGTTGCCGGGCTCGATGCCGTTGACGGTGATGCCGTAGCCCGAAAACTCCAGCGCCGCCGACTTGATGAAGCCGTTGATGCCGGCCTTGCTCGCCGAATAATGGCCGTGGCCGGGGCTGGTGACGCGCGGGCCGGTGATCGACGACGTGAAGATCATGCGGCCGGCGCGTTTCGCCTTCATGTGCGGCAGGGCGGCGCGGGCGGCGAGGAAGGTGCCGCGCAAGATTGACGGCCAGCACCCTGTCCCATTCTTCGGGCGACGTGTTCTCGATCAGCGTCCACGGATAAATGCCGGCGTTCTGCACCAGAATGTCGAGTGCGCCGAAGCCATCGAGTGCGGTCTTCACGGCGCGCTCGGCATGGTCTTGCCGCGAGATGTCGGTTTCGACGAACAGGCCCTTGAGCCGCGCCGCCGTGGCCTTGCCCGCTTCCACTTCGGTATCGGCGATGACGACTTTGCGCACCTTCTTCGACGAAGCGCTGGGCGATGCCCTCGCCGATGCCGCGCGCCGCGCCGATGACAAGAGCCACGCGGTCTTGAAGTCGTCCGGTCATGCGAACCTCTGGCGGATTTGCAGCTTGACGGTGTCGAGCAGCACGGCGGCGAGCACCAGAAGCCCGAGGATCACCTGCGTGTAGTGGGCGGGAAGGCCCATGAGGTTGATCGCCGTGTGGATGGACGAAAGCAGCAGCACGCCGGCATAGACGCCGGGCAGCTTGCCGACGCCGCCCTTGAGGCTGACGCCGCCGATCACCACGGCGGCAAAGGCATTGAACAGCATGCCGGTGCCGAGATTGGCGGTGGCCCCCGAGGTGCGGATGGCCAGCAGCCAGCCGGCGAGGCCGGCAATGGCGCCCGCCAGAATGAAGGAGACGAACATCAGCCGGTCGACCTTGATGCCGGCGCGGAAGGCCGCGACCGCATTGCCGCCGATCATCGTGACGTGGCGGCCGAACGGCGTTTTCTGCATGATGAAGGAGAAGATGACGAAGCAGACGATGGCGATCCAGGCGATGAGCGGCACATAGAGAATGGTTTCGATGCCGATGAAGCGGATCGATGGCGACAGGTCCTGCGCCGAACGGCCGCCGGAAATGGCGACGACGAGGCCGCGCACCCAGATGTAGGAGGCGAGCGTCACGATGAAGGCATTCATCTTCAGCTTGACGATGAAGAAGCCGTTGACGAGGCCGATGAGGCCGCCCACGGCAATCGCCATGCAAGAGCGAGACGGGCAGCACCAGCCATTGCGGCGTGAAGGTGATGCCAAGCCCGATGCCGCCCGCGCAGAACAGGATGCCGGTGATCATCGCCGAGAGTGCCGCCGTCGATTCGACCGACAGGTCCATGTGGCCGGCGATGATGACGATGGCGAGGCCGATGGCCATGACGCCGACGAAGGTCGATTGCTCGATGATGTTGGCGAAGATGCCGATCTGGAAGATAATTCGGAATGAAGATCGAGAACACGGTCAGCACCGCCGCCAGCATGAACCAGACGAGATGGTCGAGCACGAATTCGGCGATGGCCCGCTGGCGGGGAGACGTCATGTCATGTCCGTGTCGGAGTGACCTCTCCTGCCCGTCATCCGGCGAAAGCCGGATCCCATGGCTGCAACGGGCTCCGGCTTTCGCCGGGATGACGGGAAGGGAAGCGTCGCAGACCGTTCGCTCACTCCACCGGCATGATCTTGTCGGCGGGGGCTTTCAGATTGCCCCAGAAGCGCGATTCGTCGACATTGTCCTTGGTGATCGCGGCACCCGGAATCTTGATGTTCGGGCCCCACGCTTCGATCGTGACAACCGACTCAAGCCCCAGCACCTTGTAGGTCCCGGCCTTGATCTCCTGCTTGTTGACGACCTTGTCGGCGAACATGGCGACGGCCGCCGCCTGGGCATAGAGCGGCTGCTCGACTTCGACGTTGAGCCAGCCCTTGCGGATGAGTTCGAGGCCGACGGGCGCGCCGTTCGACGAGATCATCATCACGTCGCCCGGCTTCTTGCCCTTGGCTTCGAGCGCGGCCACGGCGGCCACCGACAGATGCGCGGCATGCAGGAAGATCAGGTCGATATCGGGATTGGCGACGATCTGGTCCGACGACGATGGTGCCGGCATTCGCGGCTTCCCAGGCATGGCCGGCAGCGAGATGATCTGGGCCTCCGGGATAGTCTTTCATCTTCTCCTCGAAGCCCTTCTGGATGTCGAGCGTGTAGGGGTCGGCCGGATCGCCGAGCACCTGCAGGATCTTGCCCTTGACGCCGCCCTTCTTCTCGGTGAGCAGCCGCTGGATTTCGCCGGCCGCCACATAGCCGATCTCGACGGTTCCGGCGACCGAGGTGAAGTCCGACGGCGTCGCGGTGATCTGGCGGTCGAATTCATCACCGGAATGCCCGCCGCGCGGGCCTTCTCGATCGACGGCTTCAAGGCGTTGAAGTCGACGGCGGCGAGAATGATCGCCGCCGGCTTCTGCAGGATGGTGTCGTTCATCTGGCTCTGCTGCAGGTCGGTCTTGTTGTCGGCATTGAGGGTGACGACCTCGTAGCCGACATCGGCCATGAACTTGGTGATCGACGACACCGACTCGGTCTGGAACTCGTCGAGCAGGGTCGGCACCATGTAGATAGATCTTGCCCTTCGATTGCGCGAAGGCGGGGCTCACGACGCCCAGTGCGGCGATGGCGATGGAAGCGGTTAGACAGTCGGCGCAGGCGGTTCATTGACGTCTCCTTTGCTGGGTTGAATTCGACGGACCATTCGGTCTCGTTTCTTGGGCGGGTCCCTGCGAAGGACTTCGCCGGTGATCATGCGGACGACTTCGTCCGGACTGGTCTTGCCGCGTTGCAACGTCGCCCGCCACCACGCCCTGGCGGATGACCACGATGCGGTCCGCCACCTGGAAGGCCTGGGCCATGATGTGGGTGATGACGATGACGCCGATGCCCTGGGCGGCGATGTGCTTGATCATCTGCGAGCCCGCGCCGCGTCTGTTCGACGCCAAGGGCCGCGAAGGGCTCGTCGAGCAGCACCAGCTTGCCGCCCCAATGGACGAAGCGATTGAGTTCGATCGCCTGGCGCTGGCCGCCGGACAGATGTTCGACATTGACGCGGAGCGACGGAATGTTGGTTCCGGCATTGGCCATGGCCTTGGCCACCGCCTCCTCCATCTCCTTTTCCTGGATCACCGGAATGCCGAAATACTTCTTCACGATCTCGCGGCCCATGAAGAAATTGGCGACGACATCGACATTGGTGCACAGCGACAGGTCCTGATAGACCGTCTCGATGCCCTCGGCCTTGGCTTCGGCGGGCGACGCGAAATGAACGCTCGCGGCCCTCGAACATCAGCTTGCCGGAGGATGGCTGCAAGCCCGCCGGCGATGATCTTGACGAGTGTCGATTTGCCCGCGCCATTGTCGCCGAGCAGCGCCACCACCTCGCCGCGCTTGACCTCGAAGCTGATGCCGCGCAGCGCTTCGATGGCGCCGAAATTGCGGGTGATGTTTTCAAGCTTGAGGAGTGCTTCGCTCATGCCACCCGCCTTCCGCCGGAAGATCGCTATCCGGCTTCGAACAGCAACCCGATGGCGTGGCGACAGCATGCCGGAAAGTGCCAATGCCGCCGCACCGCGCAACACCGCGTCATGGCCATTGGCCGAGCGGATGATGCGCGGCACGGGCCGCGCCTTGCGGTTCGAGACGGAATTGGCCAATGGCTCCGCCGCCGCCACCAGATCGGTGAGCAGCGCATCCTCGCCAATGCCGCTGACAATGATGGTTTGCGGGTCGAACAGATTTTCGATGGTGCCAATCGCCCGGCGCAGCACCGGGGCCGCTTCGGCAATCCATCCGGCCCGGCCAATGACCGGTTCGCGCCGGTAGTAGGCTTCGAGCGAAACATAACGTTCCACACAGCCATCATTGCCGCAGGCACAGGGCTCGCCACCCGGCACCAGTGGCACGTGGCCGATTTCACCGGCATTGCGGAAGGCGCCGCGCACCGCAACACCATCGTGCACCATGCAGCCGCCAAGGCCGAGGCCGAAATAGAGAAAGAAGAAATCGCTGAACGTCCGCCCCACCCCGTGCAGGCGTTCGCCAAGTGCCGCCGCCGCACTGTCCGTCTCGATGAAAGCCGGAACCGGCGAGGCTTCGGCCAGCCGCCGCTCCACCGGGAAACCCCGCCAGCCTTCCAGCGTGGTTGGGCCGACGAAGCTCATGGTATCGACATCGAAAGGCCCCGGCATGGCGAGGCCGACGCCAAGCAATCGCTTGACGTTCCTGGCTGGTGAGTTCGGCGATCAGGCCCTTGATGGCTTTAAATGCCGCTTCGGGATTGTTGGCGTCAATGCGCTGTTCGTGTTCGGCGATGATCGTGCCGCCGAGATCGACGAGGGCCGCTTCCAGTTTGAACTGGGCGACGTGAATGCCGATGGTATGGCCGCCTGCCGCATTGATGGCGAGGCTGGTCGAAGGTGAACCACGGCCCTTGGGTTCATTGCGCGAGCCCGGGATGAAATCCTGTTCTTCCAGCTCGCGGGTGATGTTGGCCACGGTTTGCACCGTAAGCCCAACGCGGCGGGCAATCTCGGCGCGTTCGATCGGGACCATGCAGGCGGATGGCTTCCAGCACGATGCGCCGGTTGTAGGGCCTGCCAAACTCCTGGTTTGTTCCCCTGAGCGCCACCATGGGCTGCCTCCATTTGAGACCAAATAGACTCGGAACATTTAATAATGCAAATGGTTTTATAAAATATCCGAAGGAATATTCGGGCAAGCAGCTTGATTCTTGTGGCCAATTGTCCATTGTATTTGTCTCCAAAGCGCTTTGGGAATTTCTGCATGCCGTCGTCTGTTCCACCGCAACCACGATCTCGCAGCCGCTGCGGTGGCGCGGCACGGGGACTTGGCCGATCATGCCAAGGAACTCTTTCTCCTGCGCTTTGACCGCAGCGAGCGCGATCTCTTCGGCCGCTGGACGAACTTTATGGCGCAACCCCGGGCTATGACGACTTTCCGCGACGACCTGATCACCGCATTGGCCGAGGCCCAGAATGAACGCCCCTCAGCTCTTCGCTCGCTCGATCTGAAGCGCGATCTTGAGCCCGACTGGTTCCAGTCCCAGGACCGCGTGGGCTATGTCTTCTATATCGACCGCTTCAACGGCACGCTGAAAGGTGTGCTCGACAAGCTCGACTATCTTGAAGAGCTCGGCGTCAACTACGTGCACTTCATGCCGTGCCTGAAACCGCGGCCGGGCGACAGCGACGGCGGTTATTCGGTCATGGACTACCGCGACATCAATCCCGTGCTCGGCACCATGGCCGATCTCGAAAATGTCGCAACAGCCTGCGCCAGCGCGGCATGAGCCTGTGCATCGATCTCGTGCTGAATCACACGGCGAAGGAACACCAATGGGCCGTGAAGGCCCGCGCCGGCGGCAAGGAATTCCAGGACCTCTACTGGATGTTCGACAGCCGCGCCTTGCCCGACCAGTATGACAAGACGCTGCTCGAAGTGTTCCCCGCCCATGCGCCGGGCAATTTCACCTTCTATCCGGACATGAAGAAGTGGGTGTGGACCACCTTCAACGAACACCAGTGGGACTTGAACTGGTCGAACCCGCGGGTATTCCTCGAAATCGTCAAGATCATGCTGTTCCTCGCCAACAGGGGCGTGGAAGTCCTGCGTCTCGACGCCGTGGCCTTCATGTGGAAGCGCATGGGCACAAGGTGCCAGAGCGAGCCCGAAGTGCATCAGCTGTTGCAAGCCTTGCGCGCCGCCACCCGCATCGTGGCGCCAGCCGTCATCCACAAGGAAGAGGCGATCGTCGCCCCCAAGGAACTGATCCCCTATCTGGGCCAGGGCAGGCACACCGGCAAGGAAGGAAACCTCGCCTATCACAATTCGCTGATGGCGCAGTTCTGGTCGGCGCTCGCAACCCGCGAAACAAAGCTTATGACCCATGTGTTGCGCGAGCACTTTCCGCAGCGTTTCGTCAACGCCACCTGGGGCACCTATTTGCGCTGCCACGATGACATCGGCTGGGCGGTGACCGACGAAGACGCCGCCACGACCGGCATCAACGGTTTTCTGCACCGGAGTTTCCTTGCCGACTTTTATGCCGGACGTTTCCCCGGCGGCTTCGCCCGTGGCGGCGATTTTCAGTCGAACCCCGGCACCGGAGACAAACGCACCAATGGCAGCTGCGCCTCGCTGTGCGGTCTTGAGACAGCACTGGAAGCGAAGGACGAGGCGGCCATCGATACCGCCATCCACCGCATCCTGATGGGCCATGCTCTCATTGCCAGTTTCGGCGGCATTCCGCTCCTCTACATGGGCGACGAAATCGGCCTGCTCAACGATCATTCCTACGAGAGCGATGCGAATTTGCGCCATGATGGCCGCTGGATGCACCGCCCGAAAATGGATTGGGACAAGGCCGAAAAGCGCAATGATCCACAATCCGTCGAAGGCCGCATCTTTGCCGGTATTACCCACATTCTGGCGCGCCGAAAGGCGACGCCGCACATTCATGCCGCTAACCCGGTGATGGTTCTCGAACCGGGCATCAACGGCGTCTTCGCATTCGCCCGTCAGAGCCCCGTGGGGCCGCTGGTCTGCATCTATAACTTCACCGGAATCTGGCAATCATTGCCCGAGGCCACGCTCAGCGGCTTCGGCGTCACGCAATTTTTCGACACGCTGGGTGAAAGCCCGATCGCGCTGCGCAACGGCACCTTGCCCTTCCCCCCCGAAGGCCGCATCTGGCTGGTTTAGAGCCCCCATCCTCGCCCGCACCCCTTCGTCCTCGCCCGCGCAGCGGGAGAGGTAGCATTCGCGCCAGCGAATGCGCGGGAGAGGGCCATGGCCGCCCCGCGCTGGACACGTTTCTTTCTGGCATCCCCTCACCCTCCCAAGCTTCGCTTGGGCCCCGCCCTCTCCCGCAAGCGGGAGAGGTGTGAAGGGGTTGAATTTAATCCTTGACACGTTCCTATCTCTAGGACTATACACCCCTCGTCTTTCCCGGAAAGGAGGGGAACATTGCGCAATGCTTCTCACAGTGTCCGGGTAAGTTGGCAGCGCCTGCGGAGCAGGGGAATGATAGCGCCCCTGCTTCCCGGGAGTCTCGGGCAAGGCCCTCGGACATTAGGACCCAAGCGCCTTGAATGGCTCGGGGCGGGCGAGTTCCCGCACCTAAGATCTTGCCTCCGGCGGAAATCGCTGCGTCCCTTGTTAAAACAGCCCAGACCATCGGGCGCCGGGCTTTGAGCCTGAATACCCACCACACTCACTACTGCACGTGCTGGCTTGAAGCCTTGGCGGGGACATCCCCTCCATTTTTCTTGCGCGCCACAACAGGAGTGCCGCCCTGAAAATCAATCTACGCTAGCCAGCGCTCCCCGCACCGCTGAATGACAGGCTGAGAAACTCGTGGAAGGTCTTGGTGGCGGGTGATTGCGGCTTCGATTTGTTCCAGGCCATGCCGACGTCCATGTACGGAATGTCGCCCACCAGATTGCGCACCTCGATGCGCTGGCCTTCCAGCGACCACGGGCGATAGACCATGTCCGACAGGATGGTGATGCCCATGCCATCCGCCACCATCGAGCGCACCGCTTCGACCGAAGAGGTTTTGAACACGATGTTGGGACGAAGGCCGGTGGGTTTCCAGTATTTGGTGGCCGTCTGGTTGGCCTCATCCACCGTCAGCATGACATAGGATTGACCGGCCACGTCTTCGAGGGTGATGGTCTCAGCCGTGAGCAAGCGGATGCTCGACCGGCAACCACAGACGGCGCTTGGATCGCAGCAGGGTTTCCGAGGCGAGATGCTTCCTGTCCTGCAAGTTCGACACCAGCATGACGGCAAGATCGAGCGAGCCGTCGTTCAGCCCGGATTCGATGGCGTTGCGCGGCAGCTCGTAAAGTTCGACCCGGATGCGCGGATAGCTGCGGGCAAAGCGCGTGTAGTGGCGCGGCAGGAAATATCCCATCACCGTGTAGGAAACGCCCACCCGCACCGTGCCGGCGAGTGCGGTATCCTCGGTGAGTGGTGCCCGCTCGGCGGCATTGACGGCGGCCATGATGCTGCGCGCATGTTGCAGGAAGCGCGCCCCCTCCGCCGTGAGCGAAACGCCCGAGGGCTTGCGCCGGAACAGGGCGACGCCAAGCGTATGCTCCAGCTGCTGGATTGCCGCGGTGATGGCCGACTGCGACACATTGAGCGTGATGCCGGCCTGGCTGACCTGGCCGGTGTCGGCTGTCGCAATGAAATAGCGCACTTGTTTGAGGGAGAGAGCCATTATCGATTTCCCAGATAACGCGTAGCAACATTTCCAATTTTACAATATCTGGCTGCTGCCGCAAGTTTCAAAAAAAGCGTAGAAACTGGAGGCGTCCGGTGACCATCATCAACTGCGACATGGGCGAAGCCTTCGGCCTCTACAAGATGGGCGACGACAAGGGGCTGATGCCGCTGATTGACGTGGCCAACGTCGCCTGCGGCTTTCATGCCTCTGATTTCAACCACATGCGCAAGACCGTGAAGCTGGCCAAAGCCTGCGGCGTGAAGGTTGGCGCGCACCCGTCGCTGCCCGATCTCCAGGGCTTTGGCCGCCGCGAAATGAAGATCGGCCGCGACGAACTCGCCAACTGCATCATCTACCAGGTGGGCGCGCTTAAAGGGTTTCCTCGATGCCGAGGGCATGACCCTCAACCACATCAAGCCCCATGGCTCGCTCTACGGCATGGCGGCGCGCATGGAAGAAGTGGCCCACGCCGTGTGCGACGCAGCCGATGTGTTCAAGGTGCCGCTGATGGGCATGATCAACACCTTCCACGAAAAAGTCTACACGGCGCGCGGCCACAAGTTCATCGCCGAATTCTACGCCGATCTCGACTACCGCGACGACGGCAGCCTGATCATCACCATGGAGCATGAGGCGATCGACCCCGCCCATGCCGCCGCACTGTGCGTGCGGGCGATCCGCGAAGGCAAGGTGAAGGGCACGGGCGGCGCTGACGTTGCGGTGCGCGCCGATGCCATCTGCGTTCATTCCGACACGCCCAACGCCGTAGCCATCGCAATGGCCGTGCGCGAAGCCGTGAAACCCTATCTCGACGCCGCCTGAATTCAAGACGAGGACCACCATGGCAAAACAGCTTCTCTCTCCGCTTCCCGGCACCTTCTACAGAAGGCCCGCCCCCGACAAGCCCCTGTACAAGAACGAGGGCGACACGGTGGCCGTCGGCGATGTCATCGGGCTCATCGAAGTGATGAAATCCTTCACCGAAGTGAAAGCCGAAGTGGCCGGCAAGATCGTGAAATTCCTGGCCGACAACGAGGAGCCGGTGATGGCCGGCCAGGTGCTGGCGGAGATCGGCTAATCCATGACGATCACCAAGCTCCTGATCGCCAATCGCGGCGAGATCGCCGTGCGCATCATTCGCGCCGCGCGGGAGCTTGGCATCAAGACCGTGCAAGTCCATTCGGCAGCGGATACGGAGTCGCTTGCCGTCAAAATGGCCGATGAAGCCGTGAACATCGGCCCGCCGCATGCCACCAAATCCTATCTCAACATCCAGAACATTCTCGATGCAGCGAAGGCCACGGGCGCCGATGCCGTGCATCCGGGCTATGGCTTCCTCGCCGAGAACGCGGGTTTTGCCGATGCCGTGGAGCAGGCGGGCTTGATCTTCGTCGGCCCCAAGGGCGATGCCATCCGCACCATGGGCGACAAGGTGGCGGCGCGCGTGGCGGCGGAAGCGGCGGGCGTTCCCGTGGTGCCGGGTTCCGACGGCCGCATTGATGATCCCGAACAGGCCAAGCTCGTCGCCAAGGCCATCGGCTTTCCGGTGATGATCAAGGCGGCGGCGGGCGGCGGCGGCCGCGGCATCCGCATTGCCCACGACCTGCTCGAATTTGAAACCCTGATGCCGCAGGCCAGCGCCGAGGCCAAGGCCGCCTTCGGCGATGGCGGGCTCTACATCGAGAAGGTGATCGAGCGCGCCCGCCACATCGAAGTGCAGATTCTGGGCGACGGCACAGCGGGCGATCCATTGCTTCGAACGCGAATGCTCGTTGCAGCGCCGCCGCCAGAAAGTGTGGGAGGAAGCGCCCTCCGCCGTTCTGCCGCAAGCGGTGCGCGACAAGCTGTGCGAAAGTGCCGTGGCGCTGGCCGAGGCCGTGAACTATCGCGGCGCCGGAACGCTCGAATATCTCTACGACGACAAGACCCATCATTTCTATTTCATCGAGATGAACACCCGCATTCAGGTGGAGCATCCGGTGACCGAGATGATCACCGGCATTGATCTGGTGCGCGAGATGATCCGCGTGTGCGGCGGCGAGCCGCTGCGCTACGCGCAGAAGGATGTGGCGATGAAGGGCCACGCCATCGAAGTGCGCATCAATGCCGAGGACCCGGCGAAGAATTTCCAGCCGGCCCCCGGCACCGTCACCTCGCTGCGCACCCCCGGCGGCCCCGGCACGCGCTTCGACACCATGCTCTATCAGGGCTATCAGGTGCCGCCCTTCTATGACTCGCTTCTCGGCAAGCTCATCGTCTGGGACGAGAACGCGCGACGCCGCCATCAACCGCATGGCGCGGGCGCTTGGCCGAACTTGAAGTGGGCGGCCTCAACACCACGAAACCCTTGCATCAATTGCTGGCGGCGGACCCCGAAGTCCGCGCCGCCCAATTCCACACCCGCTGGCTCGAGCCCTGGCTCGAACAGAATGGGCACAGGCTGAGTTCATGAGGGAGGCGAGCCACACATGAAAACCCGATATTCATTTGGCGGCGACGAGCACATCTTCGTCGAATGCGACGAGGAAATGTCGCTCGATGCCTTCTTCAAATCGCTGTCATGACCACCGCCGTGAAGAAGGCGAAGATCAAGGGCGTCACCGAAATCTGCCCGGCCAATGCCTCGTTGCAGATCAAGTTCAACCCCGACGTGATCAAGCCCGCCGACATGCTGAAAGAGCTGAAGGCGATCGAGAAGGCGGCGGCCAAGGCGCAAGCCGCGTCATCAAGTCGCGCATCATCGAAATTCCGGTGCTCTACAACGATCCGTGGACCCACGAAACGCTGATGCGCTTCCGCGAGCGCCACCAGGACCCGAAATCGACCGACATCGAATACACCGCGCGCATCAACAATCTCGATGGCGTCGATGGCTTCATCAAGGCCCATTCGGGAGCACCGTGGTTTGTCTCCATGGTGGGCTTCGTGGCGGGCCTGCCGTTCCTCTACCAGATGGTGGACCGGCAGCGGCAGATCCAGTCGCCGAAATATCTGCGGCCGCGCACCGACACGCCGAAACTCACGGTCGGCCACGGCGGCTGCTTCGGCTGCATCTATTCGGTGCGCGGTGCTGGCGGCTATCAGATGTTCGGCATCACCCCGATGCCGATCTATGATCCCGACCAGAAGATCAAGCACCTGCAAGGATTTCATGTGCCTGTTCAAGCCCGGCGACATCGTGAAATGGAAGCCCATTGACCGCGCCGAATATGACGACACGGTCGCCGCCGTCGAGAAGGGCAAGTTCAAGCCGAAGATGAAGGATGTGACCTTCGATCTCGCGGACTTCAAGAAGGACATGGATGGCACCAACGCCAAGCTGATGGGGGCGCTCAATGGCCATTAAAGTCATCAAGCCCGGCCTTTCGACCACGGTGCAGGACCTTGGCCGCCCGGGCTATTATCACATCGGCATTCCGCTGTCGGGCGGCATGGACCGTTTGGCGCTGAAGGCCGCCAACCTGCTGGTCGGCAACAAGGAAGGCGCCGCCGTTCTTGAAGCCGTGTTCATGGGCCCGGAACTCGCAGTTCACCGAAGACGCAACGGTCGCCGTGACCGGCGCTGACTTGCCGCCCAAGGTGAATGGCGAGCCGCGCGCCACCTGGACCTCCTTCAAGGTGAAGAAGGGCCAGGTGCTGTCCTTCGATTTCCTCAAGAAGGGGGCCCGCGCCTATATCGCCATTTCCGGCGGCATTGATGTGCCGGTGGTTCTGGGCTCGCGCTCGACCTACACGCTGGGTGCCCTGGGCGGCTTCAAGGGCCGCAAGCTTGAAGCCGGCGACAAGCTGCCGGTGGGCAAGGGCCGCGCGGCGAAGGAAGGCCGCACCATCCCCGAGAAACTGCGCCGCGCGCCGGGCATGCCCGCCGAGCTGCGCATGTTGCCGGGGCTCTACTGGCACCGCATCACCGAGGAGGCGGGCAAGCACTTCTTCGAGGACACCTGGAAAGTGGCGCCCGAGGCCGACCGCATCGGCTATCGCTTCAAGGGCGGCAGGCCGCTGGACTTCGTGCCGCGCGAGCCGCCGTTTGGCGCAGGCTCCGACCCTTCCAACATCGTCGATGCCTGCTACCCCTATGGTTCCATCCAGGTGCCGGGCGGCACCGAACCCATCGTGCTGCACCGCGATGCCGTGTCGGGCGGCGGCTACTTCATGGTGGGAACGGTGATCTCGGCCGACATGGACCTGATCGGCCAACTGCAGCCGCACACGCCCACGAAGTTCGTCGAGGTGACCATGGCCCAGGCGCTGAAGGCGCGGAAGGACCGGGCCAAGCTGATCGACAAGATCAGGGCGGCGCTTTGATGCAGACCCTCCTTCGTCATTCCGGCGAAAGCTGGAACCCATGGCTGACATGGGCCCCGGCTTTCGCCGGGGTGACGGTAGGGGGATCAGGCCTTCAGCCGCGCCCGCTCGCGGTAATCCTTCGGCGGCAATCCGAACTGCGCCTTGAAGGCGCGGCAGAATTGCGCCTGGTCGCCGAAGCCGAAGCGGTAGGCGATTTCGGCGACGGTCTGGCGGTTCGAGCCATCGCGCAAGGCTTCGCGGCAGGCTTCAAGGCGCTGGTCCCTGATCCAGCTGCCGAGCGTCTGGTTGGTGTCGCGGAACAACTCATGCAGATAACGCGTGGAGATGCCGCAGCCACGGGCGATCGTTTCGGGGTCAAGTTCGCTGTTCGCCAGGTTCTTGCGGACGAAGGCTTCGATGCGGGTGAGATGCGCCTCGCGCACCGTGGAGTTGCCGGTGGTCAGCGTGCGCTCGTCGGCCTTCAAGGCGAGAACCAGAAGATCGACCAGCTGCTGGCCGACAGTGGCGCGCACCTCGTGCGACATGGCGTCGAAGCGGCCGGGGATCAGATGCAGCATGTCGGCGAACAACCCGCCGGCCCCATCGGCGGCATTGAACTGCATGGAACAGAAGCGGTCCGGCTGGCGGATGCGCCCGCCCAGCGCCTTGGACTCGACTTTCAGCACCCAGAGGTCGGCCGCCTCGGCGTGGCTGAACTCATAGGGCTCGTGGCTGCGCTCCAGAATGAAGCCGCCGGGATTGCAGCGCACATCCTTGCCGCATTGCGAGAAGAACACTTCCGAGCGGGCCGGAACGGTGACCAGGAAATGCTCGTCGCGCTCGGCTTTGAAATGGTGCGGCAGGCGGCGGTATTGCAGCGCGTCGGATGTGAGCCGCGACAGCGAAACATCGCCCAGTTGCCACAGCGACAGGTCGCCGGAAAAACTGTCGGGATCGCGGAACGTCAGGTCGAGCGGGAAATAGGTCTTGGCGATCGCGTCATGCCAATGCCGGCTGCGGTCGTGCAGCGCGGTGTTGGCCGTGGTGATCGTCGACTTCATGCGCGGTCTCCGGGCGGGAGCAGCAAGCCTAAGCCGGGATTTCGCTGCTGGCAACGCTTTCCGGCCCCGGTGCGCCACAGGACAAATGAGGATTCGCTCGCTGCAAAGACCGCTGGCCGGATGGAGGCCTAGGCTTGCCTCCAAATTCCGGAGGTTCCCATGAAAGCCAAGAGCAAATCCAAGGTTGATCCCGATCACCCTCTCGGTGGTGCGCGGCGTTCTTGAAACGACGCAACGCGAGATGACGCTGTCGCTGGAGAAAACCGCGCGCTCCTCGGTGTTCAACCTGGCGCATGACTATTCGACGGCGCTGTTCAACGCCAAGCCGGAGATGATCCTGCAGGGCCAGGACATTCCCATCCATCTGGGCTCGCTCATCCCCGCCATGAAGTCGGTCGCCAAATTCTTCGAGGGCGACATTCACGAAGGCGATCTGATCCTCCACAACGATCCGGCCTTCGGCGGCAGCCACGCCATCGACACCTGCATGTACAAGCCGGTCTTCTACAAGGGCAAGCTGGTGTACTGGACGGTGTGCAAGGGCCATCTGACCGATATCGGCGGGCCGGTGCCTGCGGGCTACAATCCCAACGCCAAGGAAATCTACGCCGAGTGCCTGCGCATTCCGCCGGTGAAGATCTGGGACAAGGGCAAGCCCCGCAACGACGTGCTCAACATGATCTTCACCAACATGCGGGCCAGGCGCGACCAGGAGGGCGATTTCAACGCGCTGATCGGCGCCTGCCAGGTGGGCGAGCGCAACCTGCATCGCCATGATCGAAAAATACGGCGAGAAGACCGTCGATACCTGCATCAACGAATTGCTCGACATGGCCGACCGCCACATGCGCGACCTGATCAGGACCGTGCCGGATGGCACCTATGAAGGCGTTGCCATTCTCGAAGATGCCGGCCACGGCTTTGGCGATTTCGAGATCAAGGCCAAGGTGACGATCAAGAAAGACACCTGCCACATCGCCATCACCAGCCCGCCGCAGATTCCCTATTTCATCAACTCCTATGAGGGCAATTCGCATTCCGGCGTCTATCTCGGCCTGATGATGTTCGCGGCCCTGCCGCCGCCCTACAATGAAGGCCTCTATCGCTGCGTGAGCCTCGACTTCGGGCCCAAGGGCACGATCTGCAACGCGGCGGAACCGGCCCCGCACATGAACTGCACGACGACGCCGATGGAAACGTTGACCGATGCCGTGCGCCTGGCCTTCGAAAAGGCCATGCCGTCGAAGGTCGCGGCCTCCTGGGGCCATGCCAATGGCCTCAACGTGGCGGGCTGGGATTCGCGCACCAACGAGGAATACGTCACCATGGTGCTGGCCACCATCATCTCCGGCGGCGGCGCCACGCCGCAGCAGGATGGCTGGCATGCGGTCGGCCCCGAATGCTGCTTCGGCGCGCTGACCTCGGGCGATGTCGAACTGCTCGAATATTCCTATCCCATCATCATTCACCGCTATTCGCTGATGACCGACTAGCGGCGGTGCGGGAAAATTCCGCGGCGGCTCCGGCACGGCCTGGGAGGTGGAGCCCCTCGACAAGGAAATGATGTGCATCGGCTTCGGCGAAGGCCGCCGCATTCCGGCCATGGGGGCGGCGGGTGCCGTGTCGCGCGACATCGACTGGCAAGGTTGGCCGCGTCGAACTGAAGCGCGGCGGCAAGGTCGAAACCGTGCGCACCAACATCATGGAGACGATCCAGCCCGGCGAGACGGTGACCAACATGAACCCCGGCGGCGGCGGCTATGGCAACCCATACGAGCGGCCCATCGAAAAAGTCGTGTGGGACGTGAAGAACGGCCTTGTCTCCATCGACGGCGCCAAGCGCGACTATGGCGTGGTGATCACCGATCCCGAAACCCTCGATGTCGACGTCGGCGCCACGCAAGCGCTGCGGTCGGCGGCGTAAAGGGAGGGATCACCATGAAATCCAAATATCGTCTGGGCATCGACGCCGGCGGCACCTTCACCGATTTCGTGATCGCCGACCGCGACACGGGCGATGTCAAGCTGTTCAAGGCGCTGTCAACGCCATCCGACCCGACCAAGGCCATCGAGAACGGCCTGAAGCTCATCGCCGATGACTTGGCGTTCCGGCTTCCGAGATCGTTTCGAACTGCGATCTCTGCATCAACGGCACCACCGTGGGCCTCAACGCCCTGATCACCCATCGCGGCGGCAAGACCGGGCTGATCTGCACGGCGGGCCACGAGGACTCGATCGAAATCCGCAACGGCCACAAGGAAGATGGCTTCCGCTACGATCCGGAATATCCCGCCGCCACCATGCTGGTGCCGCGCTACCTGCGCAAAGGCGTGCGCGAGCGCGTGATCTCCGATGGCTCGGTCCGAACGCCGATGGAAGAGGCGGATGTGCGCGCCGCCTGCGAACTGTTCAAGAAGGAAGGCGTCGAGACCGTCGCCATCTCCTTCGTCTGGTCGGTGCTGAACCCGGCCCATGAACGCCGCGCCGCCGAGATCGTGCGCGAGATGCTGCCCAATGTCATCCTCACCGTGGGCAGCGAACTCTATCCGCAGATCCGCGAATACACCCGCACCTCGACGGCCGTGGTGAACGCCTATCTCGCGCCCGTCATGCGGCAAATACGTGAAGGCCGTCGATGCCTATTTCAACTCGCTCGGCGCCAAGCAGCCGGTGCGCTACTTCCAGTCCAACGGCGGCCTCGCCATCGGCCAGGCGATGACCGACCGTTCGGTCTATGCCATCAACTCCGGCCCCGCTTCGGCACCGCAGGCGGGCCTCTATGTCTGCGCCCCGTTCAAGAAGAACAACGTCATCACCGTCGACATGGGCGGCACCTCCTTCGACATCACGCTGACCAAGGACGGCCAGACCAACCTCAACAAGAACATCGACTTCCTGCGCTACCGGATCGGCGTGCCGATGATCCAGGTGGAAACCCTGGGCGCGGGCGGCGGCTCGATCGGCTGGATCGACTCGCTCGGCATCCTGCAGGTGGGCCCGCAGTCGGCGGGTTCGGAACCGGGCCCGGCCTGCTATGGCCAGGGCGGCACGGAACCGACGACGTCGGACGCCAATCTGGTGCTCGGCTATCTCAATCCCGATGGCCTGCTGGGCGGCAAGCTGCCGCTCGATCTCGACAAGGCGCGGAAGGCCGTGAAGAAGGTGGCCGATCCGCTCGGCATGTCCATCGAGCGCGCCGCCTATGGCATGTACACCATCGTCAACAACAACATGGTGAACGGCATCCGCCGCGTGTCGGTGGAGCGGGGCTATGACCCGCGCGACTTCGTGCTGGTGGGGGCAGGCGGCGCCACCGCCGCGCACATCACGGCACTGGCCCGCGAAATGGGCATCGACACCATCATCCTGCCGAAACTTGCCTCGGGCCTCTGCGCCTTCGGCCAGATCATCTCGGATGTGAAATACAACTACATGGCCACCGCCCCGTTGCGGCTCGACAATGCCGGCGGCCTTCAAGCGCATCGACGGCCTTTACAGGGAGATCGAGAAGCAGGGCATCGCGCATCTGGAGAAGGATGGCTTCGGCAAGAAGTCCGATCGACGTGAAGCGTTCAGATCGACATGCGCTATGTCGGCCAGGTGCATGAATGCACCGTTGACATCGGCACCTTCGAGATCAATGCCAAGTCCATCGAGAAGGTGAAGGACGCCTTCCACAAGCGCCACGAGGAACTCTACACCTATTCCGAACGCCACAACGCCGTGGAAGTGGTGAACATCGAATCGACCCTCTTTGGCCGCATCGACAAGCCCAAGGCGCCGAAACTTGCGGCGGGCGGACCAGCGGCCAAGGCGCTGAAGGGCTATCGCAAGGCGATCTTCGAAGCCTCCGGCAAGGCCACCAGGACTCCGATCTACGATGGCGGTAAGCTCGGTGCTGGCGCCAGCCTGGCCGGGCCCGCCATCATCGAGGAAGTGACGACAACCATCGTGATCGAACCCGGCTGGACGCGCCAAGCTCGATGCCAGCGGGTCCTACGTGATCACGCGGAAAAAGAAATAGGGAGGTCAATGGTCCCGTCGCTTGCAGCGGACAATGTCTCGGTTTCCTTCGAAGGCTTGAGAGCGCTTTCGAACGTGAGCCTTGACGTGCCGCGCGAAAAGGTGACGGGCCTGATCGGCCCCAATGGCGCCGGCAAGACCACGCTGGTCAATGTGCTGACCGGCTTCCAGAAACCGACCGATGGCCGCGTGCTGATGGACGGCAAGGACATCGGCGGCACCCCGCCACACAAGATCCGCCACCTCGGCATCGCCCGCACCTTCCAGTCGGGCCGGCTGTTCGGCGATCTCGCGGTGATCGACAATCTGGAAGTGACGGGCGTCGGCCTCGGCCTCACCCGCCGCGCCGCCGATTGCCAAGGCCGAAGCCATGCTGGACTGGATCGGGATTTCGCACCTGACCGACCGCGCTGGCCGGTGGCCTGCCGTATACGGACGAGCGCCGCGTCGCCATTGGCCGCGCCCTGATGCTGGAACCTTCCTACGTGCTGCTGGATGAACCCGCCGCCGGCATGTCGGCGGAGGAGGCCGATGATCTCGCCAAGCTCATCCGCCGCATCGTCACCGAAATGAAATGCGGCGTGCTGCTGATCGAGCACAACATCGGCCTGGTGCTGAACATCTGCGACCACATCCATGTGCTGGACTCGGGCGAAGTGATCGAGGTCGGCCCGCCCGCCGTCATCAAGGCCAGCGAAAAGGTGCGCCATGCCTACATGGGCACGCAGGCCGAAACCGTGGGGGCCGTGTTATGACGTTGCTCCACGTCGACGCCATCACCGTGCGCTACAAGCAGCTGACGGCTCTGCGCAAGCTGTCGATGAAGATCGACGAGGGCGAAACGCTGTTCGTGACCGGTCCCAATGGCGCCGGAAAATCCACATTGCTGAAGGCCATTGCCGGTGTTGTGACGCCGCGCGAAGGCCACATTGCCTTTAATGGCGCGCAGATCGGCGGCGGGACGCCGGAAGACATTGCCCGCATGGGTTTCTCCATGGTGCCCGAGGGCCGCGAAGTGTTTGGTGGACTTACCATCGAACGAGAACCTGCGGCTGGGCACCGGCATGCGCGCCGACAAGGACCAGGTGGCGCGCGATCTTGAACAAGTCTATGACGTGTTCCCGATGCTGAAGGACCGCAAGGACCAGCCGGCCGGCGTTCTTTCCGGCGGCCAGCAGCAGATGCTGGTGATCGGCCGTGCGCTGATGGCTTCGCCCCGTCTTATCGCCATCGACGAGCCGTCCCTTGGCCTTGCTCCCAAGGTGATCGACGATGTTTACGCGACGCTGCTGAAGCTTCGCGACACGCGCGGGCTGACCCTGCTGATTGTCGAGCAGAGCGCCACCCGCGCCATGCTGACCGGTGGCCGCATGATCCTGCTGCGCTCCGGCGAAGTGGCGCTGGAAGGCGACGCCCGCGAGCTCGTCAAGGGCGAGGCCCTGAAGAAAGCCTATTTCGGATACGGGGACCATTGACCATGACCGGTTATCTCCAGATCCTCATCGACGCCCTGAACCTCGGTTCGATCTATGCGCTGTGCGCCCTTGGCATTGCGCTGATCTTCGGCGTCATGCGCCTCGTCAACTTCGCGCAAGGCGACTTCATTGCCTTCTGTGTGTTCGCCATGTTGTGGCCGTCGATCGATGCGGCAGCCATCGTGTTTGCCGGCAACCTGCCATTCTTCATTCTGGTGCCGCTGTTGCTGGCGGTCGGGGCGGCACTGTCGATCCTGTCGGAGATCGTGGTGTTCCGCAGATTCCGCAATGCCAATCCGGCGACCATGATGATCGCCTCCTTCGCGCTGGGCTTCGTCATCAAATATTTCCTGCTCATGCTGTTTTCGAGCAGGCCGAAGTCCATCGGCCTGTGGCCGGCGCTTGGCGGCCAGTTCGAATTCGCAGGCCTTCGCATCCAGTATCTGCCGGTGGTCAATATTTGCGTGACCATCGTGGTGCTGGTGGCGCTGACGCTGTTCCTGAAGCGCACCCGCTTCGGACTTGAAATGCGCGCCGCCGCCGAAAACTTCACCATGGCCCGCATGCTCGGCGTGCGCGCCAACCGCGTCATCATGCTGGCCTTCGCCATCAGCGGCATGCTGGCGGCGGCGGTCGGCATGATCCTCGCGGCGCAAACCGGCACGGCCGATATCCAGATGGGCGCCAACGTCATGCTGGTGGCTTTCATTGCCACGGTGATCGGTGGTCTTGGCAGCTTGCCGGGAGCGGTGATCGCCGGATTCCTCATTGGCCTCATCTCGACCTTCATGCAGGCCAAGCTTCCGGTTGACGCGCGGCCGTTCCGTGATGCCTTCGTTTATGCGGCGGTGATTGCCACCCTGATCTGGCGGCCCAACGGCATCTTCGCGCCGAAATCCGCAAAGCAGCGGGTGTAATGATGGCCGCTCGCGCTTCCGTTGCTTGCACGCACCATTTCGACGCCGGTGATCCTGATCATCATTCTGGCCGCCTTGGCGCTGCTGGCCATCTTCTCCGGCAGCAGGCCGTTCAACCAGACGATCATCGAAGTCTTCATTCGGGTCATCCTGGTGGTGGGGCTCTATGTGTTCATCGGCAATTCCGGGGTGATGAGCTTCGGCCATATCGGCTTCACCTGCCTTGGCGCCTACATGACGGCGTGGCTCACCATTCCGCCGGCCATGAAGAAAATGGCGCTGCCGGGCCTGCCCGACCTCCTGCTCAATACCAAGCAGCATTACATCGTGGGTCTGATTGCTGCGGCGGCCTTTGCGGCATTGGGCGCCTATGTCTTCGGCAAGATTCTCATGCGGCTGTCGGGTATCGCCGCATCGATCGCCACCTTCGCCATGCTGGGCCTCATCAACCAGGTCTATTCCAACTGGGAGAATGTGACGGGTGCAACGAGTTCGGTGGTCGGCATTCCCATCAACCGCAACATCTGGCCATATTTCATCTGTGCGGTGATCGTTGTTCTGGTCGCCTATCTCTATTCGATCTCGCGTTCCGGCCTGGCGCTGCGTTCGGCGCGCGATGAAGCAACCGCGGCCCAGGCCTCCGGCATCGACATCACCCGCGAGCGCACGATTGCCTTTGTGTTGTCCGGCGCCATCATGGGTCTCGGCGGCGCGCTCTATGCCCATTCGGTCGGCGTGGTGACGCCCGACACGTTCTATCTGGTGCTCACTTTCACCTCGCTCTCCATGCTGGTCGTCGGCGGCATGAACAGCCTGTCGGGTGCCGTGCTCGGCGTCGTCGTCCTTTCGACCATCATTCAAATCCTGCGCTGGTTCGAGACGGGTGTAGGCTTCGGCGGTGTCACGCTGTCGATCCCGCTCGGCATCCAGGAAATCGCCATCGGCGTGGTGATGATTGTCATTCTCATGTACCGGCCATCCGGCCTCACCAGAAATCAGGAACTGGTGTGGAAGGGCTGGCCGTTCACCAAGCTTTCCGGGGGCAACTAAGCGCCTCGGACTGAAAACCGTGCTTAAACTCTAGAGGAGGACGTTATGAAGAATTGGACGAAACTGGCCCTGGGCTCAGCCCTCGGCGCACTGATGATCACCGCTCCGGTGGCCATGGCCGATGACGAAAAGATCGTCGTGGGCTTCGCCACGGCGCAATCGGGCTTCATGCAAGCCTATGACAAGCCGGCCGAAGATGCCGCCCGCATCCGCATCGACGAGATCAACAAGGCCGGAGGCCTTCTCGGCAAGCAGATCGAAATGGTTGCCGCCGACACCAAGACTGACCGCGCCGAAGGCGCCAAGGCCGGCCTCGCGGTGATCGACCAGGGCGCTGACCTTGTTGTCGTATCTTGCGACTATGACTTCGGTTCGCCCGCCGCCCTCGCTGCCGAAAGCGCCGGACTTGTATCGTTCTTCCTGTGCGCCGAATCGGTGAAGGCCGGCATTCAGGGCGTCGGTCCGCATTCCTTCTCGGCGTCGGTTCTCGCCGCCGTGCAGGGTGCAACCATGGCCGAATGGGCCTACAACAAGCGCAATGCCCGGAACTTCTATCGCCTGCTCGATACCTGGACCGAATACAACAAGGGCATTTGCGATGGCTTCGACTGGATGCTGCCGCGTCTTGCCGATGCCAAGCTGGTCGGCGAAGACACCTTCAAGAATGAAGATGCTTCGATCGCCGCCCAGATCACCCGCATCAAGAGCCTTCCCGCCGAACCGGACGCCATCATGCTTTGCACCATGATGCCGGGTGCCGTCTCCGCCGTGAAGCAGCTGCGCGACGCTGGCATCAAGGCGCCGATCCTCAACGGCTCGGGCATGAGCGGAAGCTATTGGCACTCGGCCATTCCGGATCTTACTGGCTTCATCGTGCCGGATCAGGGTTCGGTTCATGGTGATGACCCCAACCCGGACGTCAACACCTTCAATGCCAAGTACAAGGCAGTGACCGGTAGTGATCCGTCGAGCCAGTACGTCTATCCCGGCTACGTGATGATCGACGTGTGGGCCAAGGCGGTTGAGCGCGCCGGCACGACCGAAGCCGGAGCCGTGGTGGCCGAGCTTGAAAAGATGAAGGACGAGCCGACCCTGTTCGGGCCGCGCACCTTCTCCGCCGAACTGCACCACCAGAACCGTGGCCGTTACCTCATCACCGAGGTGACCGGCGGCAAGGCCAAGGTGGTTGACGAGTGGACGATCTCGGAAGCCATTCCGGTCGACTATCTGATCAGCAAGTAAGCAGCGCTCAATCTGGCGGCGGCCGGTCCCCTGGGGCCGGCCGCTTGTTGTTGGCGATCATGAGGTAGCCTATCGCCAAACCGCTACCAGCCTTTGGACAAAATGCACTAGGCTCGTCTGATGGCTGACCGGTTTGATACAAGAGGCGCCGCCCGCACCATGAAAGCAGTGGTCACCACCGGCAATGGTGGTTTTGACCGGCTTGTCTACCGCGACGTGCCGGTGCCGATGCTGGCGCGAGGCGAGGTGCTCATCCAGGTCGCGGCTGCGGGAATCAACAACACCGACATCAACACCAGGCTTGGTTGGTACTCGTCCAGCGTGACCAGCGACACGGCGACATTTGCTGTTTCACAAGATGGGTTCAAGCCGGAGAAAGCTGACGGAGGCTGGAGTGGCGCGACGCCCTTTCCCATCATTCAGGGAACCGATTGTTGCGGCGTTGTGGTGGAAGCGGCCGGCGCCGCCGGCGACGCGCTGATTGGCCGGCGTGTAGTGGTGAGACCTTGCATGCGCACCCACGGTTTTCACCGCCTTGAAACCAAATGGATGGCGGCAGACTTCGATGGGGCCTTTGCCCAGTATGTGAAAGTGCCGGCGAGCGAGGTTTTCCCGGTCGACAGCGACTGGTCTGACGCCGAACTCGCAGCACTTCCATGCGCCTATGGCACGGCGGAAAACATGCTGCATCGCGCCCATCTCGGTGCGGACGAGCACGTTCTGATCACCGGGGCTTCGGGTGGCGTCGGTTCGGCGGCCATCCAGCTTGCCAAACGCCGGGGCGCCCGCGTCACCGCCGTGGCGGGCCGCGACAAAGCCATTGCCGTTAAGGCTCTTGGCTGTGACCGGGTGTTGATCCGTGGTGAGAATTTAGTCGAAGCGCTGGCCGGCGATCCGGTGGATCTTGCCGTAGACAATGTTGCGGGTCCGGATTTTCCGCAGATCATCCAGATTTTGAAACGCGGCGGCCGCTATGTGTCTTCGGGAGCCATCGGCGGGCCAGTTGTCACGCTCGATATGCGCCGTGCCTATTTGAACGATATCACCATGATCTTTTGCACCGCCTGGGACGAACCGGTGTTTGGCAATCTCATTGGCTATGTCGAGCGCAAGGAGATCCGGCCGCTTGTCGCCAAGTGCTTCAGCCTCTCGCAGATCGTCGAAGCCCAGAAGGAGTTTCTCGAAAAGCGCCATGTCGGCAAGTTGGTGTTGGTGCCGCAAACCTGACGGCGCATGACTTCCTGGCCATCGTTCTGCGAGTTGGATTGCCAATGTAGTCCGGCAAATTGCGACGCTTCACGGTGCGGGCGGCGTTGACTTGCGAACCACCAGGTCGACCGGCCACACCTCCTGCGGCAGCGGCTCGCTGGGTTGCCGCAACATGCCGGCAGCCAGTTCCACGATGCGCCGCCCGGCGTCGCCAATCGACGATTGCGTGGTGGTCAGCGGCGGGTCGAAGTTTTCGGCACGCATTTCGTGAAGCCGGTCGTCATGGGCAATAAGGGCAATGTCGTCCCCGACCTTGCGTCCGGCCTGTAGGCAGGCGCGCGCCGCACCAATCGCTTGCGGTATGCTCGAACACAGGAACGCCGAAGGGCGGACTTTCTCCCGCCAGCAGGGCTCGCGCTTGTTCAAATCCCGTTTGCTCAAGCATCGGCGCTTCGCACAAAAGAGTGTGACGAGGCACGATACCTTTGGATTTCATGGCGTCGAGATAGCCGTTCTTGCGGTCGGTCGCATAGTTGTAGCGGCTTTCGCCGTTGAGCAACGCAATGTCGCGATGCCCGAGGTCGAGCAAAAGCCCGGTAGCGGACCGGAAAGCACCGCGATTGTCGATATCGAGATAGGCAAAGGGACGCTGCGCATGGGTGCGCCCATGGACGATGAAGGGCATGCCAAGCGTTTGCAGCAGGGCGGGCCTCTGGTCTTCGACCAAAGGGCTTGAAATGATCATGGAGTCAACGCGGGCGCTGCGCACCGTTCGGCGGTAAACCGCCTCCTCGGAAATTCCGCCCCGCGCCATGGCCAGCGTGATGTCATATCCGAGGTCGCCCGCCCTTTCGACACAGCCCCCCAGAAACTCGGTGAAGATCAGATCGGAAATGCTGTTGCGCTCGGCTGGAAATATCATGCCCAACGTGCCAGACTGGCCGGTCGCCAGCCGGCGGGCTGCGGCACTTGGACGATAGCCGTGAAGCTCGGCCGCCGCCCGCACTCGGGCGCGGGTTTCTTCCGACACTTCCGGATAGCCATTGATGGCGCGGCTGACGGTTGTCTGCGACAAACCGAGTTGCGCGGAAAGTTCCTTCAGATTCATGATCATGATGTTTGACACTATCCCAAAGCGCTTTCAACTCCCTTGCCAGTTGAGATAAAATTGTTGCAGCGCAACACAAGAAAACCTTTATTTGCTTGACACAACGGCGGTAATGTCGTATTAAGATTTACCAAAGCGCTTTGAAAAACAAGAATACTTGGCGTGGCTGGTGATGTTGACTGCAACACTGGGAGGAAATCAACATGAAAAAACTCATTCTTTTGGGCGTTGCGGGTGCCGCCCTGCTGGTCGCTTCGCCGGCGATGGCCGAACTCAAGTTCAAGCCAGGTGAAGACACCCGCTTCAACTGGGCCAACTTCGAAGAGCTCAAGAAGGTCGACCTCAAGGGTGAAACCCTGACGATTTTCGGACCCTGGCGCGGTGACGACGAAATCCTCGTGCAGTCGATCCTTGAGTATTTCCGCGAGGCGACCGGCGCCGATGTGAAGTACTCGTCGTCGGAAAACTACGAGCAGCAAATTGTCATCGATACAGAAGCGGGTTCGCCCTCCAATATTTCTGTTCTGCCGCAGCCGGGCCTGCTGGCCGACCTCGCCGCCAAGGGCCGTCTGGTGCCGCTGGCCGATGCCGATGCCGCGTTCCTCAAGGAAAACTATGGCGCCGGTGAAAGCTGGGTTGGCCTTGGTACCTACAAGGACAAGGACGGCGCCTCCAAGTTCTTCGCCTTCCCCTATAAGGCCGACGTGAAAAGCCTCGTCTGGTATTCGCCGGAAAACTTCGCCGATGCCGGTTACGAAATCCCCAAGACCATGGAAGAGTTGATGGCACTCTCCGACAAGATCGTCGCCGACGGTGGCAAGCCGTGGTGCATTGGATTGGGTTCCGGCGGCGCCACTGGCTGGCCCGCGACCGATTGGGTGGAAGACCTGATGCTCCGTACCCAGACGCCGGAAACCTACGACAAGTGGGTGACCAACGAAATCAAGTTCTCGGATGCACCGGTTGTCGCGGCACTTGAGGAATTCGCCAAATTCGCCAAGAACGATGCCTATGTCGATGGCGGCGCGGCGGGCGTTGCATCGACCGACTTCCGCGACAGCCCGAAGGGCCTCTTTGCAGCACCGCCAAAGTGCTACATGCACCGCCAGGCGTCATTCATCCCATCCTTCTTCCCGGAAGGCACCAAGGTGGGCGAGGATGCCGACTTCTTCTACTTCCCGGCTTTCGCCGCGAAGCCTGAACTCGGCAGCCCGGTTCTCGGTGCTGGCACGCTGGTGTCGATCACCAAGGACTCGAAGTCGGCGCGCGCCTTCATCGACTTCCTGAAAATGCCGCTGGCCCATGAGTTGTGGATGGCCCAGTCGGGCTTCCTCACGCCACTCAAGACGGTCAACAAGGATGCCTATGGCAGCCCCACGTCGAAGAAGATGGGCGAGATCCTGACCTCGGCCACCACCTTCCGCTTTGACGGCTCGGACCTGATGCCCGGCAAAATTGGCGCTGGCGCCTTCTGGACCGGCATGGTTGATTTCGTCGGTGGCAAGTCGGCGGCAGACACCGGTGCCGCCATCCAGAAAGCCTGGGACGAAATCAAGTAAGGTTGACTTCCTCCCAACCTTGATTTGGGGGCCGGTGGCGGAGTTGCCGAAAGGCGCTCCGCCGCTGCCTCGATATTTGAAGCGCGGGGAGCGCAAACGCAATGGCCTCTCAGATTTTCTACGCCTTTTTCACCATATTGATCGGTGTTGGCGGCTGCCTGGGTTATTTCTATGGTTCGAACCTGCTGCTCGACCGGATGCTTCCGGTAAACGCCAGCAACGATGATCGCGTTGTCCGCAATCTCAAGCTCCAGTCGACGATCAGGCCCTGGCTGTTCCTGGCGCCCGCCCTGATCCTGCTGACGGTCTATCTCATCTACCCGGTGTTTCAGACCATCTGGCTGTCATTCCACGACAAGGCCGGAACCACATTCGTCGGAACGGCCAACTACGTGTGGGCCGCCAAGGATTCGCAGTTCCGGCAATCGATTTTCAACAATTTCCTGTGGCTCCTTGTGGTGCCCGCAGCCTGCACGTTCTTCGGGCTGGTCATCGCCGTACTCACTGACCGCATCTGGTGGGGCAACTTCGCCAAGAGCTTGATATTCCTGCCGCTGGCCATCTCCTTCGTCGGCGCCAGCGTCATCTGGAAATTCGTCTACGACTATCGCGGCGAAGGCCAGGAGCAGATCGGCATTCTCAACGCCATCATCACCTGGTTTGGCGGCGATCCGCAGGTGTGGATAGCGCTGCCCTTCTGGAACAATTTCTTCCTGATGGTGATCCTCGTGTGGATCCAGACGGGATTCGCAACCGTCATTCTGGGTGCCGCACTGCGCGGCGTTCCCGAAGACACGCTGGAAGCCGCGACCATCGATGGCGCCGGACCCTTCAAGATATTCTGGCGTATCATGGTGCCGCAGATCATGCCGACGATCATTGTCGTGTGGACCACCATCACCGTGCTGGTGCTCAAGGTGTTCGATATCGTGCTGACCATGACCAATGGCCAGTGGGATACCCAGGTTCTGGCCAACCTCATGTTCGACTGGATGTTCCGTGGCGGCGGCGACTTCGGCCGCGGTGCTGCCATCGCCATCATCATCATGCTGGCCGTGCTGCCGATCATGATCTGGAACATTCGCCAGGCCAATGCCGAGCAAAAGGGAGGCCACTGACATGTTCGAACGCATCAAGCTCGAACCTTCCCGCTTTGCCCTGCATTTCGCGGTTCTGGTCATCGTCCTCCTGTGGACCTTGCCGACGGCGGGCCTGCTGATCAGTTCGCTCCGCGACAAGAACCAGATCGCCGTATCGGGCTGGTGGACCTCGCTTGCGACCTCGGTGCAAAGCGCCCAGGGCCGCATGAAAGGCTCCGCCGATCAGGTGCAGAAGGACGGGCACTTCGAAATTTCCGGAAACATCTTCGAAGGCGAGGGGCCCGCCACCAACATCACCGCCTTCGGCGTTCGCGTGCAGAAGCCCGATGAGTATGCTGCCGGAACAACCGCAGCACTTGATGACGGCAAGTCGCTCAAGGTCGATGCCGACGGCACCTATCTCTATACCTCGCCCACCGCCTTCGAAGGCGAGCGCGGCCAGCGGGTGTTCTATGTTTCCGCCGTGCCGCCGCGCTTTACCACCGAAAACTACGGCACTGTGCTGTTCTCGGAAGGCATCGGCCGGTCCTTCGTCAATTCACTGACCGTGACTATCCCCGCAACCATTATCCCCATCCTCATCGCCGCTTTCGCCGCCTATGCGCTGGCCTGGATGAAATTGCCGGGGCGAGGCTTCATCATCGCCGTCATCGTCGGGCTTCTCGTGGTGCCGCTGCAGATGTCGCTCATTCCGCTGCTGAAGCTCTACAATGCCTCCGGCTTCCTGTCGAAAACCTATCTCGGCATCTGGCTGGCCCATACCGGCTTCGGACTGCCCTTCGCGATCTATCTGCTGAGGAGCTATATCGCCGGACTTCCGAAGGACCTGATCGAATCCGCGCAGGTCGATGGCGCCAACGACTTCCGGATCTTCCAGCGCATCATCCTGCCTCTGACCTTCCCGGCCCTTGCCTCTTTCGCCATCTTCCAGTTCCTGTGGGTCTGGAACGACCTTGTTGGTGGCAATCGTGTTCCTGGGCTCGGGTGAAGAACAGCTGGTGCTGACCGGCCGCCTCAACGCCCTTCTCGGCTCGCGTGGCGGCAACTGGGAAATCCTCACCGCCAGTGCTTTCATCACCATCATCGTACCACTCCTCGTGTTCTTCTCGCTCCAACGCTTTTTTGTCCGCGGCCTGCTGGCGGGCTCGGTAAAGGGAGGCTAATCCATGGCCAACATCAAACTCACGAAACTCAACAAGTCCTATGGCGCCGTCCACATTCTCAAGGACGTGGACCTCGACATCATGTCCGGCGAGTTCATCGTCTTCGTCGGACCTTCGGGTTGCGGCAAGTCGACCCTGCTGCGTTCGATCTGCGGCCTCGAGAGCATTACCTCCGGCACGCTTGAGATCGACAATGCGGTGGTCAACGAAGTGCCGCCCTCGAAGCGTGGCATCGCCATGGTGTTCCAGTCCTACGCGCTCTATCCGCACATGAGCGTGTTCGAGAACGTCGGCTTCGCCCTTGAAAACCAGGGCCTGCCGCGCGCCGAAATCAAGGCGCGGGTCGAGAAAGTGGCAGACATGCTGCAATTGACGCCCTATCTCACGCGTCTGCCCAAAGCCCTCTCCGGCGGCCAGCGTCAGCGCGTGGCCATCGGCCGGGCCATCGTGCGCGGCGCCAAGGTGTTCCTGTTCGACGAACCCCTGTCGAACCTCGATGCAGCACTTCGCGTGCAAACCCGCATGGAAATCGCCCGCCTCAAGCGCTCCATGCCGAACACCACCATGGTCTATGTGACCCATGACCAGGTGGAAGCCATGACGCTTGCTGACCGCATCGTGGTGCTACAGGCCGGCAAGGTCGAGCAGGTGGGCGCTCCCATGCAACTCTATGAGAAGCCCGCCAACACCTTCGTCGCAGGCTTCATCGGCTCGCCCAAGATGAACCTCATCAACGGCGCCTATGCGGCCGGGCTGAAGGCCCACACGGTCGGCGTGCGCCCTGAGCATTTCGGAATTTCGGCCACGAAGGGCAAAGACAAGACGACGATTGCCGGCAAGATCGAATACTCCGAGGTACTTGGCAGCGACAGCTTCCTCTATGTGGCGACCGACCACGGCACGGTCACGGTGCGCGAAGTGGGCTCCACCGGTTTTACCACCGGCGGCACCGTCTACATCACCCCGCAGCCCGAAAACACCCATCGCTTTGGCGAAGACGGCAAGAGACTGGACTGAACCAATGACCATACGCACCCTGATCTGGCATGAGCACCGCCACGAGAAAACCAACAAGCTGGTGGCCTCGCTCTATCCCGAAGGCATGCACGGCGCGCTAAAGAACGCGTTCAAGGGCGACAAGGACTTCGCCGTTGACCATGCCCTTCTCGACGATGACGCCGAGCATGGGCTTGCAACAGAAGCGGCTGGACGAAACCGACGTGCTGCTGTGGTGGGGCCATGCCGCCCATGGCGACGTGAAGGATGAAATCGTCGAGCGCGTGGCCAAGCGCGTCTGGGAAGGCATGGGTCTCATCGTTCTCCATTCCGGCCACTACTCGAAGATCTTCAAGCGGCTGATGGGAACACCGTGCTCGCTCAAATGGCGCGAAGCGGGCGAGAAGGAGCGCGTGTGGATCATCAATCCCAATCATCCGATCGCCGCAGGACTGCCCTGAGATGATCGAGATTGAAAATGAGGAGATGTACGGCGAGCCATTCTCGATCCCCGAGCCGCTTGAGACCGTGATGATTTCGCATTTCGAAGGTGGCGAAGTGTTCCGTTCCGGCGTCACCTATCAGCGCGGCGCTGGCAAGGTCTTCTATTTCCGCCCCGGCCATGAAGCCTACACGGCCTATCACAATCCCCAGGTCTTGCAGGTCATCAAAAACGCCACGCGCTGGGCCTACAATCCCGCCAAGCCCTGGACCGGCATTCACACCGCCCCCAACGTGCCCGCCGACAAGGCGCCCATTCCGGTCGAGATCAAGGGCCCCCGGCTTCATGCCGATGGCGAAGAAGGCTATCGCTGAAAACCATGGGCAAGGTCAAAATTCTCATTCTCGGCACCGGCGGTATGGCACGGCAGCATGTGAGCCTGTTCCGCGCCGACCCGCGCGCCGAAATCGTTGCCTGCGCCGACGTCGATGTGGCGCGCGCCGAGGCTTTCGCGGCAACTCATGGCATTGCCAAGTCGTTCGGCGATCTTGGCGAAGCAATTGCCTGGGGTGGTTTTGACGCGGTATCGAACGTCACCCCCGACAATGCCCACTATCCGACGACACTCAAGCTGATCGCCGCCGGAAAACATGTACTGTGCGAAAAGCCGTTGGCCGAGGATTTCGCCAAGGCCGACGAAATGGCGAAGGCCGCCGAGGCGAAGAAACTCGTCAATATGGTCAACCTCAGCTACCGCAATGTCGCAGCATTGCGCAAGGCAAAGGCAATGATTGCGGCAGGCGATATCGGCGAAGTTCGTCACATCGAAGCCTCCTATCGCCAGAGCTGGCTCACCGGCAAACACTGGGGCGACTGGCGAACCGATCCCAAATGGCTGTGGCGCCTGTCGGAAGCACACGGTTCCAAAGGCGTCCTCGGCGACGTCGGCATTCACATTCTGGATTTTACAACCCTCGCCATTGGCATGATGCCGGCAAGACTGCAAGCTCAGCTCAAGACTTTTGACAAGGCGGAAGGCAACCGCATCGGCGACTACACGCTCGATGCCAATGACAGCGCCACCATGTCGCTGTCATTTCCCAATGGCGCCCTGGGCGTCATTCACGCCAGCCGCTTCATGACCGGCTACGGCAATCAGTTGCGCCTTCATGTCTTTGGCACCGCTGGCGGCATTGAGGTTGACCACGGTATGGCCTGGACCGAAATCCGCGCCTGCACAGGCGAGGATGTGCACACTCAAGCTTGGCGCCAGGTGATCATCGACCCGGTGAACACGATCCACCATGAATTTGTGTCGGCGGTCATCGCTGGCGAAAATGGCGAGCCATCCTTTCGCCGGGGTGCTGACCTGCAAAAGGTGCTTGACCTCTGCTTCGATCCGGAAGCCTCAAGGTCGCTGTCCGTTGGTTAGGGCGTATGAGCCACTCCGTTATGCTACGGCGCGATGGCACTCCGGCGGCAAAGCGACAATTTCGATCCAGTAACGGCCGACGGTCTTGACGATCTCAACCAGGCTGTCGAACGTCACCGGCTTGCAGATGAAGGAATTCACACCGAGATTATAGGTGCGGACGATGTCTTCTTCGGCCTTCGAGGTGGTCAGGATGACGATCGGAATGCGCTGCAGGATCGGCGATTGGCCTTGATTTCCTGCAGTGCCGTGCGCCCGTCCTTGCGCGGCATGTTGAGATCGAGGAGGATGAAGCCCGGATAGGGAGTATCACCGATGTCCTGAAAACTCGCCCTCGCGCAGCAGATAGTCCATCAGCTGAACGCCGTCCTCGACGAAGTCGACCGGATTCCCGAGGCGCGATTCTTCGAAAGCGTCCTTGATCATCATGCGGTCGTCGGCATCGTCCTCGGCGACAAGAATACGGATGGGGAGGCTGCTGCGCATCATGCTGCATATTCCTTCTTGGACTGGGAAAGGGGAAGTGTGATCAGGAACGTCGAGCCTTCGCCAGGCCTGCCTACGGCATCGATGTGCCCGACGTGGCGCTCGACGATCTTGCGGCAGGTGGCAAGGCCGATGCCCGTGCCTTCGTATTCGGTGCGGCTGTGCAGGCGCTGGAAGATCACGAAGATCTGTTCCTTGAACTGTTGCTCGAAGCCGATGCCATTGTCGGAAATTGAAATCACCGCAGCCGGGCCTGCTATCGGCAGGCAATGCTGTTCGGTAACTTCTGCGCTGATACTGACGACCGGCACGACGTCCTTGCTTGCGGAACTTCAGTGCATTGCCGATCAGGTTCTGGAACAGCTGGCGCATTTGCATCGCAGTCCGCCTCGATTGTCGGCAAATTCGCCGATTTCGACCGTGGCACCGGTCTCCTCGATGCGGATCTGCAGGTCTGACAGCACGCCCGCCAGAACATCCTTCAGCGAAACCTTGGAGAAGGGTGCGGCAGCCGTGGTGACGCGCGAATAGGACAGCAGGTCGTTGATCAGCTGCCGCATGCGGTTTGCCGCACTCTGCATGCGGTTGACGAACATCTGGCCTTCTTCCGGCAGAACGTCGAGATATTTCTTGCAGCAGCCGGTCGCCGAAGGCCTCGATCTTGCGCAGCGGCTCCTGCAGATCGTGCGAGGCCACATAGGCGAAGTCGACCAGCTCGCGGTTCGAGCGCTCGAGTTTGCGGGTATACTCGACCATCTTTTCGGTGGTGGTTTCGAGATCGGTGATGTCCTGATAGGTGGCGATCGTGCCGCCGTCGGACATCGGCTCGCTCATGACGGCGATGACCCGGCCGTCCTTCAGGCGCTGCTTGATGACGGTGCGCTTGCTGCAGGCGGGCGGGATCGTTGCGCTCGGCCAGCGCGCGTTCGGCTTCCTCGGCGGTGTAGTTGCCGAGGCTGACGGTGTATTCCATCAGACCGCGCAGCGTGATGCCGGGCTTCACCACATCGGGCGAGAAGCCGTAGATTTCGAGGTAGCGCCGGTTGACGACGATCAGCCGCTGGTCCTTGTCGAACATGCAGAGGCCCTGCACCATGTTGGTGAGGGCCGTGTCGAACTGCAGGTTCTTGGCATGAAGCTGCTGCGAAATGCGCAGCATCTCCATTTCGCGCTGCTTCATCTCGGTGATGTCGGACCGGGTGCCGACCACGCCGCCGTCGTCGGTGCGCTTTTCGGTGATCAGGATCCAGCGGCCGTCGGCCAGTTGCACTTCCAGCGGTTCGCCGGGATTGCGGTGCCGATGCAGGCGCCAGGCAATATAGTCCTCCGGGTCCATGCCATTCAGCACCAGCGCGCCGCGCCGCACCGATTCTGCGCAGGATTTCCTCCTTGGCGCACCCGGCATGATGATGTCGGCGACCAGCGGGCTGTAGTCGACATATTTGCGATTGTAGAGGATCAGCCGGTCGTCGGCATCGTAAAGGGCGAAGCCGTCGGCCATCACGTCGAGCGCATGCGTCAGGCGCGAGCGCGATTTTTCGGCGATCATCTCGAACTGGGCATTGAGATCGAGTTCGGTCGACTGGCCCTCGACCTGGCGCACGGTTTCGACCACCGAACCGTTGGGCAGCCGGCGGCGGCGCACTTCGACGACCTGGGCGCTGGGCGAGGCATAGCGGAATGTATAGGAGGCGCCGGGCGTGAGGCTTGCAACGATGCGGTCGATGCGCGGCTGGATGTCTTCCTCCGGCACATTCTGCCGGCGGAAGGTGGTCTGCATCATGCTGGTCAGCGACGGCCGGTCGCCGCTTCGTTGGCGAGATAGCCGCACAGCGTCCGGTACAGGGGATTGCAGGCCAGCAGCACGAGATTCGGCATCAAACAGCGCCAGGCCGACGTCGGCGCCGGCGAAGAGATTGCCGAGTTCGCTGCCCCAGGGGCGATCGCAGTGACGTTGTGATCGCACTCCGGTGCAGCGTTCAGATACGCAACGGTTTTTGACTTTTCCAAGTGCCATGCCCCACAATTCTGCGGCGACAATGCCTCAAACCCATGAAAGAACGGTGAAAACAGCCGATCTGCGCGGCTTTTTGCGATTGTTAACGATTAACAGTTAGACTTGCGGTGAAACCACAATCCCAGCGGCCGCAACCGCGCCCGTTGCATCAAGTTAGGTATTGAGATGAGCAAGTTTGACAGCCGTCTTGTCGCGGGATGGCTTCTGGCCGCGACGATTGTTGCCGGATTAGCGGTCGACCGGGCCTGCCGCAGCTCTTCGCGCCCTTCGCGCTTCCTGCGCTTGTTCTGCATGATCGTCGCCTCGCTCATCCCGATGGCCCGGCTCAAGCTCGAAGAAGTCTTCAGTCTCGAGCCCGACATCCTGCGCATCGTCTTCTGGCAACTCGTTCGTGCTGCCGACCATCATTCTGGCTGCGACCCATCTGCTCAAGTTCAGCCCGGTCGATCGTCACGCTGATGGCGGTCACGGCCTGCGCGGGTTCGCTCTTCGCCTCGCCGGCACTTGCCGATCTGCTCGGGCTCAACCAGCGCAAAGCCCTGCAATGCATGGTGCTTTCGACATTCATCATGCCGTTTTCCTATTTCCTGTTCCTGACCATGATCCTGCATTCGTCGGTGCAAATCGACCTGGCGGATTTCGTCGGGCGCACCGGATTTTCCTGATGCTGCCCGCTGCCATTTTCCTGTTCTACAGCGCCTATGCCGAAGACATGCCGAAGCCGGTGGCGCTCAGCATCGAACAAGGCGCACGCTGGGTCACCATTGCCGCGCTGATGGTGTTCGGACTCGGCATCATCGGGCCAGCTGCCGCATATGCTGGCGCACGACCCGGCGCGCTTTGTGACATTCCTGGTGATCGTGACGTCGCTGGGCGCAGGCATGGCCTTCCTCACCACCATCGTGATGTATCGGCAGGGCATCAACAACGCGCTCACCGCCAGCATCGTCAGCCGGTTTCCGCAATGTCGGCCTTGGCTTTGTGCTGATCCAGGGTTCGGCCACCAACGACACAGCGGCCTATGTCGGCATTTCGCAGATCCCGATTTTCCTGGCGCCGCTGATCATGCGCCTGGTCATCATCCAATGCAGCGGATGCAGTGGATGAAGCGCCCGGCAGACCACCGCCAGCGGTTTTGAACAGACGCACAGCCAGCCTGAATTGCATTCGCGTTTGCCAAACCTCGCCAACACATTATTAATGCTGGCAAACAGTTAGTGCAATTCGGCGGTCGAATACCCGGCCGCTGAAATTTACCTTTTTTGCAGACGCGAAAGCCTAGGGTGCCGTCGCAAGGGCGGAGGCAATTGGCGTGGCCGACGCTGGCGTGCAGATCGACTGGAGTGCGGAGCGACGGCGAATGTTGTGGCGCGGCCAGGCAATCCTTGCAGCCGCAGCAAAGCCGCGCAGGCTGTGCCGAAGCCGCGTCCAGCTGCGCGCTTTCGTCACCGCGCCGAAGCCTCTGAAGCTCAAGAAACTCAAGGCGCTCGGCGGCGCCGGCCGGCCTGCCAGCCTCTACGCTGCGTCTTTGATCGTGTTCATTGCCGCTGGCGTTGCCGGCGTCTGGAAAGCCAACGTCGCCTTTGCGCCTGAAATGTACGGCAAGGACGGCATGGCGCCGGCCGCGAAGCCTTCGCCGCGGGCAAGAACTATGCGGTCTTCGATCTCAATCTCAATATCCGCCGCTGGCGTGAAGAGCACGTCGCCCGATTCACCGAAACGCCCGACGTCGTGGTGCTTGGCGCCAGCCAATGGCAGGAAGCCCATGCCGGCCTGGTCAAGCTCGAACGCATGTACAACGGTCACATTCATCGCGACTATTGGGAAGATCTCCTCGGCGCCGTCGAAGTCTATGCCCGCAACAAGCGGCTGCCGAAGCGGATGATCATTGCCATTCGCGACAAGCAATTCACGCCGGTCGAACTTCGCAAGGATTTCCTCTGGGAGCCCGGCATTCCGAACTACGGAAGCGATGGCCGACCGACTTGGCATCGAGAAGCAGAAGCGCGTGGTGGACCTTCCCCTGTCAGCGCATGAAGGAGCGGCTGTCGCTGGCCATGCTGTTCAACAATGTCACCCGCTGGTACAATGCCGGCGAACGTCCGCACGCCTCCACCGAGCGCCACTTCGAGTCTCTCGACACGCTGCTGCCCGATGGATCGATCCTGTGGTCGGCGGAACACATGGCGATCTTCACGCCGAACGCACCAACGCCGAAGCCAAAGCCTTTGCCGATCGCCGCCGCAACGACCCACCGAAGTGTCGATCCCAAGGGCGTCGCGGCCTTCGACAAGCTTCTGGCCTTCCTGAAAGCAAAGGGCGTTCAGGTCGTTCTCGTGCATCCGCCGTTCAATCCGCACTTCTATGACGCCGTTCAGGGCGGCACCTATATGGCGGGGCTCGACAAGATCCGCGAGATCACCCGCAGCCTTGCCGCCAAGCATGGCCTGAATATCATCGGCGACTTCGATCCGCACGTGTCGGCTGCACCGCTTCGATGTACATCGACGCCGAGCACTGCAATCCGGCCTGCCTTCAGAAGATCTTCGACCAATACGAGCGATCCTGCCTCAACTTCGCCGCACCGAGATGAAGGTCCAGAACTGATGGTCTTCAGTTCCTACCAGTTCATTTTCGTCTTCCTGCCGCTGACCTATCTGGCCTTCCTGCTGGCCCTCAGCTTGGCCGGCTGGCCCTGGCGCGATCCATGTTCTGGCCGCCGCGTCGCTGGCCTTCTATGCCATGTGGGGCTGGACGCTGTTCTGCCATTCTGCTTGTCTCGCTGGTCTTCAACTATCTCATGGGCCACCTGATCTCTGGGCGCCGGACAACCAGCAGGTAGCCCGCCGTCTCCTGATCTGCCGGCATCGCCGCCAATCTCGGCGCTGCTCGGCTATCTCAAATACACCAACTTCTTCGATCGACGTCGTCAACCAGACTGCGGGCACAGGTCTTCAGCCATATCAACCTGCTGGTTCCGGTCGGCGTGTCGTTCTTCACCTTCATCCAGATCGGCTATCTGATCGACGCCTATAACGGCCAGATGATCCGCGGCAACTTCAGCCGCTATGTGGTGTTCGGCGCCTTCTTTCCCTGCGTGACGGCCGGTCCGCTGGTCATGCACCGGGAAATCATGGAGCAGCTCGAGGAGCGCAGAGACACGGCCTTCGACATGCGCCGCCTGGTCACCGGCCTCACCATGTTCGGCATGGGCCTGTTCAAGAAAGTTGCGCTGGCCGACTCGATTGCGCCCTATGCCAACAGCGTATTCGACGGCGTGGCAGCGGGCGGCCCGGCGGACTTCGCCACCGCGTGGGTTGGCGCCACCTGCTACGCGCTGCAGCTCTACTTCGACTTCTCCGGCTACTCCGACATGGCGCTTGGCACTGCCTTCATCTTCGGCATCCGCCTGCCGCTCAACTTCGACTCGCCCTTCAAGGCCAGCAACATTTCGGATTTCTGGCGCCGCTGGCACATGACCATGACGCGCTTCTTCACCAACTACATCTACTCCGGCCTGGCCATGAACGGCATGCGCAATGCCATGGCAACGGCAGGACGGCCGCTTCGACAAGTTCCTGCGCACCGCCGCATTGCCGTCGATCGTCACTTTCGTGGTGGCAGGTGTCTGGCACGGTGCCGGCTGGAACATGGTGGTCTATGGCCTGGTGCATGGTGCTGCCATCGCCATCTGCCTCGGCTGGCGCGAGTTCGGCAAGCGTCAAGCTGCCCTATGTCTTGGGCTGGGCCTCACCATGAGCGTCGTGCTCAGCGCGCTGGTCGTTTTCCGGGCCCCCGATCTTACCACCGCCGGCACGCTTCTTGGCAACATGTGGGGCTTTGGCAAGTTTCAGTCCCCGGCAGTGTCCCGACGCCTCGCGGCCTTGATATCGGCCGCGCCGTCTCGATGATCGTGCTGCTCGGCGCCGCTCGTGCTGTTGCTGCCCAACACCCAGCAGATCCTGCACAACGACTGGATCAGCAGTGACGCCAAGCCGGCGACGCCGCCATCGACGCCGGGCTCTCTCGCCTGGCGCCCGGCCCTTGCCAGCGCCTGCATGATGGCCTTCGCCTACACCGTTTCCCTCACCACCATGGGGTCGGGCAGCACCTTCCTCTACTACCAGTTCTGACAAGAGAGACTCAAACAATGAACAAGCACATGACGGAATTCGCCGAAATCACGCTGGAGCTGCCGCGTGAAGTCGATGACGAAGTGGCAGGCGATATCGAGAAGGAATCGGTGTTCGTCTCGCCCGGCATCGAGCGCATCCAGGTCAATGCCGACCGCCGCACGGCGCGCATCTTCGTGCGCCCCGGTGCTGCGCCGGACGACGTGACCGGCAAGGCCCAGCGTTTCCTCGATGTCATGGCCAAGCAGCTCTCGGGCTTCGAGATCAAGGTCTTTGTCGAAACCCAGCGCAAGGACACCGGCCCCTATCAGACCAACGTCAACGAGGGTCTCGTCGAGCGTGGCTGGATGCATGACTACGGCAAGGGCCAGGTTGCCTATTCCGGCCCGGTTCTGAATCTGGCCCGCCTGATCAACGACCGCTCGGGCGAACTCTACCGCAAGGCCTTCGGCGCCAAGGACGGGCATTTCCCGGCCATGATCGATGCCGACACGCTGCACAAGTGCGGCTATTTCGACTCGCATCCCAACGCCGTGACCTTTGTCGGCAACGTCATCGAGGACTTCGACGCGATCGAGGAATTCCGCCTGGCCAACTCCTGCTCCGAAGGTGCGCACATGCCGCCGCATGACCATGTCCACATCGATGGCATGTGCCTCAATCCGGCCGCCTGTTTCCCGTGCTATCCGACGCTGACCGGCAAGACCATCGCCGAGGGCGAGGCCTATTCATGGCTTGGCCGGGTGTTCCGCTACGAATCGCGCAACATCCGCGGCCTCGACCGTCTCTATGAATTCAATGTCCGCGAGCTGGTGTTCGTCGGCAATGAGGACTATGTGCGCGCCTGCCGCATGAAGGCCCTGCCGATCGTCGAGGAGCTGGCCAGCGATGATGGACATCGACTGCAAGGTGCAGACGGCAACCGATCCGTTCTTTGCCACCGTTTCCGCCGCCAAGAAATTCTGGCAGGCCGCCCAGGAAGTGAAGAACGAAATCAAGATCCCGCACTCTCGGCACGATGGCGAAGTCAAGCAGCTGGCCTGCGGTTCGATCAACCTGCATGGCAACTTCTTCGGCAAGCGTTTCGACATCAAGGACGCGACCGGCGAGCCAGTCCAGACTGGCTGCGTCGGCCTTGGCATCGAGCGCTGGGTGCTCGCCGCCTTTACCCAGCACGGTTTCGACAAGGCCCGCTGGCCGCAGCCGATCCGCGACTGCATCTTCAACTAATCATACAAACCAAACAAAGGGATGTCAAAATGCAACTCTACAACATCATCGGCAAGGTTCTCGGCGTCGACGCCGCGACGCTCAACGACGAATCGAACGCGCAGAACACGCCAAACTGGGATTCGCTGCGCCACATCGAAGTGATCTTCGCGGTGGAAAGCGCCTTCCATGTGCGCTTCACCATGCCGGAGATCGCCAACCTGCGGAAGCTCGGCGACATCCGCAAGCTGCTGCTGGCCAAGAACGTGCAGCTGAACGAACCTGCCGGCACCGTGCGCCGGTACAGCGCGTCGCCTAAAGGCTGAACTACGGGCTGACAGGGCCGCGCAGGCACATGAGCTGATAAAGTCCGTAAAGCTGCTCATCGTCGATGACGATGACGACGACCTCTATCTCATCAACGACGCGTTGAGCGAGGTTGCCGAGACCCGCTATGAGGTCACGACGGTCAACTCGGCGCTGGCGGCCATGGGCAAGCTCGCGACAGCGGCCTATGACGTCATCATCTCCGACTACCGGCTGGGCCATGTCACCGGCATCGACTTCATCAAGAACGTCCGGCTGGCAGGCATCGATACGCCGGTCATCCTGCTGACCGGCCTTGCCGGCCACCTGATCGACAAGGCGGCGCTCGAGGCCGGCGCCTCGGACTTCCTGCCCAAGGCATCGATCACCGGCCAGTACTCGACCGTTCGGTGCGCTATGCCATGGCCCATGCCGACCGCCAGCGGCTGTCTGCACGCGGTTCTGAAGACCACCATCTCCGGTATGGCGGTGCTCGACGCAGAACGGCAAGCTGACCTTGTGGAATCCGCGGTTCACGGAATTTGCCGAAGCAGCTTTCGGCAGTGATCCGGACCGGCTTGCGGAAACTTGCCGATCTGGCCCTGCAGAATGGCGTCCCAGGACATCGAAATTGGTGAACGGACGGCTCGAAGTCCACTGCATGGCGCTGCCAGATGGCGGCAATGTTCTGGCGCTGCATGATGTGACGGCGCGCGTGACTGAATTGCGCGAGCGCGCAGCTTGCCGAACAGCGCGTCCGCAAGATCGCCATGCACGACACGCTGACCTGCCTCCCCAACCGCCTCGCCTTCAACGAACGGCTTGACAGTCTGCATCGCCGAAGCCACAGCCGAGGGCAAGCGCATGTCGGTCCTCAGCTTCGACTTCAACCGCTTCAAGGAAGTGAACGATCTGTTCGGCCATGCGGCGGGCGACGAGCTTCTGATGTCGGCGGCGCAGCGCCTCACCCATTGCTTCCGGCGGGCGATTTCGCGGCCCGGCTGGGTGGCGACGAATTCGTGCTGATCCACGAAATGGACGGTCCGACAAGCGCCATCAAGCTTGCCTGCCTCCTGTCGCGAACGGCTCTCTGATCCGATCGAATTTCAGGGCCGGATGATCGAGGCGACGGTCAGCATTGGCATCGCGACATTCCCCGATCATGGGCATCACCGCGAGGAACTTCTCGCCAATGCCGACCTCGCCATGTATCGCGCCAAGTCCGATGGTGGCACATCCTATTGCGTCTTCGACGCCGAGATGGACGAATTCATCCGTGAGCGGCGCAAGATTGCCCATGAGTTTCGTGTCGCCATGAACGAAGGCGAATTTGAACTCTATTGTCAGCCGCAACATCGCACTGATACCGAAGAACTGGTCGGCTTCGAGATCCTGCTGCGCTGGAACAGTCCGTCGCGCGGCATTGTGCCACCCATGGAGTTCATTCTCATCGCCGAGGAGACCGGCATCATCAAGGACATCGACGAGTGGGTGATGCGCCAGGCGTGCGAGCGGCCAGGCAATGGAGCTTGCCCATCCGTATCGCCGTCAACATGTCGGCGCGCGCCATCTGCCACCCGGGAATTGCCGACACGGTGCGCCAAATTCTTGTCGAAACCGGCCTGCCGCCCAGCCGGCTCGAAATTGAAGTGACTGAAACTGCCCTGATCAATGACCTCAGCCGGGCATTGCACAATCTTCGGCAGATCAAGGCTTACGGCGTAGCCATCGCCATGGACGATTTCGGCACCGGTTATTCTTCGCTGTCACTGCTCAACTCGTTCCCGTTTGACAAGATCAAGATTGACCGCTCCTTCATTCAAGGCGTCGACACCAGCGACCGCGTCGGATCGATTTTCCGGGCGGTGGCGGGCATGGGCAAGGCGCTGAATGTGCCGGTGCTGGTGGAAGGTATCGAGTCGGCCGAACAACTGCTGTTCGTCCGCCAACTCGAATGCGACGAAGTGCAGGGCTATTATCACGGCCGCCCCATGCCGGAACACCAGGCCAGCGAGTTGCTGCGGAGGCTGGGAGCAGGTGAACCAGTGACCACGAAAGACGCCCTCCTTCCGGCTATAGTCTTGCCATCACTGCGCATTGCCGGAGCTGCGTAACGCGCTTAAAGGCGAAGCGGACTCACTTCGCCCACAAGGAATGGCGCAAGATCAACAAGCAAAGGCATGTCCTTGCCGCCAACCGCCTGGCACTGTGGCAATACATGATCGAGCAGCAAATTTACCCTTTGTTTGCCATGGCATTTCATCCAAGCTTAATGGCACTGTGCGATAACTCGACCACTCAAGGTGAGTGGAGTGGAAATATGAATCGCAGAGAAATTGCACGTCTGGGTGGCGCGATTGCCGGTATGGCTGTTATCGGCGCTGCAATGAACCGTCCGGCCTCGGCTTGCACCGATGACGATCTCAAGAAGGCCGTCGAAGAATTCCGCCAGGCCATGGTCGATGGCAATGGCGCCGGCTTCTCGAACTCAGCAGCGATGCGATGAGTTTCGGCCATGCCAACGGCGTGGTGCAGTCCAAGCTCGAATTCGTCAAGACGGTTGTCGAAAAGACCGAAATTTTCAATTCGATCAAGCTCACTGAACACAAGATTTCGGTCAGCGGCGATCAGGGCATTGCCCGTCACACGTTTGATTCCGATCTCGTGTTCATGGGCAAGGAAATGAACCTTAAGCTCGGCATCATCATGGTTTGGCGTGTCGAGGATGGCCGGTGGCGCCTGTTTGCCCGCCAGTCCTTCAAGCCGATCACCGTCTGATCAGCCAAAAAAATTCAGGCCGCCCGCGGGGACTCCCCGGGGCGGCCTTGTCTATTGTGCAACACTCAGTTGGCGGCAACCCTGCGGATCGGGCACGGCGGTGATGGTAATGCCACTCACTGACACATAAGCTGCGTCGGCATAGCCGTTCTTGCGTGCCATAGCCTCGAAACTCACTTCGAAAGGGCTTGGAAATCTGCCGCCAGCGGGCAAAGCGATATCGATGCTTCGAGTGTATTTCTCTGAAGCCACGGTACCTTCTGGCCATTCGATCACTTGCTCGGCGCCGCCAACTTTGAGCACCAGCTTGGCTACCGCAGCGCTGCTCTTGATGACATGACCCTTGAGTGCCACCCTTGCCATTGAGAAACTGTCGAGAGCCGGTTGCGAGACCGCGAAGTGTCCTGTGACATTGGACTTCGCTTCGGCAGTACCGCCATCGGCCTTGGCTTCCAATGCCGAAAATGTGATCGACAGCGTCAGGCCGTCGTCGGAACTTGAAGATTTGATTTCCTGGTACCCGTCAGAGCTATCAGACTCGACGACGAGTTCGCCCCACTCCAACCGCCCCACATCCGCCGCTTGGCCCTGAATAGGCCAGGCGGCCAGGACACTCACCGTCAACAACCCCAAAAATATCGATTTCATGACCATACCCACGCGGATTTACGAAGAATTAACTTTTCCTGTGGCTCGATTCGACAGTGCTGTCACGATCGGCTTGCGGGTGATCAACAGTTTTCGGCAGGAACCTGTTTACCGTCGCAGCGGGCTTCCCCGTGGAAATACCGAAAATTAAAGCTTTTCGGCGAAATCTAGGGAACATCCGGGAATCCGGATGGCGTGGGTGTGCCAGCGTGATGGACCCCGCCAACACAGGATGGGACGAAATTACGATGCGCAAATACTTGGCCCCCGCCGCCGCACTTGCCTCACTCGCGATCTTTGTTGCACCCGCAGCTGCTGGCCAGAAATGGGATATGCCGATGGCATATCCGGCATCGAATTTTCATACGGTCAATGCCGGAGCCTTTGGCGAATGCGTGAAGTCCGGAACGACTGGCGAGATCGAAATCGCCCTTCATCCCAATGGCACACTGTTCAAAGGCAATGACATCAAACGCGCCGTCCAGCAGGGTCAGGTGATGATCGGCGAGCGCCTGCTCTCGGCCCATGAGAATGAGAACGCACTGTTCGGTCTCGACTCGGTTCCATTCATCACCAATTCCTATGAGCAGTCGGAAAAACTGTGGCAAGCCGGCAAGGCCGAGATTTCCAAATCCCTCGAAGACCAGGGGTTGGTTGTGCTCTATTCCGTTCCCTGGCCGCCGCAAGGCATCTACTTCAAGAAGGATGTGAACTCGACCGGCGACATGAAGGGCGTGAAGGTCCGCTCCTATAACAATTCGACGGGCAAGATATCCGAACTCTCCGGCATGGTGCCGGTTCAGCTTGAAGCTGCGGAGATTACCCAGGGCCTGATCACCGGTGTCATCGAGTCGCTGATTACCTCCGCCGTCACCGGCCAGGACAGCAAGGCGTGGGAACAACTCACGCACTTTTACAAAGTCAACGCCTGGCAGCCGCGCAACTTTGTGCTGGTCAACAAGGACGCCTGGGATGGCCTCAGCGATGCCACCCGCAAGGTTTTCACTGATTGCGCCGCAACCGCCGAAGCCAACGGCGTGAAGATGTCGATTGAAGCCAACGACAAGGCCCTGGCAACGCTTGCCGGCAAAGGCATGAAGGTGCTCGATCCGTCGGACAAACTCGCCGGCGAACTTCGGGCCATTGGCGAAACCATGGTCAGTGATTGGAAATCGAAAGCCGGTGCCGCCGGTCAGGCCGTACTCGAAGCCTACGCGAAATAATCCGCGCTGGCGGTGGGCCACGCAAAACGTCTCCGGCCGAGCCGGAAACCGAAGGAACGGACATGGCCTATGCCGCACTCGACCGGGCGCCCGCCGGCCGCAAGACCTATCCCCTCCTGGCCATGATGCGGCGCGCGCTTGATAAAACATATCTCTGGTCCGCATATCTGGCGGCAGCTTCCATGGTTATGGTGTTGCTCGTTACGCTGGCCCAGATCGTGACACGCTATGCCCACGTCACCGTCACCGGCCTTTCCGACTATGCCGGATACTTCATGGCCGCTTCGGCATTTCTGGCCTTTGCTCATGCCCTGAACCGCGGCACGCACGTGCGCATCGAACTGGTTCTGTCGATTGCCGGCCGCTACCGCTACGCGGCTGAGATTTTGTCTTTCAGTCTCGGTGCGTTGATCTCCAGCTGGTTTGCCTATTATGCCTGCCGCATGGTGTGGTGGTCGTGGAAGTACGGCGACATCAGCACCGGGCTTGATGCAACACCCTTGTGGATTCCGCAGCTCACCATGGCTTTCGGCTCCGTGCTGTTCGCCGTGGCAATTGCCGATCAGCTGCTGCGCCTTGTCTTTACTGGCGCCCACACGGTGCCCGTGTCGGAAACGGGCGAGTAGCGAACAAAATGGAATCGCTTGCCATTCTGGTCATTCTGTTGGGCCTCATGTTCGTGTTGCTGGGGCTGGGCACCTGGATCGGACTGTCGCTCATGGCCGTCGCCGCCATCGCCATCGATGTCTTCGCCGGAAGGCCGGCGGGCGATTCGATTGCCACGACCATCTGGTCGTCATCGTCGTCGTGGATGCTCACGGCTCTGCCGATGTTCATCTGGATGGGCGACATCCTGCTGTGCACCAAGCTCTCAGAAGACCTGTTCAGGGGGCTGGCGCCGCTGATGGGCCGCATTCCGGGCGGCCTGCTTCATACCAATGTCATGGGTTGCACGTTGTTTGGCTCGGTCTCCGGCTCTTCGGCGGCAACGCTGACGACGGTTGCCAAGATGACGCTTCCTGAACTCAAGAAGCGCAATTATCCCGAGCCGCTGATCATTGGCACGCTGGCCGGCCCCGCCACTTTGGGCCTGATGATCCCGCCGTCGATCATCATGGTGGTCTATGGGGTGATGACCAACGAGTCGATTGCCGCCATCAATATCGCCGGCGTGATTCCGGGCCTGGTGCTGGCGCTGATGTTCTCGGGCTACATCGTCTGGAAGGCCAAGACATCGCGGGACTATGCGCCCGATGCCGAGCCGCCGGTTGGCTTTATGGAAAAGCTGAGAGCCAGCCGCCGTCTCATCCCCGTGGTGTTGCTCTTGGTGCTGGTCATCGGATCGATGTTCGCGGGTTATGCCACGGCGACCGAATCCGCCGCCGTCGGTGTGGCTGGTTCCTTCTTCCTTGCCTGGTGGCAAGGGACACTCTCATGGAAAAGCTTTTGCGACAGCCTGATGAGTGCCACCCTGACTTCGGCGATGATCGCGCTCATTCTCGCCGCGGCCGCCTCGCTGTCACTGGCCATGGGCTTTCTCGGTCTGCCGGAAGCGCTGGCTGCGAAAGTTGGCGGTCTTGGCCTCTCGCCCTTCATGCTCATCATGTGCCTGACAGTGATGTACATCGTGCTTGGCTGTTTTCTCGATGGCATCTCCTGCGTGGCGTTGACCATCGCCATCATCGAGCCCCTGGTGCGCCAGGCCGGCATCGACATGATCTGGTTCGGCATCTATGTGGTGCTGGTCGTCGAGATGGCGCAGATCACCCCGCCCGTGGGTTTCAATCTCTTTGTGCTGCAGTCGATGACCGGGCACAACATGTTCCGCATCGCCAAGTGGGCGGCCCCGCAGTTCGCGATCATGGTGGCGATGGTGTTCATCCTTATCGCCATTCCGGGCCTTGCCACCTGGCTGCCCGAGCCAGATGATCACCCCGCGCTTCTGAACCTATTCTTCGTCAGCCGGCGGCGGCGTTCCACGGCGGATCAGCGCCTTCAGGTCGCTGCCCTTGTCGTCGAGAAACAGCAGCAGCGTGTGGTCGACTTTGGCGCCGCGCACGTTGGCGAGCATCGCCAGAAACTCCGCCTCGCGCATCATCGCATCGCCTTGGCACTTCATCCGGGTGGTCGCCAGCGGAGAAATCGTCAGGTGACCGTCGTGCTGTTCGTAGGTCCCGGTCATGCGGTTGCAGCCCGCGAATCCGAACACCTTGCCCTGGCCCGCGAAACTGATGAACCGGCCACCGGTCTCGGGATCGCCCACCACGCCCCATTCCGAACCCTCAAGCATTTCCTCATGGGCCGATGCCACGCCCGGTAGAATGATGGCCAGAACAATCAAAGCGTACCGAATAAACAGTGACATGTTTGGCCTCGTGAACGATTTTCCGTCTGCTGAAATGGTGCCCAGGGCCGGAATCGAACCAGCGACACGCGGATTTTCAATCCGCTGCTCTACCAACTGAGCTACCTGGGCACGCTTTGACCGGGCGCTGTATAGGGGACGGTTTGGACCTTGTCCAGCATCAAGCGGCAAGCGCCACCGCGAGCTTGGACGGGTCCGACTTCTCGTCGAATTCCACCGCGATTTCCGTGAGATGGAAGCGGATCGTGTTGCGGAACATATCGAAATCGTGCTGCTTCATCTGGGCGCTGGCGGGCAGGGCGTCGAAGATTTCCCGGGCCCTGTTAATGGCGATGCTCTGCACCTGTTTCGGGCCGGCAAGTGCGGCCTGGGCCAGATCATGGCTGACCCGCACCGTGGCTTCCGTCCAAAAGGCCTCGCCCAGCCCGGATGGCGTCCCGTAGCGTGAAACAATGTTGCCAACGAGTTTCAGGATGGCCGCGTCGCAGGCTCCTGGTACCGTGCCCGCACCGCCGCGAATGTGGCCTTCCACCATTTCCGCCACCATCGAGATGGCGGCGGGATAGGATTGCCAGCGCGCCTTTTCATAGCCTGCAAGGAACAGCGGCTCCCGCATCATCGTCGAGAACAGCGCGTTGGCTGCGGGCCTGGGTGTATTCCATGATCGACTTCTGCACCAGAAACGCCGCCCGGCTTTCCATGAAATGCTGCAACGCCGCAAGATCGTCAATCCTTTGCGGTGCAAGAAACTTCTTGATCGCTGTGAAAATACCCATGGCACTCCCCTCGCATTCCACTGCGATCTTCGCAAGTGCAACCTGCCGGCTCAGAGGTTGCTGAGTCCAAAGTCGAACTGTGGCGGACAAACGAAAATGTTACTCAGTCCCCAACGCCCGGACTCCGCAAAGGCATGCCGGGGCGTTTTGCAACCGGGCTAGAACGCCCGTAACTCGGATGGGAGGAACTGGCTTATGGCTAGCTCAAACGCTGAGGGTCACTGGGGAGCAACCTCGAGGCTGATGTGGATTTCATTGGCGATCTGGGCATTCTTCTCCTTCGTGATCCACTTCTTCGTCAACTCGCTCAATGCAATCGTGATCTTTGGTTTTCCGGTGGGCTTCTGGTTCGCTGCGCAAGGATCGCTCGTGGTGTTTGTGGTTCTGCTGTTCTGGTTCGCCAAAGCGCAGGACAAGATCGACCGCGACCACGGCTTCGCCGAGGAGGACTGATCCATGGCTCAAGTCATTCAGGCGAAACCGGCTTTCTCAACAATCTCGGCAAGGTCTACGGCATTTACACCGGCGGCTTCCTGGCCTTCGTCGTGCTCATTGCCATTCTCGAGCAGATGGGCGTACCCAACCGGGTTCTCGGCTATCTGTTCGTCGGCTTCACCATTCTCGTCTACGCGCTGATCGGTGTTCTGTCGCGCACCGCGCAGGTGTCTGAATACTATGTCGCGGGCCGCAAGGTTCCGGCCGTTTACAACGGCATGGCGACGGGCGCCGACTGGATGTCGGGCGCGTCCTTCGTCGGCATGGCCGGCACGCTCTATGCGCTCGGCTATGACGGCCTGGCCTTCGTGCTCGGCTGGACCGGCGGCTATGTGCTGGTTTCGGTGCTGCTGGCGCCGTACCTGCGCAAGTTCGGCGCCTACACTGTTCCGGACTTCCTGAGCGCCCGTTACGGCGGCAATGTCGCCCGCTTCCTCGGCGTACTCGTGCTGCTGGCCTGCTCCTTCACCTATGTGGTGGCGCAGATCTACGCAACCGGCATCATCGCCTCGCGCTTCCTCGGCATGTCCTTCGAAGTCGCGGTCTATGCCGGTCTTGCCGGCATTCTGGTGTGCTCCATGCTCGGCGGCATGCGCGCCGTCACCTGGACGCAGGTTGCCCAATACATCGTGCTGATCGTCGCCTACCTCGTTCCGGTCGTCATCCTCTCCACCCAGAAGTATGGCGTTCCGGTTCCGCAGCTGATGTATGGCCAGGCGCTTGCGCGACATCGCGGCGCGCGAAGGCAGGATGGTGACCGACGGATTGGCCAAGTTGGCCTCCGATGGCGGCTCGCTCAAGCCGCATATTTCGGCCTTCCTGACCTATGACAGGCTGAACTATTTCGGCCTGATCCTCTGTCTCATGGTCGGTACGGCGTCGCTGCCGCACATCCTCATGCGCTACTTCACCACCCCCTCGGTGCGTGATGCGCGCAAATCGGTGGCCTGGTCGCTGTTCTTCATCTTCCTGCTGTACTTCACGGCGCCTTCATACGCGGCGTTCGCCAAGCTCGAAGTCTATACCAACGTCATCGGCCAGAGCCTCGATGCGCTGCCGGCTTGGATCAGCACCTATTCGCAGCTCGGCCTGGTGGACATCTATGGCGTATCGCTGACCAAACTCGGTGCGCGGTCTCGCTGCCGTGAAGGATGCGCTTGCAGCCGGTGCACTTGACGCTGGCAGCGTTGCCGCCGCCCTCAAGGGCGCTGGCAAGGACGCAGCGCTCGCCTCGTGGTCGGCCCTCTCCGGTCCGGTCCAGGGCGTGGTGTTCGAAGCCGTCAAGGCCAATGCGGCCGTGACTGCTGCGGACATTGTTCAAGCCCGCCATTGCCGCCGCAGCAACCGCTGCCGGCAACACCACGGGCCTGCTCGCCCATGCCGGCCTCGCCATCAACAACGACGTGATCGTGCTCTCCACCCCGGAGATCGCGGGCATGCCCTATGTCATCGCCGGCCTGGTGGCCGCCGGTGGCCTCGCCGCCGCACTTTCGACGGCCGACGGCCTCCTGCTCGCCATTGCCAACGCGTTGAGCCACGACATCTACTACAAGATGATCGATACCCAGGCGCCGACCTCTCGCCGCCTCGTGGTGTCGCGCATCCTGCTGGTGGTCGTGGCGGTGATCGCCGCCTATGTGGCATCGACAAAGCCGGCCGACATTCTGGCCATGGTCTCGTGGGCCTTCTCGCATCGCCGCAGCGGGCCTGTTCCCGGCCCTGGTGCTCGGCGTGTGGTGGAAGCGCGCCAACAAGACCGGCGCCATCGTCGGCATCATCGCGGGCTTCGGCATCTGTCTCTACTACCTCGTGGCAACCCGCTACTACGCGGTGAGCTTCTACGAGATGTGGAGCGGCCTGTCGGGCGCCAACGATGCGGCTGTCACCAAGTACAATGAACTGAAAGCCGCCTTCGAAGGTGCGGCGCCGGAAGTCAAGGCTGCGGCCTGGAAGGCTTTCGATGCCCATGCCCAGAAGGTCGCCAACTGGTTCGGCGTATCGAACATCTCTTCGGCGCTGTTCGGCCTGCCTGCCGGCTTCATCGGCATGTTTGTCGGCTCGCTTGCTGACCACTGCTCCGTCCAAGGCGATGCAGGATTTCATCGACGAAATCCGCAGGCCCAAGGGCAAGGAACTCATGGAAGGTGGCAACCTGGTGAAGGAAATCCACTAACTTCGACGATATACGGAACGGGGCCCTACGGGGCCCCGTTTTCTTTTTGCGATTCCGTCAGCTAGAGTCGTCCCATGAATCCGCTTCTCCAGTACTGGTACTTTCACCTGCCGAACTTCGTGCTCGCGGCCATCATGTACACGTTGCTGGGCCGCCTCATCCTGTCCTTCATGGCACCGCCCGACTGGCAAGAACTATATTTGGCGGGCCTTCGTGCGCATTACCCAACCGGCTGTGGCGGCGACGCGTTTCGCAACGCCGCAGGTGCTGCCTGACATTCTGGTTCTGATCTTCGCCATCCTGTGGATCATGCTGTTGCGCGTGCTGTGGTTTGCAGCGCTTGGCCAATATGGGCCTGCTGCCACCGGTTGGGGGAGCCTGATCCATGCCACAGTTCAACATCGTCATCGTCGTGGGCCTCGCCATCCTCAATGGCATTTTCTCGCCTGTTCTCATCGCCGTCTTCGCGCTGCAGGGCATCTGGTATCCGTTTTTTCTGCCGCCAGTGCTTGGGCTGGTCTTTGCCTTCAGCTCGCTCATCCTTTCGACGCTCACCCTGATGGTGGCGGGCGTTCCAGCCGCACTTTATGAGCACTTTGGCAGGCGGCGGTAAGTCGTCTTTCACCTCCGGGCTGGTTTGGTTGGCCGGGGTCATTCTCCTCACCTTTCCTGCCCTGCCCAATATTCTGAAAGCGCTGGGCATCGGCGGTTAGCTCACCGAAGCGTGAAGCACCCTTCTGTTGCAAGACATGAGTTTCGCGCTAACGTGGTGGCGCATGGAAGACATCGAACGTGTGGCACATGTTTCAGTCGGCCGCGCTTGCGCCTTCTGCGGGCTGGCGATCGTCTGTTTCATGGTGGGTTTCAGCTACGAGCCCTATCTCGCTGCCAGAGTGGGCGGCATTTTCGCGTTCGCGATGACGCTGGTGCTGGTGTTCAAGGGCCTGTTCGCGGGCAGCGTTCCCTACAAGTCCACCGAAACCTGGCTGATGTTGCAGGAGCATCAAAAACCTCCGGCCGCCGTCGCCCAGTCGGTGATCGCCGCGGTGCTGCGCGGCGTATTCCTTCAATATGCCCGCTACAGTGCGGCACTGTCGATTGCGTTACTCGCTGCCGCCGTCGTGCTGGACGTGGTAACCGCCTGATCGAGGTCAAGACACGGGGTGCTGCGTTCTGCCAATCTGCATCACTTTCACGACCGTGGAGACCCCTTCGTGCTCAAGGCCAAGCGCATTTCCTCATCTTCCTGTCCACTGCTGTCGCTCACCGCTGCCGTCCTCGATACCGAGACGACATCGCTCGATGTCAGGAAGGCGCGCATTCTGGAGATCGGCGCCGTGGGCCTGCTTGATGGCCGGTTGGCGAAAGATGAAGTGCTCTCCACCTATGTCAATCCCGGCGAGAAGATACCGCTGGACTTCGCAAGCCATCCACGGCATCACCGATGACAAGGTGAAATCGGCCGATGGTTTCGAAGCGGCCTACACGTCCTATCTCGGCTTCGCTGGCGGCCATCTGGTTCTCGGATATTCGCTGGGCTTCGACCTGGCGGTGCTGAAGGCCGAGCACGAGCGCGCCGGATTGCCATGGAAAACCCCGCGTGCCCTTGATGTTCGCGACCTGGTGCGAGTGCTCAATCCGCCGCTGCCGGATTTCTCCCTCGACAAGATTGCCGCCTGGCTCGGCGTTGACGTGCAAGGCAGGCATACGGCACTGGGCGACGCGATCGTCACCGGTGAAATCTATCTGGCGCTGTTGCCGCGCCTGCGCGAAGTGGGCATCCGCACCCTGGCCGAAGCCGAGGAGGCCTGCCGCAGAAAAATTTCTCCCGGCGAAGCGCCGGCTGCCTGGCTTGAATTGGGCGTAACGCCCGCCGCCGGTGCCCTGGCGCGTGTTGACAGCTATCCCTATCGCCACCGTGTGCGCGACGTGATGGCAACACCGCCGCAGATGATTGCACCCGAATCCGATCTTGGCGCGGCGCTGCAAGCGCTTGTCACCAGAAAGATCAGTTCGCTGTTTGTCACCCCCATCAAACCCGATGGACCCCACGGCATCATCACCGAACGCGATATTCTGCGGGCCGTTGCCGCCAACACCAGAGGCGCCCTCGCTGCCAGACGGTGAAACCGCCGCCACTTTTCCGCTGGCCACCGTCCATGCCAACGACTTTCTCTATTCGGCTTTTGGCCGCATGCGCCGCAAGAACTACCGCCATCTTGGTGTCGTCGATGCAACAGGGGCAATCGTCGGCGCCCTCACCCAGCGCGATCTGTTGCGCCAGCGCGCCGATGATGCCATTGCCCTGACCGACGCCATGGATGAGGCGGCAGGCGTCAACGAACTCGCCGCCGTCTGGCGCAAGCTGGCCGATGCGGCGCGCGCCCTCGTTGCCGAAGAGGTTGACCCGCGTGACATCGCCGCCATCATTTCAGGCGAAGTGTGCAGCCTCACCGCCCGGGCCGCTGAAATCGCCGCGCACGAGATGGTCGAAGGCAGGCCCCAGGGTTTGCGCTTTGCAGTCATGGTGCTGGGCTCCGGTGGCCGTGGCGAAAGCCTGCTGGCGCTCGATCAGGACAATGCCATCATCTTACGACGGCGAACAGGGCGACTGGCTTCAAGCTTTCGCGGCGCGCATGAATGCCATTCTCGATGAAGTGGGCGTGCCGTTTTGCAAGGGTGGCGTGATGGCCAGGAACGATGCCTGGCGCAAATCGGCCGGTGAATGGCGAAAGCACGTTGCGGGCTGGCTGTCGCGCTCCGATCCGGCTGACATTCTCAATGCCGACATCTTCTTCGATGCCCTGCCGGTCTATGGCGACACCCGCCTCGCCGATGCCTTGCGCCACGATGCCATTGCCGCCGCCGGCCAGTCGGCGGGTTTCCTGAAGCTGATGGCCCTCAATGCTGCAAGTGCCGATGCGCCACTCGGCTGGTTCGGGCGCTTCCGCACCGAGGAGGATGGCCGCATGGATCTGAAGCGCGGCGGCATCATGCCGGTGTTTTCGGCGGCCCGCGTGCTGGCGTTGAAACATGGCGTGCTCGAGCGCTCCTCGGCGGCGCGTCTTGAAGCCATGCGCGGGCAGGGCAGCGTGCCCCAGCGCCAGATCGAACAGGTGCTGGAGGCCCACAAGATCATTCTCGGTGTGATCCTCAACCAGCAGCTCATGGATATCGAGAAGGGCGTTCCTCCGTCGAGCCGCGTCGATCCCAAGGCCATGTCAGGTGCCACCGAAGGAGCGCCTCAAATGGGCGCTCGACCATGTGAAGGCGGTCAGCGATCTTCTGGGCGATCCGGTGGGGTGACGCCTTCGTCTTCGGCATCCTGTTCTTCCACCGGAATGGCATAGTTGCCGCCCAGCCAGCGGTTCAAGTCCACCTGCGCGCAGCGGTTGGAACAGAAGGGATGGAACTTCTGCAGCGACGCCTTGCCGCAGATGGGGCAGGGGCGCCTGGGGCGCAGCCGGATGGTTTCGGCGCTCACGTTTCGGCGGAAGCGCGCGTCATCCAGCTGTGATAGACCGGATAGCCCGCACCTTCGAGCAGGTGAACGGTTTCATAGAGCGGCAGGCCGACGACGCCGGAATGCGAGCCAGTGAGATAACGCACGAAGGCTTCGGCCCGGCCCTGGATGGCATAGCCACCGGCCTTGCCGCGCCACTCGTCGCTCTTGATGTAGCTCTCGATATCCTCGCGCGACAGCCGCTTGAACCTGACCTTGGTTTCCGAACAGCGCGATCGATACCCGGCCATTGGGCCCGATCACGCACACCGTGGAATAGACCCAGTGCGACCGGCCCGACAACAGATCAAGGCAGGCGCGTCGCCTCCTCAACGGTTTCGGCCTTCGGCAGGATGCGGCGGCCAAGTCCGACGACCGTATCGGCGGCGACAACGAAGGCGTTGGTGCCCAGCGCCTTCACCTGCGGCATGGCCTTTGCCACCTTGGCCTTTTCTTCGGCAAGGCGGATCGACAGCCGCGCGCGGCGTTTCGCGCTTCAATGGCGTTTCATCGACATCGGCGGGATTGAGCAGGTCGGGCGTCAGCCCGGCGCGCTCAAGCAGCTGCAACCGGCGCGGCGAGGCGCTGGCCAACACGAGCTTGACGAGCGTGTCGCTCATCTTCCTTTACTTGAACCGGTAATTGATGCGGCCCTTGGTCAGGTCGTAGGGCGTCATTTCGACCATGACCCGGTCGCCGGCCAGAACGCGAATGCGGTTTTTGCGCATCTTGCCTGCCGTATGGGCGATGATTTCGTGATTGTTATTGTCGAGCTTCACGCGGAATGTCGCGTTGGGCAGAAGTTCGGTTACCGTGCCTTCGAATTCGAGCAGTTCTTCCTTGGCCATGAAATTCCTTAAAGGGGTTCTGAAGTGGCGCGGAAAATGGACCTGTTGCCGCCCAAAATCAAGCTTCGCTTGCGATTTGCGGTGGCGGCGCCAAACTGCTAGAAATGCCCTGCCGCTGGAGAGGGGCCCAACGCGGCAGACCGGGGTAAATGAATGCGGTCCTTTGGATTGAAGACGTTACGCGGCCTTGCTCTGGCAGCAGGCATGCTTGCGCTGGCGAATACCGCGTTTGCGGCGCGGCCCGACCCTTGCCTTGAACTGGCATCGATCATCAGCAGCCATACCAACTCTTCGTCGCATGGTGGCAAGACGGCAGCGCAGCTGTTTGCCGATGAAGGCAAGCTTACGGTCTTCGCCAGGCTTGGCGTCGCCGCCGCCCATGTGCAGGACCATGAGCCCATCGGCATTGCCCTCAACGAGGTGTCGGAAAACGCCGACGCGGCCTATGCCGCGTTGAGTGCCCGCATCCGCTGGCTGGAGGATTCCGATCTCGAAGGTCCGTCGGGCCTCGAATTGTCGCCCGCCAATACGGCAAATCCGGCGTTCTGCACCCAGGGCCTGTTGGGCGGCGTCTATGCCCGTGGCAATTCGGGGGCACTCGTTGGCCGCGTGGCGGATGCACTGTTCCTGTCGTTCCGCGCCACCAACGATGGCTGGAACCTCAGCGACACGCCGGTAACGCCCGATGCCCTCGACTGGACCGAGCAGGGCCGGCACTACAAGCGCTATGAATTCCTGCTCGAAGCCATCTCCGATTATGTAGCCGCCAATCCGGAGATCAAACACATCTACGTGGCGGGCGACAGCCTGGGTGCCGCCATGGCCCAGAAGTACATGCTGAAGCGCCCGAATGATGATCGCCTGCAAGCCATTGTTTTCGGCAGTCCGGGAAACCCGTCGATCCCCCGCCAGGACAAGCGCATCTGGACGTTCCTGAATGATGTTGATCCGCTGATCCTCGTGCCGTCGCTCAAGTTCAAGATTTCCGGCAAGCGCTTCATTATCCGCACCGGCAAGACGCCCGCCGTGCCACCCACTGCCACCTTCCATTCGCCGCAGGCATACTTGCGCGAGATGCAACATCTCGATGGCGCGGGACTTGGCGCCTCCTACCTGCGCGACAAGTTCGCGGGCGGCGACATCACCCGCTGGAACTCTATTTTTCTGCGCATCAACAAGACCGCCGATGATCCCGTTGATTTTGAAGTGGGCGTTCCCGGCCGCATTATCTCGCAGCCCGGTTCCAAACCCCGCGTCATGGTTGGCGGCGGCGGCACCGACACCATCATCGGCGGCATTGGCGAAGGTGATCTGTTCGGCTTGGGCGGCAATGACTGCCTCGAACCCCTGAGCCAGCCCGAACGCGTGTTCGGCGGCACCGGCAAGGACTGGTTCGTGCTGCGCGGCAATTACATGGCCTATGGCGCCAAGGTGATGGATTTCAAATCCGGCACCGACCGCATCGTGTCGCTCGGAACCCTGCCGGCCTTCCAGCAGGTGGTCGACGGCAAGAACTTCATCCGCGGCACAGGCCCAACGCGTCCCAAACCGACGCTGATCTACCAGCGGTCGACAGGCCGCCTGTGGTTTGACCTCGATGGCACCGGCGCCATCCCGAAGTTTCTCGTCGCCAAATTCCCCTCTCATCCAATGGTTCTGGCGTCGGATATTGATTTGCTGATCCCCGAAACTTGTGACTGACCAGCCACCGGCCCACCGCCAAGGGGACAGGTCGCAGGTGCTGATGACAATTGCTGTCAGGCCAACAGACTATGATGCACCACCATAAACATCGCGGAGGAACATCGATGCTGAAAACCTACAGGGGAAGCTGCCACTGCGGGGCGGTGCGCTATGAGGCGGAAATCGACCTTTCCGAGGGCACCGGCAAATGCAATTGCTCGATCTGCACCAAGACGCGGAACTGGTCGGTGATCATCAAGCCGGACGCCTTCCGCCTGCTCTCAGGCGAGGACATGCTCACCGATTACCAGTTCGCTTCGATGAGCGGCCACCACCTGTTCTGCAAGGTCTGCGGTGTCAGGACATTTGGCAAAGGGCACGTTGAGGAAATTGGCGGCGACTTTGTGTCGGTCAGGATCAACACGCTTGACGGCATGTCGCCAACGGAGCTTGCCGGGTTACCTGTCAAATACGCCAACGGCCGCGACAATGCCTGGTGGAACGAGCCAGAGGAAACCCGCCATCTCTGAACAGGACTACCTCACGACGCGCAATTGTCTGGTGACACCAAAGGCGAAGTATGGAACAGTCTTGCGGTCAAAGTTCTTCGGCCTAGGGTCCCAGGAAGCGAACATGTCCAAATTCGCCTTTGTTATCGCGCAGTGCGTTGCCGTTCTGGTGATCTCTACGTCATCTTCGGCGGCTATCAGGCTGAACGACGTAACCGCCGACGGGACATGGGATTGCAAGGATAGCACAGGCGTGAACACTGGCACCATTGTGTTGGCTGAGACCACTTATGCCTTCATCAAACCGGACGGCAAACTTGGGGGCTATGGAAAGCTCCATATGACAACAGAGGATTTAGACCTCCCGGCCTTTGCGATGCTCGGCGGATATATGAAAGATGTCGTAAAATCCTTCGGCTTTGGCATGCGCGGCCCGAAAGGAAACCCCCATGAGTTGTCGGGCGAACTGTACCTGAACGTAGTTATGTCAGTCGATGGCAAGCAGGACTGGGACTGCGTGCGACGGGTACCGAAATAAGTCTGATGAGAGCGCCGGGCGCTCAAGTGCGAAGCGGTTGAGCGTGAAAAGTTGTGCCAGATTTTGGTTTGCCGAGCAGCTTGTCGGGGTCATTTGATTTCAAATGACCGCCGGCTGTTCTAGACGCCCCGCGCCGCCACACTGCCAAATCTCTGACGAATTTTTCGCACCAGGGTGTCGCGCACGTCGCGGTAACTGTCGAGGATCTGCTCACGGCTTCCCGCTGTAACTGAAGGGTCCATGGTCGGCCAGTACTCGGCGTCGATCGCCATGGTGCGGGTCATCTCCAATGCCCGGTGGTGGGCCTCGGGCGACAGCGAAATCACCAGGTCGAAACTTGAATCTTCGAGATCGCCAAAACCTTGTGGGCGATGTTTGCCGATGTCGATGCCCATCTCGTCCATCACCGCAGCGACGAACGGGTCGGCCTGCCCGGGCCTGACGCCACAGGAGGCGACATAAACCTTGTGGCCGTAAAAATGCTTGAAAATGGCCGCCGCCATCACCGAACGGATGACGTTCTGGGTGCAGGCGAAGAGCACGGCGCTGGGAAGGTCTCCCGACACGTGAGACTAGCCCCGCCAGTGCAGTACGCAGACCAGCGTGAACAGCCGCCGCGCCGTATCGAAATCCACATCCACTTTTCCGTTGAGGCGCTCGCGCAGGATTTCGCTGCCTTCATTGTGAAGCCCGCGCCTCGCCATATCGATGGTTTCGATCTGCGATGGTGTCGATGTCTTGATCGCCTCGTAATAGCTTTCGCAAATCATGAAGTAGTCTTTCACGATGCGCCGCAGTGGCGACATCGAAAGCCCGATGAGCGATAGCCGGTCCTCGCCCTCGTTGCGGATGTCGAACATCAGGCGGCCATCGGCGGTGGAGAGATAGAGGCGATAGGGACCTTCGGGAAAGGCGGCGAGCGTGAAACTGTTGTCTTCGACGAGATCGTAGATCGCCACCCGCCGCTCATGGTCCGATTCAGGCGTCGGGCCGGGACCGATGGACGCATCAAGCTCTACGGCCGCCAGACGATTCTTGGGTTTGTCGCTCATGGCGCGAACTTAGCAACGCCAGGATAGGTGCCGCTAGCCCTCGTCCCCGTGGGCCGGGCGGTGCGCCGTTTCCCAGGCGGGACCGAGATCCTTGAGGCTGGCTTCGATGCACTCGACGGCGAGACGGATGGTGGCGCCGCCGGAAAAGGTGAGAACAATCTCGCCCGATGGCGCATCGCCTTCGACAAAGCCGATGGAGAGCAGCGACAGGATGACATCCGGCTCCGACCGGTCGATCTTCAGTGTCTGCACTGCCGTCACCCGGCCAAAATGCAGTCCGGTGCGGCGGCGTTGCTGTTGCTTCGCTTCGTCCCAGGCAAAGCGGTTGGCGACCAGCGCGAACTGCCTAGTCTTCGGCGAATAGCTGAAGTCGCCGGTGCGGGCCACCGCGTCCTGCATCTGGGCGGAGATGACTGCCGAGGTCCTCGGCATCGAGCGCTGCGAGTTTGAGCAAGTCAGTGCCCTGCAATGCGCGTGACATCGGCGCCGCAAGCCCGGAGCTTCTCTTCCAGCTCCTCGAAGCCGCGGTCGAGATGATAGACGCGATTGAGCATCGTCTCGCCTTCCGCCGCCAGTGCGGCGATCACCAGCGACACGGAAGCCCGAAGGTCTGTCGCCATCACCGGCGCACCGGTGAGCTTGGTGACGCCGCGCACTTCTGCCTTGTCGCCGTGAAGGTGAATATCGGCGCCAAGGCGTGCGAGCTCCTGCACATGCATGAAGCGGTTCTCGAAGATCGTTTCGCGGATCATCGACGTGCCCTTGGCCTTGGTCATCAGCGCCATGAACTGCGCCTGGCAGTCGGTCGGGAAGCCCGGATAGACCTGGGTTTCGACATTGACCGGCCGCCAGGCCCGCACCATTGCGGCGGACGCGCAGGCCTTCGTTGGTTTCATCGATTGTGACACCGGCGGCCCGCATATGCTCGATCACCGCGCCCAGCGTATCGGCGCGCGCGCCCTTGAGCGTCACATCGCCGCCGGCCATGGCGGCGCACATGGCATAGGTGCCGGTTTCGATGCGGTCGGGGATCACCGTATGTTCGGCACCGGTGAGGCTGGTGACGCCCCTGATTTTCAGGGTGGTGGAATGAATGCCTTCGATCTTCGCACCCATCTTGACGAGACATTCGGCGACATCGCCGATCTCCGGTTCGCAGGCGGCGTTCTCGATGATCGTGTCACCTTGCGCCAGCACTGCCGCCATCAGCGCCGCATGGGTGGCGCCGACCGAAACCTTGTCGAACTTGATATGGGCGCCCTTGAGGCCCTTCTTCGCCCTGGCGATCACGTAACCCGCCTCGATGGCGATTTCGGCGCCGAGCTTTTCCATGGCCATCAGATGCATGTCCACCGGCCGCGTGCCGATGGCGCAGCCGCCGGGCAGCGACACCTTGGCTTCGCCGCAGCGCGCCAACAGCGGCCCCAGCACCCAGAAGCTCGCCCGCATCTTGGACACGAGTTCGTAAGGAGCGGTGGTATCGGCGATGGTCCTGGCCTGTAGCACCTTGGTATCGCCCTGCACGCCGTTCTGGCCGGCGCGCTTGCCTGCGATCATGATGTCCACACCATGATTCTGCAGGATGCGCTGCAGCAGGCGCACGTCGGCAAGGCGCGGCACGTTGGAGAGTGTCAATTGTTCCGGTGTCAGCAGCGACAGGATCATCAAGGGCAGGGCGGCGTTCTTGGCGCCGGAAATCGGAATGGTGCCGGCGAGTGTGTTGCCGCCGCGAATCTGGATGCGATCCATGAATGGGTTCCCCTGAATGGCCCGGCAAGAACTGAATCAGCGCCGGAAGCCCCTGGATTTGCGGGCTAACAAGCACACATGGCCCAATTGGGGCAAGCTATTTGCCGGGTTTTGATAGCTTGCCGTTGGCCTCGCGGACCTTCGCCTTGCGCTTGACCAGATTGGCCTTCAGGGCTTTCGAAAGCCGGTCTTTTCGTTGTTCCGATTGGGTTTTCTTGGCAGTCATGGGAGAAACTTAGGCTGGCCTTAAGACTTGTCAATCATAGGGTTGCGCGCACGCCCCCAATTTTGTAAGGGCATGCCGGCAAGCTGCCGTAGCTCAGTGGTAGAGCACTCCCTTGGTAAGGGAGAGGTCGTGGGTTCGATTCCCCCTGGCAGCACCAGCCTCCCTGAAAATTCAGATTTCAATTGGCTAACTTTCGTGCGGTTGAGGCATCACATCGGCAGGGGATGGCTGTCCCGCACCAGTGCATCGGCGAGATCGCTGGGGTTGATGGTGACGTGCTGCTCGAACCCGGCATTGACTTCGAGTGCCGGGATTTGGATTGTGGTGTTGACCCGGTGCCAGCCGGTGAAGGTCATGCCGGGAATCTGCTCCTCGTCGGTGGTGATCGCATAGGTGCCGGGCGGCAGCGCGCCGTCGAGACCCTTCAGGGTGAAGCGCCGGAGGAAAGTTACGTTATGGCGTGTGCTGCGCATTCCTGTTGGACCAATGTGGAAGAGCATGAGGAATGCAGATGGCCATGCGGGCGTCCGGATGCAATGGCTTATTCGTCTGTAGGCTGAGGAAATCAGACCCTCCGAAGGACCTTCACCATTGCGGCAATGTGCTCGTCACCATATCCCTCGGCTTCGGCGCGATCAAGAATGCTGGCCACGAAATCCGGTACCTCGCTGCCGATGGCGCTATCGGCGGCCTGGTTCCTGATCCGCGTCAGCGCAGCGTTCCACACCGATAGCCGCGCGCCGGGATTGCTGTAGTTTTCGCTTCTGACCACATCGATGAGATAGCGGCCAGAATTGTTTTCCGGAAACACCGCCGAATAATGCGAAAGATCAACACCCTCCGCCCGGCAAATGGTCACGCCATGGGCAGCACCGGCGAAGGCGCCGTAAACTTCCGAGAGCCAGGCGAGATCAAGGGCGCTCGCCGATCCGGCGTTTTCGCCGACAAAGCGCGTGTCGCCGCCGAGGGACAGCAGCACTGTCTGGCAACGTTCAAAAACCGCCGGCTGTCCCGCATAGAGCAATGTTGTCGTGGCCAACCCGATTGCCGCAGGCCCCGCGAGAATGGCGCCGTCGAGATAGTCCGCACCTTGCGAGTGGAACCACGTTTCCGCCTCGCGGGCTTCTTTTGGCGTGCCGGTGCTCAACTGCACGACCGTCTTGCCTCGCAGCAGCCTGGAATTGTCCGCTCCGAACAGATTTCGTGTCGTTTCGTAGTTGTCGACGCAGACCAGCAAAATGGCGCTGGCCGCCATCCCGCCGGAAATGGTTTCAGCGTGTTTGGCGCCCATGTCCAATAGCGGCTGAACTTTGGCCGATGAGCGGTTCCAGACCGCAACATCATGACGGCCCTTAAGCAATGCGCCCGCCAGTGCCGACCCCATGAGGCCCAATCCGAAGCAGGTAATGTCAGCCATGAAATACCCATCCCTGAAATGTCACAGCACAACTGTAACATGCATTTGACTCGGTGTTGCCGGAAAGTCTTGTTTGCGCAATACTCACGCCAATCGGACAAGAGTTCCGGCGTATGCCGGGGCAGGTCAGGGAGGCGGCAATGATTATCGATCATCGTGCCTGCAGTCGATTTTTCTTTCTGTTTTTTGTCTCTGTGTGGTTTGGCGCCAGCGCCGCCACGGCATCCGAATTGCACGATGCGGTGAAGGCCGACGACGCCGGGCGCGTTCAGGCAGCAATTGTTGCGGGCGCCGATATCAACGAAAACGATGTATACATGGGAACCCCGCTGCACATCGCGGTGGCCCGGGGTTCGGTGGAAATCACCACGCTGTTGATTGCCGCAGGCGCCGACGTCGACGCGCTGGGGGTCGGCAGCCAGAAAAAGGCCCATCCCTTGCACATTGCCGCGAGGGTCAATGGCGTTGCAGTTGCCAAAGCGCTGCTTGAACATGGCGCCAAAGTCGACAGCCGCGATTCGCAAGGCCGTACACCACTGATCGTTGCCGCTTCGTCCGGCCAAACCGAAATCGCCGATTTTCTGCTCAAGGCTGGTGCCGATCCGCTGGCCGAAGAGTTGGACTATCACGACACGGCCATCTACATCGCGGCGATGAACGGCAACCTCGACGTCGTCAAACTGTTCGTTTCGAAAGGCATCAGCGCAAACCTTCTGAATACCCACACGGGCGAGACGCCGCTTTGGGTGGCGGCCATGGACAACCATCTCAAGGTCATGGAGTTTCTTCTCACCAGCGGCGCCGATCCCAACGCCGCCAACCTCAAAGGCGAGACACCCTTGAAAGTCAGTGTCAGTCCGGAGGCCAAAGACCTGCTGCGCAAGTTCGGCGCCACGGAGTGACGGGTAGCTTGCGTTAATCCATCTGCCCCTGGCGCTCTTTCAGCACCTGGGCGTAGACGTTGATGACCAGTGCCGCGAGCAGGATGAGGCCGCGGATCAGGATTTTCTGGAAGCTGTCCATCTGGATGTGGTCGAGGCCGTTGTTGACGACGCCGAGCACCAGAAGCCCGATGACGGTGTTGCCGATGCCGCCCCGGCCGCCGAACAGGCTGGTGCCGCCAACGACGACGGCGGCGATGGCATCAAGCAGGAAGGTGTCGAACTGGTTCTGCTGGGCCGAGCCGAAATAGGCGACCCCCATCATGCCGGCGATGCCCGAACAGAAGGCGCCGATCATCATCACCCCGGCGATGACCAGCTTCACGTTCACGCCGGAATATTCCGCCGCCTCACGGTTGCCGCCAACCATGTACACATAGCGGCCAAAGCGGGTGTATTGCAGCACGACGTGGGCAACCACCAGGAACACCACGAAAACGATGATCGGCCAGCCAATGGGAATGAACATCGCCTTTCCGGCCGCATCCATGCCCAGAGGAATCCAGAACGCCGTCTTGGAGCCAAGTGTGGTGACAAGTTCAGGATACTGGTAGGCGATCTGCCCGCGCACCAGCATGGCGGACACGCCATTGGCGATCTGCATGATGGCCAGCGTCATGATGAAGGATGGAATGCCAATAATCGTCATGCCAAAGGCGGTGACGAGACCGAAGGCCAAAGCCGCCGCAAGCGCCAGGATAATGGCGATCCAGCCCTGCACCGGTACGTTGGCGATGTTCACATAGTCCGGCTGGATGGTGAAATAAGCAACCGTAATGCCCACCGCATTGGCGACGGCGGCAACCGACAGGTCGATTTCCGCCGTGAGGATGACGAAGGTGAGGCCTACGGCGATGATGCCGGTGATCGACATCTGCCGGAAGATGTTCATGCCATTGTCGAGCGACAGGAAAGTGGGGCTTGCCACGCTGAAGAAGATGACGAGCGCCACCAGCGTGAACACCGGCGCGATATTGCGCAGCTGATCGGCGAAGAAGCCCTTGGCATTGAAGCTCTTGGTGGCCGTTTCGATGTTCGACATTCCCGTCCTCAATCCCTCAGGCCGCCGCGAGAAGATCCGATTTCTCGATCCGGCCCGTTGCGAATTCTTTCACCGCCGTGCCCTTTTTCATCACCGTCACCCTATCGGCAAGAGTGAGGATGGTTTCCGGCTCAGTCGATAAAACCAAAACCGCCACTCCTTTGTCGCGCAGTGATTTGACAATGCGGATCACGTCTTCCTTGGCACCCACGTCCATGCCGCGCGTCGGTTCTGACAGGATCAGCACCTTCGGCATGTGTGTCAACCATTTGGCCAGCGCCACCTTTTGCTGATTGCCGCCCGACAGCGAACCAAGGGCGATCCCGGCCCGTGGCGGACGGATCGACAGGTCCTTGATATGGGCCTCGGTGATTGAACGCTCGGCTCTTCGGCTTCAGCCACAGGCGGTGAATGCGCCCGAGAATGGCTGATCGACACGTTTTTGTAAACCGGCTCGCCGCGAAACAGCATCATGCGCCGGTTCTCGCCCACGAAGGCGATTCCCGCCTTGCGGGCCGCCGCCGTAGAGTGGAATTTGACCTGCTTGCCGTCAATTTTCAGCGTGCCGCGCCGTAGCTTGAGCTTGCCAAACAGGGCGCGCGCCAGTTCGATCTGGCCGGACCCCATGAAACCGTAAACCCCGGTGATTTCGCCCGCCCTGAGATTGATAGAGAAGTCATGCAGGTATTTGCCATCACCGACGTTTTCGACCGCCAGAATCACGGGCTTGGCGTCATCGCCGCTGAGGATTGCCTCCTCGCCCATATGCATGTCCTTTGAGCCACGGCCGATCATGTGGGCGATGACGGCGTTTTTGTCGAGCTGCGAGGTCTCTTCGGTGATCACCTTCTTGCCATTCCGGAACACGGTGATGCGATCGGAAATCGCCAGCACGTCGTCGAGAAAGTGCGAGATGAAAACGATACTGCGGCCCTCATCGCGCAGCCTGCGCAACACGTCGAACAACCGCGCCACCTCCGGCGGTGACAGCGCCGATGTCGGCTCGTCGAGAATGATGATCTGGGCGCCGGAGAACAGGACGCGCGACAGTTCCACCAGTTGCTGCAAGCCAACCGGCAGCGACCCCATGGTGCGCTTGGGATTGATGTCGAGGCCAAGCCCATGCAGCAGGGTCCGCGCCTCGCGGTTCATGCGCGCCCAGTCGATCTTGCCCACGGCGTTGACCGGCTGGTGGCCGAGGAAGACGTTTTCGGCGACGGTCAGATCAGGAATGGCCGACAGTTCCTGGTGCACCATGCCGATGGAATTGGACAAGGCGTCGCCCGCCGAGCGCAGCCGCACGTCGCGGCCTTTGATCTTCATGATGCCTTCGAAGTCCGTATGAACCCCGGCGATGATCTTCATCATGGTGGATTTGCCGGCGCCATTTTCGCCGACCAGCCCGTGAATCTCGCCGGCCCGCAGTTCGAAACTCACGCCCTGCAGTGCCAGAACGCCGCCGAAATGCTTCGACACATTTACAAGTTCGAGCAGGGGCGGCGTGCCGCCCCCGCTCTGTTCCGTTGGAGTATCCGCCATGCTTCAGGTCAGATGAGGAAGTTCTTCTGCAGCCAGAGATGACCGGCTGCGGTTTCCTTGGTGATGACCGGGCCGTCGGCGAGGATGAAGTTCGGAATGTCCGTTCCGGCCTTCTCGCCGCCGACCACGGCGGCAACACCAGCTGCAACCGACCAGCCATGAATGCGGCAGGACGGATTGCGCACGGTGGCCACCATCTTGCCTTCCAGCACGGCGTTCACGGCGGGCGCCATGGCGTCGACACCGGCGATCAGGATGTCATTGCGGCCCTTGGCTTCCATCACGTTGCGGGCGGCGAGCGCCATGTCGTCGTTGTGGAAGAAGGCGCCCTTGATGTCCGGATGCTGGGTGAGGAGAGAATCCCAGATGCGGGCCACCTTGGTCACGTCCCAATCGGCGGGCTGTTCGTCGAGCAGCTTGATGTTGCCATTGCCATCGACCACCTGGTGGAAGCCCTTGGCGCGGCCCTGGGCGCCGGAATGGCCGAGCGCGCCCTGGGTCATGGTGACATTGCCAGAGCCGCCAATGGCATTGATGAGAGCTGCGGTGACCACCGAGCCCATCATGATATTGTCGGGGGCAATGAAAGTGTGCAGCGCCAATTGGCCTTCTGGGGCCATCATCGTGTCCATGGCGATGACCGGTGTGCCGGCATCGATCACCCGCTGCATCGGTTCATTCAGCGTGCCGATGCCGAACGTCTGCACCGCCACGAAGTCCCATTTCTGGGTGGCGAGGTTTTCGATGGTGGCGCGTTGCTTGGTGGCCGAGAGTTCACCATCGAACCAGGTAACTTCGACGTTCATGAGCTTGGCCCATGCTTCGGCGGCCTGTTTGCCTTGCGCGCACCAGGTGGCTTGCAGGCCGGCGTTGCTCATGGCGGCCTTCAGAGGCTTGCCCGAGGGCTTGAGTTCCTGGGCGATGGCCGGGTCGAAGCCGGCATCGGCAAGCAGAGCAGCACCCAGCGCTGTCACGCCAAGCTTTTTGAACACGTCGCGCCGGTTGGCGGCTTCCTTGATGAGATCGTCGAGCATTGCTGTTGGTCTCCCACTGGTTTCTGTTCACGGCATCTCTCGTCGTGCTTCGGTTGAAGTCTCAATAGCGGATGCCTGATTCCAAGCTTCCATCAGGGCTTGGATTTTGTCCAGTGCTAATTGTATGACAAACCGGCATGTTGCATCGCGTTTGCTATGCTGCATTTGCGAACAGATTGGGCGTGATGCCGCGCCACCTTGCACGGCGCACGCGTTTCGGATTTCATCTCGCATGACAGACACGGGATTCCTGCATTGAAGATGTCCTATTCCACCTACAGTCCACAATCGCCGGAGACACTTGCTGCCTATCTTTCCGGCATCGCCACGGTGCGCGAACTTCTGGATGGTGATTCGAAATCGTGGACCATTGCCGAAGTGGGCGATGGCAATCTCAACCTCGTCTTCATCGTCAAGGGCGCGAAAGCAGGCGTCGCGGTGAAACAGGCGCTGCCCTATGTGCGCCTCGTCGGCGAAAGCTGGCCGCTGCCGTTGTCGCGCGCCCACTATGAACACATGGCGCTGGCGGAACAGGCGCGGCTGACGGCAAAGCTGGTGCCGGAGATCTTGCACTACGACGCCGGGCAGGCGCTGATCGTGATGGAACTGCTTGAGCCTCACATCATCATGCGCCGTGGCATGATCGCCGCCACCGTCTATCCGAAATTCGCTGAAGACATTTCCACCTTCATGGCCAACACGCTTTTCTTCACCTCCGATCTCGCACTCACCGCCGATCGCAAGAAGCAGATGATCGGCGCTTTCTCCGGCAATACCGCGCTGTGCAAGATCACCGAAGACCTGATCTTCACCGATCCCTATCGCATCGCCGAACTGAACCGCTGGACCTCGCCGCAGCTTGATGGCTTCGCCATGAAGTGGCGCGAGGATGATGATCTGAAAGTTGCCGTCTCGCGCCTCAAGCTCAAGTTCCTTTCGAATGCCGAAGCCATGCTGCACGGCGATCTCCATACCGGCTCGGTGATGCTGACGGCGGAAGACACCCGCATCATCGATCCCGAATTCGCTTTCATGGGACCGATAGGCTTTCGATGTTGGTGCCGTCATCGCCAATCTGCTGATCAACTATTTCTCCCATGATGGCCATGAGGAGAAGCCAGGCGCCCGCGATGGCTATCGCCAATGGGTGCTGGCCACCACCGAAGAGGTGTGGACGACTGTTCCGCGAAAAATTCCTCGGCCTGTGGCGGGCCAACGCCACGGGAGATGCCTATCCGGCGGCTCTGTTCGCCGATCAGGCGGACCAGACCGCACTCGAAGCCGAACGCCAGCGCTACATGGACCGGCTGTGGACCGATACCGTGGGCTTCGCCGCCGCCAAGATGATCCGCCGCATTTTGGGCCTCGCCCACAACATCGATCTCGAATGGATCAACGACCCGGACCGCCGCGCCGCCTGCGAGGCGCGCATCCTGACATTGGCCCGCGACATGGTGGTGAACACAGCGAACTACGGCGGCATCAAAGCCCTCACCGCCGCCGCCACCGCCATGCGAAAGCAATCGCCGCGGGCGTGAGGGTGAGGGACGGAGCAACTTCGTCCTCTCCTGCGGAGCGGGAGAGGAAGGGACCCGTCGCCGAAGGCGGCGGGGAGGTGAGGGAATTCAGGCGGGGAACACCAATGAATTCACCATTCGAGCAATGTTGCCCCTCACCTTTCCCGCACTGTTCCGCAATGCGGGCCCCACCCGGCCGCTTCGCGGCGCTCGCAAGGGCTCGCCCTCTCCCGCTTCGCAGGAGAGGACGAATGGCGAATGCGAAAGCAGTCACCGAGGGCGTGAGTGAAACTCGCAATTCAATCGGAAGGAAAATGGTACAGCTGCCCCGGCTCGAACGGGGGACCCCTAGATCCACAATCTAGTGCTCTAACCAACTGAGCTACAGCTGCACACCGGGCGCTTCCTAGAATGTTGCGCCGCCAAATTCAAGACAACAAAAAGGCCCGCAGTAAATGCGGGCCTTTTGTTGCGCCCAGGAAGGGAGGAGGAATCCCGGGCGCGGAATGGTTTTAGGCGGCGTAGGACTTGGTCACTTCGCCGAAGGACTTGGTGAGGCCTTCCTGAACCGGCTTCACGGTTTCCTTGGCCAGGGCCACGGTCAGCTCGTTGAGCTCGGTCACCTGCTTCTGGGCAACCTGGCATCGTGTCCTTCACGTAATCCTGCTGGATCGCGAAGAATTCGGTGGGCTCCTTCACCGACAGCGCCTTGCGGGCGAAGGCGAAAGCGGCGTTCATGTTGGTCTGGGTCAGCTCCATGGCCTTCAGCTGAAGGTCGGCGAAGCGGGCCTTGTAGGCGCCGAAAGCGGCGTCAAACACCTGGACGTTGGAGTGGGCCAGGTCATTGGCCTTCTCGAAAGCGGCCTGGGCCTGATCGACGGACTTCTGGGCAAATGCAGTGACGTTCGCGGGGATCTCGTTGGTCATTTCAATTTTCGCCTTTTTGCTCGACATTGTCTCTCTCCTAGGGCGTTGGGTACCGCCCACCGCCGTCATGACCTCCATATAGGGCAACTAATGGTGCAATGCAACATGAATTTTGCGTTGCACCAAATTTGCCCGGCCTGTCATGGTTAAGGAAAGGTGGACGCCATCCCGAAAATTGTTCTAGTTTCTCCAGAGGCAGACTCAGGGGTGTTCTCTGCCCTTTGGTTTCAATGGTTTGTAGGGGTTTGGGGAAACGGACGTGACCGAGGCGCTGACGCCGACACTGGAAGACCTGCGGGCCGTGCCCGAAGCGGCGTGGCTCTGGGACGCGTCACGGGCCCGAATTGTCTGGGCCAACGCCGGTGGTTTGGCTTATTTCGGAGCCGCAACGCTTTTCGAACTGCTCGACCGGCCCTTTGACTTCACGGAATCCGGGCGTCGAATCGCATCGCCCAGTTGTCGCGAAAGCTGCAGCGCGGGCAGGTGTCGGAAACCCTGCTGCACTTCCCCTCGGCCGGCAACACCGCACCCCTTGCCGCCCGCTGCATGATCCATGCCCTGCCGGATGGCCGGGCGGGCCTTCTGGTGGTGGCGCGGGCTGGCATGGTGGCCCCCGGTGTGGCCGACTGCCGATGTGGTGCTGGCCTTTGACCTTCTGCCGCAAGCCGCCCTGCTGGTGGCCCGTGATGGCGCCATTCAGCATCTCAACGCCGCCGCCCTGTTGCTGCTCGGCGCGGCGCAACGGGTGAGCCTGGCGACGGCGCTCGGCGACGACATGGCGGCGGAAGATATCCTCACCCGCGTTGCCGCCGCTGGAACCGTTTCGCTGGTGCAAGGCGCTAGCCGTGCGCATTGGCCAGCGTGATGTGCGGGTGACGGCACGGCGGCTCAACACGGTTGCTGCCGGTGCTGCCTATGCCCTGGTGCTGCTCGATGACGTGACCGAGCGCCGGGCCCTGGAACAGCAGGTTTCGCAAAATCCGGAACCCGCCGAGAAAGCCGCGCCACCACTCTCCACCGTCGAAGCCTTCGACCAGTTGGGCAAGGTGCTGCAGCAGGAAGTGCCGCTGGCCAAACCCGCCGCGAAAATCGACAAGCTGCCCGAGCCCGAACGCAAAGCCCCACCCAAACGCCAGGCGGCGCAAGTTCCGGACATCATCCGCGCCCCCATCGAGCGCCTCGACGATGCGGTGATCGTCGCCCAGGATGGCAAATTGCTGATCGCCAATACGGCGGCCCTCAAGCTCTTCGGATTTGAAACGGCGAACGATCTGGTGAACGATCCCTTGCTGTGGGACCGTTTTGGCCCGCTCGGGCAATCGCTGCCGGCCTCCGACATTGCCTTTGGCGGCGGCAAGTCGCTCATCGCCACGGTGCAGATGTCGCTCATCCCCTGGCAGGGTGGCCCCGCCCGGCAGTTCGTGATCAGGCCGGTTACAGCCGAAAAAGCCGATGCGGTGGCCCTGCAAGTGGTGCCGATTGCCCGCAAGGTGGAGGAACCTTCGCCGCCGGCGCCCAAGGCGAAATCGTTGACTGGAGGTCCGAACCGGTCGCCCGCACTGCCGAGGTGATCCAGCTACGCCGTGATGCTGCCGAAGCTGACGATGAACTGCGCGCCATTCTCGATACCGCCGCCGATGGCATCATCACCCTTGATGCCAATTCAAACATTCATACCTTCAGTGCCGGCGCCGAGGCGATCTTCGGCTATCGCATCGCCGAAGTGGCGGGAAAGCCGCTGGCCCAACTGCTGGTGCCCGAAAGCCGCAAGGTGATGAACGATTATCTCGCGGCACTGCAGGGACCGGGCATTGCCAGCGTGTTCAACGATGGCCGCGAGGTTGTGGCCGTCGTCAAGCAGGGCGGCACGGTTCCGCTGTTCCTGACACTCGGCAAACTGCAGGCACCAAAATCGCAAGCTGCCTTCTGCGCCGTGGTGCGCGACATCACCCAGTGGAAAAAGACCGAGGCCGATCTCCGCCAGGCCAAGGATGCGGCGGAAGCCACAAGCCGCCAGAAATCGGAATTCCTCGCCCGCATCAGCCACGAGCTCCGAACCCCGCTCAACGCCATCATGGGCTTTTCGGAAGTCATGCGGCTTGAGCGCTTCGGCGAAATCGAGAATGAAAAGTACAAGGGCTATGTCAATGACATCCATGCCTCGGGCGGGCATCTCCTGTCGCTGATCAACGACCTGCTCGATCTCTCGAAGGTGGAAGCGGGAAAACTCGAACTCAATTTTACCTCGGTGAATCTGAACGATGTCGCCGAACACGCCATGCGCATGATGCAGGAACCGGCGACAGCGGCGCGCGTCGTGCTGCGCAAGGCGTTTCCGGCCAAGCTGCCCAATGTGGTGGCCGACCTGCGCTCGATGCGCCAGATCATGCTGAACCTCTTGTCAAACGCCGTGAAGTTCACCGATCCCGGTGGCCAGGTGATCGTTTCGGCGCAATTGCTCGATGGCGGCGAACTGGCGCTGCGGGTGAAGGACACCGGCATTGGCATGACCAACGAACAGCTAAAGGGTGCGCTCGAACCGTTCCAGCGCGTCGAAACCGAAGGCCGTGAAGCGCCGGGCACGGGGCTCGGCCTGCCGCTGACCAAGGCGCTGGCCGAAGCCAACCGCACGGCCTTTGCCATCAGCAGCGAGCCGCGCAAGGGCACCATGGTGGAAATCACCTTCCCAACGCCCCGGGTTCTTGCTGAATAGGCCCATGGCCGCAACCGAAACGGACAACAGCGGGCCGGACATCCGGCCGACGGCAACCGAGCGCGGGCTCAGTGCGTTCGCCGTGGTGCTGGCGCTTGTCCTGGCGCTGCCCATTCTCACTATCGTCTATCTCGCGGTGTCGCCCACCGAAAATATCTGGCCACACCTCATCTCGACTGTGCTGCCACGTTATATCTGGCAGACGCTCATCCTGATGGCGGGCGTTGGCGCCATCACCTTCGTGGTGGGCACCGGCATTGCCTGGCTGGTCACCATGTACAGCTTTCCGCTCCGGCGCATGTTTCAATGGGCTTCACTCGTGCCGCTTGCCGCTCCCGGCTACATCGTCGCCTACACCTATGTCGATTTCCTGAGCTATGCCGGGCCGGTCCAAACCGAATTGCGCGGGCTCATGGGCTGGGCCACGCCTCGGGACTACTGGTTCCCGGAAATCCGCTCGCTTCCCGGCGCCATTTTCGTGATGTCGATGGTGCTTTATCCCTATGTGTTCCTGACAGCACGGGCGAGTTTCATCCGCCAGCCCGCCACCCAGCTCGAAGTGGCGCGCACCCTGGGGCAAACCGAGTGGGGCGCCTTTCGCACCGTGGCGCTGCCGCTGGCCCGGCCTGCCATCGCCGTTGGCGTTTCATTTGCGTTGATGGAATGTTTGAACGATATTGGTGCCGCCGGATTCTTCGGCGTGCGCACCTTGACGCTCGGCATCTACACCACATGGCTTGCCCAGGGAAATCTTGGCGGTGCCGCGCAGATTGCCGCGGTGATGCTGATTTTCGTGTTCGGCCTCGTTTGGGTAGAGCGTGCCGCGAGGAAGCGCCAGGCCTTCGTCATGCCATCGCAACGCTCGCGCCACGGCGCCCGCATCAAGCTCCGCGGCTGGAAGGGCTGGCTGGCTTTTGCAGCCTGTCTCACACCGATCATTCTCGGCTTTGTTGTGCCGGGGCTGGTGTTGCTGTCCTTCGCCATGGGGCGGCTGGAGGCCGTCCTGTCGCTGTCCTATCTCAATGCCGTGTGGCATTCGCTGGTGCTGGCGGTTCTGGCGGCGCTCATTGCCGTGCTGCTGGCAACGCTTCTCGCCTATGCCAACCGCATTGCCGGCAGCGGCATCACCAACAAGGTCACGCGGCTGTCGTCGGTGGGCTATGCCATTCCCGGAACGGTGCTCGGCATCGGCGTGCTCATTCCGCTGGCCGGCCTCGACAACGCGCTTGATACGTTCATGCGCGACACATTCAATGTTTCGACCGGGCTGGTGTTGTCGGGCTCCATCGCCGCCGTGGTCTTCGCCTATGTGGTCCGCTTTCTCGCCGTGGCCTTTGGTTCGATCGAAAGCGGGCTGGAAAAAGTGACACCCAATGTCGCGGCGGCGGCCCGCACTTTGGGGCGAGCACCACTCGCCGCCTTTTTCGAAGTGCACCTGCCGCTCCTGCGCCCGGCGCTGGTTTCGGCAGCCCTTCTGGTGTTCGTCGATTGCATGAAGGAACTGCCGGCAACACTCATCCTCGGCCCTTCAACTTTGAAACGCTGGCCACCACGGTGTTCACGCTGGCCTCCCTCGATCAGCTCGAAGACAGCGCGCTTCCCGCCCTCACCATCGTGTTGGTCGGCCTGTTGCCGGTCATCCTGCTGGCCAGCACGCTCCGCGATCCGAAGATCAGGAGGTGAGATCGGCAATATCCCGGTAAAGCGCCAGCGCCTCGGGATTGGCGAGCGCTTCCTGGTTCTTCACCTCGCGGCCATGCACCACGTCGCGCACCGCGAGTTCGGTGATCTTGCCGGACTTGGTGCGCGGAATGTCGGCGACGGCGATGATCTTCGCCGGCACGTGGCGCGGCGAAGCCCCGTCCCGGATCTTCTTCCTGATGCGGGCAACAAGTTCAGCGTTGAGGGCGGCGCCTTCGCGCAATCTGACGAACAGCACCACGCGCACGTCGTTGTCCCAGTCCTGGCCGATGGCCAGCGCCTCGATCACCTCGGCAATCTGTTCAACCTGCGCATAGATTTCCGCCGTGCCAATCCTCACGCCGCCGGGATTGAGCGTCGCATCCGAGCGGCCATGAATGACCATGCCACCCTGCGCCGTGATCTCGGCGAAATCGCCATGGCACCAGATGTTGGCAAAGCGTGCGAAATAGGCGTTGTGGTATTTCGCGCCGTCGGCATCGTTCCAGAACATAACCGGCATTGACGGGAACGGCTTCACGCACACCAACTCGCCCTTTTCGCCACGCACTGGCCTCGCCTGATCATCATAGACATCGACCGCCATGCCAAGCATCGGCCCCTGGATCTCGCCGCGGCGCACGGGATCGAGGGGATTGCCGCCGACGAAACAGCCGCAGATGTCGGTGCCGCCGGAGATCGACGCCAAATGGATGTCGCTCTTGATGCCCTGATAGACGAAATCGAAACTCTCCGGCGCCAGCGGCGAACCGGTCGACAGCATGGTGCGCAATGATGCGAGGTCGAACGAGTCCTTCGGATTGCGCCCGGTCTTCTTCACCGCATCGATGTATTTCGCCGACGTGCCGAAGATCGTCATCTTCTCCTTTTCGGCATAGTCGAACAGCACCCGCTCCGAAGGATGGAACGGCGAGCCGTCATAGAGCAGCAGCGTGGCGCCAGCCGCGAGCCCCGAAACCAGCCAGTTCCACATCATCCAGCCGCAGGTCGAGAAATAGAACAGCCGGTCGCTGTCCTTGGTATCAGTATTGAGCACATGCTCGCAGAGATGCTTGAGCAGAATGCCGCCGGCTCGGTGCACGATGCATTTGGGAATGCCGGTCGTTCCCGACGAATAGAGAATGTACAGCGGGTGATCGAACGGCAACTGCGCGAAGGTTATGGCTTCGGCGCTTTGGCCTTTGGAGAATTCATCGAAGGTGATGCCGCCACGCAACGAAGCCGCCATGTCCCCAGCGGCTCCCACATATTCGATGACAATGGCGCGCTCGACGGTTTTCAGGTCCTTCAGAACATTGCCGATTTTGTCGGCCATGGCGATGGTCTTGCCGGCATAATAATAACCGTCGCAGGTGATCAGCACCTTGGGTTCGATCTGCCCAAAACGGTCGAGAATGCCGCGCTCGCCGAAATCTGGCGAGCAAGAAGACCATATTGCGCCGAGCGACGCGGTGGCCAGAAACGCCACGATGGTCTCGCCCATGTTGGGCACAACCGCGCACACGCGGTCCCCGGCCACAACACCCGCGGCGGCCAATGCCCGGTGCATGCGGGCCACGGCCTCGTTCAATTGGCGCCAGGTCATGCGGCGCTCGACCTTGTTCTCGCCGCGAAACACAATGGCCTCGCCGTCGTCGTTCCGGCGCAACAGGTTTTCGGCATAGTTCAGCCGGGCATCGGGGAAGAAGCGGGCGCCCGGCATTTTGTCACTGTCGATCAGGATTCGGCTGCCGCGCACTTGGGCTTTCACCCCGCAGAAATCCCACAGTTCTTTCCAGAAGTTCTCGCACTGGCTGACCGAGAACGCATGGATATCCGCATAGGTCTGAAGCTCCAGCCCATATTTGGCGCCAAGGCCATCGGCGAAACGGCGAAGATTTGAATTGGCCTTGCGGTCTTTGCCGGGGGTCCACAAAGGCGTGTTTGTCATGTATGGGCTCGCTCTCCGGGGTTCCATAGCCCACGCCACGAAACAGCCGCAAGTGCCGCCGAAAGGACCCCATGCAGAGAGTTTACATCCTTGCCGGTCTCACCGTGCTTCTTGTGATGCTGGCCCTTGCGGCGGGTTTCGGACTTTCCACCGGCTGGGCGGTGAAAGCCCTGCAGGACGAAGCAATGAACAGGCTCGGCCGCTCACTTTCCGTGAAGGATGGCGCCAGCCTCGAGTTCTCTCCGGCGCTGGCATTGCGCTTCGATGGCGTGACGCTGGGCAATCCCGATGGTTTTGACGGTGCATTTTTGACGGCTCCCGTTCTGAGGATTCCCCTCGGCGTCTCTGACATTCTGCAACGGCGCCTTGTCGGCCGCTTCGAATTGCAATCGCCGGAAGTGAGCCTGGAGGTAAATGGCAAGGGCGACGTATCGTGGGCCGGGCCGCTGAAGGGGCCAGCCCTGGCGCGCAACGAAGCCTTCCTGATCGAGAACGGCACCATCCGTTTCTTTGATCACCGCAACGGCCAGGCGATGGAACTGCCGCAGGCTGATCTTTCACTGACACTTTCACCACTGGGCGAACTCAACTTGCAGGGCAGCGCCACGCTGGGTGGCCGCCTCACCGGTCTCAATGCCTACATCAAGGACGTGGGCCGCGTGGCGGGAACTGGTTCGCCCTTCGACATGGTGATTGATGCCCCGCTGCTCAAGGCCGCTTTCAATGGCCGGCTATCGACCGAGGGCGAACTCAATCTGGCGGGGCCGCTGACCCTCGATGGCCAGTCGCTGCGCGATGTGGCGGCGTGGATCAACATGCCCATTCCCGGTGCGGGCGGGCTCGGCGCCTTCACCATTTCGGGAACGCTTGACAGCCTGGGCGTCAGCTTTCCGTTGCGCAACGCCGCGGTGGCGCTGGAAGGGATTTCCGCCTCGGGCGACATCGGCATTACCACGACAAGGCTGGCGCCTTTGCTATTCGCCAAGCTTGCCATGTCATCGTTAAACCTTGATCCATACATGGCGGTCCCCGATATCTCCGCCGCAACCTGGAGCGAGGCGCCGCTCACCTATGAGGCTTTGCGCGGCCTCAACGCCCGCGTGACGTTGGCTGTAGAGCATTTGAGCCTCGGCACCATGGCGGCCAGTGCCGCCACGGTCGAAGCTTCGCTCGCCGATGGCAAGTTGTCGGCGGTCATTTCCAGCGAGCAGATGTCTGGCGGGCGCGGGCGCATCGACCTTGAACTCGACGGCACATCGGCGGCACCGCTGTTTTCGGCTCGGCTCGTCGCCGAAGGCGCTGCCGGAGAAAGCTTGCTTGCGAGTTTCACCGGCCACAAATGGCTCACCGGCATGGTGAGTGCCGATATTTCGCTATCGGGCTTCGGCAGTTCGGTGGCTGCCATCGTATCGACCTTGAAAGGGGCCGCCACCTTCAAGGCGGATGAGGGCGCGCTTGTGGGTGTTGACGGCAAGGTGCTCTTCGCCGCGATCACCGAACGCATTGTCGATGGCTGGGATGGCGGCGGTGCAACCGCGTTCACGGAGTTTACCGGTTCCTTCATCCTTGCCGACGGCATTGCCGAAACCAAAGATTTGAAGCTCGTGGGCAAGGACATCACGGTTGAAGCAACGGGAGCCGTCGATCTGCTGCGGCGCGCCGTTGACCTCACGGTGTTGCCGGTCATTGCTGCCGAAGGCGGCAAACGGGTGGGCCTGCCGGTGCCGGTGGTGATCAAGGGACCATGGGCGCGCCCTCGCATTTATCCCGACGTTGCCGATATCCTGCTGAAGCCGGAAGAAGCATTCGCACGGCTGAAGGAACTGGGGCTTCACGACGTGCCGGCACCGGCCAATTGAGTTTTGTTGAAAGACTTGGCATCATCGCCCCATGATCCGCGTTCAGGAACAGGCCTTCGATACGGGCGCCGAACTTTCCGCCCTCAAGGCCGGCAATCACAATATCGGCGGCACCGTGGTGTTTGTTGGCAGCGTGCGCGATGTCTCCGATGGCGCCACCGTGTCTGCGATGACTCTTGAACACTATCCCGGCATGACCGAGCAGGCGCTCGCCGGCATCGACGCTGAAGCCCATCGCCGCTGGCCGCTCGACGCTTCGTTGATCGTGCATCGCTTTGGCAGACTGGAGCCCGGCGATGACATCGTGCTGGTGATCACCGCCTCGGCCCACCGCCAGGCGGCCTTCGACGCCTGCCACTTCCTGATCGACTGGCTGAAAACCAAGGCGCCATTCTGGAAGCTGGAAGAAGATGGCAGCACTGCCCATTGGGTCGATGCCAAGGCCAGTGACGATGCGGCGACGGCCCGCTGGGAGAAGCCGCCGCCGTGAGCAGCCGCTGGCGGCCAGAGGCCGCAGCGGCCCTTCTACAAGGGGCTGATCGACGGCCTGGTGTTGGTGATCTTCCTCGCCATGGTGGTGTTGTCCCTGCAACGCACCGGGTGGCTGAAGCCGGAAACCGGACGCTTCGTGGCCATCGACGGCGACTCGCTCCGCAATGACGATAACGAACTCCGCCTGTTCGGCATCGATGCGCCGGAGTTGCAGCAAACCTGCGCCAACCGCATGGGCGGCGATTACCCCTGCGGCCGTGAAGCACAGAGGGCGCTGGCCCGGCTGACCAAGAATCATGAACTCAAATGTCACGTGCATGAAACCGATCGCTATGGCCGCAGTGTCGCCACCTGCAATGCAGGTGGCGTCGAGATCAACGCCGAAATGGTGAGGCTTGGCTGGGCTGTTGTTTATCACAAGGCCATAAGCCCATACTCCCGTGAAGAAGCCGAAGCCCGCAAAGCCAAGCGCGGAATCTGGCAGGGCAACTTCGACAATCCAGAATCCTGGCGCGAAACCCATCGCGGCAGTCTGGTGGGCGCAGATCTTGCCGACTGAGCCTTGCGGGGCCGTCTCGTTCCCACCATAAGGCGCCATGCCCGTGCCTGCCTCTCCCCGTCAGCAACGCTTTGCCGCCGCCGCCGTCGCCATCAGTGGCGCCACGTGGGGACTCTATTGGTTGCCGTTGCGCTGGATCGATGGCCAAGGCGTGGGGGCAGCCGTCACAAGTCTTGTCTTCAGCCTCATCGCCATTGTTGCGGTGTTGCCATGGATGCGGCGCGCTGCTGACTGGCACGACTTTCCCCGGCAGTCGATCTCCGGCCTGCTGCTCGGCACCGCCTTCGCGCTTTATACCGTCAGCCTGCTGATGACCGGCGTGGTCAATGCCATTCTGCTGTTCTATCTCACGCCGGTGTGGAGCACGCTCGGCGAATGGCTGATCTTCCGCCGCAAGCTCACCCCGCAGCGTGGCCTCGCCATCGCCCTGGGTTTTGTGGGCGTAGGTTTCATTCTGGGTGTCGACGGCGGTTTTCCGTTTCCGCGCAATGCCGGTGACATTCTGGCCCTTGTCAGTGGCATGGTGTGGGCGGCAGGCACGCTGCGCAGTTCCGCCTATCCCTCGGCCCGTGTCGCCGTTCCGGCCTTGAGCTTCGCATTGGGAGGTGCCGTGACCTCGGCCGTCATCCTGGCCATCGCCCTGTGGCTCGGGCACGCTTCGGCAGCAACCGGCAATCTGGCCGCCACCTTGCCGTGGATTGCGCTGGTGGCGCTGACCATCTTCGTGCCGCCCAACGTGCTCGTCATGTGGGCAGCTCAGCGCCTCGATTCGGCCCGTGTCGGCATCCTGCTGATGACCGAGGCGATGATGGGAGCCATCAGCGCCGCACTGTTCTCGGGCGAACCCTTCGGCATGGCGCAAGTCATCGGTACAGTTCTTGTCGTCGGCGCCGGGCTTCTCGAAGTGTCGGCCCACCGGCCGCGTTAGATCAATCCGCCTGCCTTTTCGATGAAAGCCTGCACCTCGGCCAGGCCCTTCTGGCGCAACAGGTCGGTGAACACATAGGGCCGGCCGCCGCGCACCTTTTGCGTGTCACTCTCCATCACCGCCAGATCGGCCATCACATGCGGCGCCAGATCGGCCTTGTTGATGATCAGGAGATCAGAGCGCGTGATGGCGGGGCCGCCCTTTCGCGGGATTTTCTCGCCCTGGCACACCGAGATCACATAGAGCGAAATGTCGGCAAGATCGGGCGAGAACGTCGCCGCCAGATTGTCGCCGCCCGACTCGATGAAGATCACGTCGAGATCGGGAAAGCGTCTGGTCATCTCGTCGATCGCCGCGAGATTGATCGACGCATCCTCGCGGATCGCCGTGTGCGGGCAGCCGCCGGTTTCGACTCCCATGATGCGGTCTTCCGGCAGCGCCTGCAGCCGGTTGAGAATGAGCGCGTCCTCCTTGGTGTAGATGTCGTTGGTGATGACCGCGACGGAATATTTGCCGCGCATCGCCTTGCACAGTTTTTCGGTGAGCGTCGTCTTGCCGGAGCCGACCGGCCCGCCGATGCCGACGCGCAGAGGTCCATGTGTCATGTGCGGAACACCCGTGAATGCTGGGTTTCATGGTTCATGGCGGCGATGTCCGAGAGGAGGGTGATGGAACCGAGATCGTCGAGAGTGGCCGAAGCGGCACGTTTCGCCGTGGCGGCAATGACCGGCATCAGATCGCGCAGCACTTCGAGCCCCGCCGTCTGGCCAAGCGGCACAAGGCGCACCGCAACCGACGTCAGAGCCGCACTGAATCCCTGCAGGAAGGCGAGCAGCGCATGATCCCTTGCGATGCCGATGTCCGCTGCAGGCGCAACCGGCAGCGACCGGATAGGCAGTTGCCACCTCTACGTCGTCATCCCGGCGAAAGCCGGGATCCACGGTGGCCATGGGCCCCGGCTTTCGCCGGGGTGACGGATCTGGGGCAACTTGAAAGACATTCGCTGCAATCTCAAACGCCCGTCCCAGCTGCGTGGTTTCCAGATAGCGCTCGCGCGACGAACACAGCGCCAGGGCGAGTTCGTTCAGCGCAGCTGGCATCATCCTCCCAGCACCTTGCGAAAATCACCGCGTCGTTCCAGCCGGAGCCCCTGCGTCAACAGGTCCTCGATCCACTGCCGCACCTGTTCACCGGTTTTCACAGCGTCCCGACTCAATGGCCCATTCCAGCCCGTGCGAATAGGCGAACGCCCCGGTCGGAAAGGCCGGCGACATCCAGTTGAGCAGCAGCAGAAGCTGGCGCGGGTCAGTGGTCATGAAGATGATAGGCTCCATGTTCCGGCGTGAAGCGCTCGTCGACATCGCGCAGCGTCGGCGCCCAGGTTCATCAGCATCACGGCGATCACCTGGTCGCGGCGGATGAGAATGCGGCCCGCCTCGATCTGCGCTGCAAGATGCCGGTTGCCGATATGCCAGGCGAGCCGGTTGAGATGCGCGGCATCGCGTCCCTTCACCTCCATCAGCTCCTCTTCGGCAGCGATCACTTCGGCAAGCCGGCCATCTTCCAGCACCAGCCGGTCGCCATGCTCAAGCTTCACCGGCTGCTCGAAATCGACCAGCACTTCGGCGCCATGCCGCAGCGTGATGAGTTTGCGGCGGATGTGCCGTTCCTCGGCATCGAGCACCACCACATCGAACGGCAGTACCTTCAGCGCTGCACCGGATGATGGCGCGAACAGCCATCAGAACAGGAAATAGCGCTGCGCCATCGGCAGCACGCTGGCCGGTTCGCAGGTCAGCAATTCGCCGTCGGCGCGCACCTCGTAGGTTTCGGGATCGACTTCGATCTCCGGTAGCGCATCGTTGTGGATCATCGAGGCCTTGGACATGCCGCCCCGCGTATTCGCGACCGCCACCATTTTCTTGGCCACGCCCAGCGTCTTGTCGAGGCCATTGTCGAGCGCCGCCTTGCGACACGAAGGTGACGGAGGAAGTGGTGCGGAGCTTGCCGAAGCTCGCGAACATCGGGCGGTAATGCACCGGCTGCGGCGTCGGGATCGAGGCATTGGGATCGCCCATCGGTGCCGCGGCGATCGAGCCGCCGAGCAACACCATGTCGGGCTTCACGCCGAAGAACGCCGGGTTCCACAACACCAGATCGGCGCGCTTGCCGACTTCCATCGATCCCACCTCATGGGCAATGCCCTGGGCGATGGCCGGATTGATGGTGTATTTGGCGATGTAGCGCTTGACGCGGACATTGTCGGCTTCGCCATCGCCGGGCAGGCTGCCACGCTGCACCTTCATCTTGTGCGCCGTCTGCCAGCAGCGGATGATCACTTCGCCCACCCGCCCCATGGCCTGGCTGTCCGACGAGATCATCGAGAATGGCGCCGAGGTCGTGGAGAATGTCTTCCGCCGCAATCGTCTCCTTGCGGATGCGGCTTTCGGCGAAGGCGATGTCTTCGGGGATGCGCGGGGAGAGATGATGGCACACCATCAGCATGTCGAGATGTTCGGCCACCGTGTTGATGGTGTAGGGCCGCGTCGGATTGGTGGATGACGGCAGACACATTGGGCAAGCCCCGCCACCTTGATGATGTCGGGCGCATGGCCGCCGCCCGCACCCTCGGTATGGAAGGTGTGGATGGTGCGGCCCTTGAAGGCGGCGATCGTCGCTTCGACGAAACCCGATCTCGTTCAGCGTATCGGTGTGGATCGCCACCTGCACGTCATGGGCATCGGCCACGGCGAGGCAATTGTCGATGGCGGCAGGCGTCGTGCCCCAGTCCTCATGCAGCTTGAGGCCGCAGGCACCGGCCAGGATCATTTCCTCCAGCGCTTGTGGCAGCGAGGCATTGCCCTTGCCCATGAAGCCGAGGTTCATCGGGAAGGCGTCCGCCGCCTCGATCATCCGCATGGTGTGCCAGGCGCCCGTGCAGGTGGTGGCGAGCGTGCCGTGGGCCGGGCCGGTGCCGCCGCCCAGCATGGTGGTGATGCCGGAGTAAAGCGCTTCCTCGATCTGCTGCGGGGCGATGAAATGGATGTGGCAGTCGATGCCGCCCGCCGTGAGGATTTTGCCTTCGCCGGCGATGATCTCGGTGCCGGGCCCGATGATGATGGTGACGCCGTCCTGGGTGTCGGGATTGCCCGCCTTGCCGATGGCGGCGATGCGCCCGTCGCGCAAGCCCGACGTCGGCCTTGATGATGCCGGAGTGATCGACGATCAGCGCATTGGTGATCACCGTGTCCATGGCGCCCGCGGCCCGCGACATCTGCGATTGCCCCATGCCGTCGCGGATCACCTTGCCGCCGCCGAACTTCACCTCTTCGCCGTGAACCGTGAAATCCTTCTCGACGGCGATGAACAGTTCGGTATCGGCCAGCCGCACCCGGTCGCCGACGGTCGGGCCATACATGGCGGCATAGGTGGCGCGTGAGATTCTGGCCATCACAGCCTCCCCATGATTTTCTGCTGGAAGCCGTAGACAGTGCGCGACCCGCCGATAGGGCACCAGTGTCACCTCGCGCCGCTGCCCCGGCTCGAAGCGCACCGCCGTGCCCGCGGCGATATCGAGGCGCATGCCGCGCGCCGTGTCGCGGTCAAAGCGCAGCGCCTCGTTGGTTTCGAAGAAATGATAATGCGAGCCCACCTGAATGGGCCGGTCGCCGCTGTTGGCGACTTCCAGGGTGACGCGGGCGGCGCCCGCGTTGAATTCGATGTCGCCCTTGGCCGTGATGATTTCACCGGGGATCATGGTGGCCTCCTAGCGGATCGGCTGATGGACGGTGACAAGCTTTGTGCCATCGGGAAATGTCGCTTCCACCTGCACGTCGTGGATCATCTCGGCGATCCCGTCCATCACCTGGGCCCGGCTGATGACATGGGCCGCATGTTCCATGAGATCGGCGACGCTGCTGCCATCGCGCGCGCCTTCCACCACGATAGTCGGTGATCAGGGCGATGGCTTCCGGATGGTTGAGCTTCACGCCACGCTCCAGCCGGCGCCGCGCCACCATCGCCGCCATGGCGATCAGGAGCTTGTCTTTCTCACGTGGTGTGAGCTGCATGTTTTTTCCTCACAGTGACCAGACTTTGGGCAGCGCCATGCCGCCTGCCAGCACCGAAAGGGCCGGAATCAAGCGCTTTGCGCAGTGCAAAGCCGTCTTTGGCGATCAGCCTTGCAACCAGCTTGCCATTCCACGCGCTGACGGCACCTGACGGTCCGATTGCCGCCCGAATCGCCTCGATGTGGCGCTCGCTGTCATCGGCGACCAGCAGGATGGTGGCGAAAGCCCGATTGCTGCCAAGTGTCGCGGCGGTGGACGGCGGCGCGCCGGTCAGCGCCAGGTCTTCGGCATGGAGCAGGGCGCCATTGCGTGAAATCCGCCAGCGGTCGCGGAGCCTGGCCGAAGTGACCGTTTCGCCACTTTCACTGCGCCCCAGTACGAAGGATTCAACCGCCAGAAACCGTGCACCAGGCGCCACATCGGCAGTGAGGCTGCGCGCCAGCGCTGCGCCGTCGAACAGGATCGTTTCCTGCGGCAGCCAGTGGAGCAAGGCGCCCGCGGCGGCCGAAAGTGTTACCGTCACGCCGGCGCTTTCGCCAAGCGAGCGGTAGACCCGCTCCGCCGCCTGGCTGGTGACCGTCAACGCCGCACCTTCGCCCACCGCGATGTCGAAGACGAAGCGATCACCTCCTGCCAGCCCGCCGCCGGTGTTGATGAGAATGGCTTCGTTGCCGCCCATGGGCATCCGCGCCTTGGCCGCACCCGCTTCGCGCAACCGCCGAAGCCCCAATCGTTCTACGCCGAGAACCAATTCGCCCGAGGATCGCTGGTGGCGAATGGCAGGCGCCGCCGTCACAGTATTTTCTTGTAGGCTGGCAGTGTCAGGAAAGTTTCGAATTTCTTGGAGGTCGACATGGCCTTGAAGATGGCAATCGCATCCTTGAAGCGGCCTTGAGCGAAAGCTGCGGTGCCGACTTCTTCTTTCACCCGCTTCATTTCCTCAGCAAGGCATGTGTCGAAGAAGGCCTTGGTCACTTTCGTGCCGTTTTCCAGCCTTGCGCCGAACTTCAGCCACTGCCAGATTTGCGAGCGCGAAATTTCCGCAGTCGCCGCATCCTCCATGAGATTGTAGATCGGCACAGCACCACGGCCCCTGAGCCAGGCTTCGAGATATTGCACGCCGACACGGATGTTCTCGCGGAATCCGGCCTCGGTCTTGCTGCCTTGGTGAATTTCCAGAAGGTCCTTCTGGCCAACCATCACGTCATCGCGCGCCACATAGAGCTGGTTGGGCGTCGGCATCATGTCGTTGAACACCTTCATCGCCACGGCGACGAGATCCGGATGCGCCACCCAGGTGCCGTCATGGCCATTGCGGGCTTCGCGCTCCTTGTCGGCCTTCACCTTGGCAAGGGCGACCTCATTGGCGTCCGGGTCCTTGCGATTGGGAATTTGCGCCGCCATGCCGCCCATGGCGAAACAGCCGCGCCGGTGGCAGGTCTTGATCAGCAGCGCCGAATAGGCGGCAAGGAAGGCTTTCGACATCACCACCTGCGAACGGTCTGGCAGCAAAAAGGCCTTGTTGTTGGCCAGCGTCTTGATGAACGAGAAGATGTAGTCCCAGCGCCCGCAGTTAAGCCCTGCCATGTGCTCGCGCAGTTCATAGATGATCTCGTCCATCTCGAAGGCGGCGGGCAGGGTCTCGATCAGCACCGTGGCCTTGATGGTGCCGAGCGGCAGGCCAAGCAGGCTTTGCGCCAGCACGAACACGCTGTTCCACAACCGGGCTTCAAGATGGCTTTCCAGCTTCGGCAGATAGAAGTAGGGGCCAGACCCCTTGGCGAGCGCCGTCTTGGCATTGTGGAAGAAATATAGCCCGAAATCGAACAACCCGCCGGAAACCGCTTTGCCATCCACTCTCACGTGCGCTTCGTCGAGATGCCATCCTCGCGGCCGCACCATCAGCACCGCTGGTTTTTGGCCGAGAGCATAGCGCTTGCCGGTGATCTTGTCGGTAAACTCCATGGCGCTGGTCCAGCGGTCCATGAGGTTCACCTGGCCCTGCAACATATTGTCCCAGGTGGGTGAATTCGAATCCTCGAAATCGGCCATGAACACCTTGGCGCCGGAATTCAGGGCGTTGATGACCATCTTGCGGTCGGTGGGACCGGTGATCTCGACACGCCGGTCCTGAAGGTCGGCAGGAATAGGCGCGACCTTCCAGCTGCCGCTGCGGATTGCCCCCGTCCCGGCCAGAAAATCGGGAAGCTCGCCCTTGTCGAAGATTTTCTGCCGTTCGGCTCGCAGCGCCAGAAGCCGCTGCCGCTCGCCCTCAAATGCCCGGTGCAACGCCGCCACGAATGCCACGGCGTCCGCCGTCAGCACCCGATTGTATGCGCCCGGCGTTCTTGTGGTGAATGCCACGCCCTTGGGCAACTTTGCCATCTCTTCGATTCCCCCCGGAAAACTGTATCCCAAATGCAATAGAACCGCAGCCCGATCAGTCAAGCGCTTCCAGCGCACAGCGCCAGCCGTTCAACTTGTCGCAGCCCCCTCTTAACGGCCAGAAATCGGGCTATATGAATGGAGACAGCTAAGCGGGGCAATCCATCAAACAGGGAAAGAACCAGATCATGAATCGTTTTATCACGGCATTTGCGGGCCTCGCCGCTCTTGCTGTTCCGGCCATTGCCGATGGCGATGCCGCCAAAGGCGAAAAGGCCTTCAAAAAATGCCAGGCCTGCCATTCGGCCGCCGACACCGCCAACAAAGTCGGCCCCTATCTCAAGGGCGTGGTGGGCCGCGCTGTAGCCACCGCCGAAGGCTTCAAATACTCCGAGGCCATGATACAGTTCGGCGCCACTGGCGCCTTGTGGGATGTGGCGAATTTGGATGCCTACATGGCAAACCCCAAAACTTTTATTGCCGGAAACAAAATGACCTTTGCCGGTATCAAGAAGGAAGACGAGCGCCAGGACATCATCGCCTTCCTGAAAACCAAAATGTGATTAGCCTTGCGGGCGCTCCCGGAGGCTGGCAAAACGCCGTCTCCGGGAATCCGCTGAGGTTTGATGTCTGTTTCCAATCCACGCGTTGCGCTGTTTGTCACCTGCCTGGTGGACGTGATCCGTCCGTCTGTCGGCTTTGCCGCCGTCAAGCTTCTGGAAGATGCGGGCTGCACTGTTGAAGTGCCGGAAGCCCAGACCTGTTGCGGCCAGCCGGCCTACAACTCCGGCGACAAGGCCAATGCCGCAGGCCTGGCCCGCAATGTGATCAAAGCCTTCAAGGGTTATGAATACGTCGTGGTGCCGTCGGGCTCCTGCGGCGGCATGATCATCAAGCACTATCCCGAACTCTTCGCCGCGGGGAGCGACGATCGCGCCGCAGCCGAGGAACTTGCCGGCCGCACACATGAGCTGGTGTCCTTCCTTGTCAATGTCCTCAAGGCCGAGAGCGTGAATGCCCAATTTCCGGCCCGCGCCACCTATCACGAACTCGTGCTCGGGGCTGCGTGAACTGGGCGTGAAGAGCCAGCCGCGCAAGCTCCTCGCCAGTGTCGAAGGCGTATCCCTGCACGAGATGACCGACAGCGAAGTGTGCTGCGGCTTCGGTGGCACTTTCTGCGTCAAGTATCCCGATATCTCCAACAAGATGCTGGAAAAGAAACTCAAGAACATCATCGAACTCCGGCGCCGACACGCTGATCGCCGGTGACTTGGGCTGCCTGATGAACATGGCAGGCAAGCTGAAGCGCGAGGGTTCGGACATTAAAGTGCGTCACGTGGCCGAAGTTCTGGCCGGAGATTTTGCAACCCCGGCCATCGCCGAGGCCAAGTGATGAACGAACTCTCGGCAAAGTTCCCGCAGAACGTGGCCGGTGCCCTGGCTGACCAGGAACTGCAACGCGCTCTCACCGAAACCGGCCCGCGTTTCGTCGCCAAGCGCGCCAAGGCCCGCGCTGCGTTGCCCGAATTTGACGCGCTCCGCGATCAGGCTCGCGACATCAAGGACCACGTGTTGGCCCACCTCGACATCTATCTCGAGCGCTACGAAACAAGGGTGGTGGAAACCGGCGGCCAGGTGCACTGGGCCGAAACCGCCGAACAGGCCCGCGCCGCCATTCTCGATATCTGCAAGCGCGTCGGCGCGAGGTCGGTAACCAAGGGCAAGTCAATGATCTCGGAGGAGATCGAGTTGAACCCGGCGCTTGAAGCGGCTGGACATATGCCGGTCGAAACCGATCTTGGCGAGTATCTGATCCAGATCAGGGGCGAACGCCCCAGCCACATCATCGCGCCCGCCGTGCATCTGACGCGCGACCAGATCGAGGCCGATTTCCGCCGCGTGCATACCCACCTCGATCCCCAACGCGACCTTTCGGAAATTCCCGCCATGGTGGAGGAGGCGCGCCTGGTTCTGCGCCAGAAATATTTCGACGCCGACGTCGGCATTACTGGCGCCAATTTCCTCATTGCTGAAACCGGCACATCGATCATCGTCACCAACGAGGGCAACGGCGACCTGACGCAACTGCTGCCCAAGGTTCACATCGTCATCGCCTCGATCGAGAAGATCGTGCCGACGCTGGAAGATGCCTCAACCATCCTCCGAGTTCTCGCCCGTTCTGCCACCGGCCAGGATTTCTCCAACTACACGACACTTTCAACCGGCCCGAAGCGCGCTGGGGATCTCGACGGGCCCGAGGAATACCACGTGGTGATCCTCGACAACGGCCGCTCCAATATTCTGGGCACGGAGTTTCAGGACATGCTGCGCTGCATCCGCTGCGGCGCCTGCCTGAACCACTGCCCGATTTACCAGTCGATCGGCGGCCATGCCTATGGCTGGGTCTACCCCGGCCCCATTGGCGCCGTAGTCACCCCGGCCCTGACAGGGCTGGCGAAATCCAAGCACCTGCCCAATGCCTCAACCTTCTGCGGGCGCTGCGAGGAAGTGTGCCCGATGCGAATTCCCTTACCCAAACTGCTCCGCCACTGGCGCGAGAAGGAATTCGAGCAGCACTTGACGCCCGGCGCCATGCGCTGGGGCCTCGCCGCCTGGTCATGGCTCGCCAAGCGCCCGGCACTCTATCATCGTGTCACGCGGCTTGCCTCGCGCGTGCTGTCGAATCTCGGCCATGGCAAAGGCCGCCTCGCGTCTGCTCCGCTCGCCTCTGGCTGGACCACCCATCGCGATCTTCCCGCCCCCCAGGGCAAGACCTTCCAGCAGCAATGGAAGGAGCGCCGGAAATCATGAGCGCCCGCGAAAACATTCTGGCCCGCATCCGGGCGAAGTCGGCGGCCGGGCCCGATACCGGGCGGACCGCCGCCGTCGAAGCGCGGCTGCAAGCCCATGCCCGCAATCTTATCCCGGCCCGGGGCCAGGGCGATGACCAGCACCGCATTCGTGTATTCACCGAGATGATGGAGGCCGTCGGCGGCACTGTCGAAGTTCTCGACGATATCGATGATGTCCCCGAGCACGTGGCAGCCTATCTCCGCCAGCTCAATCTCCCGGCCCATGTGCGCCGCGGCGGTGATCAACTGCTGGCCAAGCTGCCGTGGCATCGCAGCGGCGCCATGGATGTGGAAGAAGGCCGCGCCATTGACAGCGACAAGGCCTCGCTGACCAGGGCCTTTGCCGGCATCGCCGAAACCGGCACCATCATCCAGTATTCGAGCCCCGAAAGCCCGACTACCCTGAACTTCCTGCCCGAAGCCCACATCGTGGTGCTGGAAGTGGCGAACCTTCATGCCAGTTACGAGGAAGGCTGGACCCAACTTCGCGCCCAATTGGGCGAAGGCGTCATGCCGCGCACCGTCAACATGATTTCCGGCCCGTCGCGCACCGGCGACATCGAGCAAACCATCGTGAGGCCCGCCCATGGCCCGAAGAACATGCATGTCCTCATCATCCGCTAGGCTGGCGGCACTGGCATTGGCGCTCTCCGCCACGCCTGCCATGGCATGTACGGAGGACGAGGGTTTCCTGTTCACCTGCGAGGCGGGCAGCACCGAGCGCATTCTGATGATTTGCGGCAAGGCCGAAGATGTGGGTGAAGGTCTGAAATGGCTGACGGCCCGCGTCGTCTACCGTTCCGAAAACGGCGAGGAATTGTCGTATCCCGCTGATCCGTCCATGGGCCCCGCGTCACTCTATTTTTCGCACGTCTTTCGCAATGGATTCTATGAAGCCAATGTGCGTTTCGAGAAAGATGGCGCCAGCCATCGCCTGGCGTTCCGCGATGCGCCCGACAGCGCCAATCCTGACGAAGCCTATGGGCCGGATGCCTGGCTGGAAGTGACGAAGGACGGCGCCACCTCGGAACTCGCCCATTGCAGCGAACGCCCGCTAGCCTATTTCGACCAGATGCGCATGACCTTGGCCTGTGACGAGCAGAACCCGCACGGTGCTGCGGGCTGTTCCGATAGCCCGCCCAACATCAAGTGAGCCTGCAGAACCGCGTCGATCCGTGGGGCGAACTTCACGCCGTTGCCGAACGCGGCACCATGATGGGCAATCGCGGCGGCAAATTTCACCGCGATGATCGCACTCTGGGAAATCGCCGCTGGGCCAGCCGCCACTGGATTTGTTGCGATCTCCACTACAAGGGAATGCACCACGAGGCGATGGGGCAGGGCTACACCAGCCTGTTCTTTCTCGATGAGGTGACAGCGCTTGCCGCCGGCCACCGCCCCTGCTTTTTCTGCCGGAGGGCCGAGGCCAGGGCCTTTCTGGGCGAGACCCGCGTCGAGACCTTCGACCGGCAATTGCATGAAGAACGCCGCCTTCCCCTCGCCCTGAGGAGCTTCGCCGCAGGCGAAGCCTCGAAGGGCCCTCTTCCCGACGGCACGATGCTCGACATCAATGGCGCTGCTTTCGCCCTCAAGGACGGCCGCCTGCTGCGTTGGTCGTTCGCCGGCTACACGCCATCGGCTGAGCGCATCGACCCCATGCGCGTGAAACTTTTGACTCCGCCGTCGATCCTCTGCATCTTGCGTGGCCGATACAAACCGCGCTGGCACGAGTCGGCATCACAAGGGGGCGAAACATGAAACTTCTGCGCTATGGACCGAAGGGCAAGGAAAAGCCGGGCCTTCTCGACAAGGATGGCAAGATCCGCGATCTCTCCCGCGTCGTCGCCGACATCACCGGCGACGCGATCTCCCCCAAGGGCCTCGCCCGCCTCAGGAAGATCAAGCCGGAATCCTTGCCCCTGGTGAAGGGCAATCCGCGGATCGGCGCCTGCATCGCCAACCCGCAGAAGTTCGTGGCCATCGGCCTCAACTATTCCGACCACGCCGCCGAATCGGGCCTCACCGTGCCGCCCGAGCCGATCATCTTCACCAAGCACACGAGCTGCCTCTCGGGCCCCAACGACGATGTCACCATTCCTCCCAAGTCCAAGAAGTCCGACTGGGAAGTGGAACTCGGCGTCATCATCGGCACGAGAGCCAAGAACATTCCGCGCAAAGGCGCTCTCGCCCATGTGGCGGGCTATTGCACCATCAACGATTTGTCCGAACGCGAATTCCAGATCGAGCGCTCCGGCCAGTGGACCAAGGGCAAGTGCTACGACACCTTCGGCCCGGTGGGCCCGTGGCTGGTCACCGCCGACGAGGTGAAGGACCCGCAGAAGCTCGGGCTGTGGCTGGAGCTGAACGGCAAGCGCGTGCAGAACGGTTCGACCGCCACCATGGTCTATGGCGTCGAATTCATCGTCGCCTATCTCTCGCAGTTCTTCACCCTGCTGCCCGGCGACATCATCACCACCGGAACGCCCCCCGGCGTCGGCATGGGCATGAAGCCTCAGCGCTTCCTCAAACCCGGCGACAAGATGCGCCTCGGCATCGACGGCCTCGGCGAACAGAACCAGGTGGTGGTGCGCGACAAGTGAGGTTGCCCAAGGGCGGGGGCTCGGTTAGAAGCCTCGCGTAACAGCGAGATTTCCATGACCAAGGACCACCGCCCCAAGGCCCGCGTCGCCAAGGGTTTCCGCGATATTGGCCCCGATGAAATCCGGGGCGTCAGGGCCATGCTGGCCAAGATCCAGCAGGTCTATGAATCCTATGGCTTCGAGCCATTGGAGCAGCCGTTCATCGAATACACCGACGCCCTCGGCAAATTCCTGCCCGATCAGGACCGCCCCAACGCCGGGGTGTTTTCCTTCCAGGACGACGACGACCAGTGGCTGAGTCTGCGCTATGATTTGACTGCCCCCATGGCGAGATATGTCGCCGAAAACCAGCAGCAGCTTTCCACACCCTATCGCAGCTATCGCCAGGGCTGGGTGTTCCGCAATGAAAAGCCGGGGCCGGGCCGCTACCGCCAGTTCATGCAATTCGACGCCGACACGGTCGGCAGCGCCAGCCCCGCCGCCGACGCCGAAGTCTGCATGATGGCGGCGGATACGATGGAAGCGCTGGGGCTGGAGCGCGGGCAGTATGTGGTGAAGGTGAGCAACCGAAAGATTCTTGACGGAGTTCATGGAAGTGACTGCGGATGTCAGATTCCTGAAGAAGAGCTCATGGCTGTCTTGCGGGCATCGACAAATTTGATCGGCTTGGCGACAGAAGGAGTTGCGCAGTTGCTGGGCGAAGGCCGCAAAGACGAGAGTGGCGACTTCACACCGAGGGTGCAGGGCTTAATGCGAGCACAAATCGAAGATTGATGCAGTTCTCGAATTCTGCGAGCAGGCTCGGTGGACGATCAAAGTCGCAGTCCGGCGATAGCTGAGCAAGAGTCAGGAGCTCGTACATTGAATGGCAATTGCAGTCGCGGATGCTCGGAAGAGCCTTGCTGAACTAGATGATGCAAGTTGTTCGAGCGCATGCGGGTTATGATGACGATCGCATCACGTATTGATCCCTCCGTCGTCCGCGGCCTCGAATATTACACCGGCCCCGTCTTCGAATGCGAACTGCTGATGGAGACCAAGGACGAGGATGGCCGCCCCGTGCGCTTTGGTTCGGTCGGTGGTGGCGGGCGTTATGATGATCTCGTTGCGCGCTTCACCGGGCAGAAGGTTCCGGCCACCGGGTTTTTCCATCGGCGTGTCGCGGCTTTATTCGGCGCTGAAACTTGTGGGCAAGGCGGAAGAAACCGCAACACTCGCCCCCGTCGTCGTGCTCGTCCTCGACAAGGACCGCCAGGGCGATTACTGGCGCATGGTGCAGCAACTGCGCGCCGCCAGCATCCGCGCCGAAATGTATGTCGGCACCGCCGGCATGAAGGCCCAGATGAAATACGCCGACAAGCGCGGGCGCCCGCTCGTCATCATTCAGGGCGGCGATGAAAAGGCCAAGGGCGAAGTGCAGATCAAGGATCTTGCGCTTGGGCTCCCAACTCGCCTCCAACATCGAATCCCGCGAGGAATATGCCAGCCAAAGACTCGCGCAGTTCTCGGTGCCGAGAGCGATCTCGTCTCCGCCGTGCAGAAGGCGCTTGGCGCAGTGACACCCCCATCCGCTCGACTCATCCCGGCGGAAAGCCGGGACATGCGCCTCTGAGGCGCAAGCCATGGGTCCCGGCTTTCGCCGGGATGACGGTTTGAAGATGGCCGGGCGCTCTAGTCCACCGAACGCGCCGCCCTCGAGCGCCAGAACGCCGCCATCATGGCGGTGTTCGAGCGGGCGGGGTTTGACCACATCGCCCCCGACATCATCCAGCCCGCCGACATTTTCCTCGAACGCTCCGGCGAAGACATCCGTGCACGGACCTTTGTGTTCACCGATCCGGCCGGTGCCGAGATGTGCCTGAGGCCCGACCTCACGGTTCCCGCCTGCCGCTATCACCTGAGCCACGAGAAGAATCCGCAAGCCGAGCGCCGCTATTGCTACCTCGGCCCCGCCTTCCGCTTTCCCGACGAACACCTGAGCCCCCAGGAATTTTCGCAAGCCGGCCTTGAATGGTTTGCGAGTGCCGACGCAATCGCCGCCGAAGCCCGCATCCTGAAACTGACGATCAGTGCGCTGGAAGCTGCGGGCCTTTCGAAACTCACCGTCACGCTCGGCGATCTCGGGCTGTTTTCAGCACTGCTCGACGACACCGACATGCCCGCCCGCTGGCGCCGCCGCCTGCGCCACCACTTCTGGCGGCCCCAGGCGTTCCGCGATCTGCTCGATAGCTTCACCGCAGAGCGCGCTACCCAGCGCTCGTCGATTTCACCGCTGGTTGATAGGGTGGCGGGCGATGCCGAGGCCCTCGTCTCAGCCGAACTCGATGCCCGCAAGCTGCCATTGGTCGGAGACCGCGAAGTCTCCGAAATCGCCGCGCGCCTTGCCGAAAAAGCCGCCGACCGCCAAGAGAAAGCCGTTGCCCCGCGCCCTTGCCGACCAACTGATTGCCTATCTCGCCGTCGATACCGAAGCCTCCAATGCCGATGCCCACTTCGCCGGGATCACCGGTGGCAAACGCTTTGCCGGAGCGCGCGACTACTACGGCAAGCGCCTCGACGAAATGGAAGAGCTGGGCCTCAACCCGCGCCGCTTCCAGTTCGCCGCCGATTTCGGCCGCGAGCTTGAATACTACACCGGCTTCACCTTCCAGATCGATGCCGAGACGAAGGACGGCCCCATCACCGTGGCGGGCGGCGGGCGTTATGACAATCTCTTGTCCGACATGGGAGCGCCGTCACCCATTCCCGCCGTGGGCTGCGCCATCCACACCGACCGCCTGAAGGCGGTGCTGGCATGAGCGTGCTGACACTCGGCATTCCCTCCAAGGGCCGCCTGATGGAGGCCGCCAACGAACGCCTCGCGAAGGCCGGCCTTCGAAATCACCCGCCTCGGATCGGAGCGCGGCTATCGTGGCCTGCTGAAGGGCGCGAAAGACGTTGAGGTTGCTTTCCTCTCGGCCTCGGAAATCGCCCAGAATCTGAAGGACGGAAAACTCGATCTCGGCATCACCGGCGAGGACCTGCTGCGCGAAAAAATATCTCCCGATGATCCGTCTACGGAGGTTCTGGCGCGGCTGGGCTTTGGCCCGGCCACCGTCGTCGTTGCCGTGCCCGAATGCTGGCTCGATGTCGCCGCCATGGCCGATCTCGACGAGGTGTCGGAAAGTTTCTACGAACGCCATGGCCGCCGACTGCGCGTCGCCACCAAGTATCACAACCTCACCCGGCGGTTTTTTGCCGCAAAGGGCGTCACCGGCTATCGCATCGTCGAAAGCCTGGGGGCGACCGAAGGGGCACCCGCCGCGGGCATCGCCGAAGTGATCGTCGACATCACCACCACCGGTGCGACCCTTGCCGCCAACCACCTGAAAATTCTCGACGATGGCCGCATTCTCGAATCCGAAGCGGTGCTCGCATCTCGTGCTTCGGTGACGGCCGAGCCGCGCGTGGTCGCCATTAAGGCGGCCCTCGCCGCCGAATGACATTTTGACGTGCCCCGATTCTGTGTTAACCTTACAGGCCTCAATTCCAGCGCGAGGTGAGAAGATGTTGAAGATTCTGGTTTCGGCTTTGGCTATCACGGCTGTGATGAGCAGCACCGCCTTGGCCTGCAATGGCCACAAGGGTGGCAAGGGTCCCACCGCCACGGCGACGACAACGCCAGTTACGGTGTTGGTCGTCCGCCCAGCCTGAGCGACCTGCCGATTTTCTCTGGCAACTAGCTAACGAAGTCGTCTATCGCGGCTGCAAAGACTGCGTTGGCTCCGCTGACGTGGCGGATGGCCCCGTGTGACGGCTTTCGCCGGAATCCTTGACCCTTTCGGAAAATTGATTGTGTTCCAAAACGGAATTGCGTTAACCTCGTGTTAACCAACCGAGGGAGGAACGCCCATGAAACTCCGCATGATCAGCCTGCTCGCCGCTGCGGTGCTGGCCTCAACACCGGCCTTGGCCGATGGCGCCAACGAAAGCTCCGAGAACATCATCTTCCCGCTGCCCGGCACCACCGAAGTGGCCCTGCCGCACTCGACGGTGACTGACACCGAGGCGCTGGCCCTTCCCGAACCGGAAATGGAAGCCGCCGCCCCGGCCTATGGCTGCCGCGACAAGATCGACGACACGGTTTATCTCACGAACTAACGGCTTCATGGTCAATCCGAAATACGCGCCGGTTGACGCCGCCAAGGTGGCGCGCTTTGCCGATGTCGCCACCTTCATGCGCGCCAAGCGCGTCGACATCGATCCCGAAATCGATATCGGACTTGGTCGGCGTTCCCTTCGATATCGGCCTCAACTATCGCGGCGGCCCGCGCGAGGCGCCCCAGGCCGTGCGCCAGGCCAGCCGCATCATCCGCCGGGTGAATCCGTCGAGCGGCATTGATCCCTATACCCTCTGCAACATCGCCGATATCGGCGATGCCCCGGTGAACCCCATCGATTTTGCCGCTTCGATCAGCCAGATCGAAGCCTTCTTCGCCGAACTTGTGGCCGCGAACATCAGGCCCGTCGCCATCGGCGGTGATCACACCATTCCGACGCCAATCCTGCGCGCACTGGCCCGCAAGGAACCCGTTGGCATTCTGCAGATCGACAGCCATGCCGATACGCTCGACGAGATGTTCGGCACCAAGATCAACCACGCGACATTCATGCGCCGTGGCATCGAGGAGGGACTGATCGATCCCCGGCGCAGCGTGCAGCTCGGCCTTCGCGGTTCACGCTTCAGCGCAAACGACGTGCAGAACTCGCTCGATATGGGTCTCACCGTCATCACCATGGATGACTACGAAGCCATGGGCCGCGCCAAGGCGATCGACAAAATTCTCGCGACCCTCGGCAGGGGCCGCACCTACGTGACCATCGATATCGACGGCATCGATCCATCATTCTGTCCGGGCACTGCCGTTCCCGAAATCGGCGGCATCACGCCGCGCGATGCCCAGGTGATCCTGCGTGCCCTGCGCGGCATCGATATCGTTGGCGCCGACATCTGCGAGGTCGCACCCTGCTACGATCCCACCGGCGTCACATCGGTGACCGCCGCCAATTTCATGTTCGAGCTCACCTGCCTGATTGCCGAAGCGATTGCCGCCCGAAAATAGCGCGACGATCCATGCCGCCGGAAAGTTGCGGTGCTGCCGGAGGAAGCTTCGTGAGTTAATCTGACCCGCCGATGGAGAGATGGGGAATCGGTACCTTCTGATCGGCGAGCGGCGGAGGGCGAGTAATTCTACACTGGCCCCAGCGCCTGCGAAATAATGCAGATGCAGCCGGTCCTGGTGTGGTGCGTCGGGTGATGTTTGCCGGCCCGGGCCACATGGAAATCGCCGGCCTTCAGCACCACATCGCCGATGATCAGATCGCCCTCGACCATGTAGATTTCTTCGTCCTGGTCGTGGTCGTGATCATCGTATTCGGCGCCGGGTTCGAGCCAGGCCATGAAGGTCTGACGGTTCACGGCGGCGATCTCGTTCAAAACCTTGATCTTGAGTCCCGGCGCCGCCTGCACCCATTCGCCGGAATTGGCCCGCTTGGTCACAGTGCCCGGCAGTTCTACTTGCGAGGCCGCAATGCCGCTCTCGATTTTTGCGAACAGTCCAGTGGGCAAAACCTCTTCACCCGAAGCTGACATTGGCGACAAACGCGTTTCCCAGGCCTGAACCTCGGCAGCAAAGGCGCGGTCCTCGGCAATACGCAAGAGCGCCCGCTCGCGGTTCTCCGCATCGAGGTTGCCCAGCACATAGCCGGTGGCGAGGTCCATATCGTCGAGGGCGCCCATTCGTCCAGTCTACTCCATTCTCCGCGCCGCGAAACTGTTGCGCCTTAACCCAAAACGCGCCGGCCCGCCACTTGGATGCACGTTAGCCATCCATGCAACCCTTCAATTGTTCGAGACCCCGGCGCACCCAGCTTTTCACCGTACCCATGGGCTTTCCAAGCTGTTCCGCCAGTTCTTCATGCGTAAACCCGTTCACATAGGCCAAAACCACTGCCTTGCGAAAATCCTCGCGCAGGGCCGCGAGGCAGCGCCGCAAGTCACCCGCTTCGCCCATGGTTTCAGTGAGTTGGCCAAGCTGGGCATCGACTTCTGCGACAATAGCCTCATCGAAAGCCACGTGCGAACGCGGCTGCTTGCGCAGGCGGTCAAGGGCACAGTGCCGGGTCACAGTCGCCAGCCAGGCCAGCGCCTCGCCCTTCGCCGGGTCATACTGCCAGCTTCTTTCCCAAATTTTTACAAAGGCTTCCTGCAACACATCCTCGGCAATATCGCGAGCCTTAACCATGCGCAGGGTAATTGCAAAAAGCCGCGGGCCTGTTGTTTCATAGAGGGCGCGGAACGCCTGCCGGTCTCCGGCGGCCGTCCGGCCGAGCAACACAGCATTTGAATCGCGTAGCGGGCTGCTCATGCAGGCTGACAATCCATTGGAAGTGTTGCGGACGTTGTTTGGCTAGCAACTGCGCCGGCCGGTGACAAGGCGGATATTGCCGTCGGGGCCTCGGGCGGACTAGACTCCTGTTCAAAGTGAGTCCCGCCTTGCAGCCAGAACGACGCCATCCAACCACTACTGAACTCTTTACGCCGAAGCTGGTGACAGCATTCCGCGAGGGCTATACGGCGCCGATTTTCCGGGCAGATCTGATCGCCGGGCTGACGGTGGCGATTGTTGCCTTGCCGCTGTCGATGGCCATTGCCATTGCCTCGCACGTCACACCTGATCGTGGACTCTATGCGGCGATTGTCGGCGGCCTGATCATCTCTCTGTTGGGTGGCAGCCGTTTTCAGATTGGCGGTCCGGCTGGCGCCTTCATCGTGCTGGTGGCGGCGGTCGTCGACAAGGCAGGGCTTGACGGCTTGCTGCTGGTCACCCTGATGGCCGGAGTCATGATCTTTCTGATCGGCGCCCTCAGGCTCGGCACCTACATCAAATACGTGCCCCACCCGGTCACCGTCGGCTTCACGGCGGGCATTGCCGTTATCATCTTCGCCAGCCAGATCAAGGATCTCCTCGGCCTGACTCTGCAAGCCCTCGAGCCCGGTGAACTGGTCGCCAAGATCGAAACCCTTTGGGCGGCGGGTGGCACGTTCAATCCCGCCGCTGTCGTCGTGTCGGCGGGCGCCATCGCGCTGATCGTCATCTTGCGCAAGTTGAAACCCCATTGGCCGGGCTTCCTCATTGCTGTGGCGCTCGCGGCTACTTGCTGCCTGGGCCTTTAACATGCCGGTCGAGACCATTCACTCGCGCTTCGGCGAACTGCCGCACAGCTTGCCCGCACCTTCGTTGCCACCCTTCAGTTTCGAAAAGGCCCGTGCCCTGTTTCCCGATGCCCTGGCCTTTGCGCTGTTGGGCAGCATCGAATCCCTGCTTTCGGCGGTGGTCGCCGACTCGATGACCGGCCGCCGCCATCGCTCCAACATGGAACTGGTGGCGCAAGGCATTGCCAATGTGTTCTGCGCCCTCTTCGGGGCGATCATGGCCACCGGCACCATTGCCCGCACCGCCACCAATGTCAGGGCCGGCGGCCGCACCCCGGTGGCGGGCATTCTGCATGCCGTGTTCATTCTGCTGTTCATGCTGGTGGCGGCACCCCTGGCGGGTTTCATTCCACTCGCCGCATTGGCCGGCATTCTCGCTGTTGTGTCATGGAACATGGCCGAGCGTGAAGAGTTCCGCAATTTGCTGACAGCGTCGCGCGGCGATGCCGCCGTGCTGCTGCTCACCTTCCTGCTGACCATCTTCATCGGCCTGACCGAGGGCATCGTTGTCGGTGTCACCCTCGGCAGCCTGCTGTTCATGCACCGCATGGCCGAAGCCGTCGATGTGAAAACCGACACGCCCGGCAATTTCATCGGCGAGGACGAGGCCGATGGCGCGAACGGCGCCTATGACCAGTCGATCCCCACGGCCCGCGACATCATCGTCCATCGCATCACCGGCGCTTTCTTCTTTGGGGCCTCGGGGGCGGTCGCCTCGGTCATCGAACGCATCACCGAACCGCCCAAGGCCTTCATCCTCGACATGACGCAAGTGCCGTTTGTCGACTATTCGGCCGCCCATACGTTGAAGGGCTTCATCCGCAAGGCGGAGCGCCACGAGTCGAAAGTCTACCTCACCGGCGCCTCCGCCGCCGTGCGCCGCGATCTCATCCGCTTCGGCATCAAAAAGCCCATGGTCTCCTATGGCCACTCAGTAGAGGACTGCATCAAGGCGGTGCGCGGCGGCCTTGAAATTGCCCAGCATGACGCATAGCCCTTGGAGCTGACTGCAATCGAATCGGGAGTGACGGAATGCGGATGGGATTGATGGCGGCCGTGGGCCTGATGGCGATGACCGGCATGGCGGCAGCGCAGGAATGCGGCAACAGCGCCAAGGGCTTTGACAAGTTCATGCGCGGTTTTGCCGCCGAAGCGCAAGCCGCAGGCATTGGCGATGCCGGCATGTCCGCCCTTGATGGCCTCTCCTACGATCCGGCCATCGTCAAGAAAGACCGCGCCCAGTCGGTGTTCTCGCAAAGCTTCCTGGAATTCCAGGCCCGCATGGTGAGCGACTATCGCATCAAGCAGGGCGCGGCCTTGCTCAAGAAGCACAAGCGGGTGTTCGACGCCGTGCAGGAGCAATATGGCGTGCCGGGCCCGGTGATCATCGCCTTCTGGGCGCTGGAAACCGATTTCGGCGCCAACATGGGCGATTTCGCAACGCTGCCGTCACTCGCCACCCTCGCCTGGGATTGCCGCCGCCCCGAGAAATTCCGCGAGCAGCTGATGGGTGCGCTCCGCCTCATCGACAAGGGCGACATTCCGATCAGCGACATGGTCGGCGCCTGGGCCGGCGAAATCGGCCACACGCAATTTCTGCCCAAGGAATATGACGAAACCGCCGTCGATATGGATGGCGACGGCAAGCGCAACCTGCGCCGCTCGATCCCCGATGCCATGGGCTCATCCGGCGCGCTGCTGGTGAAACACGGCTGGCAGGCCAACCAGCCGTGGCTGCAGGAGGTGAGCGTGCCCTCCGACATGCCATGGGAGGAGGCCGATATCGCCATCACCCATCCGCGCTCGCAATGGGCCAAATGGGGCGTCAAAGGCAAGTTCAAGGCCGACAAGTTCCCGGCCTCGCTGCATCTGCCCATGGGCCGCAAGGGCCCGGCCTTCCTCGCCTACGGCAATTTCACCAATGCCTACCTCTTGTGGAACGAGTCACTGGTCTATTCGACAACCGCCGCCTATCTCGCCACGCGCATTGCCGGGGCGCCGAAACTTGATGCTGGCAACGGCACGGTGGAGCCGCTGTCCTACAAGCAGATCATCGAGCTGCAGAAAATCCTCGTGAAGCGCGGCTATGATGTCGGTGAAGTCGACGGCAAGCTTGGCAAGGCCACGCGGGCGGCGGTCAAGGATGTGCAGATCAAGATGGGCCTGCCCGCCGACAGCTACCCCGATCAGGAGTTTCTTGCAGCGCTGAGGTGAGGGTAGGCGGCGAAGCTGCTACTCGTGGCGCAGCGCTGCGATGGGATCGAGCCTGGCGGCGCGCCTTGCCGGAAAGTATCCGAACACGATGCCGATAGCGCCGGAAAACACGAAGGCCAGCAGCACCACATTGGCGCTGGCGGTGAACGGGATAGCCATCGCATAGGCAGCAATACCGGCCAGCGACAGACCGAGCAAGATGCCGATGATGCCACCCAACAGCGCCAGCACGATCGACTCGACGAGGAACTGGCTCAACACCTGCCGTTCAAGAGCCCCGATGGCCAGACGAATGCCGATCTCGCGGGTACGTTCGGTCACCGACACCAGCATGATGTTCATGATGCCGATGCCGCCGACCAGCAAAGATACGGCGGCGATCGAACCCAGAAGCCCGGTCATGATGGTTGTGGTGGACGCCAGCGTCGAGGCGAGTTGCGTCATGTCGCGCACCGTAAAATTGTCGGTTTCTCCGGGCCCCACCCGGCGGAGTTCACGCAGGATGTCTTCGGCGTCGGCCTGGACGCGCGGAATGTCCTCGCGGTTGGCCACTGAAATGCTGATCGTCGAAATGCGCGTGTTGCCGGCAATGCGGCGGTGGAAAGTGCGCAACGGCATCAGCACGGTCGAATCCTGGTCGCTGCCGAAGGCGCTGAGACCCTTGCCATTGAGCACGCCGATGATCTGGCAGGCAAAATTGTTGATGCGCAATTGTTCGCCAAGGGGGTCGACCGCCCCGAACAGTGTGGTGGTCACCGTTTGGCCGATGATGCACACCGACGCTCCCGAGCGCGTTTCACCATCAGCGAAAGCCCGGCCCGAGGCGAGCGTCCATTCCTGGGCATCGAGGTAGGCGGAATCGGTTCCGGTCACCGTGGTTTCGATGTTGAGTCCCGCGGCAATCACCAGGATCGAACGCTGCGCCGAAGGTGCGAGCGCCCTGACGCCGGTGAGATTGCTGCGCAGAAGAGCCACGGTACGCTCATCGAAATTGCGCACGTCTGCGCCTTGTTGCGGCCCGAAGGTGTTGCCGCCGGGCCGGGCGATCAGCATGTTGCTGCCCAGCTTGGCGAGATCGGCTTGCACCTTGGCGCTGGTGCCCGAACCGATGGTCACCATGGCGATGACGGCGGCGACGCCGATGACGATACCCAGAAGCGTCAGGAACGACCGCAGCTTGTTGCGCAACACCGATTGCAGGGCAAGCTTGAAGCTTTCGAACAGCATCAGGCGGCCCTCTGCAGATTGTCGCTGGCGATGGTGCCATCGACGAAACGGATGGCCCGTCTGGCATAGGCCGCCATGTCGGCTTCATGGGTCACCATGACGACGGTAATGCCGCGATCCTCGTTGAGCCGCACCAGAAGCTCCATGATCTCGTGGCTCCGCGCCATGTCGAGATTGCCGGTAGGCTCGTCGGCCAGAAGCAGCAGAGGATCGGTGACGATCGCCCGGGCAATTGCCACGCGCTGCTGCTGGCCACCGGAAAGCTGGGCCGCCGTGTGGTGTTCGCGGCCGCCAAGGCCAACGCGGCGCAACGCGTCGTGGGCCTTCTCCTGGCGCTCGGCCTTCGGCGTGCCGCGATAGATCAATGGCAGTTCGACATTCTCCAAGGCCGTGGTGCGGGCCAGCAGGTTGAAACCCTGAAACACAAAGCCGATGTAACTCCGTCGCAGAATGGCCCGCTGGTCCTGGCTGAGACCTGTTACTTCGACACCGCTGAACTGATAGCTGCCCGAATCCGGGCGGTCGAGGCAGCCGATGATATTCATGGCCGTCGACTTGCCGGAGCCCGAAGGCCCCATGATCGCCACGAACGCACCGCGCGTGATGTCGAGATCGACGCGCACCAATGCCCGGACCATGGCGCTGCCTTCGCCATAATGCCGCTCGACGCTGCGAAACTGGATCAGTGACGGTCCGATGCTCACTTCGCGCCCTGCCGCGAGGCGGTGATCACCGCCGCACCTTCCGTCAGCTCACCTGAAATGATTTCGGTCGATTGGCCGTCGCTGGAGCCAGTCTTCACCTTGATTTCCCTGGCCTGACCATTTTCAAGAACCCATAGCGCGCGTTCGCCGCTGGCCGAGGCCGTATTGCTGCTGCGCTGGAAGCGTGGGAAGCGCGGCATGAAAATGCTGGTGAGGCTGAAGCCGGAGGAGTCCTCGACGCGTGGTGGCGCATAGCGGAAGGCGCTGTTGGGAACGGTGAGCGCCTGCTTGATGTCCTTGACCACGATGTGGGCGGTCGCCGTCATGCCCGGGCGCAGCGCCAGATCGGAATTGTCGACGCGCAGCATGGCACTGTAGGTCACCACATTGTCGGTGGTCTTGGGCGAGAACTCGATGGTGGCAATTTCCGCCGGGAACGTGCGGTCAGGATAAGCTTCGACGGTAAAGGCAGCGGACTGGCCTTCGGTGACCGCACCGATGTCGGCCTCGTCCACGTCGGCCTCTACTTGCATGCGGGTCAGATCCTCGGCCAGTGTGAACAGCACGGGCGCCGAAAGCGACGAGGCCACGGTCTGCCCCGGTTCGATCTTGCGGGCCAGCACCACGCCATTGATCGGCGACAGGATGCGCGATTTCACCAGATCGGTTTCACGGATCGCAAGATCGGCCTTGGCCACCTGGGCCTGGGCCTCGGCTGCGGCGAGCGCTGCCGCTGCCCGGTCGCTGGCGGCGCGCGCCTGGTCAAGCTCCTGGGCCGGCGACAGGCCCTTCTTGCGCAGGGTCTCGGCGCGGGTGAGCGCCAGTTCGGTTTCCTTGAGGGTGGCCCTGGCGCTGGCGATCTGGGCCTCGGCCGCGGCAAGCGTTGCCTTCGCCCGGTCGCGCTGGGCGGCGAGGCTTTCGGTGTCGAGTTCGGCCAGAACGTCGCCGGCCTTCACCTGCGAATTGTTGATGACGTTTACGGTGCGCACCACGCCCGACATCTCGCTCGAGATATCGACCTGCGTGGTGGGCTCGATCTTGCCCGTCGCCGTCACGGTAATGACGAGGTCGGCGCGCTTGGCTTCCACGGTATCGTAGGTGATTGCCTGGCTGGCGATGGTCCGCTCCCGGTACGACCAGCCCGCGATCACCAGCAGGCATGAAATAATCACCAGCCACAGCCCGCGCTTCAGCCAGCGGCGGCCCTGGCCACGCCGGTCAAGTCCGAGCACGGCTTCGATTTCTTCGGGTTTGGGAGCCGTTTGAATGTTCATGCCGGTTGCTTGGCCGAGGATTACGGTGAATATGGGACAGACGATTCAATAGCATTTTATCCGGCGCGGCCCAAATGTCCGTTAACTTTGAAATACTTCCCGACCGAACGCGGCTTGCCTACCTGCAGGACGGGCCGCCAGGCCGCACCGGGAAAACCGGCTTTTTCTGGCTGGGCGGCTACAAGTCCGACATGACTGGCACCAAGGCCGAAGCCATCGCCAGCCTTGCCCGCGACACCCGCCGGCCGGCCCTGCGCTTCGACTATTCCGGCCACGGCCAGTCCTCCGGCCTGTTTGTTGATGGCACCATCTCGCAATGGCTCGACCAGTCGATCCACATGTTCGCCAAGCACACCCACGACAAATGTGTGGTCATCGGTTCCAGCATGGGCGGGTGGCTGGCCATGCTGCTGCTGAAGAAACTGCAGGAAGTGAACTTCTCCGTGGCCCAGCGCGTGGCGGGCCTGGTGCTCGTTGCCCCCGCTGCCGACATGACAACCGAGCTCATGTGGAAAGAATTGTCACCGGCCCAGCGGCGCGAAATCGAGGAGAAGGGCGTGATCCATCGTCCTTCGGAGTATGGCGAGCCCGTGCCGCTGACCGCCAAGCTGCTGGAAGACGGCGCCAATCACCTGATCCTGAAATCCGGCCTCGATGCCATTTGCCCGGTGCGCATTCTGCAGGGCGACGCCGACCCGGCCGTGCCGCCGCAACATGGCTGGAAAGTCTACGAGGCGATCAAGTCTCATGACGTGACGCTGACCCTCATCAAGGGCGGCGACCACCGGCTATCGACGCCGGGAAATCTGTCGCTCATCCGCGAAACGGCATTGCGCCTGGCGGAACGCGCCGACGGCATCGCGGTATGATGGGAGTATTCAACGCCGCCTTGTGCTCCGCACACGGATGATTTTCAGGGCGGCACTCCTGTTGTGGGGCGCAAGAAAAGTGGAGGGGATGTCCCCGCCGAGGCTTCAAGCCAGCACGTGCGGTAGAGAGTGTGGTGGGTAGTCAGGCTCGAAGCCCGGCGCCCGGTGGTCTGGGCTGTTTTACCAAAGGACGCAGCGATTTCCGCCGGAGGCAAGATCTTAGGTGCGGGAACTCTGCCCGCCCCGAGCCATTCGAAGGCGCTTGGGTCCTAATGTCCGAGGGCCTTGCCCGAGACTCCCGGGAAGCAGGGGCGCTATCATTCCCCTACTCCGCAGGCGCTGCAAACTTACCCGGACACTGTGAGAAGCATTGCGCAAGGTTCCCCTCCTTTCCGGGCAAGACGACGGTGTATAGTCCTAACGATAGGAACATGTCAAGGATTAAATTCAACCCCTTCACACCTCTCCTGCGAAGCGGGAGAGGGCGGGGCCCATGCGAAGCTTGGGAGGGTGAGGGGAGTCAAACGAGTCAGGGATCAGCGCGGGGCGGCCATGCCCTCACCTGCCCATTCGCTGGCGCGACGTGCTTCCTCTCCCGCTGCGCGGGCGAGGAAGGAGATGCACGCCTTCACACCTCTCCCGCTTGCGGGAGAGGGCGGGGCCCATTGCGCAGCATGGGAGGGTGAGGGGATGTCAAAGAGACAGGGATCAGCGCGGGGCGGCCATGGCCCTCTCCGCGCATTCGCTGGCGCGAATGCGTTCCGGCCGCTTTGCGGCGCTCGCAAGGGCTCGCCCTCTCCCGCTGCGCGGGCGAGGATGAAGGGGCGCGGGCGAGGATGGGAGGTGATTGGATGCTATTGCCTTCCGCTATCGCGTCAAACTCCGCAGCAGTGCCGGCAATCCTTCGCGATAGCTGGGGTAGGCCAGCTCAACGCCGAGTTCTTCCCTGATGCGGCGGTTCGAGACGCGTTTTGAATCGGCGTAAAAGCTGCGGGCCATCGGCGACAGTTTGGCTTCGGAGAAGGGGATATCCGGCGGCACCGGCAGGCTGAGCAGTTCCGCCGCAAAGGCCACCACGTCCTGCGGCGGACAGGGCTCGTCATCGCAGACATTGTAGGCACGGCCCGGATGGGGCCTGGCGATCGACGCTTCGAGAATGGTTGCAATGTCTTCGACGTGAATACGGCTGAACACCTGTCCCGGCTTGATGATGCGCTGCGCCGTGCCATCAAGAACCGTGAGCAGTTGATTACGCCCCGGCCCGTAGATACCAGCGAGGCGAAAAATGTGAACCGGAAGCGGCATGGCGAGCCATGCTGTTTCGGCTTTCAACCGCCTGTCACCCCGCTCGGTATTGGGGGTGAGTGGTGAGTCTTCCGTTACCCATTCGCCACCCCGGTCGCCATAGACACCGGTGGTCGACAGATAGGCGAGCCATTCAATATGTTTTGCCTGACGGAGTTGTTCCGAACACAACTGCAACACCGGATCGCCATGCGGACCGGGGGGTGCCGAGACCACGGCATGGGTGACATCGTCCGGAAGGCGGAGCGAGGAATCGAAGATCATGCTGCGATAGCCGAGGGTTTCGATGTCCTTCATGCCCTCAGCGGAGCGGCTGGTGCCGGTGATGGTCCAGCCCCTGGCGGCAAGCCGCGCCGCCAGCGTGCGCGCCGAAAACCCCATCCCGAAACAGAAGAGATGAGTCATTGGACTTCTCCCAACTCGGCGACTGCCCATAAAGCAGCATCGCGCACCACTTCATTTTCATCCGCAAGGTGAGCTTGGGCTGACGGCATAAGTGCCGCATCGCCGCTGTTGCCGATGGCGATCAGCACATTGCGCAGGAAGCGGTTGCGGCCGATGCGTTTCACCGGCGAGCCCGAAAACTGTTTGCGGAAGCCGGCATCGTCGAGCCCGGCCAATTCGGCAAGCGGTGGCGCAATGAGATCGTCGCGCGCCGCAAGTTTTGCTTCGCGCCCCTGTGCCGCGAACTTGTTCCACGGGCACACCGCCAGGCAATCGTCGCAGCCAAAGATGCGGTTGCCCATCGCCTTGCGAAATTCATGGGGGATAGGACCCTTGTGTTCGATCGTCAGGTAGGAAATGCAGCGCCGGGCGTCGAGCCGATAGGGCGCCGGAAAGGCCTGCGTCGGGCACACGTCAAGACAGGCCCGGCACGACCCGCAATGGTCGGTTTCCGTCACCATCGGCGGGAAGTTCCATCGCCGTCAGAATGGCGCCGAGGAAAAACCACGAGCCAAGTTCGCGTGATACGAGGTTGGTATGCTTGCCTTGCCAGCCAAGGCCCGCCGCCTCGGCCAAAGGCTTTTCCATCAGCGGTGCAGTATCGACAAACACCTTCACCTCCGCACCCGTCTTATGCGCGAAAGCCTGGGCCATGCGCTTGAGCTTGCCTTTGATCACCTCGTGATAGTCCCGCCCCAGCGCATAGACCGAGATGACGCCGGTGTTTTTGTTTTGAAGCCGCGTCAGGGGATCAAACCCAGTGCCATAGTTCATGGCCAGCATGATCGCCGACCTGGCCTCTGGCCACAGGACAACGGGGCTGCCCCGCCGCTCCGCCGTTTCGGCGATCCAGCCCATTGTGCCGTGGTGGCCCGCTGCGATGAACTGTTTCAGCCGATCCGCCGCCAGCGGAATAGCATCGGCGCGGGCGATGCGTGCAACCTCGAAGCCCTCGGCTGCGGCGAGTTGCTTGATCGGTTTCAGAAATCGAGGTTGGCATAGCCCGACGGCGGGGTCACGCCCCGCACCGTGTCGGCGAGCAACGGCCGGAACGACGGCCGCGATTTGATGCGCTGATACCAGGATTTCGCCGCCGGAAAGTCTGCCCACGGAATTTCGCTGAGATAGTCAGCGCAGGAAATATGCGCCGCCGCCGCGAGATCGGCGAGCGAGAATTGGTCACCGGCCAGCCACACCCGCCGGTCCACCAGATGGCCGATGTAGTCGAGATGATCGCGTAGCCGCGTCACCGCCGCGCGCACCCGCGCCATGTCGATGCCGCCACCGCCCAACTCCGACGCCATGAAACGGCGCACAACCTTTTCAGTGACCAGCGGTTCCGAAACTTCGGCATAGAACTTGGTGTCGAACCAGCCGACAAGCCGGCGGATTTCGGCGCGCTCGGCGGCCTTGCCCGGCAGCAATTCCACCGAACCGCCGCGCGTCTCCTCGAGATATTCACCCAGCGCCTCGATGCCGCACAACGAGACAGCGCCCTTGTCGATGAACACCGGCAGCGTTCCGGCGGGGTTGAGCTGCACGAGGTCGGGGCTCGGATCCCAGGGCTCTTCTTCGATCAGTTCCACCGCCTCGCCATATTCGGCGAGCGCCAGGCGCATGCGGCGGCTGAACGGGTCGAGCGCGAAATGAATGAGCGACGGCATGACCGGAAACTGAAACCCTAACCAATTGTTAACGATGTGGAGCTTGCTTTCCCCACCACGTTTGCCGCATCGGTTCCGGGCGTATAAGACGCCGGAGCAGTTGCAGCAAGCGATTCGAAACCGTTGTTGCATGGGGGTAAAATCGTGGCGGTTTCATGCTGATCCTGCAAATTGTCGTGCTGGCCTTCATCCAGGGCATCACCGAATTCCTGCCGATTTCGTCGTCGGGCCATCTTCTGCTGGTGCCGGTGCTGACCGGCTGGCAAGATCAGGGCATTCTGACCGACGTGATGGTGCACATGGGATCGTTCCTCGCCGTCGTCGTCTATTTCTGGAAGGACTGTCTGAACCTTTTGAAGGGCGCCATTGACATGGCGCGCGGCCAGCCGAACCCGTGGGGCAGGCTGGCAGTGCTGATCGTCATCGCCACCATTCCCGCCGTTGCCTTCGGTCTGGTGCTCGACAAGCTCGGCTTCATGGATGCGGTGCGGCAGATGCCACAGATCATCGCATGGAACGCCATCATTTTCGGCGCGTTGCTTTATGTCTGCGACCGCTACGGCCTGATGGTCGCGGCGCATGGCCGACATGACGATCACCCCGGCCGTGATCATCGGCATTGCCCAGGCCATCGCCATCATTCCCGGCACCAGCCGTTCCGGCATCACCATGACGGCGGCCCGCGCTTTGGGGTTCGAGCGTTCGGAAGCGGCGCGCTTTTCATTCCTGCTTGGCATTCCGGCAATTGCCGGGGCCGGCATTCTGAAGCTTGGCGACGCGGTTGCTTCAGGCCAGGGCATTACGCTGGAGATGCTGCTCACCGCAGCCCTCACCTTCTTCGTGGCGCTCGGCACCATCACCGTGCTGATGAAGATGGTGCGCTCGATCAGCTTCCTGCCCTTCGCCATCTATCGTGTGGCGCTCGGCGTGATCCTGCTGGCGCTGATCTACTCCGGCATGCCCTTGGGCGCGGTGAACTGACCGGCCCTGCGATAGCGGTAGAGGTAGGACGGAACCACAGCCTCGATTGACTTCGGTGTGATGCCGAGGCCTTCAAGGGTGCGGCGCTCGCGCCGTGCCTGCTCACTCACCACATTGTCGGTTTTCAACAACTCGACCTGATCGGTGGTCAGCAGCCGGCCGGGCAACACGCCGAGGATCATGCCCTGTAAACGGGCCACCGCCCACGGCACGGAGATGAGCAGGCGTTTGCGGCCAATGGTATCGAGAGTGAACTTCATCAGCGCCTTGAAGCTCAAAGTTTCAGGCCCGCCCAATTCATAGGTGCGGGCATCGGTCTCGCCCCTGTCGATGATGCGGGCCACCGCTTCGGCCACGTCACCGACGAACACCGGAGAGAATTTGGTTTCGCCGCCGCCGATCAGCGGCAGGGCGGGCGTCAGCCGCGACAGCGCTGCAAAGCGGTTGAAGAAACTGTCCTCGGGCCCAAAGATGATCGACGGCCGCAAGAGGGTCGCACCCGGGAAGGCTGCCCTCGCCCGGGCTTCGCCCTCGGCTTTGGATTTGGCATAGCCGCTGGCCGAATTGGCGTCGGCGCCGATGGCCGACATCTGGATGAAGATGCGCGCCTTGGCGGCCTTGGCCGCCTTGGCCGAAGCCTCTGCGCCCAAACGCATGCACCGCATCGAAGCTCTGGGCGCCGGCGGAATAGCAGAACGCCCGTCAGATTGATCACCGCGAAAGCCCCGTCGCAGGCCGCGGCAACCGAAGCCGGATAACGCACATTGGCCTGCACCGGCATCACCTGGCCGGTGGTACCGAGGGGCTGCACATGGCCCGCCAGATCGGGCCTCCGGCAAGCCACGCGAATGCGGTAGCCGCGCTTGGCAAGGGCCCGCACGATGTGGCGGCCAACAAAGCCTGAGCCGCCGATGATGGTGATGAGCTTGTCGGAGTTCTGCGCGGTCACGTGGGCCCCCGTCTGATTCAATGCCGCCGTTTTAGCGGGGGAGTGCGCTCGATGCAAAGCCCAACGGTGGCCTTCAATCTGTCGCCTCAATTGCCGCATCGGCCCGGCAAGCCCAAGGTTGACAATATCGGTGAACCCCCTCTATGAGACGGCCCACGATTGCCCTGATGGCGGAATTGGTAGACGCACTAGTTTCAGGTACTAGCGCTGAGAGGCGTGGAGGTTCGAGTCCTCTTCAGGGCACCATCATTCAACGGCGGGACGCTTAATGGCCATCAAGCTGTATAAGGGCGACCTGCCCGCCGGTCTTGATTTCGGCGCCTCGGTGGCGGTTGATACCGAAACCCTGGGCCTCATTCCGCGCCGCGACAAGCTCTGCCTTGTGCAACTCTCCTCCGGCGACGGCAATGCGCATCTTGTTCAACTGGACCGCGCCAACTACGACGCGCCGCGCCTCAAGGCCCTGATGGCCGATGCCGCGTCACCAAGATTTTCCACTTCGCGCGTTTTGATGTCGCGGTGATGAAACAGTATCTCGGTGTCGACGTGGCCCCGGTCTATTGCACCAAGATCGCCTCCAAGCTCACCCGCACCTATACCGACCGGCACGGGCTGAAGGACCTGATCAAGGAACTGCTCGGCGTCGAACTCAACAAGCAGCAGCAGAGCTCCGATTGGGGCGCCCATGTGCTGTCCGACGCGCAGAAGCAATATGCCGCCCAGGACGTGATCTACCTCCATGAGATGAAGGCCAGGCTCGACCAGATGCTGGAGCGCGAGGGGCGCACCGGTATTGCCCGGGCCTGTTTCGATTTTGTGGGCGTCAGGGCCGCCCTGGACCTCGGGGGCTGGACCGAGGAAGATGTCTTCGCACACTGAGCCTGGACGCCAATTCAATTCGCGCCACGCCCACCTTGCGGTTGCCTGGTCGCGCCTGTCGCCGGTTTTTGCCTGGGCCGCAGCGGCGGCGGCCGTTGCGATTGCCGCGGTGTTCATGCTTCAGGCCGGTTTCTTGTCTTACCTCATGCCGCCCGAGCCCGCTCCCCAGCCCGACATCGAGAGCCCCACCGACACCACCACCTACGAACTGCAACTCACCGGCTACGACAAGGAAAACAAACCGTACTCGGTCGTTGCCAAGAAGGGCCGCCAGGACGAGTCCAACAAGGACATCATGTATCTCGACGACATGGTCGCCGAGTTTTCCAACAAGGCCGGCAGCCAGTACAACATCGTCGCCAACGACACCGTCTACAACAAGAAGGACGAGTCGATGGACATGGCGGGCGATGTCGTGGTGCGCCAGGGCAGCCGCTTCACCGCCCGCATGCCCCGGGCCCTTGCCTTCATCAAGACCAAATCGCTCTCCACCAAGGACGATGTGTTCGTGACCTTTGCCGATGGCACCATCACCTCGAAGGGCATGGAAATTCTCGACGACGGCAACCGCACGCGATTTTTTAATGGTGTGACGGCCCGTTTTGGCTACCCTGCGCAAGAAGGAGGAAAAACCCCATGATCCGCAATCCGTTCGCCGTACTGCCGCTGGCCTTGCTCCTTGCCACAGCTCCGGCGCTTGCCCAGGAAACCAAGAAAGTGGAACCCGCCAAACCCGCTGCGGCAACAACCACGACCACGACTGGCGAAAAGAAGGACGACAAGAAGCCGACCGACATCGTGTCCGACAGCATGGAGATCCTCGACGCGGAAAAGCGCGCTATCTTCACCGGCAATGTCAACCTGAAGCAGCCGGACGTCGACTGGACCGCCGACAAGATGATCATTGACTACGAGGAAATCACCAACCCCGACGGCACGACCAACAACCGATGCCAAGCTCATCGACAGCGTCGGCAATGTGAAGATCGTCACTGACAAGGAAACCATCACCGGCAAATGGGCCAAGATGGACGTCAAGGAAAACAAGCTGAAGGTCGGCGGCAATGTCAAGGTTGTGCAGGACGACACCATCCTTTACGGTGAACTGATGGACACCGATCTCGATACCGACAAGACGCTGATGTCCGGCGGCCGCGTGAAGGGTGAATTCCGCCCCAAATAGCGGATCTTTCACGCAATCTTAATTCAATTGGGTAGAAATGAGCCTTGCGCAAGACGGTGGTGTGAACGTGGCCCCGCAGCCTGGAAAGGCGAAGGCAGCGCCCCGGCAAAAGGCGGAGTTCTCCGGTTGAGAGCGCGTCCGAGCCCAAGGGAACTGCGGCGGGCATGGCCGGTCTGGTGGTGGCAGGGCTCCAGAAGAGCTACCGGCGCCGCCCCGTGGTCAACGACGTGTCTCTCACCGTCAGGCGTGGTGAAGCCGTAGGCCTTCTGGGTCCCAACGGAGCGGGAAAGACCACGGTGTTCTACATGATCACCGGGCTGGTTGCCGCCGACCGGGGAACCATCAGTCTCGATGGAGCCGATATCACCAGGCTGCCGATGTACCGGCGGTCGCGTTTGGGGATCGGTTATCTGCCGCAGGAGAGTTCGATCTTCCGTGGCCTCACCGTGGAACAGAATATTCGTGCCGTGCTGGAGCTCGTAGAGCCGAAGCGTGAACGGCGCGAAAGTGTGTTGCGTGAGTTGCTTGATGAGTTCTCGATCTCCCATCTCCGGCATTCGCCGGCTGTTTCACTCTCTGGTGGCGAGCGCCGCCGCGTTGAAATTGCCCGCGCCCTTGCGACCAGCCCGCAGTTCATGCTCCTCGACGAGCCATTCGCCGGAATTGACCCGATTGCGATCGGTGATATTCGCAACCTGGTGCGACAGCTCACCTCTCGGGGAATCGGGGTGCTTGTTACGGATCACAACGTCCGCGAAACCCTTGAACTCATCGACAAGGCCCTCATCATCCATGAGGGCAAGGTCTTGACCGTAGGCACTCCCGAGGAGATCGTCGCCAACGAAGAGGTCCGGCGCCACTATCTCGGCGCCGACTTCAGCCTGTAGAAGAGGCTGACGCAAACCATGGCGCTTTCGCAACGGCTCGAACTTCGCCAGGGCCAGTCCCTGGTCATGACGCCGCAATTGCAGCAGGCGATCAAGCTGTTGCCAATGTCGAACATCGAGCTGCAGACCTTTGTCGATGCCGAGCTTGAGCGCAACCCGCTGCTCGAGCGCGATGAACGCTCCGAAGTGCAGCGCCCCGAGCAGAAGGAAGCGGCAGGCCAGACCGACATGGTGCGCGAACTGCAATCGGAAGGCGCCACCGAAGACAAGCTCCGCACTCTCGATACCGATCTCGAGAATGTCTACACCCATGAATCGCGCGCCGATGCGGCGAACCGCGAAGCTGTGGGAACGCCGGACTCCGGCTGGTCTTCCATGCGCTCCTCTTCCGGCGGGTCCCTGTCGCTCGACAATGACGAGCATGACTTTGCCGCGACGCTGACCCGCACCGAAAGCCTGGCCGAGCACCTGACCGACCAGCTTTCGCTGGCTCCGCTGAGCCCCGCCGACAAGCTGATTGGCCAGCATCTGATCGGCACCCTCAACGAGATGGGCTACGTGACCGGTGAGCTTTCCCAGGTTGCCGAAACTTTGGGCACCGGCATGGCCCATGTTGAAGCCGTGCTGAAAGTGCTGCAGGAGTTCGATCCGGCCGGCGTGTTTTGCCGCGACTTGAAGGAATGCCTGGCCCTGCAATTGCGCGAGAACGGCCGCTATGACCCGGCCATGGCGGCCTTGGTCGAACATCTTGATCTTGTCGCCAAGCTCGATTTTCCGGCCCTCAAACAGGTGTGCAAGGTCGACCTCGACGACGTCCGCGACATGATCGCTGAACTGCGCAACCTGAACCCCAGGCCCGGCCATGCTTTTGGCTTCGAGCCGGTGCAGCCAGTCATTCCCGATGTCTTGGTGAAGGCCGCACCCGATGGCAGCTGGATCGTCGAACTCAATAGCGAAACCCTGCCAAGGGTTCTGATCAACAACCAGTACCTCGCGCAGGTCAGCAAGACGGCGGCGCGCAGCGAAGACAAGGTCTATATTTCCGAGTGTCACACCAATGCCATCTGGTTGGTGAAAAGCCTCGATCATCGCGCCAAAACCATTCTCAAAGTGTCGCGCGAAATCGTGCGCCAGCAGGATGCCTTCCTGGTGCTGGGCGTGCAGCACCTCCGCCCGATCAACCTCAAGACCGTGGCCGAAGCCATCGAGATGCATGAAATCGACGGTGAGCCGGGTGACCTCCAACAAGTACATGTCGACCCCCCGGGGGATTTTCGAACTGAAATATTTCTTCACCACCGCCATTGCCTCGGCCGAGTTTGGCGGCGACGCCCACTCCTCTGAATCGGTGCGCCACCGCATTCGCGAAATGATTGCCGCTGAGAGCGAAACCGTGCTCTCCGACGATGCCATCGTCGATCTGCTGAAGACTGCGGGTATTGAGATTGCCCGCCGCACCGTCGCCAAATACCGGGAATCTCTTGGCATTCTCTCCTCTGTCCAGCGCCGCCGGCAAATCCGCGCGAAACGCCGGTAAGCCGGTTGACTTGCGACCATTGGGCTCCTAGAGCTTGCCGCGCTTCGCTGCGGGGGTAGGGTCGGCCCACCCATCCATGAGGATCCCGGCCGGAGCGCCAGACGGGCCACACCGCCTTCGCGCGGGCAGCCAGTTGACGTTTTTGGAGAACACGCCCATCTGTAGAGGATGGGCGAATGAAGGTTGTGCCATACGCCATGCAGATCAAGATTACCGGCAAGAACCTCGATGTCGGCGAGGCCCTCAGGGACCGTATCAACGACCGGCTTCAGCAGCTACAGCAGAAGTATTTCGAGGGCACCGTGCATGCAACCGTCACCGTCGAAAAGCAGCGCGCCTCTTTCCACACCGACTGCACCCTGCACCTCGCCACCGGCCTCCGTCTGCAAGCCCATGGCGCTGACGCCGAGGCCCACCCGAGCTTTGAGGCCGCCGCTCTTCATCTTGAAAAGCAGTTGAAGCGCTACAAGCAGCGCCTCAAGGACCACCACAAGTCCCGCAAGGAACCGGTGCGCCTCGAAGCGGCCCAGAGCTATGTGATCTCGGCCGCCCCCGAAGTCGAAGCCCCGGAAGCCGGCCTCAACCCGGTTGTCGTTGCCGAACAGGCCACCACGGTTCCCGAACTCACGGTGGGCGAAGCGGTGATGCAGCTTGATATCTCGAGCGTGCCGTTCGTCCTGTTCCGCAATGCCGGCCATGGCGCCCTGAACGTCGTCTACCGGCGTTCCGACGGCAACATCGGCTGGGTCGATGCCCGCGCCGCATCGTGACCGTAATGTTTTCCGCAATCCCGAGGTTCCATCGATGACACTCGATGACATCATTGCCGTCAATTCGGTGCTCCCCGCCCTCAAGGCCCAGAACAAGAAGCAGCTCTTGCAGGAGCTGTCGCAGGCGCTGGCCAAATCGGTGGCCATCGACCACCGCATCATCTTCGAAACGCTGCTCACCCGCGAGAAGCTGGGCTCGACGGGCCTGGGCGCTGGCATCGCCATTCCGCACGGCAAGCTCGCCACCATCAACCGTGTCTTCGGCCTGTTCGCAAGACTGGCCCAGCCCGTCGACTTCGATGCCGTCGACGGCCAGCCCGTCGATCTGGTCTTCGTGCTGCTGGCTCCCGACCAGGCGGGCGCCGACCACCTCAAAGCGCTGGCCCGCATTTCGCGCCTGCTGCGCGACCCGGCAACCGTCGCCAAGCTGCGCGGCACCGAAACCGCCGAAGGCCTCTACGCCATCCTCACCGAACCGATGGCCGGAACCAGCACCGCCTCGGCGGCGTGATGTGACATTTGTAGATGACACACAATCGACTGTCCGGGGCAATACAACACCACTATAGTCCCACAAGTTTCAGTGCGCCGTGCCTGCAACAGGATTTACCTCGAAGTCGTATAGTCCCGGCCTGCTCAAAGTTAGGGCATAAATGGGACTGTGCGTGATGCGATCAAGCTTGAGATACTTCGAAATCTGATCGTGGTTCAATGCGGCGGTTGGACAAGCAGACAATCCATGGGCGGTTGCGGCCAACGCAATGTTCTGCCCTTTGTGCCCAGCTTCAATTAGCACAACGCGATAGCCGTTGGGGTCTTGGTACTTCCACATGACCCGTTCGAGGTAAGCCACCAGAAATATGATGGCGGGTTTCTCGTTGACCCACTCCTGGCCTGCAAGCAACGGGTCGGCGGTTGAAGGCAGTTCTGAGTTCACCAACGATAGTGACTGCTGAGTGGCCGAATAGTGATATATTCCGGCATCTATGCCTTCGACCCAGTTGACCATGACATATGCCTCGTAGGCGTTTCGTGCGCCACCAGCCGGAGTCATTTGCAGCGGCAACTCGCCAGTCTGGGTTTTGACTTTGCCTGTTATTGCCATCCCAGCGTAAAGGCAGTCGGCCAATTCGGCAAGTTCAATGGATGGGTAGCCCTTAACCCTGTTCGTCCGGCGCAGTTTCATGAGAGCTATAAGATTTTTGACCTCCTGTTTCTCCGAACCTGACAGGACCGCAGCTCCACTGCCGTGCAATTTAAACAGCGGAGGAGAAGGATTGGAGACCGAGCGCGCCAATTGCATTCGGACACTCTCCTCCGAGTTGACATAGACATTGTTCAGCAGGGAAAAGTGGAAAATTCCGGTGGCAATTCCCCACTGCCATTGCTCGGTGAACTCATCTTCTGCCAGATGTTCGCTGGAGCCTTCCGAAATCAGAATTGAGTTCTCTGCCAGTTGCAAAAGTTCAGCGGAGAGCGCTTCGCTGTCGAGATGCGGATGGCGTTTGGCAACGCTATCAAGCGTGTTCCACGACGCAAGACTTGAAATCCAATATAGAGCGTCTGTAGAACAAGTAACCGCTTTTCGTGTAAGGAAGTTGTAGACCACTAGCTGTTGGTCCCTTGGAAGAGAAACAATACACTTTGACGCACGAATTCTAGCATGAATGTTCATGATGTTTGCAGCACCAATAAATGCAGTAAAGCGGACTCCACTTGAGGGCCGGAGACTGTCCCCAGCCCTCACAGGGACGCTCTGAAGTACTAGACCTTGTTATAGACAAGTCCGGCAGCGAAAATCTTCATGTCGCGTGGGTCAACGGAAGCCACGTCAAGCCTCACATTGGCTGGGGCGGTCTGGTTGGTCGTGATCTTGTTGATAGTTTTCATTTCATACCTCTTGCTTTCTGTTTGACCAGCAGAACGCCGAAAATTTTCGGTTCTGCACGACGCAAGCGTGAAATGCATCACTAACGTTATCAACGACGCAGAAGTTGAATCAGCTTTCTCCACGCTTTCGCAATACGATTGGCGGTATTTTGTTCCTAGGCGCTCAGCGCGCAGCATCTTGCGCTCGAGCTTCGCGAAAGCAGAGAATTTACGGCGCAACAATTCTTTTGCTCTGATGAGAGGGGCAGCAATCTTGCGTGCCTCGTGTTTATTTCGGAGAGTAACGTGTCAGACGACAAGATGTTCAAACAGTATTCAAAGCAGGAAAAGCCAAAGAAGGTTCTAGGAGCGGATGAAAGCCGAAAAAAGCTTCTGCTCATTGTGAATCGGCATTTTGACCCCGACGTATTGAATGGCATATGCCTCGATAAGCGGGAAGTTGGGCGGATTGTTGCAGAAATGGTCCGGCCGCTGAGAATTGCTGCAATCTCTGCAGGACTCAGCGAATTGAATTGGCTGCTGGAGAATACGTTCTACGAAGCCTACGGCATCGCTCAAGCAAACCGCTCGCATGCCATAAACATGAACTTAGCGAAGGATGACATCCACTAGGCGCTCATTTGCAGAGATTCCAGCGTCATGCTCCGAACCAATAATTGGGAATATGAAACTCCTGCAAGTTGGTTCGGATATTGCTCGTAGCATGCAGCCATCGCGGATCGAATTAGAGTAGGAACTGTGCCGCAACTTGAGGGTATTGGACCCAACATGCGAATGGCATTCTTGGCACTTGTGTTGCCTCCAAGTCGCTGCAAACAGACCCTCGCCGACATTGTACCCGTGGAAGTCCCCACGACAGCAAGGCCAGTCAGCAAGCTTGGCATTTTTCCACTGGCCAACTCCATGGAGATGAAGCTCATTTGATGTGGAGGTGATTGGTTCATTCCGACAAAGTAGACTTCATGATTGTTCGCGATTATTAGTCCATAGTGTTTGGCCCTAGCCAAGAAGTTTCGACAGCCGCGAGTTGAAGGAAACAAAGTTAGCCGCGTAAAGGAAGTACCGAATTCGTCTCGCTTTACCAGGACGAGCGTGCGCAAAAGAAACTCGCTGTTGTTCTGAAGAGGGAAATAGCAATGGTACAATCCGGGCAGGAGCGGACTGGTCGTTGCGCCCAAGTTTCCGTGACGTCGAACGGCGAGCGTGTCATATAGTGCCTTCAGGTGTCCGATTGTTCCGGTAGTGCCCGGGTCCGACCCAAGTGCGTGATGGCCGGTTGACCACTGCTCCCCGGCTTGAAAAAGTTCTTCTTCTCGCACACCCAGGAAATTGCAAATGCGCTGCAATGTGGATGAGTTCGGCAAGCTGGAGCCCGCAAGGTACTTGTTGAATTGCTGGCGATTAATTCTAATCCCATCGCAAACTTCTGTGATCGTGCGATAGCGGAAACAGAGCTGTCGCAAATTCGCAGCAAAACAGGAGTGAATACCCAAAATCATCTGTCCCAAAGTTGTCTGTCGCTACGGCAGAGTACCTTAGGGTTAATCATCTCCTCACTAAATATTGAAGATATGGTTAAAATTCAATATGTTATCTGTAAAGAACGCGATGCAATCAATTCAATTGAGAGTTGAGTCTGGTTGAAATAGTTTCTTTTTACTCTGGATTGTGGAGAGAAGATTGCGCATTGCGTTCACAGCACTGAACTGCCGCCATTGAATTAGCCGCATAAATTTCGGCTGCGCATGGCCTGAGAAGGACGGCTTGAACCGAATAGAAATAACAATTCGCCAGCCAGCCCGTCGATCTGGTCTTCGTGCTGCTGGCTCCCGACCAGGCGGGCGCCGACCACCTCAAAGCATTGGCCCGCATTTCGCGCCTGCTGCGCGACCCGGCAACCGTCGCCAAGCTGCGCGGCACCGAAACCGCCGAAGGCCTCTACGCCATCCTCACCGAACCCATGGCCGGAACCAGCACCGCCTCGGCGGCGTGAGGCGGTTTTACCGTCCGTATACTGACGAAAATGGCCGGATCAATGCCCGGCCATGACGAGACGCGGTAGCGGCTTCCCAGAGCGGGATGATGTTTGGTGGCTCCACCCAATAGCCGTCATCCCGGCGAAAGCCGAAACCCAGGCCTTCAAACTATGGTTTCTTGCAGCCGTTGCGCGGAAAGTCTGGGTCCCGGCTTTCGCGGGATGACGGGTTAAGGGTAAGTCAAACAACATCCCGCCCTAATGCACGCTCATCGGCATCAACTCGTGTTCAAACGCCGAGCCAACGGCGGCTTCATGGGTTCCGGAAATCGACACCGGCGTGCCGTCGGCGTGATAGAGGGCGAAAAGCCTGGCCTTGGGTTCGACCCGCACATCGCTGCCCATCAGGCGTGCCGCTTCCTTGCCTTCGATCTCGCGGATGTAGGCCAGCGCTCCGCCACCCAACTGCGCCAGATCTTGCGCCGAGAGCTCGAGAACTTTCTTTGCTGTCGCCGTGTTCATGGGTCTATCCTTTCACTTCGATGCGCCGGACGAGCTTCTGCGGTTCCGGTCTCACGAGGCCGATTTCGAGAAGGCCGTTGGTCAGTCTTGCCTCGGTTACCTGCATGCCTTCGGCCAGCACAAAGGCGCGGTTGAACTGCCTTGCGGCAATGCCGCGATGCAGGAAGGCTTTGGCTTCGTCGTCCTTTTGGCGGCCGCGGATGACCAACTGGTTCTCCTCGACTGTCACCTCGATCTGGTCGCGGGCAAAGCCAGCGACCGCGAGGGTAATTTTCCACTGCTGGGGGCCGCTTTCGGGGACGTGCAGATGCTCGATATTGTAGGGCGGATAAGCGTCGCCCGAGGTCTTGCTGGCCCTATCGACCATGCGCTCAAGCTCGTCGAAGCCGAGGAGCAGGGGCGAAGAAAACAGCGAAACGCGCGACATGACGTGAGCCCTTCAAAAGCAGCTACGGCCGGCTGGCCCCGAAGGCGCCAGTTGACCGTTGTACCCCATATGAAAAGCCGCCCACAGCTTTTCAAGGTGCGCCCCTTGACGTTGTGCTATCTATTTGATCAAGTGGTAAAAAAATAGCGGCTGCGCGGAGGCGTGGCCTATGATGAACTGCATGCAATCACAACACAGGGAGACGACCATGCTCAAACGTACATTCCTCGCTTCGGCGGCGGCACTTGCCATGCTGGCGACTGCGGCTATCGCCGCCGACGACAAGCCGGCGATTGTTTTTGATATCGGCGGCAAGTTCGACAAGTCGTTCAATGAATCGATGTACAACGGCTCGGAGAAGTTCAAGGCGGAATCGGGCATCCAGTACGGCGAGTTCGAAATCGCCAATGAAGCCCAGCGCGAACAGGCGATCCGCAATTTCGCCGACCAGGGCTATTCGCCAATCATCGCGGCGGGCTTTGCCCAGGCTGCAGCTGTCGAAAAGGTCGCCAAGGAGTATCCCGATCTCAAGTTCGCGATCGTCGACATGGTTGTCGATCTGCCGAATGTGCAGTCGATCGTCTTCAACGAGCATGAGGGCTCGTATCTGGTCGGCGTGCTCGCCGCCATGGCGTCTAAGTCCGGCAAGGTAGGTTTTGTGGGCGGCATGGACATTCCGCTGATCCGCAAATTCGCCTGCGGCTATGCCCAGGGTGTCAAGGCCGTGAAGGCCGATGCGGAGATATTCCAGAACATGACCGGCGACACTGGTGCCGCCTGGAACGATCCCGTCAAGGGCGGTGAAATCACCAAAGGCCAGATGGCCCAGGGTGCCGACGTGGTTTATGCAGCGGCCGGTGCGACTGGCCTCGGCGTGTTGCAGGCAGCAGCAGACGGTGGCGCACTGTCGATCGGCGTTGACGCCAACCAGAACCATCTCCATCCCGGCAAGGTTCTGACGTCGATGCTGAAGCGTGTCGATGTCGCCGTCTACAATGTCATGAATGACGGCAAGGCCGGCACATTCAAGGGCGGCATCCTGGCACTTGGCCTCAAGGAAGATGGCGTCGGCTACGCCATGGACGACAACAACAAGTCACTGGTAACCGCCGAGATGGCCGCCGCCGCCGAGAAGGCCAAGGCCGACATCATCGCCGGCACCATCAAGGTCCACGACTACACCGCCGACAATACCTGCCCGGTGCAGTAGGGGCAAAGCTGTCCTCTCCCGCTTGCGGGAGAGGACAGGGGCCCGCGCCGCGCACGCGGCGTGGGAAAGGTGAGGGGCCAGTGGAACATCTTCGATGAGTGAGCGATTGCCAAACAACTCCCTCACCTCCCCCATCGCTGTCGCGATGGGGCCCCTTCCTCTCCCGCTCCGCAGGAGAGGACAACCGTGACTCCCGCCATCGAACTGATCGGCATCGACAAGCGCTTTGGTTCGGTTCACGCCAACAAGGACGTGACGCTGACCATCAATCAGGGTTCGATCCACGGCATCATCGGCGAAAATGGGGCGGGGAAGTCGACGCTGATGTCGATCCTCTTCGGCTTCTATTCGGCCGACAAGGGCGAGATCCGGGTGAAGGGCCAGCCGGTCAAGATCAAAACATCTCAGGATGCGATTTCCCACGGCATCGGCATGGTGCACCAGCACTTCATGCTGGTCGATCCGTTCACGGTTCTGGAAAACGTCGTGCTGGGGGCCGAAGGTGGTGCTCTCATTGGCCCAGCGCTCGGCAAGGCCCGCACCGAACTGGCAAGGCTCGCCCATGAATATGAAATGGATGTGGACCCTGACGCGATTGTCGGCGAATTGCCAGTGGGGCTGCAACAGCGCGTCGAAATTCTGAAAGCGCTGTTCAAAGGCGCCGAGACGCTGATCCTCGACGAGCCGACAGGCGTTCTCACTCCCGACGAGGCCGACCATCTGTTCCGCATTCTCGGCACGTTGCGCGACCAGGGCAAGACCGTCATCCTCATCACCCACAAGCTGCGCGAGATCATGGCGATCACCGACAAGGTTTCGGTGATGCGGCGCGGCGAGGTGGTGGCCGATTTCCAGACCAAAGATACCAGTGTCGAAAACCTGGCCGAGGCCATGGTCGGCCGCCATGTTCTGTTAAATGTCGAGAAGGGCGAGGCCAAGCCCGGCGAAATTGTCCTCGAGGTGAAGAGCCTGACCTGGAAAGACAAGAAGGGCATCGCCCGCGTCGACAATGTTTCCTTCACCGTGAGGAAGGGCGAGATTGTCGGGATCGCCGGGGTATCCGGCAACGGGCAATCGGAACTGCTCGACGTTATTGCCGGCATCACAAGACCCGCATCGGGGCAGGTCATTTTCGAGGGCAAGGATATTGGCGTGCTGGGTGACCCGGCGCACGTGCGCGACGAAGGCTTGGCGCATGTGCCGGAAGATCGCCAGCATCGCGGGCTGATCAAGGATTTCGATGCCAGCGAAAGCATGATCCTCGGCTGGCACCGGCAGGAGGAACTGGGCCGGGGTTTCCGCCTCGACCGCGCCAAGGTGATTGCCAGGGCCAAGACCGAGATGGAAGCCTTCGACGTGCGCCCGCCTGATCCGTTTTTGAAGAGCGCCAAATTTTCTGGCGGCAACCAGCAAAAGATCATTCTGGCTCGCGAGATGTTCGCCAACCCGGATTTGCTGATCGTCGGCCAGCCGACGCGCGGCGTTGATATCGGCGCCATTGAATTCATTCACAGGCGCATCATTGCTTTGCGCGATGCCGGAAAAGCCATACTGCTGGTCTCCGTCGAACTCGACGAAATCCGCTCGTTGTCCGACCGCATCCTTGTAATGTTCGCGGGAAAGATCATGGGCGAGCGCGGCGCCGGGGCCGACGAACGCGAGCTTGGCCTGTTGATGGCCGGTGTTGCGAAGGACGCGGCGTGATGGGCGGCCGTGGCGATCTTCCGGCCTGGGTCGATATCGGCCTCATTCCCGTTGCTCAATCTCACGGTGGCGCTGGTTGTTGCCGGCCTTGTCGTCATTATCATCGGCGAAAACCCGCTGGAAGCCATGTGGATCATGCTCCATGGCGCGGTGGGCTCGATCAAGGGCTGGGGCTATCTCCTCTACTACGCAACCAATTTCACTTTCACCGGCCTTGCCGTAGCGGTGGCGTTTCATGCCGGACTGTTCAACATTGGCGGCGAGGGCCAGGCCTACATGGCCGGCGTAGGGGCCGCCGCCGTGGGGCTTGGACTTGAGTTTCTGCCTTGGCCCATTGTCATTCCGCTGGCCATTGTCGCATCGATGGCGGTGGGCGCATTCTGGGCCTGGGTACCCGGTATCCTGCAAGTGAAGCGCGGCAGTCACATCGTCATCACCACCATCATGTTCAACTACATTGCGCTCAGCATGATGGGCTATCTCATCAACTACTGGTTCCGCCCGGTGGGCAAGATGGCTGTCGAAAGCCGCGAGATCACCGGCGCCTACATCATGAGCTTCCGCGAGGTGGCGCGGGAATTTTTCGATATCCGGTTGCCTTCGACACCGCTGAACTTCACGGTGTTTCTGGTCGTCGTCGTGGCCTTCGGCGTGTGGTATCTCCTGTGGCGGACCAAGCTTGGCTATGAAATCCGCGCCTTTGGGGCAAACCCCGATGCCGCCGTCTATGCCGGCATCAAGCCGGATCGCATCATCGTCGTCACCATGGCCATTTCCGGCGCCCTCGCAGGGCTGATGGCCGTCAACGAAATTCTCGGCGCGCAGCACCGGCTGTTGCTTGGTTTCGTGCAGGGTGCTGGATTTGTCGGCATCGCGGTGGCGCTGATGGGCCGCTCGCATCCCTTGGGCATCGTGCTCTCGGCGATGCTGTTTGGCCTGCTCTACCAGGGCGGCACCGAACTTTCCTTTGCCAAGCCCGAAATAAACCGCGACATGATCGTGGTGATCCAGGGCCTTGTCATCCTGTTCATGGGTGCCCTTGAATATGCCTTCCGGCCATGGCTCGCGGCACTTTTCTTCAGGCCGGAGGATTGAAGCAATGGACCTCTACATCGAAGTCCTCGCCTCCACCATCCGCTACACGGTGCCGCTGATTCTCGCGTGCATGGCGGGTCTGTGGTCGGAGCGCTCTGGCATCGTCGACATCGGTCTTGAAGGCAAGATGCTGATCGCCGCCTTTGTCGCGGCTTCGGCTTCGGCAATCTATGGTTCTGCCTGGATTGGCCTCGTACTCGCCATATTTGCCTCCGTCGGATTCGCGCTCATTCACGGCTACGCCTCGATCAACCAGCGTGGCAACCAGGTGGTGTCCGGTGTTGCCATCAACATGCTGGCGGCGGGACTTGCCATCGTGCTTGGCAATGAGTGGTTCAAGGAAGGCGGGCGCACGCCAGCCCTTCCACCCGAAGGACGTTTCATGCCTATCGATTTCCCCGGCTTGGGTTCGCTTGCCGAAGTGCCGGTGCTGGGTGAAATCGTGCGGGTGTTCTTCAACCACTCGATCCTCACCTACATGGCTCTGGTTTGCGTGCCACTGTCGGCTTGGGCCTTGACGCGCACGCGCTTTGGTTTGCGGCTGAGAGCGGTGGGCGAGAACCCGCATGCCGTCGATACCGCAGGCATCTCTGTTGCGTGGCTGCGCTACAGGGCGGTGATCATTACCGGCGTACTCTGTGGCATCGCCGGGGCTTTTATTTCCACATCGTTGTCGTCGAGTTTCGTGCGCGACATCACGGCCGGTATGGGGTTCATGGCGCTCGCGGCATTGATCTTTGCGAACTGGCGCCCCTGGCCCGCACTTGGCGCCTGCCTGCTTTTTGGCTTCCTGCAAGCGAGCGGCACGTTTCTGCAGGGCAAACCGGTGTTCGGCGTCACCATCCCCGTGCAGTTCATCAACATGCTGCCCTATGTGTTGACGGTGGTTCTGCTGGCGGGCTTCATCGGCAAATCGATTCCGCCCCGCGCTTCCGGCATTCCCTATACGAAGGACCGCTGAGGCATGTCCCGGAAAAGTGCGCAGCGGTTTTCCGATAAGGACATGCCCAAATGATGCGCGACCTCGCCGAGGCGGCGAAGGCGGCGCGGGCCAAGGCCCATGCGCCCTATTCGAAATTTTATGTGGGTGCGGCGATGCGCGACGAGCAGGGCCGGGTGTTCGCCGGCTGCAACATCGAGAACGCCGCCTACCCGCAAGGCTGGTGCGCCGAGCCTTCGGCGATCTCGGCGCTCATCATGGCCGGCGGCAAGCGGGTGACCGAAGTGGCGGTGATGGGCAATGGTGACGCGCTCTGCACGCCCTGCGGCGGCTGCCGCCAGAAAATCCGCGAATTCGCCGGTGACGACGTGAAAATCCACTGCTGCACCGAAGACGGCAAACTGATCCGCACCTTCACGCTCGGCGAGTTGTTGCCAGTTTCGTTTGGACCAGAAAATCTGTAAAATACGTATATTGCGCTAAATGCGAAAATAGCGTATATTGCGCATTGAGGTGCCATATGAACGTTCATGACAAGCCCTGGATGAAGTCGTTCTCGACCGCCGAACTGGCGCGCAAGACTGGTGATGTCACGCATGCCGCCAGTCAGGCACCGATCGCCATTACCCAACACAAGAAGCCGCGCTTCGTGATGATGAGCGTCGAAATGTTCGAGCGCCTGAACCCGCAGCGCAGCTATGGCGTTGATGAAATCCCTGACGATATCCTCGAATGGCTGTTGCCCGGCCTCGACAAGATCGCCAGCGGCGATTTCAACTATGAAGACTGACCGTTTCAAGGCTGGATGCGTATTCCGGTATCCGTACAAGTGGCGGCATCAGGAGGGGCGCGATGCCGAGCCCAAGGACCGCCCGGAGTGTGTGGTGCTCAGGATTCCGCATCCGTCTGGCGTCGAGCGCATTGCCGTGGTGCCGACCAGCGACAATCCGGTGGCCGGCGAGGGGCTGAGCATCGAATTGCCGCCTTTGGAGCTGGCCGCGGCCGGTCTCAATTCCGCGCGGCGAGCCTATATTCATCTGCACGAAGTCAATTTCGACCGGATCGAAAACTCGTTCTCCTTCAACCCCAATGCAAGAATACTCGGCCGCTTCGGCAAGAAGTTCATTGCCCTTGTCGTCAAGCAGCTTGCCGCCAACATCAGGGCCAAACGCGTAACATCAATTGACCGGAGCTAATACAGAATCATGAATTCCCTCAGGCAATTGTTGCAGAACCGCCAGCCCCGCACCGCCATCATCCTCGGCTCGAGCCTTGGGCCGGTGGCCGATGCCGTCGCCGATCCGTTGGTGATCCCTTATGGCGAGATACCCGGGTTTCCGGTGTCGAAGGTTTCGGGCCATGCGGGCAAGCTCGTCGTGGGCAGGCTTGGTGGCGTCGAGGTGGCGGTGCTGCAGGGGCGCTCGCACCCCTACGAAAGCGGCAATCCGGCGGTGATGCGGCCGGCGATCGAAATGCTGCGGGAGGCCGGAATTGAAACGCTGATCCTCACCAATGCGGCGGGATCGCTCGATGTGAAGATGCGCGCCGGTGCCATCATGCTGATCACCGATCACATCAACTATGCCGGGATGAATCCGCTCGTCGGCCAGCAGGGCGATGAAAATTTCGTGCCGATGACCGATGCCTATGATCCGGTCCTGCGCCACAGGATGATTGCCGCCGCCGAGTTCAAAGAATCTCACGCTGCACCAGGGCGTCTATGTCTGGTTCTCGGGGCCGTCGTTCGAGACACCCGCCGAAATCCGCATGGCGCAGATCATCGGGGGCAACGCTGTTGGTATGTCGACGGTGCCGGAAACCATATCTGGCCAGGCGCTTCGGGCTGAAGGTTGTGGGGCTTTCGGTGATCACCAATCTTGGCGCCGGGCTTGAGGGCGCCAACCCCAGCCACGCCGAAACAAAGTCGGAAGGAGCGAAAGCCGCCGATAACATGAAGACGCTGCTCACCGCCTACTTCGCGCGAGGCTGACATGCTGCCGCAGGAAATCATCCGCGCCAAACGCGATGGCCAGCCGCTGACAGCCGGTCAGGTTGCGGAGTTCATCCGTGGACTGACGGCTGGAACAATTTCCGAGGGCCAGGTGGCGGCCTTCGCCATGGCGGTGTTCTTCAAGGGCATGAGCCGCGACGAGGCGGTGGGCCTGACGCTCGCCATGCGCGACTTCGGGCACGGTTCTGCAGTGGGATTTGCCGGGGCCGGTGGTGGACAAGCATTCGAGCGGTGGCATTGGCGACAATCTCTCGCTGATGCTGGCCCCGATGCTCGCTGCCAGTGGTTGTTACGTGCCGATGATCTCGGGGCGCGGCCTTGGCCACACCGGCGGCACACTCGACAAGCTCGATGCAATTCCGGGCTATCAGACCCAGCCGGGGCTTGACCTGTTCCGCACGGTGGTGCGGGAAGTGGGCTGCGCCATCATCGGCCAGACCGCCGATCTCGCACCCGCCGACAAGCGGCTCTATGGCATCCGCGACGTGACGGCGACGGTCGAAAGTGTGCCGCTGATCACCGCCTCGATCCTCTCCAAGAAGCTTGCCGCCGGATCGCAGCATCTGGTGATGGACACGAAAGTGGGCTCCGGCGCGTTCATGGCGACGATGGATGAAGGCCCGCGAACTGGCGCACAGCATTGTCGCCGTCGCCAATGGTGCGGGTGTAAAAACCACGGCCCTCATCACCGGCATGGATGAACCGCTGGCGCCCTTCGCGGGCAACGGCCTCGAAGTGCTTCATGCCTGCGAATACCTTGCGGGCATACGGCAAGGAGCCGCGCGTTCATGAGGTCACCGTGGCGCTGGGCGCTGAGTTGCTGGTGAGTGCCGGTCTTGCCGCGAACACCGATGGAGCTCGGCGAAACTCAATGCTGCACTTTCATCCGGCGCCGCCGCCGAACGCTTCGACCGCATGGTGAAGGCCCTGGGCGGACCATCGGACTTCGTGCGCGATCATCGCAAGCACCTGGCGGTGGCGCCAATTGTGAAGCCGGTGTTTGCCGATGGCGCCGGTTTCGTATCATCGATCCGGACGCGCCAGCTGGGGCTGGCGGTGATCGAACTGGGCGGCGGACGGCGTGTGGCGTCGGACAAGATCGACCATCGCGTCGGCCTTGCCGGATTGCTGGGCAAGGGAGACGCTGTTGATGGCAAGACGCCGCTATGTGTCATTCACGCCGCCGATGAGTCTGGTTTCATCAAGGCTGCGGCGATCGTGAAGGCTGCTTATGTAACTGGCGACAAGCCCGCCGTGACACCGGCGGTGATCGAGCGGATAGGCCCCTGACATGGCCCGCGCATTCCTGTTCATTCTCGATTCCTTCGGCATTGGCGGGGCCAGTGATGCGGCGAAGTTTGGAGACGAAGGCGCCAACACGTTGTGCCACATCGCCGACCACATGGTGCTGAAGCTGCCGCACATGGCAAGTCTTGGCCTGGGTCTCGCGTCCGAAGGCGCAACAGGGCGCAATCCGCTGCACCCCACGCCGCTCATTGGGCGCTGGGGTCATGCCAGCGAGGTTTCAAATGGCAAGGACACGATCACCGGCCATTGGGAAATCGCCGGTGTGCCGGTGCCGTTTGACTGGGGTTATTTCCCGCGCACCGTTCCGGCATTTCCGCCAGCCCTGATCGATGGCATTGTGGGCCGCTGCAAATTGCCGGGGCTGCTTTCCTTGGCCCATGCTTCGGGCACCGAGGTGATTGACGACTTTGGCGAGGAGCACATCCGCTCGGGCCGGCCCATTGCCTATACCAGTGCTGACAGCGTCATCCAGATTGCGGCGCATGAAGAACATTTCGGGCTGCAACGTCTCTACGATGTGTGCCAGGTGGCGCGCGAGCTGACCTATCCCATGAACATCGGGCGGGTGATTGCCCGGCCATTCATTGGCAACAGGCGCGGTGAATTCAGCCGCACTGGTCATCGCAAGGATTATGCCGTCGTGCCGCCGCAGCCGACGCTGTTGAAACGCCTGAGCGATGCCGGCCGCGATGTCGTGTCGGTGGGCAAGATCGGTGACATCTATGCCCATGTGGGAACGGGACGTGAAGTGAAGGTTTCCGGCAACGGGCCGATGATGGAGAAAGTTCTGGAGCTGATGCCAACGGTGAAGGATGGCGGGTTCCTGATGACCAACTTCGTCGATTTCGACACCAATTTCGGCCACCGCCGCGATCCCGTGGGCTATGGCGGGCTGCTGGAAGAATTCGATCTCTCACTGCCGCGAGTCTTCGCGCAGTTGCGTGAGGGCGATTTATTGCTGCTGACCGCCGACCACGGCAACGACCCGACGTGGAAAGGCACCGACCATACCCGCGAGCAGATTCCGGTGATGACCTATCAGATAGACAATACGCCGGGGAGCCTTGGCCACCGCAAGACTTTCAGCGACATCGGCCAGTCAATTGCCAGACACCTCGGGATTGCGCCACTCGCCGCCGGTGAAGCTTGGGCATAATCAATCCGAGCGCTTCAGCACCGCTTGCAGCACATTGCGGACGCCGATCGAGCCGACGAAGCGGTCTTCCTCGTCAAACAGCGCGACGGGGGCCGTGTCGGCATTGTGGATGGCCAGCATGACAACCTTGAGCGACGTGCCGGGCCTCGCCCAATAGACCGGCCGGGTGCCTTCGGGGATCGGCTTTTCGACATCGGTGCAGGGCACCCAGGTCGCCTTCTTCTTGTCGCGCTCGGCGGCGATGACTTTGCCGTCCTTGCCGACTTTGAAGCGCGTGGTCTTGCGCCGGTCGAGCCAGATCCAGCCATCGGCGGACTTGTTCCAGTTCGTGGATCGAACGCATGACGTTCCACGCCGTCAACACCGACAGCGGGTTCACATTGGCGATGAACTCGCGCACGTAGTCATTGGCCGGGCGCAGAACGATGTCTTCGGGCGCCCCCGATTGCACGATGCGCCCACCTTCCATGATGGTGATGCGGTTGCCGATCTTCAAAGCCTCTTCGAGATCGTGGCTGACGAAGACGATGGTTTTCTTGATCGACTTCTGCAGCTGCATGAGTTCGTCCTGCAGCTTGGTGCGGATCAAGGGATCAAGTGCCGAGAACGGCTCGTCCATCAGCAGGATCGGCGCCTCGGTGGCAAACGCCCTTGCGAGGCCGACACGCTGCTGCATGCCGCCTGAAAGCTCATGCACATACTTGTTGGCCCATTGCTCGAGGCCCACGAGCTTCAACTGCACATCGACCTTGGCGTTGCGTTCGGCATCGGGAATGCCCGCCAGCTCAAGCCCAAGCCCGGCATTCTCGCGCACCGTGCGCCATGGCAGCAGCGCGAACTGCTGGAACACCATGGCCACCTGCTTCTGCCGGATGTGGCGCAGCGTCGCCTCGTCGCACGACGCGACATCGACCATGCGGGCGCCGTCCTTCACCAGCACTTCGCCGCCCGTCACCTTGTTGAGGCCGTTGACGGCGCGCAGCAGGGTGGACTTGCCGGAACCCGAGAGCCCCATCAGCACCGAGATTTCACCCTCTTTGACCGTCAGGCTGGCACCAGTGGCGCCGAGCACCGCGCCGGTTTTTGACAGGATGTCGCTGCGATGTGCCCCGGCCCGCGCCATGGCAAGGGCTTCGGCGGTGTTGCTGCCGAAGATGATATCGACATTCTTGAACTCTACGGCAGTGGTCATTTCTTCGCTCCCTGCTTCACGGAGAGAACGCGATCAAGAATGATGGCGAGGATGACGATGGCCAGGCCCGCCTCGATGCCGAGCGGAATGTTACGGTTGGCCAGCGCCTTGTTCACCGGATTGCCGAGCGATGGTGCGCCGATCAGTGTTGCGAACACCACCATCGAGAGCGACAGCATGATGCATTGCGTGAGCCCCGCCATGATCGATGGCAAAGCGGCGGGCAGTTCGACCTTCCACAGCAATTGCCGCTTGGTGGCGCCGAAGCTTTCGCCGGCCTCGATCATCGGCTTGGGGATCGAGGTTATGCCCAGGTAAGTCATGCGCACCGGAGCCGGCATCGCAAAGATGATGGTGACGATGAGCGCTGGTGCTGCACCAAGGCCGAAGAGAATGAGAATGGGGATGAGATAGACGAAGGTCGGCATCGTCTGCATGAGATCGAGGATTGGCTGGGTGATGCGCCACACCTTCGGCTTGTGCGCCGCCCAAATGCCGAGGGGAACGCCAAGCGCCATGGAGAGTGCCGTCGAGCCGACGACCAGAACCAGTGTCTGCACGGTTTCTTTCCACAGGCCCTGGTTCATGATGAACAACAGGCCGAGGAGCACGCCCGCCGCCAGCTTCCAGGACTTCTGCAACCAATAGGCAAAGCCCGCCATGGCAAGGGCGAGAATGACCGCGGGCACCAGCAACAAAAGGTCGGTGGCGCCTTCGACGATGAAATTCAGGGAAATCTTGATGGCGTCGAACAGCCATTGAAACCATTCGACAATGAACTCGATGACCGACTTGCCCCACTTTCCGACGGGTATCTTCCACGATCTGATGAGTTCTGAAACCGGATCCATGCACCCTCCCCTTGGGGCTCGCTTCTTCTTGAACTTGGACTATGGGAGGGCAGCTTGCAAGTCTCCCGGCTTTGCGAACCGATTCACAATATTTGCGACTTTCCCGGGTTCCTCCCAATGGGGATTGTGGCCCAAGCCATCCATTCGGAACTGGGCAATGGGCCGCAGCAGTTCGGTGGCGAGACGTTGATGATCGTCGTCGAAAAGCGGATCGCTACTGCCGCAAATGGTGACAACCGGGCATCTCATTTGCCGGGCGTCGTCCCTCAGGTCGGCCTCGCGCAACTCATTGAATATGCCGTGCCAGGTCGCCATTTCCAGTGCTGCGGCTTCCTGCCGCATAAAGCTCGAGAACTCGCCGCTCAGAGGCGGAGCTGTCCCATGCCAGTAGTCGAAAAATGGATCGCTGGGGCTGGCCGGGCCTGAAAGTTCACCGATCCAGCGGCCCAGTCTTGAATCGCTGCCGGGCTTCAGTGAAGGAGAAATGAGCAAGGCCGCACGCGCCGCTTGCGGGCGGCGAGCCAACATGCGGATCGTAATGATCGCGCCGAGCGAGTGGCCGACGAGCAACGGGGGTTCCCGCGCGATGCCAGCGACGAATTCGGCAAGCAAGGATGCAAGATGATCAAGACTGAAACCACCAACCGGAATACTGCTTCCGCCATGGCCCGGTAGATCTGGTGCGATGAACCTGAGCTTCGAAAGATGGCCTTCAATCAGTGAAAAGCTTCGGCTTGTGTCGCTGAAGCCATGGACGAAGACGGCGTCCGGTCCGTGGCCGCTGCCGCGTACAAAGGCCAAGCACCCGCCACCGGCGGTCTGGAACACTTCCTTGCGGTTGTTCCAGCTGCTTTGCCCTGCATTGTTCAAAGTCCGAGCTTGGCCTTGACGGCTTGAAGTCCCGGCTGGCCGTCCAGGGTTTGCACGCCAGCAAGCCAAGCGTCGAGCCGCTGCGGCTCGACCTTGATCATCTGGATGGCGGCTTCCTGTTGGCTCAGGCTTTCATTGATGAGCCGGTCCATGCCCTTGTTCTCGAAGGGCACATCAAAAGTAAGATTGGTGAGGAGTTTTGCCACATTGGGGCATTCGCGCATATAGCCCTGACGCACCTGCGTGGAAACGGTCGAAGCGCCGAAGTCGGGCCCATAGAACTTGTCGCCGCCGGTCAGGTATTTGATGTCAAAGGCTTCGTTCATCGGATGCGGAGCCCAACCCTGGAACACGATGAATTCCTTTGCGCGGGTGCGGCGTTCGACTTCACTCAACATGCCAGCTTCGCTTGAACTCGACGACGTCCCAGCCCTCGAGTTCAAAAGTCTTGTCGGCGATGGCATCGAACATCAATTGGTTGGAGCCGGCCTCGATGCCATACATCTTCCTGTCGAATTTGTCGGCGAACTTGGTGAGGTCCTTGAAGTCTTTCACGCCCGCTTCCCAGGCATAGGCTGGAACCGCGAAAGTGTATTTCGCGCCCGTGAGATTGACCGCGACAGTCTCCACCGATCCTTCGTCCTTGTAGGGTTGATAGTACACGGTCATGGCTGGATTCCAGTAACCCATGAACACGTCGAGGTCCTTGTTCTTGAGGCTCTGGTAGATCACTTCGATACTCAAATTCGAACTCTGGGGTACGTATCCAAGTCCGTCCAGAAGCGTGATGGCAACTCCGGTTGTGAATGCCAAATCGTTCCATCCCGGTTCGGCCATTCGCACCTTGGCGCAGGCGGCAGGATCGGCCGCCAGTGATGTCGATGACGTCAATCCCAGAACAGCAGCGGCGATGGCTGACAGGCGCATGTGGCTCTCCATTGACCAATTGGTCAGGTTATTAACCTATTGGTCAATAGTTGCATCATTCGGTTAGTCCTGTCAAGTTCGTCACTTATGAAGTTGACTCCATTGAGTGAAATCCGACGGCGTGAGCTCCGGCGTGCGGCCTTTGAAGTTCTGCAAACCGAAGGTCTGGCCGGTGCCACGTTGGAAAAGATCGCCGCGAAAGCCGGGGCGTCGAAAGGCATCGTCCTTCACTACTTCGCCAACAAGCGCGAGTTGTTTGCCCAGGTCATGCGCGAAGCCAATCTGGCTCTGCGCGATGCTGTCGTGGAAAATCTTGGAAAGGCAACAACCCCCGAGGAGCGTCTTGCCGCCATTATTGGAGGGAATTTCGAGAGCAGCCTGTTCCAGCCGCTCGTCTGCCAAGCATGGCTATCGCTTTGTGCGGAACTTCCCCGCGAGCCCGAACTGGCGCGAATTCAAAGGGTCATTCATGCCCGCATGGACTTAAATCTCAGAAGCGCGCTGCGCGGCACGGTGCCGGATGAATTGCTCGGCGCCGTGTGTCTGAGCTTGTCGTGTTTCATTGATGGTGTGTGGTTGCGAAAAGGTGTCGCGCCGGAGGCCCTTTCGCGCGCCGAGGCATTGCAGCAGCTGCAAACACTTGTTCGCGAACTCACAGGCCTTTCGATCGACTTTAAAACGTGAAAGGGCGGCCCTCGGAGCCGCCCTTTCTCAATCAATCGAAAGTTCAGCCACCCAGAGCAGCGGATACCGCAGCGGCGGCGTCGCCACCGTCGAAAGTGGTGACGCCCTCAAGCCACGGCTTCACCGCATCGGGATTGGCCTTGAGCCATGTCGCGGCGGTTTCCTTGGGATCAGCGCCATCCTTCAAAACCGGATCCATCATGGCGCCTTCCATGGCCAGCGAAAACTTCTGGTTGGACAGGAGCTTCGCCACGTTCGGGCATTCCGTGCCGTAACCGGCGCGCACATTGGTGAGCACTGTGGCGGCACCGAAACCTGAATCGCCCATGCCGTCGAGATAATGAATTTTCATCTCGCCCATGATCGGGTGCGGCGTCCAGGCGAGGAAGGCAATCCACTTGTTGTCCTTCAGCGCCTTTTCGGCTTCGGTCAGCATGCCGGCTTCCGAGCTTTCGACCAGTTCGAATCCGGCGAGGTTGTTCTTGGCGTCGTCAATCATCGCCTGGATGATGCGGTTGCCGTCGTTGCCGGCTTCAATGCCGTAGATCTTGCCGTCGAACTTGTCCTTGTTGGCGCCGAGATCGGTGAGGCTCTTCACCCCGGCGTCGGCCGCAAATTGTGGTACGACGAGGCCATAACCAGCACCTTCGAGATTGGTCGAAAGCTGTTCGACTGACTTGTCATCAAGGTAGGCCTGAATATCGGCGGTCATCGACGGCATCCAGTTACCGAGGAACACGTCGATGTCCTTGTTCTTGAGAGACGCGTAGGTGACAGGCACCGACAGCGTTTTCACTTCTGGTGTGTAGCCGAGCGCTTCCAGCACCACTTGTGTCGCCCCGGTGGTGACCTGGATATCGGTCCAGCCCACATCCGCAAAGCGCACGGTCTTGCAGCTTTCGGCTTCGGCCGCATATGCCGCGCTTGCCGAAAAGCCGAGCCCGAAGGCCAGTGTTGCAATCAGTTTCGTATGTTTCGACGCCATGTCGTCCTCCCTCTTTTTTCGCTGGGGCAAGCGTCAGCAGCCCCGGCGGATATATTTGAATTTTAGCGCTTATTACCACCGGTCCGTCAAATCATTTATGGCCGGGGGCGACACCGCAGGCTTGACGCGCGACATGGCCTGGCGTTTGCTGCCGCCACTGATTTGCAGGAGACGTACATGAAACCGGTGAAGTGGGGCATTATCTCGACGGCCAATATCGGCCTGGAAAAAGTCATTCCGGGCATGCTGAAGAGCCGGGAACTGGAAATTGTAGCGATCTCCTCGCGGAACCTGAAACGGGCCCGTCAGGCCGCCATGGAGCTGGGTATCGCCAAGTCCTATGGTTCCTACGAGGAGATGCTGGCCGACCCCGAAATCGAGGCCGTCTACAACCCGCTGCCCAACCATCTGCATGTGCCGCTGACTTTGGCGGCGGCCAGGGCTGGAAAACACGTGCTGTGCGAGAAGCCCATCGCCATCACCGCGAAGGAAGCGGCACAATTGAAGAAGGCGCCGAAAAACGTGCATATTGCCGAGGCCTTCATGGTGCGCCACGCCAGCCAGTGGCTGGCCGCCAAGGAGCGGGTGAAAAAGGGCGAAATCGGCGACGTCAGGATGATCAACGTGGTCTTCGCCTATTTCAACCGCGACCCGAAAAACGTGCGCAACATGGCCGATATCGGCGGTGGCGGCATGCTCGACATCGGCTGCTATCCGATCACCATATCGCGCTTCATTTTTGGCGCCGAACCAAAAGCCGTGACGGCAACAATCGAGCGCGACCCGAAATTCAAGACCGACCGCACGGCGGGTGGCCTCGCCGATTTCGGCAATGGCCGCCACCTGGCGTTTTCGATTTCGACCCAGACCGCACCTTTCCAGCGCGTACAGATTGTCGGCACCAAGGGCCGCATCGAGATCGAAATTCCCTTCAACGCCCCGCCCGGCGCGCCCAACCGATATTTCGTGCAAGGCATGGAGATGAATGAAGGCACCTGGCATGAACTTCCGGTGAGCGACCAATACATGCTGCAAGCCGAAGCCTTTGGCCGGGTGATCCGCAAGAAGGAAAAACTCAAGTGGGGCATCGACGACGCCATCCAGAACATGAAGATCATCGACGCTTTCTTCCGCTCGGAAAAGAGCCGCAAGTGGGAGAAGCCTTAGGTCCGGCCGTAAACATCCTCGTAGCGAACGATGTCGTCTTCGCCGAGGTAGTCTCCGAACTGGACTTCAATCACGTCAACGATTTCGCTTCCGTGGTTTTCCAGCCGGTGTTTTTCGCCCAAGGGAATATTGACTGACTGGCCGCGGGCAAGTTTCGACTTCGTGGCCCCTACGCTGACGTCGGCGGTGCCGTTGACCACAATCCAATGCTCCGACCTCTGGCGATGGCTCTGCAGAGAGAGCTTGCCGCCCGGCATGATGGTGATGCGCTTGACCTGATAGCCTGGCCGCGATTCCAGGATGAGATATGAGCCCCAGGGTTTGGGAACGGACTGCATGAACGCGCTGCTCCACCGGCGATTTTCCCTACGGTTAACAGGCCCAAAGGCTTTGTACAACACAGCCAACAAGGCAATTGACGGGCGGGCGGCGGCCTCCTATAAGCCCGCCAACCCGATGGATCGGCGGTACAAATCCGTCTGCAAGGTGCAGGCAGCATTTGGTATTTGAAGACCCATCACCGGAATTCAGTGAGACAGGACCCAATCAATGGCCAATACCAAATCGGCGAAGAAGGCCACGCGCGTTGCCGCTCGCCGCACCATCATGAACAAGAACCGCGTAAGCCGCATGCGCACCTCGGTGCGCAAGGTGGAAGAGGCGATTGCCGCCGGTGACCAGACCGCCGCCGCCGCCGCCCTGCACGCTGCCCAGCCCGAATTGATGCGCAGCGCCCAGAAGGGCGTCATCCACAAGAACGCCGCCTCACGCAAGGTTTCGCGCCTCACAAGCCGCGTCAAGGCCATGAAAGCCTGATTGCTTTTCAACAGCTTGGATTTTGAACGCGCCGGGAAAACCACCCGGCGCGTTTTTCTTTGTCCGGCTACGGACCAAGTTGCACATAAAACCGCTATATAATTCAACGTGTTGCCGTTTCGCTCACGGCGCTGACGGTTTGCCGGGCCGGAAAACCTGGACCACACAATAAAAAATTTGCCACAATTGTTTTGGGCGCAGCGCCAGGCTCCGCTCTTTGACCCCAATGAATGTGTTTGCGAGTCAGGGGCTTAACGCCGCTTGGCGGGAAGGGCGCCGGTTTGCGGGCGGTTTCCGGCTCTCTCCGTGTACGGACTGATAAGGGATTCAGGTTGCGCAGAGCTTCCAGGCTTTTGTACGGTCTTCGTTGTGGACGGGCCTCGACGCCCGCTGCAAGGGGCGGCGGAACGGTTTTGCAAGATCCGGACCGCGTGAAGACAAGGCTGATCAACAGCCGGAGTGTGTGGTGTGCTGAAACATGAAGAGTCAAATACACATCATGGGTCAGAAGCAAATGCCAGCACAGGATCATTAAAAGGGCGGTCATGACATCGAAGAGAAGTTGGGGTTTGCCGGCCACCTAGCGTGGCGGGGGAACGAGAAGAATCGGGATGGCGCGGTGAGTGCGGCGCCATGGGGCATAGGACTGCGCCTGCGGGCGCCAAGAAAAAGTGGCAAAAGCAATGATGAGCGGTGTGGCAATCGATCTCAAGGAAAAATGGACGCGCGTATCTTCGCGGTTGCGCGCCGAACTGGGCGAGGATTTGTTTACAAGCTGGTTCGCGCGCATGGAGCCCGAGGAACTGCACGACGGCCGCTTTGCCGTGTCGGTGCCGACGCGGTTTCTCAAGAGCTGGATCGAGACCCACTACATCGCCAAACTGCACAAGACCAGCGAGGCTGAATTCGGCAGGCTTGATACGGTGCAAGTGCGCGTGAGAACCCGGGGCCTGGTGCCACGCAGCCCCGAACCCGCCGAACGCCGGGGCGAAGGACTGGCGCCGGTGCTGCAAGCGGCCCCCCAGGCCGCAGCGGCGATCACCGTGCTGGGCGCCGACCGGGTGCTGGCACTTGATCCCACCCAGACTTTCGACAACTTCGTGGTAGGCGGATCAAACCAGCTGGCCCATGCGGCGGCCTGCCGGGTGGCCGACGCGCAAGTGGGTTCGACTGTCAGCTTCAACCCGCTGTTCATTCATGCCGGCGCCGGGCTTGGCAAAACCCATCTGCTCAACGCCGTCGGCAACCGCATCTGCGAGAAGGGTCCGGGGCGCCGCGTGCTGTTCATGACCGCCGAGCGCTTCATGTATTCCTTCGTCGTGGCACTACGCCAGCGCGACACGATTTCCTTCAAGGACCAGTTCCAGGCGACCGACGTGCTGTTGATCGACGACTTCCAGTTCCTGCAGGGCAAGACCATGCAAGCCGAGTTCTGTCATGCCTTCAATTCACTGGTCGACTTGCGCCGCCAGGTGATTATCGCCGCCGACGTGCCGCCCGCCCAGCTTGACGCCATCGACCAGCGCATGCGCTCGCGGCTGATGGGCGGGCTGGTGATCGACATCGAAATTCCCGATCTCGAACTGCGCCGCCGCATTGTGATGAGCCGCTATGCCGGCCTGCAAGCCAAGGCCCAGGGCATCTTCATTCCCGACGAGGTGCTGGAATTCATCGCCAACAAGATCACCGGCGGTGGCCGTGAGCTGGAAGGCGCATTGAACCGGGTGATCGCCTATCAGCAATTCAACCATCAGCCGATCACCCTTGATCTCGCCTCGATGGTGCTGCGCGATTTGTCGGCCAATCCCGACCAGTGCCGCGTCAAGATCGACGACATCCTGAAAATCGTTGGCCGCCACTACAATGTGGCCCGCACCGATCTCTTGTCTCGCGCCGGGCCCGCACCGTGGTGGTGCCGCGGCAGATCGGCATGTATCTCGCCAAGAAGATGACGGCGCGTTCGCTGCCCGAGATTGGCCGGAGGTTCGGTGGCCGCGACCACTCGACGGTGCTGCACGCCGTCAGCAAGATCGAGGAACTGATCAAGACCGACGACCGGCTGGCGCGCGAAGTGGCGCTGCTGATCAGGTTGGTCGAGCAGGGCTAGCCCTTCGAGGCCGCGTTCCGCGACACCTCAGGGTGAGGAAAATTTGATGTCCCTCATGCTGAGGTGCTCGGCGCGAAGCGGCGAGCCTCGAAGCATCAAAACGGCATCAACGCCGTTCCCAATGCCCGGTCGGAGAACCACGCAAGACCTACTGCGATAATCAGGCCATTGGCCACCGGCATGGATTTCCAGCCAAGCTTGGGCGCGGCCAACACGTAAATCAATGGCAGGGCCACCACCACGATGGCAAGCTGGCCAAGTTCCACGCCGATATTGAAGGCCAAGAGCGAGACCAGCAGGCTCTCCTGCGGCAGGCCGAGGTCAGCGAGCACATTGGCGAAGCCCAGACCGTGGACGAGGCCGAACGACCAGCGCCATGGCCCACACGCGGCCGGTGACAACCGGCCAGATGTTGTTGGCGGCGGCCAGCGCAATGGTCAGCGCGATGAGACTTTCGGTGATTTCCGACGGAACATTGACGAGCCCCGTTGCCGCAAGTCCCAGCGTAACCGAATGCGACGCGGTGAAGGCGGTAACCACCTTGGTGGCCTCGATCAGTGAACGCCCGAGGCCGCGGCCGCGTGTGCCCAAAACCGTTGCCAGCAGCAGGGTGATGAGGAAGAGGATGTGATCGTAGCCGATCCAGATGTGGTGCGCGCCGTGGGCTACGAACGTGGTGAAGCGCGACACCGCACCGTCATCGGCGGCGATGGTGGCCGATTGCACCTCGGGCGACATGATGATGGTTTGGGTGGTGCCATCCTCACTGACCGCCACGATGCCGCGATGCTGGGCGTCGCGCGTGAACAGCAGGGTGTAGCCGATGGTAAGCGTGCCGGCCGCCCCGCAAGATGCGGTGAAGGGCACGGCGAGGTAGGTTTCGCCGCCATGGTCATCGATCATCATCGCGGCGGGCGACAGTGTGCAGGCAGCATCGCCACGGTTGACCGTGATGCCCGAAAGCATGGCGGTGGCGATCTCAGGTTCACGTGCCGTGACTTCGCCCCAGGTGATGTTGCCATCGCCGTCGCCGTCGAGGGAATACAGAAGGTCGGCATCGCGCACCGCCAATTGCAGCTGACCGCTTGAGCTTTCGGCGTTCACGTTCAAATAGCCATAGCTTTGCGAATGGGCGAAAGCGCCAGTCGAAAGGCAAGCGACAGTTGCGGCAGCGAGCAGCGCACGGATCATGTGGCGGGCTCCATCACCGAAAGCTTGGCGATCAATGGTTCGAGGCGCTGATCCTTGAGGCCCGTGGACTTGATATGATCAAGCACCGGCTGGGCGGCTTTCGCATCTTTCATGGCGATGGCGGCGCGCAACAGAAGTTCGGCGTCGGCGGGCTCTTTCTGCACTGTGAAATTTTCGATCGCCAGCGGCAAGGCCGCCGCTGCATCGTCCTTCACGTCGAGCAGGTAACGCGCTTCCTCGCGCAAGTGCACGCGGTTGCCACTCGATTGATTGGCGGCGAAACGGTCGGCGAGGATGGCCTGCCATCGAGCAAAGCGCCGATCGCCCGTGCGCTTGGCGGCAATGGCCTGGCGCAGGATGACGATGTCGGCGCTGCCCTGGTCTTCGAGCAGTTCCAGCGCATCCTTCGGCTTGTTGAGGGCGAGCAGTATATCGGCATAGGCGGCAACCGTCGCCACGTCGGCATTGCCCGCGGCGATGACCTGCTGGTAATAGCGCGTGGTGGTGGCCCAGTCGCCAAGCCCGGTCTTGATGTCGGCAAGCACCGTCAGCGCGAACTTCTTCATGGCGATGTTGGCGCGGCGTTCCTGCGGCCAGCGCCAGAATGAGCCTCTTGGCGGCTTCTTCGCCCTTGCCGGTAAAGTGCATCGGCGCGCGCCGTGCAGATGGCGGCGACAAGTTTCAGCTGCGGCGCCGGTCAAGTGCTGCGCAATCTGTGGCGGCCTCGGCGGGCGCACCCCGTGTCAGGTGAATGAAGGCGCGCGAGAAGCGCGCCTGGGCATTGCCTGGATCGGTGGCGATCACCGCATCGAGATCGGCAAGGGCCAGATCGAATTGATGAAACGCCTGACGGATGGTGGCGCGCAACAGCTTCACGTCGTTGGGCGCCTGCGCATCGGTCCACCACGGGACAAGTGCAGCTTCCGCCTGGCCATAATAACGCGGATCGGCTGCTGTTGCGGCCCAGTTCGATCGCCGCGCGCGCCAGCGAACTGCGAGTTCGAGATTTTTCGGATCGCGGCAAGCTCTTTCTGCAGGGCCTTGAAAGGGCTTTGTCGCGCCGGTGGCTGGAACCGTGGCCAGCACCAGGGCCGGGATCGGCTGGGCCGCGTCGGTTCGGCCGAAGCCGCGCCACAACCGACGGCCAGCACAAGTGCAAATGTTCTCGAAATCGCTTTCATCGTCATCTCCCGCAAGATGAGAGGGAGCGCGCGCTGCACGTTCCGCAAAGTGCAAAGCGGTTTGGCGAAAAGACCGCAGCAAAGGACCAGCGCCCGCCGGTCATAGTGGTGGCCGTGGTTGCGGCCGTTGAGCGGTGTTGCCGCATAGGGGAAGACCTCGTTGTAGGTGATGTCGTTGGCGTCACCTTGTCGACATCGGTACCGGCGGCCGGCAGGAGCCGCACCGAGCGCAATGATGCCGATATCGATCACGTCGTCACCGAAGCGCCGGCCGTTCGGCCAGCCGCCGGGAATGTTGCCGCCATTGGCAAACGGGTCCTGGAAGGTCGACAACAGGGTGTCGCCGCCGAACACACTCAGGCGATGGAAGCCCGCCTGGCCCGCCAGCCTGGCTGGTGGCGTGGTGAGATCAACCTTGATCAGGTCGGGGATATAGATCGCCTCAAGCAAGCCCGGAATCAGCGGTGTGACCGAGAGGGCCGCCGCAAGTTCGGGATTTGCCGCATAGGACCTGAACTCGGCATCGTCGGCTGTTGGCTTGGTGCGGTTGTAGAGGTTCTTGTCCTTGATGGCGATGAAGGCTTCGGCGAACAGCGGGTTGCCCTGACGGCCCACCTGCTTGCGGCCCTTGCCATCCGGACGGTGGGTAGTGGCATAAACACCGGCGATCTTTGCGCCATCGAGTTCGGCCAGCGGAATGTTCAGCACGATGGTGTGAACATTGTAGCCGCCCTGGCTGTCGAAGGCGTCTGGCTTGTCGAACGCGAAGTCGAGATCGAAGATCGACTGGATGTCGGCATAGAAGCCATCGTCGCGCTGGCCGGCGAACGACATGTGGCCGCGCTTCAGGTTCTTGACGCCGCTTGCCGTATAGGCGATCAAGCGCCGCTGCGAGTTGAAACGCCATCCTTGGCCGGATTGTCGCCATCGTCGCCCTGATTGTAGAGCGGCGTCAGGCGGCCCTGGTTGTTGGGCGGCACCAGAATGTTTTCACCAAGCACCCGGGTATTGCCGGTGCGGTGGTCGATCATCTTCACCGTATAGGTCTGGCGCAGGTTCTGGTTGTCGGGAAAGCCGCCGTCAATGGCCAGCGCGCCCAGATAGCTTTGCAGGATGGTGTTCTTGTTGGCGTAGTTCGTCGTTGAATTCGAAGCGGTAGGTGATATCGGCCTTGCCCTTGCCGATCTTGTTGGTTCCCAGCGCCAGGTGGATTTCATAGTCCACGCGGTCATCGAAGCGATAGGCATTGGGACCAATGCCCGGCTCTTCGAAGGGGTTCACGGCCAGCGCCGTGGTGAGATATTCGTCCGATCCGATGGCGCTTTTGAAAGCATAGACATCGGTGGTGTTGGCCGTGTCGTCGAGGGTGATCAGCGGTGCGTCCATATGGCTCGAAGCCATGACGGCGGGCATGGAAACAAATCCAGCCAGCATCACGGCGGCGAGAGCCAAGCCGGTCTTCTTAAGTGTCAACATGACGTTGCCCTTTTCTGTGGAGTATCCTGAGTTGAAGTCACCGCTCCCTCGCGGTGATATCAGGTAAACGGCAGGGCTATCGGGAAAGTTGCAGCGGACACGGAGACGTGAACGGGCGCCGGCCCGGCGGGCATGGCTACGCTCCGCAATTCGCGACGAAATGCGACGCTTTCGAAGGCCCAGCAGTTGCCAGGCTGGTCAATTCATGCGGCCTCGAAATCTGCGGCCCAAAAGTGAGGCGGGAGCCGGGTGGCCCCCGCCTTTGACCGGCGCTCTAACGCCGGGGCGAATTCAAAAATACTGAATGACATTCCGTCCATGAATACCGCGACAAGCGTATTCGGCTTGAGATCGGAGGTCGGGCTGATTCGCTCCGCCGTCAATTTCAGAGGAGCGGGCGCCCCTGAAACTGTCATCGTGCCCTTGCAGTTCTTGCCCATCGTAACGGTGGCTGGCGCGCCAAATCCGAAAACAGTGCCATTGTTGATAGTCACGATAGCCGCATTTGAACTTGATATGAACGCCGTCCAGCTGCCATTGAGCGACTTGGTTGAACACTTGGCTTGAGCGGCGGTTGTAGCGGCGGCAAGCACCGCCAATGCGATAAGTAGCTTCTTCATATTGTTCTCCTGTTAAGCCCCCACGATCAATTTTCAGACGGGGCGCTGTTGACAATTTTGCTAGCAGTCGTAGCGAGTTCATTAAATCGGCGGGAGCCGGAAAGCCCTCCGCAATCGAACGGCGTCCTAGCGCCGGGCGAATTCAAAAATAAGGAAGCTCATTCCGTCCGTTGCGACTGCCACCAGCGTGTTCGGCTTGAGATCGGACGTTGGGCTGATCCGCTCGGCTGTCACCTTGAAAGGGAAGGCAAAGCCGATGATGTTCATCGTGCCCTTGCAGTTCTTGCCCAGTGTGATCGTAGCTGGCGCGCCAATTCCAATAGCGTTGCCATTGTTGATGGTTACGATGCTTCCAGAGTCGCTGGCCGTAAATCCTGTCCAGCTGCCGTTGAGCGACTTGGTTGAACATTTGGCTTGGGCGGCAGTTGTAGCGGCGGCAAGCACCGCCAATGCGATAAGTAGCTTCTTCATATTCTTCTCCTGTTAAGCCCTCACGATCAATTTTCGAGACGGGGCGCAGTTGTCAGTTTTCGCTTGTGGTGAGATCATGGAAACGGCGGGAGCCGGAAAGCCCTCGCGGTCGAACAGCGTCCTAGCGCCGGGCGAATTCAAGAATCAGGAAGTTCACTCCATCCGTTGCGACCGCCACCAGCGTGTTCGGCTTGAGATCAGACGTTGCACTGATCCTCTCGGCTGTCACCTTGAAGGAGACGGGTGAGCCAGAGATGGTCATCGTGCCCTTGCAGTTCTTGCCCAGTGTGATCGTAGCTGGCGAGCCAATTCCAATAGCGGTGCCATTGTTGATGGTTACGATGCCTCCAGAGTCGCTGGCCGTAAATCCTGTCCAGCTGCCATTGAGCGACTTGGTAGAACACTTGGCTTGGGCGGCGGTTGTAGCGGCGGCAAGCACCGCCAATGCGATAAGTAGCTTCTTCATATTGTTCTCCAGTTGAGCCCTCACGATCAATTTTCGAGAAGGGGCGCAGTTGTCAGTTTCGCTTGTGGTGAGTTCATGGAAACGGCGGGGGCCGGAAAGCCCCCGCCGTTGAACGGTGCTTTAGCGCCGGGCGAATTCAAAAATCTGGAAGGCACCCATTCCGTCGGTGGCGGCGGCGACCAGCGTGTTCGGCTTGAGATCGGACGTTGGGCTGATCCGCTCGGCCGTCAACTTGAAAGGGAAGGGAACGGTGGCGATGGTCATCGTGCCCTTGCAGTTCTTGCCCATCGAGACCGTGGTTGGCGGGCCCAATCCCGTTAGGGTGCCATTGTTGACGGTCACGATAGCGGCAGTGCTGGTGTCTAGAAAAAGTGTCCAGCTGCCGTTGAGCGACTTGGTTGAACACTTGGCTTGAGCGGCGGTTGAAGCGGCGGCAAGCACCGCCAATGCGATAAGTAGCTTTTTCATCTTGCTCTCCAATAGAGCCCCCGTGACAACCTTACAGGCATGACTGTTGGTGTCAACGTGACGTGCTGGGAAGATATGCTTCGCGAAAGGCCAATGGTGGACGCTGGTCCGGGGCCCTGGCGGCACCGGCAGGGGAATCAGCGATGCCCTGCGTGAGTTATCCACAGGGCTTGATTACCGCCCGTCCCGCGCCAATGTCTCCGCCCCGGAAAATTGGGGATGGGACAGGGGTTATTATGCGTGTGACAATCGAGCGGTCGGCCTTCTTGCGGGCTCTGAACCATGTGCAAAGCGTGGTCGAGCGGCGCAATACCATTCCGATCCTGTCCAACGTGCTGGTCGAGGCCAAGGGCGCCGAACTGAAGCTGACGGCGACCGACCTTGATATCGAGATCGTCGAAAGTGTTGCCGCCGAGGTGGCGTCTGGCGGTTCGACCACGGTTCCCGCCCACATGCTCTATGACATCGTGCGCAAGCTTCCCGATGGCGCGCAATTGCAGCTAGACCAGGGCGGCGATGGTGGCCGCGTGGCGATCCTCGCCGGGCGCTCGCGCTTTTCCTTGCAGGCCCTGCCGCCCGAAGATTTTCCCAATCTGGCGTCGGGCGAATTCTCCAATACGTTCTCGCTCTCCGCCGCCGAGCTCAAGGGCCTGATCGAAAAGACCCGCTTTGCCATCTCGACCGAGGAGACACGCTATTATCTGAACGGCATCTATCTGCATGAAGTGCCGGCCGCCGGCGTATTGCGCGCCGTGGCGACCGACGGCCACCGGCTGGCGCAAGCCCAGGTGTCGCGCCCCGATGGCGCCAAGGCCATGCCGGGCGTGATCGTGCCGCAGAAAACCGTGCTCGAAGTCGTGAAACTCATCGAAGGCATTGAAGAAGAGGTGGAGGTGGCGCTGTCATCCTCCAAAATCCGCTTCACCGCCGGCGGACTGGTGCTGACCTCGAAGCTGATCGACGGCACCTTCCCGGATTACGAGCGGGTGATCCCGCGCCACAACGACAAGACGCTGGAAGTCGATACCGCCACCTTCGCCGCCGCCGTTGATCGCGTGTCGACCATCTCCATGGAGAAGGGCCGGGCGGTGAAGCTCAACATCTCCAGCGGCAAGCTGGTGCTGACCGTCAACAACCCGGATTCAGGCTCGGCCGAAGACGAAATCGCCGCCACCTACGAGGCCGACCCCATCGATATCGGCTTCAACTCGCGCTACCTGATGGATGTCGCCGGGCAGATCAAATCCGACGCCATGGTGTTTAGCCTGGCCGACGCCGGTTCGCCGACCATCGTCAAGGACCCCAAGGACGACCAGGCCCTCTATGTGCTGATGCCCATGCGGGTGTAGGATTGCCGTCCTCGCCCCCGCGTTCGCAGGGGCGAGGACGCGAGCCTGGTGTATGGTCTCTCTCCGATGATTCCCTCGCTCTCCCTTACCCGGCTGACCTTGACCGACTTCCGCAACTACGCTGGCCTGCGGCTCGACGTGGGGGCGCGGCTTGTGGCGCTGACCGGGGCCAATGGGGCGGGCAAAACCAATTTGCTTGAGGCGATTTCGCTGCTGGCGCCGGGGCGCGGACTACGTGGTGCTGCCTTTGAAGACTTGGCACGGCTGGGTGGTGCCGGGGCCTGGGCCATTTCAGCTGAAATTGTCAAGGACGGCGAAGCCGTGTCGCTCGGCACCGGCTGGAGTGGTGGAGAAGGCGGCCAGACCAGGCTGGTGGTGATCGATGGCCATGTGGAGCGCAGTTCCGGCGCACTCGGCCAGTATATGCGGCTCCTGTGGCTTACCCCTGCCATGGACCGGCTGTTTGCCGGGCCCGCCTCCGACCGGCGGCGGTTTCTCGACCGGCTGGTGCAGGCCTTTGATCCCGAACACGGCTCGCGCGTTGCGGTGTTTGAGAAGGTGATGCGCGAGAGGAACCTGCTGCTTGAGGAAACCCGCGCCGACCGCGCCTGGCTCTCAAGCCTCGAGGCCCATATGGCGGAAGCCGCAACCGCCATCGCCGCCGCCAGGCTTCAGGCCGTGGCGGCCTTGCAAAGGCATATCGACGACGGCCGCCAGCAGAGCGCATTCCCGTGGGGCATCGTCGCCGTGGAGGGCGAAATCGAAGTGCTTCTCGCCACCATGCCGGCGGTGCGCGCCGAGGACGAATATCGTAAGCTGCTGCACGATTCGCGGCGGCTCGATTCCGCCGCCGGACGGACCCTTTCAGGCCCCCATCGCAGCGATTTTTCGGTGCAGCACGGGCCCAAGGACATGGCGGCGGCCCTTTGCTCGACGGGCGAGCAAAAAGCCCTGCTGATTGGCCTGATTTTGGCCCAGGCGCGTGCGGTTAAAGCTGAAAGCCGCTGCTCACCTGTGCTATTGTTGGATGAGATTGCGGCGCACCTCGACCGCGACCGGCGGACGGCACTTTTCGGGGCGTTGGGGGCACTTGGCTGTCAGGCCTGGATGACCGGAACCGACGCCGAAACCTTCGGCGGATTGGGTGAATTGGGTGCGGTGTTCCATGTGGAAGCCGGAACGGTTTTGGAAGTGGCGGGACGCGAATGACCGAAGACGACAAGAACAAGGGCCAGGCCGAATACGGCGCTGATTCGATCAAGGTGCTGAAAGGCCTCGACGCGGTGCGGAAGCGCCCCGGCATGTATATCGGCGATACCGATGATGGCTCGGGCCTGCACCATATGGTCTATGAAGTCGTCGACAACGCCATCGACGAAGCGCTCGCCGGCTATGCCGACCGGGTGACCGTGACGCTCAATGCCGATGGCTCGTGCACGGTCACCGACAATGGCCGCGGCATTCCCACCGCCATCAAGGACGACGACGACCAGGACCCCAAGCGCTCGGCTGCCGAAATCGTCATGACCGAGCTCCACGCCGGCGGCAAATTCGACCAGAATTCCTACAAGGTGTCGGGCGGGCTCCATGGCGTCGGCGTGTCGGTGGTCAACGCCCTGTCGATCTGGCTCAAGCTGACGATTTTCCGCAATGGCCAGGAACATTTCATTTCCTTCACCCATGGCGCGGCCGATGGCGGGCTGAAGATCCTTGGCGATGCGCCGGGCCGCCGCGGCACCGAGGTGAGCTTCCTGCCGAGCCCCGGCACCTTCACCAAGACCGAGTTCGATTTCGGCACGCTGGAACATCGCTTGCGCGAATTGGCCTTCCTCAATTCCGGCGTGCGCATTCTTTTGGCCGACCGGCGCGGTATCGAGCCCAAGGACGTGGAACTGTTCTACGAGGGCGGCATTGCGGCCTTCGTGCGTTATCTCGACCGCACCAAGCAGGCGGTGCTGAAAGAGCCGATCATGATCCATGGCGAGAAGGATGGCATCACCATCGACTGCGCCCTGTGGTGGAACGATAGCTACCACGAGAATGTGCTGTGCTTCACCAACAACATTCCCCAGCGCGACGGTGGCACCCATCTGGCGGGCTTCCGTGGCGCGCTGACCCGAGTCGTCAACAATTACGCCACAACCAGCGGCATCGCCAAGAAGGAGAAGATCGCGCTCACCGGCGATGACGCCCGCGAAGCGCTGACCTGCGTTCTTTCGGTAAAAGTGCCGGACCCCAAATTCTCGTCGCAGACCAAGGACAAGCTGGTGTCGTCGGAAGTGCGGCCAGTCGTTGAAAATCTGGTGAACGAACAACTGGGCGCGTGGTTCGAGGAACATCCGTCCGAAGCCAAGTCGATCGTCGGCAAAGTGGTCGAAGCCGCTGCCGCCCGCGAAGCGGCGCGCAAGGCCCGCGAACTCACACGGCGCAAGGGTGCGCTCGACATGGCGGGGCTTCCCGGCAAGCTTGCGGAATGCCAGAATCGCGATCCGACCCAGATCCGAAATCTTCATCGTCGAGGGCGACTCGGCCGGCGGCTCCGCCAAACAGGCGCGCAATCGCGAAAACCAGGCGGTGCTGCCGCTGCGCGGCAAAATTCTCAACGTCGAGCGCGCCCGTTTCGACAAGATGCTGTCATCGGCCGAAATCGGCACGCTGATCACCGCCCTTGGCACCGGCATTGGCCGCGAGGAATTCAACGTCGAGAAGCTGCGCTATCACAAGATCATCATCATGACCGACGCCGACGTCGACGGCGCCCACATCCGCACGCTGCTCTTGACGTTCTTCTACCGCCAGATGCCCGAGGTGATCGAACGCGGCCACCTCTATATCGCCCAGCCGCCGCTCTACAAGGTGAAACGCGGGTCATCGGAACAGTATCTCAAGGACGGCAAGGCGCTGGAGAATTATCTGGTCGACACCGGCCTCGAAGGTTCGACGCTGGTGCTCGCCAATGGCAGCGAGCGGGCCGGCGCCGATCTCCGCCAGATCGTCGAGGAGGCGCTGTCGATCCGCGCCGCCCTTGATGCGCTGCATTCGCGTTACCCGCGCCGGGTGATCGAGCAGGCGGCAATCGCCGGCGTGCTCAACCCCGAAGTGCTCTCCAATGCCGAGAACGCGCGGGTGCCGCCGCCTACATTTGCAAGCGCCTCGATGTCATTTCGGAGGAAACCGAGCGCGGCTGGACCGGGGCTCCGACCGATGATGGCGGGCTGACCTTTGGCCGCGAAGTGCGCGGCGTCAAGGAAAGCTGGACGCTCGATGGCAAGTTGATTGCCTCGTCCGACGCCATGCGCCTCGACAAGAAGGCCGAGCACCTGCAAGAAATCTATGCCAAGCCGGCGAGGCTGCGGCGCAAGGACGCCGACACCGTGATCTATGGCCCGACCGATTTGCTCGAGGCCGTTTTCGCGGCCGGCCGCAAAGGCATCACCATGCAGCGCTACAAGGGCCTCGGCGAAATGAACCCCGAGCAACTTTGGGAAACGACGCTTGATGCCAACGTGCGCTCGCTGCTGCGCGTCAAGGTCGCCGAACTCGACCAGGCCGACGACATCTTCACCAAACTGATGGGCGACGTCGTCGAACCCCGCCGCGACTTCATCCGCGAGAATGCGTTGAGTGTCGCCAATTTGGATGTGTAGGAAGAGCCCTCATCCCCCTTCGGGACCTTCTCCCATCCTTCGGACGGGAGAAGGCGGATAATGGTCTTAGGCCTTCTCCCGTGCGCAGCATGGGAGAAGATGCCCGACAGGGCGGATGAGGGCTCTTCCTACTTCGTAATCCTTCGCAGCGCTTCGACATACTTGCCGATCGCCACCGCCGTCGGCGATGAAAGCTGGCGGTAATACAGCACGGCGGTGATCAGAAGGGTGGCGATCATGCATATGTAGGGGCCGCCGAACAGGAACAGCGAGGCCACAGCGTAATAAAAGCCGCGGATGCCGTTGTTGATCGAGCGCACCGCTTCGGTCAGCACCGTGGCCGCCTGTTCCGACATGATGTTGGCTTCCGGTGTTTCCGCCGGAATTTCCTCGAGCCCGCCCAGCAGCGCGAAGGTGTAGGCCATCTTGCGCAGCGCATAGGTGAAGGCGAAGAAACTGAGCGCCAGGATGAGCGTCAGAATGGCGAAGTACAAGGCGAAGAGATCGGCGGTCATCGGCGCCAGAAATTTCACGTCCTGGGCGGCGATATAGATGCGATTGACGTTCACCAGCGTGCCGACAAGCCCCGCCAGCACCAGCAGCGTGGCCGAACCGAAATACGAGACCGAACCGAAATGTGGCCAAGCAGGATGGCGTCGAACACCCGGTCCTGCCGGTGCACGCCGTGATGCACGCGGAACCATTGCATGCGCACATAGTGGAGTTGCGAATTGAGCGAACCTTTGCCGACCAGCGACAGGATCGGGCCATAGCAGGCCCACAGGAAGAAGATCAGTCCGATGGCGAATGGCTGGGGCCAACCGAAATCGACGGGAAGATAGTTGGAAATCGCGCTCATTTTGCCCGGTGCATTTCCTTGATCTCCGCCGCCGTGATCTCCGGCGCCCGCTCGAGGGTATAGTTCAGGGAGAACGCCGATTGTGCCATCAGAACCGGGTCGCCGTCGAGATCGTTGGCGATGGAAAAGCGGTTGGCGGCGATGAAGTCCTCGAGCTTCTTGGCATCATCGCTGGAAATCCAGCGCAGCACTTCGTTGCGCGACGGCTCGAACGAGGCGGGAACGCCATATTCATTGGCCAGCCGGTCGGCCAGCACGTCAAGCTGCAAGGCGCCGACCACGCCGACAATGGCCGCCGAACCGTCGACGGGGAGGAAGAGCTGCACGACACCTTCCTCGGCCAGTTGCTCCAGCGCCTCGCGCAGCTTCTTGGCCTTCATCGGATCGCCGAGTTTCACCCGCCTGAGGATTTCCGGCGCGAAAGAAGGAACCCCGGTGAACACGATGTCCTCGCCCTCGGTCAGCGTATCGCCGATCCGCAGCACGCCATGGTTGGGAATGCCGACGACGTCGCCGGCATAGGCCTCTTCGGCCAGCGACCGGTCCTGCGCGAAAAAGAACTGCGGCGCGTTGAGCGCCATGGTCTTCCCCGTGCGCACGATCTTCACCTTCATGCCGCGCGTGAGCTTGCCCGAGGCCAGCCGCATGAAGGCGATGCGGTCGCGGTGGTTGGGGTCCATGTTGGCCTGGATCTTGAACACGATGCCGGTCATCTTCGGTTCGACGGCGTGAACAATGCGCTGCGAGGCCGCCTGATCGCGGGGCGGCGGGGCATGGGCGATGAGCGCTTCGAGAAGATCGCGCACCCCGAAATTCCTGAAGCGCCGAACCGAAGATCACCGGCGACAGATGGCCTTCGAGGAAGGCCTGCCTTGTCGAAGCTGTGGCACAGGTCGCGCACCAGCTCGATCTCTTCCTTCCAATGGGCCAGCGTGTTGCCGGAAATGAGCGTGCCGATCAGCGGATCATCGGGGCCGGAAACCGGTGTGCCCTCCGGGTCCTGGTCGATGCGGCGGACGCGCGGCGTCATGCAGATCATAGGTGCCGGCGAATTCCTTGCCCTGGCCGATGGGCCAGACCAGCGGCGCGACGGTCAGGGCGAGGCCCTTTTCGATTTCGTCGAGGAGGTCCAGCGGCTCGCGGGCTTCGCGGTCCATCTTGTTGACGAAGGTGATGATCGGAATGTCGCGCAGCCGGCAGATTTCGAACAGCTTGCGGGTGCGCGCTTCGATGCCCTTGGCGGCGTCGATCACCATGACGGCGGCATCGACGGCGGTGAGCGTGCGGTAGGTGTCTTCCGAGAAGTCCTCGTGGCCCGGCGTATCGAGCAGGTTGAAAACGCAACCGCCATATTCGAAGGTCATCACCGAGGTGACGACCGAAATGCCGCGGGCCCGCTCGATCGACATCCAGTCGGAGCGGGTGCGCCGCCGGTCGCCCTTGGCGCGCACTTGGCCCGCCAGCTGAATGGCGCCGCCGAACAGCAGCAGCTTTTCGGTGAGCGTGGTCTTGCCCGCGTCGGGGTGCGAGATGATGGCGAAAGTCCGCCGCCGCGAGACTTCCTGTGCAGGGAGCTGGTCACATGATATCCGGGTGAAGAGTTCGGGCGTGCTCTAGACGGCTTTGCGGAATCCGTCCAGTATTGGCGCAAGGCGAGGGAAATCATGGCAAATCTGGCACTTGTAGGCGATATCGGCGGCACCAATTCGCGCTTCGGGCTGGTGGAACCGGGCCCGACGACGGTGCGCGACGTGGAGGCCCTGAAGAACAACAATTTTGGCTCGCTGGAAGAGGCGGTTGCGCACTATGTGGAAAAGCGCGGGGTGAAGGATTTGGCCGCCGCCGCCATCGCCGTGGCGGGCCCCACCGAGCGCGAGGTGGTGGCGCTGACCAACCGCGACTGGAGGTTCACCCGCGACAGCCTGAGGAAGGCCGCCCACGCCGCGAAATTCCGCCTGCTCAACGATTTCGAGGCTCTGGCCCTGTCGCTGCCCCATCTTGAGGGCGACGACATCGTGCAGATCGGCGGCGAGACGCCAACGAAGCCCGGCGTGAAGATCGTGCTGGGCCCCGGCACCGGCCTTGGCATGGCAACGCTGGCGCCCCTGCCGCAGGGCGGCTGGATGGCGCTGCCGGGCGAGGTGGGCCACATCACGCTGCCCATCGAGACGCTGGAGGAATTCGACTGGCGGGCCAGCATGTCGAAACCCGGCGTGATCTTCGAATCGGAAGATGCCATCACCGGCGGCGGGCTTGCTGCGCATGTATCAGGCCATCGCCGACAAGCCGGTGCAGATGACGCCCGAGGAGGTGCTGCAATCGGCCTTGGCCGGAACCGACGCGGCGGCGGTGAAGACCCTCGACCAGTTCATCACCTGGCTTGCCCGCATTGCCGGCGACGCGGCGATGACCATGCAGGCAAGGGGTGGCGTCTATCTGGCGGGCGGCATCGCGCCGTCGATTGTCGAGAAGCTCAAGACCGGAAACTTCCGCACTGTATTCCAGGAAAAGGGCAGGCTCGCCCATGTCATGCGGCCGATCCCTGTCTATGTGATCGTCGAAAAGTTTCCCGCCTTCAAAGGCTGCGCCGCAGCGATTGCCGCGATGTGAGGTAACCATGCGCAAGGAAACCGATGTTCTCATCGTCATCGACGTGCAGAATGATTTCTGCCCCGGAGGCAATCTTGCGGTGCCCGGCGGCGATGAAGTGGTCCACATCGTCAACCGCCTCGCCCATGGCTTCAAGCATGTGGTGCTGACCCAGGACTGGCACCCGGCGGGACATTCGTCATTCGCCTCGAGCCATCCGGGCAAGCAGGCCTTCACCATGATTGACATGCCCTATGGCCCGCAAACCCTGTGGCCGGACCACTGCATCCAGAACACCGATGGCGCGGCGTTCCGCAACGACCTCGATATTCCGCATGCGGAGCTTATCATCCGCAAGGGCTTTCGCCGCGATATCGACAGCTATTCGGCCTTCTTCGAGAATGACCACAAGACGCCGACCGGCCTTGGCGGATATCTGAAGGAGCGCGGCTTCGAGAAAGTGGTCTGCGTCGGCCTCGCCTTCGATTTCTGCGTGCGCTATTCGGCCGAGGATGCCCGCGCGCTGGGATTTGAAACCGAAGTGATCGAAGCCGCCTGCCGGTCGATTGATTTCAATGGCTCGGCGGACGCCGCCCGCAAATCCTTGGCCGAACGCGGCGTGGTGCTGGCATGAACCTCGCTTTCGCCGCGCCGCCGCCGGTCACCGTTCCCATCTCCGGCAGTGACAAGCGTTTTCCCGTGCATCGCATCTATTGCGTCGGCCGGAACTATGCCGAGCATGTGAAGGAGATGGGCGGAGAGGTGGGCCGCGATCCGCCGTTCTTCTTCATGAAGCCCGCCGATGCCATCGTGCTCGATGGCCGCTTTCCCTATCCCGCGATGAGCGCCGACGTGCACCACGAAATCGAACTGGTGGTGGCGCTGGGCGAAGGCGGAAAAATCTTCGGCCACGCCGTGGGCCTCGACATGACCAGGCGCGACTTGCAGGCCGCCGCCAAGAAACTGGGCCGCCCGTGGGACACCGCCAAGGGCTTCGACCATTCCGCGCCCGTCTCGGCAATCGTGCCGGGCACGGCCCCGCTGACATCCGGCGCCATCACGCTGGATGTCAACGGCGCGCGCCGCCAGATCGGGCGATATTTCCGAAATGATCTGGAGCGTCGCCGAGATCATCGCCGAACTGGGCAAGCTCTATGCGCTCAAAGCAGGGGACCTCATCTTCACCGGCACACCTTCGGGCGTTGGCGCCGTGCAAAAAGGCGATAAGCTCGGCGCGGCGATTGCCGGTGTTGGCACTTTGGATGTGACGATCATCTGATCGAATACTCTCCAGCGAGGCGGCCATGCGGAGAGTGTTTGCAAATGACCGCCAATCATAAACTCACCGGCATCCTGCTGATGGCTGCGTCGATGGCGGTCTTTGCGCTGCTCGATGGACTCGGCAAGCAGGTGATGCAGCACCTGCCGATGTTTGTCGCGGTGTTCTTCCGCTATGCCGTGGCGCTGCTGCTGGCGGTGGCCGTGGTGTGACGAGCCGGTGGTCCGGCACTGTTCTCGACCCAGCATCCGGGGTTGCAAGCCTTGCGCGGCGCCCTGTTGCTGGCGTCCACCTGGCTCAATTTCGTGGCGATCTCGCAACTCCAACTCGCCCAGACGGCGGCGATTTCCTTCACCATTCCGCTGTGGGTCTGCGCGCTCTCGGTACCGCTGCTCGGCGAGAAGGTCGGGCTGTGGCGGTGGAGTGCGGTGATTGCCGGCTTTCTCGGCGTGCTGGTGATCATGCGCCCCGGCACCATGACCTTTCACTGGGCCATGCTGTTCTCGCTCGCCGCCACCTTCTGCGGCGCCATGTACAATATCGTGACCCGCAAGGTGGGTGGCCGCGACCGGGCCGAAACGTCGCTGTTCTATGTCGGGCTGGTGGGAAGCCTCGGCGCAGCGCTGCCGCTCGGCTGGCACTGGCAGACGCCGCAGGGCCTCGAATGGCTGATGCTCATCGTCATGGGCCTGTGCGGCGGCTTCGGCCACTACATGCTGATCCAGGCCCACCGGCTGGCACCGGCCGCGGTGCTGGCGCCATTCGTCTACACCCAGATCTTCTGGATGATCATCCTGGGCTTCATCATGTTCGGCGACCTGCCCGACCAGTGGACGCTCATCGGTGCCGCCATCGTCATCGCCGCGGGCTCGTCGTCTTCGCCCGCGAACGCATTCTGGGCCGCGAGACGAGCGTTCCAGCGCCGGGGATTGAACACGCCAGCGTATAGCCCGTCTTCATCGACGTGTAGAAATCGGCGGCGAAGCGGCCCTGTTCGCGGGCCCCGTAGCTTGAGCCTTTGCGGCCGCCGAAGGGCACGTGATAGTCGACGCCGGCGGTCGGCAAATTCACCATCACCATGCCGGCGGCGGATTTCTTGCGGAAGTCGGTGGCGTGTTTCAGCGAGCCGGTGAAGATGCCCGACGACAGGCCGAAGGCCGTGTCATTGGCAACCGCAAGCCCTTCATCATACGACTCGACCTTGATCACCGAAGCGACCGGGCCGAACACTTCCTCGCGGTTGATGCGCATTTCATTCTTCGTGCCGATGAACAAAGCAGGCGACAGGAAGTGGCCCTTGGTGTCGCGGTTGAGGCGCTCGCCACCCCAGGCCAGTTCGCCGCCTTCGTCGCGGGCGATCTGGATGTATTTCTCGTCCTGCGCCATCTGGGATTCGTCGACCACCGGGCCGATGACCGTGCCATCCTTCAGCGCGTGATCGACCTTCAGCGCCTTCATGGCGGCGACCATCTTGTCCACGAACTGGTCGTGAATGCCTTTCTGCACGATGAGGCGCGACGACGCCGTGCAGCGCTGGCCGGTCTGATAGAACGCGCCATCGACGGCGGCCGCCACGGCGGCATCGAGATTGGCATCGTCGAGCACCACCAGCGGATTCTTGCCACCCATTTCGAGCTGGAACTTGGCGCCGCGCGCCGCACAGGCCATCGCCACCTTGGCGCCGGTTTCAACCGAGCCGGTGAAGGAAATAGCGTTGACATCTTTCGAGTCGAGCATCGTCTGGCCGACCACCGAGCCCCGGCCCATGACCAGGTTGAACACGCCCTTGGGAAGCCCCGAGCGCGAGATGATCTCGGCCAGCATCCACGCCGTGCCGGGAACCAGATCGGCGGGCTTCAAGACCACGCTGTTGCCGAAGGCCAGTGCCGGCGCCATTTTCCACGCCGGAATGGCGATCGGGAAATTCCACGGGCAGATGAGGCCGACGACACCCAGCGCCTCGCGGGTGATCAGCACATCGACACCGGGGCGCACCGAAGCGACGGCGACACCTTCGGTGCGCAATGTTTCCTGGGCGAAGAACTTGAAAATCTGTGCGGCGCGCATTGTCTCGGCGATGCCATTGGCGAGCGGCTTTCCTTCCTCGCGTGACAGCATGCGGCCAACCTCGTCCTTGCGGGCGAGGAGTTCGACGCCGATGGCTTCCAGAACATCGGCCTTCTGCTGCGGCGTGGTGGCGGCCCATGCCGGCTGGGCGGCCTTGGCGGCGGCGATGGCCGATTCGGTTTGCGCCTTGTCGGCCTGCGCATAGGTGCCGATCATGTCGGTCAAGTCGGAGGGGTTGATATTCTCGCGAACGCCCTTGCCTTCGAGCCATTCGCCATTGATGAAATTCTTGTTGAGCGTCATGATGCGGAAACTCCCGGTTTTCGGGCGCGGACCATAAGCAGGAGAAGGCCCAGTGGCAAGCAGGCGCATGGGATTGATCGGCGCCGGGACTGATGGGCCATGGCATGGCCGCCAATCTGCTGAAGCATGGCCATGAGGTGACGGTTCTCGCCCACCGCAACCGCGCGCCGGTCGATGATCTCATCGCCCGTGGCGCCAAGGAAGCCGCCCACCACGCCCATCTGGCGCACCAGTCGGATATCATCATCCTGTGCGTTTCCACCGCCGAAGTGGTGACTGCCACGATCGCGGCACTGAAGCCCGGCTTGCGCCGCGGCCACATCATTCTCGATGCCGGAACCACCGATCCCGCGACGACAAGAGAACATGCGGCGAGCTCTCAAGGCGCTGGGCGTTTCCTATGCCGATATTCCGCTGACCGGCGGCCCGGAACAGGCCGAGAAAGCCGAGCTTGGCGTGCTCTGCGGGGCCGAACCCGAAACTTTCAAGACCATCGAACCGCTCCTGCGCTGCTTTGCCACGACCATCCGCCACTTTGGCCCGCCGGGGGCAGGGCACACGGCGAAGCTCATATCGAACTATCTGGTCACCGGCATGGCGGCACTCGTTGCCGAAAGCTTTCAGGCGGCGCGTACCGCCGGCATCGACTGGCGAAACCTCTATGACGTGATGCACAATGGCTCCGGCAATTCCGGTGTGCTGCGCAAGATGGTGGCCCCGGCGCTCGAAGGCGACATGGAAGGCTACCGCTTCGCCATCGCCAACGCCGCCAAGGACATCACCTACTATGCGCGCCTTGCAGACCAGCTCGGCAGAAAAACCGGCCTGACCGATGCGGTTCTCGAAACCTACACCCGGGCCTTGGCAAAAGGTGCCGGAGACCGCAATGTGAGCCACCTTCTTGATCCCTCATTGGACCCCGCGAAATAATGCTCAAGCTCAATCCCAACATCACCGCCATCGAAGAAGAAACCGCCTTCACTGTTCTCGACCGCGCCAATGCCCTCAAGGCCAAGGGCGCACCGGTCATCAATCTCGGCATCGGCCAGCCGGATTTCACCCCGCCCCGGCACATTCTCGAAGCCGCCGAGAAGGCGGTGCGCGATGGTCCGCACGGTTATTCCTCGCCTGCCGGACTTGCCGGTGCTTGCGCGATGCGGTGGCGGCCTACACCGCCAAGCGTTTCAATGTGCCGGTCTCGGGCGATGAGGTGGTGATCGTGCCCGGCGGCAAGGTGACGTTCTATTTCGCCTGCCACATCTTCGGCGGCCCGGGTGCCGAAATCCTCTATCCCGATCCGGGCTTCCCGCCCTATCGCGATGCCGTGCGCTCGTCCGGCGCCAAGCCCGTTCCTTACCCGATCCGCGAGGACAGGAATTTCGGCTTCGACGCCGAGGAAGTGCTGTCGCTGATCACCCCTGCCACCCGTCTCCTGATGATCAATTCGCCCGCCAACCCGACGGGTGGCGTGGTCGAGCGCCGTGAGATGGAAAAGCTCGCCGAGGGTTTGCTGAAGCATCCCGGCGTTGCCATTCTTTCCGATGAAATCTACAGCCACCTGATCTTCAAGGGCGCCGAGTTCACCAGCTTCCTGTCATTTCCCGGAACTGCGCGACCGCACCATCATTCTCGATGGCTGGTCCAAGACCTTCGCCATGACCGGCTGGCGCCTGGGCTTCGGCATCTGGCCGAAGCCGCTGGTCGAGATCGTCAAGAAGCTGATCACCGTCGACCATTCCTGCACCAGTGTCGCCACCCAGATGGCGGGGCTGGCGGCGATCACCGGGCCGATGGACGAGATCGAGCATTTCCGCCAGAGCTTCGAGACAGCGCCGCGACATCGTGGTCGAGGGGCTCAACGCCATCAAGGGCGTCACCTGCAAGCTGCCGGGTGGGGCCTTCTACGCCTTCCCCAATGTGAAGGCGACGGGCCGCAACTCCGGCGATTTGGCCCGAGAGCTTCTCGAGAAAGCCCATGTGGCGGTATTGCCCGGCGAAAGCTTCGGCGCCAATGGCAACGGCTATCTGCGCCTCTCCTACGCGGCGAGCGAAGCCGACATCCGCGAGGCGCTGACGCGCATGGCGGCGTTTCTGAGCTGAAAGAAAACCATGCCGGGGTGGAACCGGGGGGCGTGGGGGATGCCACCGCACCGGCATGGCAGAGGTGGGGCGTGACGGGGCTTGAAGGAAACCCCATGGACCCCTGGTGCTCCGCTTTGATGACAGTGTGATGAAGGTTCCGATGAACGGCAATCTCTACAGCTATTTTGAGGCAGTCTTTGCGCGGGCACCGGGCAAGGTGGCGATCCGCGATGGCAAGTCTGGCGCAGCACTCACCTTTGGCGATCTGATGGCTGGCGCTTCGCGCTATGCCAATGCGCTGGCCGTGTTGGGAGTGGAGCCCGGCGACCGGGTGACCGTGCAGGTCGAAAAATCCATCGCCAATGTGCTGCTTTATCTCGGTGTGTTGAAGGCCGGTGCCGTCTACCAGCCGCTCAACAGCGCCTACACCGATGCGGAAGTCGATTATTTCGTGGGGGATGCCGAACCCAGGGCGATCATTTGCGATCCCGTCCGCCAGCAGGCCATGCGGGCACTGGCCGACCGGCGCGGTGTCAATGCTGTCGTAAATCTTGGCGGTGATGGCAATGGCAGCCTCGCCACCCTCGCCAGCACGCATGGACACGCGCCACGACACAGTGATGCGCAGCGCCGATGATCTCGCCGGGCTGCTCTACACATCGGGCACCACGGGCCGCTCCAAGGGCGCCATGATCAGCCATGGCAATCTCGCGTCCAATGCCGAAACACTGGTGAAGCTATGGCGTTTCACGGCCGATGACGTGCTGCTCCATGCCCTGCCGGTTTTCCACGTGCATGGCCTCTATGTGGCGCTCAACACGTCGTTCCTGAATGGCAGCGAGATTCTGTGGTTTGACCGCTACGATGCCGCGGCGGCCTTGGCCGCCTTTCCGAAGGCCACAGTGATGATGGGCGTGCCGACCTTCTATACGCGCCTGCTCGATCAACCCGGACCTCAACGCCTGGTGCCTGCGCCAACATGCGGCTGTTCATTTCCGGCTCGGCGCCGTTGCTGGCCGAAACCCACAAGGCGTTTCACCAGCGCACCGGCCACGCCATTCTCGAACGCTATGGCATGACCGAGACGGGCATGATCACCTCCAACCCCTATGATGGCGCCGCGCGTGCCGGGCACCGTCGGCATGGCGTTGCCCGGCGTATCGGTGCGGATTGCCGGCGAACAGCCCGGTGTGATCGAGGTGAAAGGCCCCAACGTCTTCAAGGGCTATTGGCGCATGCCGGAGAAGACCAAGGAGGAATTCACCGCCGATGGCTTATTTCATCACCGGCGATGTCGGCACCATCGATGACGAGGGCCGTGTGTCGATCGTCGGCCGCGCCAAGGACTTGATCATCTCAGGCGGCTTCAACGTCTATCCCAAGGAAGTGGAGGACGTGATCGATGCGTTGCCGGGCGTCATCGAAAGTGCGGTCATCGGCGTGCCGCACCCGGATTTCGGTGAAGGCGTTGTGGCGGTGATCGCCGCGAAGGACAAGTTGCCGGACGAAGCGGCGATGATCGCCGGGCTTGCGCAAGGCCTTGCCAAATTCAAGGTGCCGAAGCGCATCTTCGTGGTGCCGGAACTGCCGCGCAACACCATGGGCAAAGTGCAGAAGGCCGAACTGCGCATGTTGCATGCGGGAGTGTTCGGGCGTTAGGCCAGCCGGAGAACGACAGCCCCCGCGACGATCAACGCCGCGCCGCCGATGCGCGCCACGGTGACCGTCTCCTTGAACACCCGCGCCGACATCACAATCACGAACAGGATGCTGGTTTCGCGCAACGCCGCCACCGCCGAAATGGGGGCATGCGTCATCGCCCATATGACAATCCAGTAGGCCGAAGCTGAAAATGCCGCACCCACCGTCCCGCTTTTCCAATAGGGCGCCACATCCAGGAGAATGCGCGGGCCCGCGCATCCCGATGCCAACGATGAGCAGAAACACCGCGTCGATCGCGAACACCAGACCGGCATAGCCCGACGGCGACCCCGAAGCCCGCCCGCCGAGCCCGTCGACAACCGTATAGGCGGCGATGAACACGCTGGTTCCCAGCGCGAAAAACAGCGTGAGCCCATCCAGCCTCATGCCGCGGCGGCCAACCAGACTCACAATCCAGATGCCGGCCACAAGCACGGCAACGCCCACCACGCCCGCCATGCCGATCTGTTCGGTGGCCGTGGCCCATGTCACAATCAGGGTGAGAAGCGGCGCCGCACCTCGGGCGATGGGATAAACCTGGCTGAGATCGCCAGTGCGATAGCTCCGTGCCAGGAACAAGTTATAGCCGGTATGCAGGATGCCCGATGCAATGGCATATGGCAGGCTTGCCGGCGCCGGAAAGGCAAACACCAGCAACATGGCGCAGCCCATGACGCCCATCAGGCATTGAATCAGGAACAACGACAGAAACCGGTCGAGCTTCAACTTGACCATGACGTTCCAGGCGCCATGCAGCACGGCGGCGGCAAGGACGGCGAGAAACACTGTGATGTCCAAGGCTGAACTCCGGCGGGATGAAACAGATAGCCCCGCCAAAGGCGGGGCGCCAGAGTATTGTGTGTGCCGGACTTCCTACGACGTCGGGCAGGTGGCGCAGTCGAGTGTTGCAGATTGGCGGGGCCGCAAAGCAATCTGCTCGCTCATCAGGAACGAGGTGGCGCCGAGGATATTGTCACCAAGGAACGTGGCGATATAGGGCGAATAGGTATAACACACCTGGGCGACAATCAGATCATTGCTGTCGGTCATCAGTGTGTCCATGCCGGTGGTCGAGGGAGTGCCGCCACAATCCGGTCCGTCCGCCGTCTTGTACAGCCACTGGCTTTCGATGGTGCCGACTATTGTCGCGGAACTGGTAAACCTCGACGCGCACGCCAGTGATCGGTGTCGGTTTCATGATGAGTTCGGCGGCGTTGACATAGTCCACGATATTGGTCTCGGTGACTGTGGAATCGTTCTGGGTCACCAGATCGGCCACGACGCTGGCCGAGTAGGTGAGCTTGCGGTTGATCGAAATCATTGACGTAAGATCGACGAGACCGAAATACAGGAACAGCAGAAACGGCATGATAAACGCCATTTCGATGGCAGCGATGCCGCGGGAGTTGGCGATGTAGCCGCGCAGGAGTTTCATGTGTTCTTGCCCCAATCAGAACGGTTCATTGCGGAAAATGGCGATGCCGTAAATGCGGCGCTTTTCGCCATCGAAGACGTTGCCGAGGAAATTCATGAACGGGAAGGCGAAGTCCCAGTCATAGGTGGCGATGACCGTTGCCGCGACCTTCTGGCCGCCGGGCAGGAACACGATGGTCGAGTAGCTGCCGTCCGATTTGCTTGCCGATGTTGACCGGATCTTCGATTGCGCCTTCGAGGGCGGCAAAGTCGGCGGCGTTGTTGACGTAGACTGTCAGTTCGCCGTCGCAATCGATCAGCGTGCTCAAATCGGCGCAGATCGAGTCCTTGAACTCGGATTCGGTCTTGGTTGCGGTGCCCGATGTCGTGCTGACCTGGCCGGTGCGCACGGTGCGCGCCGCTTCCTGCACGGCGTTCTGGACCACATATTCGGTGAACAGCATCAGTCCGGTTTCGCAAATGGCGCCCAGCACGTAAAAGAACGGAAACGCCACCAGCGCGAATTCGACGGCCGTAGCGCCCTCCGCCGAGACGTGCCATAACGGTTGCACTGGCTCGCCAAGCGCCGTCCCAATTTCTTTAACATCTGTCCACTCCGTCCGGTCGGAGGCGGGCGCCGGCGGCCGCCGCGCCACTCCTCCAGGCTGACATCACTATCAACCCAGTGTTTCCAGCACTTGAAAACATTCTCTCTAATTTTCGGAAAACTTTCCGCTTTGCGGCACCACGAAGGTAAACAAAATGAAAACCCCGGCGCGGCGGCCGGGGTTCTGGAATTGCGATGCACGCGGCAAGACTACTGCGCCGGAGGCGGAGTAGGCACTTCGTCGGTGCCGTCCGACGACTTCTGGCCAGTTGCCATGTTGGTGACCGCCTTGAAACCGTTGGCGACATCGCGGAGATATTCCGGGTTGTCGCCCGGCTTCATGGTTGGCTGGCAATCGTTGATGCAAGCAAAAGTGATGCTGGGGCCACCCTTGTAGACCGTAACGTGATTTTGCGCGCCTTCCTGGACCACCACTTCGAACTCCTGGGCAAGCTGGCCCTTGGTGTCGAAGATCATGATGTTGGTCGAGCCATAATTACGGCCGTGCAGGAACACCTGGTTGCCGTTGATGGTGACATCGGCGATGCTCGGATTTCCGACGACCACTGTACCCGGCGGTTCTGCCATCTGCATGTATGATGTGCGGCTGGAATAGAGCGTAAGCTGCTCGATAGCAGCCGCCCCGGCCGAACCGCCCGTTAGCGCGGTAAGCAAGGCAAGAGTGGACAGGGTGAACTTGGTTTTCATGTTGATATCCTCGGCGCGTTCGTCAATGCATTCCGTCGTAGCCCGCACTTTGGTCCAGGAGTGGTGAATGTTTGGTTACGAAAGCCTGAAAGGCCGCGCTTCAATTGCGCGAGGTCCCGCACCCGGTCTGCCTTGGCCATAAAATTTTGCGGATTTGGTTGAGAATTGTCAACCACAAGCACAGACGCCACCAATTGAGTGGAATCCGGGAGCGGCATTTACGCCCTATTAAAAGCTGCCGCATAGTTTGTCTGCATGGTTCAGTGGTGACGGCGCATCAAGCACCGATCAATTTGAGCCAGGTGCTGTAACCTAACGGAGTAATAAAATGACCAAGTTTGTGCGCTTTGTGAAAGACGAATTCGGGTGCGACTGCCATTGAATATGGCCTGATCGCCGCCGCCATGGGCCTCGCGCTCGTGACCGCCATGCCGATCCTGGCGTCTTCGATCACCGGCAAGTTCTCTTCGCTCGCCGGCCACATCACGACCGGTTCGTAATCGTCCGGCCACACGGGCCCTGAAATTTTCGATCCACCGGCCTCGCGGCCGGTGGATTTGTTTTTGCCGCCGGAGCTCGTTCAGAGTTAACCCCGCCTTAACGGCGCACATGTGAGTTTGCCGCGACCACAATCGCAACAGCGGCGATTCCATGATCGAATTTCTGTCATTTTACTATCTTTCCCGTGCTGATGATTGTCGCCGGTGCCGGCGATGCGCTGTCGCTGCGCATTCCCAACTGGCTGACGGCTCTTATTGCCATGGCTGTTCTTTCCCGCTGGCGCTGGCCGACCGGCATGCCGTGGTTCGAGCTTGGCTTGCATGTTTTGACCGGATTTGCCCTGTTCTTCGTGGGTTTCGCGCTGTTCGCGCTCGGCCTGTTCGGCGGCGGCGATGCCAAACTGATCGCTGCGGCCGGGCTGTGGTTCGGCTGGCCCGACGTCGTGCCGTTCCTGGTCCTGACGGTCTTTGCCGGCGGCGCTGCTGGCCCTGGCGGTCGGCGCATGGGCCGTGGTGAACATGAATGCCGAGATCAAGGGGCAGACCTGGTTCAAGCGCTTCTGCCGGTCTGAAGCCCAACGTGCCCTACGGCTATGCCCTGGCGATCGGCGCAATTCTCGCCTTCCCGCAAAGCTGGTGGATGCCATGCGGCATGATGAGTGAAACGCAAATGAACACGGTTAACGCAAATTTGACCATTCCAGCCCGAAAGTGGGCGGAACTGCCATCACAAGTACTTCGGACAAGGTGTGAGCAATGAGTAAGATGCGGATTATCGTTCTGGGTGTTGCCATTGGCGCGGCGGGCCTTGCCGCCTTCATGGCCAAGGGCCTGATCGGCAAAAAGCCGGAGAAGGAAGTCGTCGAGGTCAACAAGGTTCCGATGGTGAGCGTTCTTGTCGCCGCCAAGGACCTGTCGATGGGCGAGCGCATGCTCGATGCTTCCATCGCCTGGCGCGACTGGCCGAAATCCAGCGTCGATCGAGTCGATGATCACCAAGGACGAAGTGCCGAAGCCTTGACCGAATTCCAGAACGCCCGCGCCCGCCTTCCGATCTTCAAGGACGAGCCGATGCTCGACAAGAAAGTCGTGCAGCCCGGCCAGCGCGGCTTCATGAGCGCCATTCTGCCCAAGGGCTACCGCGCCATTTCGGTTGGCGTCTCCGAGCGCTCGACGGCCGGTGGCTTCATCCTTCCCAACGACCGCGTCGATGTTCTGCTGACCCGCAAGGTCGACGATTCCGGCGACGCGGTGGCAAGAAGGTGAACACCGAGACCGTGCTCACCAACGTGCGGGTGCTGGCCATCAACCAGACCTTCCGCCAGGAAACCGGCAACGAACAATGTGACCGTCACCGAAGGCAAGACCGCGACGCTCGAACTCGATCCGCGGCAGACCGAGGTGCTGGCCATGGTCGAGTCGGCCGGCGAACTGTCGCTGGCGCTGCGCTCGATCGCCGAGGGCAGCGACGCCGGCATGGGCGACGGCATACCGATCCTCGCCGAAAAATATCTCGACGACAAAGATGGCGAAGGCCATTCCGGCACCGGCCGCCTGATCATCCGCTACGGCTCCGAAACCAACACCGCCAGCCGCTGAGGTTGTATCCACATGTCGTTCATCCCCAATGACAAGCCTCGCCGGAACGCGGCCAGTGGCTCGCCCGCAAGACCGGCCAGCGTGCTCGCTCGCGGCTCGCCTCGGCCGCCGCGTCCGCCCTGATCGCTGATGCCGTCATGCGGGCCCCCGGGCCTGGGCCGGCGACCTCGATCTCTCCACGTCGGTCACCGCCGACGAGGGGCAGTTCGTGCGCATCGGGCTCAACAAGTCGGTGGTCATCCGGCTTCCCGCCGAAGCCAAGGACGTGATCGTCGGCAACCCGTCGATCGTCGACGCCGTGGTGCGCACCAAGCAACACCGCCTACCTCTTCGCCCGCTCCGTTGGCCAGACCAACATCTTCTTCTTCAACGAGCAAGGCCAGCAGATCATGAATATCGATCTGGAAGTGGCCCTTGACATGAAGGCGTTGCAGAAACTCATCGACCGCACCATTCCCGGTATCGCAGATCACCGTCGACACGGTGAACGAAAACGTGATCCTGGCGGCAGCGCCGCCAGTGCCGCGGAAGCCAAGATCGCCGAAGACCTCGCCATGAAGTTCGCCAAGGCGACCTGCGCCTGCGAAAGTCGTCAACACCATTAACATTACCGGCGGCGACCAGGTGATGCTCAAGGTGCGGGTTGTCGAAATCAAGCGCTCGGTGGTCAAGAACCTCGGCATCGACATGCAATGCCGCCTTTGACTTCGGCAAGTTCGTGCTCGGCGCCGCGAGCCTCAACCCGGCGGCCGCCGCCGTGGATCATCTCGGCGGCAGCTTCACGATGGCTCCGATGTCGACATCGAGCGCGGTGATCGACGCATTGGAACTGGAAGGCATCGTGCGCACCCTGGCCGAACCGAACCTGACGGCGGTGTCCGGCCAGAACGCCAGGTTCCATGCCGGCGGCGAATTGCCGATCGCCAACTGCCAGATCGCCAGCAGCAACAACGCTCTGCACCGTCGAGTACAAGCCCTATGGCGTGTCGCTTGACTTCACGCCGATCGTGCTCTCGGAAGGCCGCATCAGCCTCAACATCTCGACGGCGGTCAGCGAAATCGGCCAGGTTTCGGTCGGTATCAATCCCGGCATCGATACCCGCAACATGCGCACCACCATCGAACTGCCGAGCGGCGGCTCGATGATGCTGGCCGGCCTCATCAAGTCAGTCGACCGCCACCAGGTCGAAGGCACGCCGGGCCTCAAGAACCTGCCAGTGCTCGGCGCGCTGTTCCGCATCGCGGCGTTCCAGAACGACCAGAGCGAACTGGCGATCATCGTGACGCCTTACATCGTCAACGCCACCGCCGAGAAGAACCTGGCGACGCCGGACAAGCGCCTCAACGTCGCCACCGACCGCCAGTCGGTCCTGTGGGGCCGCCTCAACAAGGTCTACGGCACCGGCCGGAGACGAGGAAGTGTTTCACGGCAATGTCGGCTACATCATCGAATAGTGAGTGACAGTCAAATGAACGGTAAATTCTCCAAATTGCTCTCTGTCTGCACGCGCGGCCCGGCTGCTGTTGCTGTGCGGAACCGTCCTGCGCCGGCTGCAACGCCGAGGACCTCGCGCTCGATGACACGTATTCGCCGAGCTACGACGAGCGCTACGCCATCAAGGTCGAAAAGCGGCCGGTGAAGATGGGTGTCGTGTCCCACGATGGCACGCTCTCGGCCGAGCAGATCAACGCCGTTGCGGGTTTCGCCAGCGAGCCCGACCAATGCCCAGTCGGTGGTCACCGTGAAGTATCCATCCGGCAACCCCGGGGCGCGCGAAGCGGCCCAGGACGTCGCCGATCTGCTTCTGCAGCGCGGCGTTCCGGCTGCAAGATTCGCGCCGCTTCCTATTCCGGCGGTCACGGCGCTCGCCGGTCGAAGTCACCTTCCAGCGCAAGGTTGCGGTGACCAAGGCCTGCGGCGACTGGTCGTCCAATCTCGGCACCGAAATTGGCAACGACGGCTATCGAAAACTTCGGCTGCTCCATCCGTCACAACATGGCGGCCATGGTGGCCAACCCGGAGGACTTCGAAGGCCCGCGCGCCATGGAGCCAACGTTCGCCGACAACCGCATGGCGGCCATGGTATCTACATCAAGAACCCGCGCGCAGGCGCAGTATCTTGCAACCGACGCTTCCGCCGGATCGACCGGCGACAGCAGACGTAGGGTCCGGCGGCGACACAAGTGAGCGCGTTGAACGAATTTTGGCAGGAAAGATGAAATGATGAATTCCGCAGCTCAGCCAGCGCCGCTACGCTGACCGGCGACCAGGGCCTCGTGGCCCTCGTGCCGCGCATCAACATCCACGCTTTCTGCGACAACCAGCAGACGGCCGAGGCCATGCAGGCCGCCGCCGCCGACCGGCGCATGTCGCGCGCCCACGTCACCATCCAGCTCGGCGGCATCATGGCCGCCGTGCAGGTCTACCAGGCGCCAGCCGACGCCCAATCTTCTGATCGTCGAATCGCACAGCCCGCGCGACGTCATCCTCGTCGGAACTCGCGCCAGCTCGCCCAGGTCTGCCAGCCCGACACCAAGGTCGTCGTCATCGGCCATCTCAACGACGTGCTCCTCTATCGCGAACTGATGCGCCAGGGCGTCAGCGAATATCATCGTGGCGCCGCTGCACCAGCTGCAGGTCATCGAGACCGTCGCCAACCTCTACCACGATCCGAAGCCGAGCCCGGTCGGCAAGATCTTCGCCTTCGTCGGCGCCAAGGGCGGCGTCGGCTCCAGCACCATCGCCCACAATTTCGGCTGGACAGATTCGAAGCACTATTCGGCACCGATACGGTGATCACCGATCTCGATCTGGCCTTCGGCACCGCCGGCCTCAACTTCAACCAGGAATCGTCCAAGGGCATCATCGATGCGCTCGGCCAGCCGGACCGCGTCGACTAACACGCTGCATCGACCGCCTGCTCACCAAGTTCGGCGACAAGCTCGAGCCTGCTTGCGGCCCCGGCGGCGTCGATCGCGATGTCAACATCGAGGCCCATGCCATCGAGACGATCCTCAACGTCGTGCGCCACAACGTGCCGTGCGTCGTCGTCGATGTCCCGAACATGTGGGCGCCGTGGATCAAGTATACGCTGGTTCAGGCCGACGATGTGATCATCACGGCGACGCCGGATCTCGCCAGCCTGCGCAACGCCAAGAATCTCATCGACCTGCTGAAGCAGTCGCGCCCCAACGACCGCCCGCCGAAGCCTGATCCTCAACCAGGTCGGCGTGCCGAAGCGGCCGGAAATTCCGGCGGCCGAATTCGGCAAGGCCGTCGGCGTCGAGCCATCGCTGCGATCATTCCCTACGATGCCGCAGGCCTTCGGCACCGCCGCAGAGCAACGGCCAGATGCTTTTCGAAGTGGCGCCGAAGTCGAAGGCCGCCGAAGCGCTTGACCGATGCCTCGCCCAGTCTGTGCCGGCACCGGAGAAGCCGGCCAAGGCCGTCGAAGTTCTCGATGTCCGCTTCTTCGATAAACTTGCCGAGCTGAGGAAGAAGTAATGTTTGGAAAGCGTCACGACGAACAGCCAACAGAGCCCGGCGTCATGCCGCCACCCGGCTGCCAGTCGGCCGCGCCGTCGCGGCCTTGCGGCCCGGCGTCAACGATTCCCGATCTTGCCGATGCGCGGCGGCGCGCAGCTTTGGCGGCGCACGGCCGCAGCAACGCGCCAACGCCGGCGCCAGCCGCCTGCGCCAGCCGCGCCGAAGAAGGCCGCAGCCGGCCTTCGACCGCCGCAAGTCGGAAAACTACTACGACATCAAGAGCACGATCTTCAACGCGCTGATCGACGCCATCGACCTGACCCAGCTCGGCCAGCTCGACCGCGATGCGGCGCGCGACGAAATCCGCGACATCGTCAACGAGATCATCACGCTCAAAGACGTGGCGATGTCGATCGCCGAGCAGGAAGAGCTGCTCGAGGACATCTGCAACGACGTGCTGGGCTACGGCCCGCTCGAGCCGCTGCTGGCCCGCGACGACATCGCCGACATCATGGTCAACGGCGCCAACACGACGCTTCATCGAAGTCGGCGGCAAGATGCAGAAGACCGGCGTGCGCTTCCGCGACAACGCCCAGCTGCTCAACATCTGCCAGCGCATCGTCAGCCAGGTCGGCCGCCGCGTCGATGAAGCCAGCCCGATCTGCGACGCCCGCCTGCATGGACGGCTCGCGCGTCAACGTCATCGTGCCGCCGCTCGCCATCGACGGCCCGACGCTCACCATTCGTAAGTTCAAGAAGGACCGGCTGAAGCTTCCCGACCTGGTGAAGTTCGGCTCGATCACGCCGGAAGGCGCCACGATCCTCGAAATCATCGGCCGGGTGCGCTGCAACGTGCTGATCTCCGGCGGTACCGGTTCCGGCAAGACCACGCTGCTCAACTGCCTGACCGGCTATGTCGATCACGACGAGCGCGTCATCACCTGCGAAGACGCCGCCGAACTTCAGCTGCAGCAGCCGCATGTGGTGCGCCTCGAAACCCGCCCGCCCAACCTCGAAGGCGAAGGCGAAATCACCATGCGCGATCTGGTCAAGAACTGCCTGCGTATGCGTCCCGAGCGGATCATCGTCGGCGAAGTCCGCGGACCCGAAGCCTTCGACCTTCTGCAGGCGATGAACACCGGCCACGACGGTTCGATGGGCACGCTCCACGCCAACAGCCCGCGCGAAGGCACTGTCGCGCCTCGAATCGATGATCACCATGGGCGGCTTCGCGCTGCCGTCCAAGACCATCAAGGAAATGATCGTGCGGCTCGATCGACGTGATCGTCCAGGCCGCCCGCCTGCGCGACGGTTCGCGCCGCATCACCCACATCACCGAAGTGGTCGGCATGGAAGGCGACGTGATCATCACCCAGGATCTCTTCGTCTACGAGATCGTCGGCGAAGACGCCAACGGCAAGATCATCGGCCGCCACCGCTCGACCGGCATCGCGCGGCCGCACTTCTGGGACCGCGCCCGCTACTACAACGAAGAGCGCCGCCTCGCCGAAGCGCTGGAGAAGGCCGAGATCGCGCAACGAGGCGAGACTGAGTGCCGACAAGGAGGCCGGTAGCACCATGATTTTCGGCGAAGATCTCACGCAGACTGGCCTTCATCGGCGATGGTCGCGCGTGGCGGTCGGCGGCGTGGCGCTCGCGCTGCTCTTCCCGTACTTCAGCCGGGCGGCCGCGGCCGCAAGCGCGTCAAGGCCATCGCCGAAGGCAAGAAGGCAGCGGTCGGCCAAGCAGTGGCCTTCGCCAGCGCCTCATCGACAGATCCGAAGGACAGCCCGCCGCAAGCAGCTTCAGGAATCGCTCAAGCAGATCGAAGAGCGCGAGAAGCAGCGCAAGAAGCGGCTGACGCTGCGCATGCTGATCATGCAGGCCGGCCTCGAATATCGCCGAACGCACGTTCTGGATGTTCTCGGTCGGTCATCGGCGCTGATGTTCGCCGTCGTGCGCGCTCATCGCCGGCATGCCGTGGTATGTCGCGCCGTCGGCTCGGCCTCGTCGGCGTTTCTCGGCTTTCCGCGCTGGTTCCTGGGCATTTCCTGCGCAAGCGCCGCCAGAACATCTTCCTGCAACGACTTCGCCGACGCCATCGACGTCATGGTGCGCGGCCTCAAGGCTGGCCTTGCCGGTCACCGACGCCATGAAGGTCATCGCCGCCGAATCCGGCCCGCCGGTCGGGCCGGAATTCATCGAAGTCGTCGAAGGCCAGCGCGTCGGCATCACCATCGACCAGGGCATCGAGCGCATGTTCGAGCGCATGCCGCTTTCCGAAGTGAACTTCCTCGGCATCGTCATGGCCATCCAGTCGAAGACCGGCGGCAACCTTGTCGGAAGCGCTCGAGCAACCTGTCGAAGGTGCTGCGCGACCGCAAGAAGATGAAGGCGAAGATCAGGGCTGTCAGCCAGGAAGCCAAAGTCCTCCGCCGCCATCATCGGCTCGCTGCCCTTCGTCATCATGGGCGCCATGACGCGTGCTCAACCCGGACTATCTCAATCCGCTGTTCAACACCAAGCATCGGCAACATCATGCTGGCCGGCTGCGGCACTGTGGATGCTGACCGGCGTTCTGGTCATGCGCAAGATGATCAACTTCGACATCTAGACGGGCACGGAACCATGATCGAACATGTCATCGCTAGTCTTCCTGCAAGTCGAGACGCATGGTCACGCATCCTCATCGGCGTCGCGGCCTTCGCGACGGTTCTGACCATCGCCGCGCCCTATTTCGAGGGCGACAAGCTGCGCGCGCGCATGAAGACCGTGGGCGACGAGCGCGACAAGCTGCGCGCCGCGCAGCGCGCCGCGCTGGTCAGTGGCGAAGGCAAGCTCCGCGACAAGCCGAAGCAGGCCTGTCGTCTCGCAGCTCGTGGAAGCGCTCAATCTGCGCAAACTGTTCGAGGCCGAAGCGTCGCGCGATCTGCTGCGCCAGGCGGGCTTCCGCAGCGAGACGCCACCTGGTGACCTTCCTCGCCGTCCGCGCTCGCCGTGCCGCTCGTGCTTGGCGCTCATCGTGTTCGTCTATTCCTCCACGGTCTTCGCCGACAAGGTTTCGCCGCCCATGCGCATGGCGGCGACGCTGCATCGGCCTGGTCTTGCGGCTTCTATCTGCCGACCATCTTCCTGAAGAACATGGCGTCAGCGCCGCCAGGAATCGATCAAGCGCGCCTGGTCGGACGCGCTCGACCTTCTGCTGATCTGCGTCGAATCCGGCATGTCGATCGAAGCCGCCATGCAGCGCGTGTCGCGCGAAATCGGCTCGCCAGTCGGTGCCGCTCGCCGAGGAAATGACGCTGACCGTCGCCGAACTCTCCTATCTGCAGGATCGCCGCAAGGCCTACGAAAATCTCGGCAAGCGCACCGGCCTGCCGACCGTCAAGTCGGTGGTCACCAGCCTTATCCAGTCGGAACGCTACGGCACGCCGCTCGGCACCGCGCTGCGCGTTCTCGCCCAGGAAAACCGCGACACGCGCATGGCGGAAGCCGAAAAGAAGGCCGCCGCCCTGCCGCCGAAGCTGACCGTGCCGATGGTCCTGTTCTTCCTGCCGGTGATCTTCGTCGTCATCCTCGGACCGTCGATCATCCTGGTCATGAAGCTCGAGTGAAGGCTGCGGCAAATGCCAACACGGGCGCGGCGTTTGCCGCGCCTTTTTTTGTTGATTTAACCCATCGGCGCGCCGAGATGGCAGCCCGGTTCCCGGCGGCCCGCGAGGTATTCTTCGATAAGCTGGCGAAAGCGCGTTGGGCCAAAGCTCGGAAAATGTCCGCCATGGATTGCCGTCACCGGCAGATCGCGCAGCTTTTCGAAAGTCGCCACATAGTCTGAAATGTTGGAGTGATAGGCATCGTCAATCAGCGGCCCGTCATAAACAGTATCGCCGGACAGAAAGATGCCGGTCTTGTGTTCCAGTAGCCCGATCCCACCCGGCGAATGACCGGGCGTGTGCACCACCTCGAAAACCCGGTCACCGAGATCGACCGTTACCACCGCTCAGGATGCGTTCCACCTTGGCGGGTTTCACTTGATAGCGTGTCTGGTCCCAGCCTTCCGGCAGGCCGATGAACATCTCGTCCGTGGCGTAACGGTCAGCGCAAGTCCATTCATTGCGCGGGTCTTCGAGAATGACGGCTTCCGCCCCATGCACCGCGCAACCGGAAAACTCGTGGTGGCAGCCGATGTGATCGAAATGGGTGTGACTGGCAACGCAAACAACGGGACGTTCGCTCACCAGCGGCACATGGGCGCGAAGGCTGAAATGCCCAAGCCCCGTGTCGAACAGCAGGTCGCGGTCACGGCCACGAACGTGCCACATGTTGCAGCGGTAGAATGGCTTGATCCATGGCTCGTGGATCAGTGTCACATCATCGCCCATGCGGATGGTTTCATACCAGTGATTGGCGCCGATCCGGATCATCGGTTACTCATCGAGAACAATGGCGCGTGCCGCGTCGATGCTAAAGGTGATGCGGCTGCCGGCGGCAATGGCCGTGCCGGCGTCGAAACGCGCCAGCAACGGCGTGTCCGGCGCGCCATCGGCGGCAATCGTGGCGCGTATGAAACTCCCCTGATAGACCAGATCGGTCACCGTACCAGTAAGCCCGCCACCGGGCTTCACGTGTTCCGGGCGGATTGCCACGAAGCGCGCCGTGACCGGTGCCGGAAAATCGCCAAAGCCGGTGCGGATCATGCCGCCCGAAACGCTGCCAGGCGCAATGGTGCTTTCGCCCATAAAGGTGGCGGTGAAACGCGTCGTGGGCCTGCCATAGACGCGCTGCGGCGGCCCCTGGTCCTCGATGCGGCCGTGATTCATGACGACAACATGGTCAGCCAGTGCCATCGCCTCTTCCTGGTCGTGGGTCACATGCACAAAGGCCGTACCCACGCGCTTCTGGATGGCCTTGAGCTCGTCCTGCATCTGGCGGCGAAGCTTGAGATCAAGCGCTCCCAGCGGCTCGTCGAGCAGCAGCACGGCGGGTTCGACGACCAGCGCCCGGGCTAACGCCACGCGCTGGCGCTGGCCGCCAGACAACTGGTGCGGTTTCTTGTCGAAAGATTGCGCAAGGCCAACGAGCGCCAGCATGTCCCGCGCCGTGCTGTTGCGCTCCGCCCGGCCAACGCCTTTCATGCGCAGCCCGAAGCCAACATTGGCGCCGATGCTCATGTGTGGAAATAATGCATAGTCCTGAAACACCGTGGCGGTGGGCCGCTTTGCCGGTGCCATGGCGGTGCAGTCTTCACCGTTGATCAACACCCGGCCCTGATCGGGATTGAGGAAGCCGCCGAGGATCGACAGCAATGTCGTCTTGCCCGATCCTGAAGGCCCAAGCAGTACCGTGTAGCTTCCGGGCGCGATGGCAAGCGACACCGCATCCAGCACCTTGGCGGCGCCGAAGCTGTGGCTGACATTTTCGATTGTCACAAGGTCCGTCATGCCGGCCGCTTTCTGAACATCACCAGCTCGAATATGATCGCCAGCACGATGGAGACGCCGAACACCAGTGAACCCACCGCATTGGTCTTGGGGTTGAGGCCGGCCCGCAGCAGGTTCCAGATTTCGACCGGCAACGTCGTGTCGAAACGCGTGAGCAGAAAGGCGATCACGAATTCGTCCCATGAAAAAGTCATCGACAGAAAGAAGCTGGCAAACAGCGCCGGCCACAACATGGGTGCCGTCACTAAAGTGAGCACCTGTAATTCTCCGGCGCCAAGATCGCGGGCGGCGCGCTCGATATTCGCCTGGTGATCGCCCATCTGGCTGTAGATAATGGCAAAGCACAGCGGCAGATTGATCACCACATGGCCGATGCCCGCCGCCATCAGCGACTTTGGAACACCCGCCCAGTTGAAGAAGATCAGCAACCCCATGCCGATGATCAGGTAGCTGACCATCAGCGGCATGGTGATAAGGCCGCGGATCAGCGCCGAGCCGGGGAGATGAAAGCGTGCGAAGCCCCAGGCTGACAGGAAACCGAGCAAGGTTGCCAAGGCCGACGTCGCCAGCGCCATGAAAATCGAATTGACAAGGCCCGCCGTCAGCCGGGCATCACCCAGCACTGCGCCATACCAGCGCAGCGATGGCCCGTTGAATGGCGGAATGGGAAACAGCGTCGACTGGAACGAGAACATCACCAGCACCGCAACCGGCAGGAAGATGAAACCATAGAGCAGGGCCGCATAGGTGATGGCGAAAACCCGGACCATCACGTCCGCTCGATTTTCAGCCAGCGGGCAAAGGCGAAGTAGGCCACCGTCACCACCGCCATGAGGATGAGCGACAATGCCGAGGCCGAGGCAAAGTCGCCGCGCCGCCCGACCTGCATCATGATGAGCTGCGGCATCAGCAGTTCGTTGCCGCCTCCCAATATTTGCGGCGTGATATAGTCGCCGATTGCCAGCACGAAAGTGAGAAAGGCACCCACCATGATGCCGGGAAGCGTCAGCGGCAGGATGACATGGATGAATGTCTGGAACCCCGAAGCGCCGAGATCGATGGCGGCCTTGCGGTAGTTGGGCGAAAGCTGCTTGAGATTGGCATAGATCGTCAGCGTCAGCAGCATCACGAAGAAATGCACAAAGCCGATCACCGTGGCCATGCGCGTATTGGCAATTTGAACGGGGCTTGAGAGAAGGCCGGAGCCGGTAAGCGCACCGTTGATCACACCCTTTTCTGCCAGAACCAGCAGCCAGGAATAGGAGCGCACGACGTAGGATGTCCAGAACGGCAGCACCGCCAGCATCAAAGCCAGGCGCTGCCAGCGCTCCGGCACGATGAAGGCCAGAATCCAGGCGAACGGGTAGGCGAAGATGACCGAGAAAATGGTGACGATGGCCGTCACCTCCAGAGAATTGGTCAGGGCCCGCCAGTAACTCGGGTTGGTGAAGAACTGCGTGTAGTTGGCGACGCTGAAGCCGCTTCCGCCCTTGGGATAGAAGCTGGCGAATGCCATGGCCACGAAAGGCACGGCAAAGAAAGCCAGCGTCCACACCACTGCCGGTATGACGCTGGCCCAGCCGGTGCGAGTGTTGCTTGCGGCGCTCACTGCGCCTGCAGCATTTCAGTCCACAAGTCCTGCATTTTCTTGTCGAGATCTTCGGAAGGCGAAGGGTATCCCTGGGCGCGCTTCAGAAACTCGCCCTGTTCGGCAAAGCGCAGAATTTGCTTCTGCCCGTCATCAAGTGCAGCCTTGGCATTGGCGGGCATGCCCCAGTAACACGACGAGGTGGCCAACCGCGCCTGGCCCTCGGGGCTCAACACATATTGAATGAACTTCAGCGCCATGTCCTTGTTCGTCGACTCCTTGAACATGACAAGCGACTGCGACCACAGCACCGCACCTTCCTTGGGGATCGAGAAATCGAGATCGGGATTTTCCTTGGCAATGCCGGCCGTCACCCATTCGCCGCCACCCACCAGAATGTCGGCCTCGCCTGTCGCCAGCGCTGTCTGGCTCGCCACCACGTCGGTCACCGCCTTGGCATTGGCCTTCATCTTGAGGAGAACCTCCTTGATTGCCGGCAGGTCGGCCTCGGTGATCTCGGCGGTCTTCTTGCCGATTGACATGGCGGCCATGCCGATGACCGGCAAGTAATAGTCATAGATGGCGATGCGGCCCTTGTAGGCGGGATCAGTCAGTGCCGCGAGCGACTGCATGGCGGCAACATCGACCTTCGATTTGTTGTAGCCGATGGTGTTGTAACCGAATTTCTCGGTGATGCCGTAACGCACGCCATCGATCTTGGTCGCCGCATCCATCGCAACCTCGGCGAACAGGTCAGCGAAGGGCAACTGGTCTTCGGGCAGCGGCTCGAACAGCCCGCGCTCCACGCCACGGCGCACGTCGATTGAATCGATCACCATCACGTCCCAGTCGCCGGGCTGGCTCTGCTCGACGATGGCGAGCCCCGCACCGGTGCCCTCGAATTCCTTGACGTTCACCTTGATGCCATTTGCATCCTCGAACGGCTTCAGCAAATTGGGGTCGGAGTGATCACACCAGACGAGCGCATTGAGATCGGCGGCCCCGGCACTTCCGGCAAACAGCAGGGCAGCCAGTGCAACGCCCGCAAACAAACGGTTCATGGTTCTCTCCCCTTGTGAATCACGTCACAAGTGTTGAACCAAATCCCGTGTGCCGTCAAATGTGTGGGGGCTATCAGCCCGGCGCTTCTTCCGAAAGCTGCTTCCAGGTATTGGATTTCGACAGCATGGTTTCGAGGTATTCGATGTTGGCTTCGACCTGATCGGCCGGAAGGTCTTCACTGGCAATGCGCCGCGCCTCGTCGAAGCGGCCCTGCAGGCCGACGGCCAGCGCCAGGTTCTGGCGGATGCGCGGCTCGCCGCGCGCCTTGGGCGACTGCGAGGCCTTGCGCAAAATCGTTTCGGCGTTCTTGGGATCGCCTTGCAGGATATGGCTCATGCCCATGTTATTGAGGATGCTCATTTCGTCCGGCTTCTTGGCCAGGGCTTTTTCATATTGGCTGCGGGCAGCTTCGAACTGGCCATCCTGATCGTAGGCCGAACCCAGCGCCGAATGCACCCGCCAGTCAGCCGACGGATTCTGCACCACACCTTCAAGCACCGGAATGGCGGCATTGCCCTGGCCGATGCCGATAAGCTTCTTGCCGTAAATGGCGCCCACCTTGGGGTCATCGGGGTTCGACAGATAGAGCTGCTTCAGAATCTGCATCTGCTTGTCGGTCTGGCCAATGCCGCCAAGGGCATTGGCATAGGCAACGGCCTTCGCCGGATTTTTGGGATCGGCCTGATAGGCCTCACCGGCTTTGGCGGTATCCTTGAGCGAAACCGGACTCGTCGAGGCGGTGTTCAGGGGATCGGCACCATCAAGGCCTGCCGATTTTTGCTCGCAGCCGGCAAGCGCCGCCGCCGATATCATGACCAGCAGCGCCGCCGCGAAACGGCGGTGACGCAAAGAATCAGACTGCCCCATACCCATACTCCCGGAGGCACCTTCAGCCCCCTGTTCCAAAGCCGGATGATTGGACAGGAGTGGTCAATAAACCATTAACCATAATCGCCTTCGCGCTATAAGCCTCGTGATAATCCGGAGTGATTCATGCTCGACCCAGCGAAGATACTTTTGCCATCAGCCGATGCGATCAACGTCACTGTGACCACCAGGGCGTCATGGCCCAAACTGCGTGACAGCCTCTCCGCCACAGCACGCGCATGGGCCGAAGCGCAAGGCTTCGCCGGCGAAGCGGGCCGCGTGCTCACCGTTCCCGAAGCCAGAGGCACCATTGCAAGCGTCATCACTGGCGAAGATGCCAGCGATGCCTTTGCACTTGGCCGCCTGTGCCGCCAACTGCCGAAGGGCACCTATGCCTTGCATGGCGCGGCGAACCCGAGGCTTGCCGCACTTGGCTGGTGCCTCGAGGCCTATGGCTTCGGTGCTTATGGCAAAGTGGTGCCCGAAGCGGCGAAGCTGGTGTGCCCGAAGGGCGTTGACCGCGATGATGTGCTGCGCTCGGCGCGCGCCGCCTTTCTGGTGCGCGATCTTGTCAACACGCCGGCTTCGGACCTCGGGCCGGAAGAACTCGAGAATGCCGCCCGCACCGTGGCCAAGGCCGGCAAAGCGAAGATCACCGTGACCAAGGGCAGCCAAACTCGAGCGCCAGTTCCCGATGATCCATGCCGTCGGCAAGGCCAGCCCGCGTGCACCCCGCCTGATCGATTTCACCTGGGGCCCGGCGCGGGGCCGCAAGGTGACGCTGGTCGGCAAGGGCGTGTGTTTCGATACCGGCGGCCTCGACATCAAGCCCGCCTCCGGCATGGCCACCATGAAGAAGGATATGGGTGGTGCCGCCACCGTTCTGGGCCTCGCGCAAATGATCATGGCGGCAAAACTCCCGGTGCGCCTGCGCGTGTTGATTCCCGCCGTTGAAAATTCCATTGCCGGAAATGCCTTCCGTCCCGGTGACGTGTTGCGGAGCCGCAAAGGCATCACCGTCGAGATTGGCAACACCGATGCCGAGGGCAGGCTGGTGTCTGGGCGATGCACTGGCGCTGGCCGACGAGGAGTCACCCGACCTGCTGATCGACATGGCAACGCTTGACCGGTGCGGCGCGCGTGGCGCTCGGCCCTGACCTGCCGCCCTTCTTCACCGATGACGACAAGTTCGCCGCTGCTGTTGCAAAGGCCGGCGAGGCCGAGAACGATCCCCTGTGGCGCATGCCCTTCTGGCAGCCCTACACGCGGCTGTTTGAATCGCCCGTCGCCGACATGAACAATTCATCCGACTCGGGCTTTGCGGGTTCGATCACCGCCGCCCTGTTCCTCAAGCGCTTCGTCGAGAAGGCCAAGACCTACGCCCATTTCGACATCTTCGCCTGGACGCCGGTGGCGAGATCCGGCCGGCCACGCGGCGGCGAGGCGCAAGGATTGCGGGCCCTCTTCGCGGTGATCCGCGATACCTACGCAAAGTGATTGCGCCGGCCACTGGATTGCGCAAGAATGATACGGAGCCGAAACAAACCGGGACATTCCGCAACCGAATCCAATGACCGAGGTGCTCACCACCGCCAAGGCCCTCAAGCTCTGGCACGACGTATCGCTCGCCATGGTGCGCGACGATGAGCCCGACCTGTCGGTGCGCCAGATGAGCATCATGCTGACCATCTATCTCGAAGCCCCGCCGCACACGGTGCGCGATCTCGCGAAAAAGCTCGGTGTGTCGAAGCCGGTGATCACCCGGGCCCTCGATTCGATGGGCAAGCTCGAATTGGTCTCGCGCCGCCGTGATGAGAAGGACCGGCGCAACGTGCTGGTGCAGCGCACCGTGAAGGGCGCGCTTTATCTCGAACGCCTCGCCGACTCGATCGGCGCCATTTCCGGAAGGCTGTGATGCAAGACGATGACAAGCGCCTCAACGCCTTTCGCAATGAAGCGGAGGGAACGCTGAAGCAGTGCCGCGTTGCCGGTGACCGGCATTCGCAAGGAACCGCGCTTCGACGCGCCGCAACTGTCGGAAGCCCTGATGGGCGAAGTCTTCCGGGTGTTCGACGACAACGAAGGCTGGAGCTTCGCGCAGTCGCAACGCGACCGCTATGTCGGCTTCATCTCCAGCGAGGCGCTGGGCGAGGTGTTGGCCACCACCCACAAGGTTGTGGTGCCCTCGACCTTCATTTACCCCGCCGCCAGCATCAAGACCCAGCCCGCCGAATGGCTGCCGATGCTCGCCGAGGTGACGGTGACCGGCGAGGACGGCAAGTTCATGAAGCTCGCCGATGGCCGCTTCATCTGGTCCGCCCACCTGGCGCCGCTGGCGAAGCTAGGCGGGCGACTATGTGGCGATCGCCGAATGTTTCCTCCATGTGCCCTACTACTGGGGCGGCAAGACCGCCAGGGGACTCGATTGCTCTGGCCTCGTGCAGGTGGCGCTGCAGGCCTCGGGCGTCGAGGCCTTGCGCGACAGCGACATGCAGGAAGAAAGCCTCGGGCGCCACCTGATGATCAACGACCTCGACACGCTGTCACGTGGCGACCTGGTGTTCTGGGATGGCCACGTCGGCATCATGGTGGACAATGCCACGCTGCTGCACGCCAACGGCCACCACATGCAGGTGGTCAAGGAACCGCTGAAGGAGGCCGTGGCGAGGATCAAGGCCGCGGGCAACGAGATCACCCATATCAAGCGGCTGTGAGTTCGAAATGAGCCCTCATCGGCCTGCCGGCCACCTTCTCCCATTGCGGGAGGCCGGTTGCGGCAAGCGGTGTTGCAGAAGAGTCACATAAACGGGCGGATTGTTCGGCGCCCCCTCCCTTATCCGCACCTCGCAAGGGGGAGGGACATACTGATCCAATTCCCTCAAGCCTCCTTCAGCTCCATGACAGCCCTCAATACCCCCGCGAGGTATCCACCAGATTCTCGAACGCCAGCCCCGAGCGATGCCGGGCGATCTGGTGGGCGACATAGGCGCAGATGACTTCGGGATCGGAGTCGGCGCGCAGTGTGCGGCGTCACCGTGACCTTCGGATGCGTCCAGAACCGGCTGTCCGGCGGCAGGGGTTCGGGCACGAAGACATCGAGTGTGGCGCCATGGAGTTCGCCCGCATCGAGGGCCGCCAGAATATCCTCCGCCACCTGCTGGCGGCCGCGCCCGGCATTGATGATGACCGGCGCGCCGAACGGGCCCTTGCGCGACAGCTTGCGGATCGTCTCGCGGTTGATGATGCCATCGGTTTCGGGCGTGGCCGGCAGCAGCGACACCAGAATGTCGGTGCGGCGCGAGGAACGCGTCGAACTCCGCAGCACCGGCATAACAGTCGATGCCCGGCAGGTCTTTCCGGCTGCGGCTCCAGCCCGCCACCTTGAAGCCCAGCCGGGCGAGCACCTCGGCCGAATCCTGGCCCATGACGCCCATCCCCATGATGCCGACCGACAAGGCCGATGCCGCATGGGTGGCGAATGAGTCCCATTTCTTCAAACGCTGGTTGTCATCGAGCCGCCGCTGCTGGCGATGATGCATCAGCACATGCAGCACGATGTATTCGGTCATGCGGCCCGGTGAGATCGGGATCGTTGACCCGCACGATGGGAACGCCATCGGGCAGCGTCGGATCGGCCAGAATGGCATCGACTCCGGCGCCGAACGAGAAGATCGCCTTGAGGTTGGGCAGCGACTTGAGGAAATTGGCGGGCGGCAGCCAGGCGGCGGCATAGTCGATCTCGGTCGAAATCACCCATCTTGTCCGGCCATTGGCGGACGTCGAGATGCGGCGCCACCTTGCGCATGGCCTTCACCCATGCGTCACTGGGCCAGGTGGGGGTGACGATCACGATTGCTGCCATTCTATTGCCTCACGACGCTTTCCGGCGCCGCCTTGAGATTGAGCGCCGCCGCCATCAGCGCCTTGGTATAGTCGGTCTTTGGTGCGGTGAAAATCTCCGCTGACGGCCCACGCTCGACGGCAATGCCATTGCGCATGACGATCACCTCATTGGCCAGCGCCCGCACCACTTTCAGATCGTGGCTGATGAACAGATAGGCGAGATTGTGCTTCTTCTGGATGTCGCGCAGCAACTCGACGATCTGCGCCTGCACCGACATGTCGAGCGCCGAGGTCGGCTCGTCCAGCATGATGAATTTGGGTTCGAGCGCCAGCGCCCGGGCGATGGCGATGCGCTGGCGCTGGCCGCCGGAAAATTCGTGCGGATAGCGGTCCATGGTCTCGGGATCGAGGCCCACTTCGGTGAGCGCCTTGGCGACGATGTCGCGGCGCTGGCCGTAGGTGAGTGACTTGCCCTGCACCATCAGCCCTTCCTCGACGATCTGCTGGATCGACAAGCCGCGGCGACAGCGACCCGAACGGGTCCTGAAAGACGATCTGCATGTCCTTGCGCAAGCGGCCGCATCAGCTTGTTGTTATAGCCGTCGATGCGCTGGCCCATGTAGACGATGGGCCCTTGCGAGGAGATGAGCCGCAGCAGCGCCAGCCCCAGCGTGGTCTTGCCCGAGCCCGACTCGCCGACCACGCCCAGCGTTTGCCCGGCGCGCACCGTGGCGTCGATGCCATCGACCGCCTTGATGTGGCCGATGGTCTTGCGGAAGAAGCCGCGGCGGATCGGGAACCACACCTTGAGGCCCGGTGGTTTCGACGACCACGGGAGCCGTCGGATCGGATGCCGGCGGCGCCCCCTTCGGTTCCGCCGACAGCAGCATGCGCGTGTATTGATGCTGCGGATTGGCGAACACCTCTTTCGCGTCGCCCTGTTCCACCATCTTGCCGCGCTGCATGACGCACACCTTGTCGGCCATCAGCCGCACGATGCCGAGGTCATGGGTGATCAGCAGCAGCGCCATGCCGAATTCGGCTTGCAGTTCCTTCAGCAGCTTGAGGATTTGCGCCTGCACGGTGACATCGAGCGCCGTCGTCGGCTCGTCGGCGATCAGCAGGTCGGGATTGTTGGCGAGCGCCATGGCGATCATCACCCGCTGGCGCTGGCCGCCCGAAAGCTGGTGCGGATAGTCGAGAAGCCGCGTTTCCGGATCGCGGATGCCGACCTTGCCGAGCAGTTCGACGATGCGCGCCCGCTGCGCCTCGCCCTTCATGCCCTGGTGCAGTTCGAGAATTTCGCCGATCTGCTTTTCCACCGTGTGCAGCGGGTTGAGCGAGGTCATCGGCTCCTGGAAGATCATGGTGATGTCGTTGCCGCGCACCTTGCAGGAGGTCGCGCTCGTCGGCATCGAGCAGCTCCTCGCCCTGGAACATGACCGAGCCGGAAGGATGAAAAGCCGCCGGATAGGGCAGAAGCTTGAGGATCGACAGCGCAGTCACCGACTTGCCCGAGCCCGACTCGCCCACCAGCGCCAGCGTCTCGCCCTTGTTGATCGCGAACGAAACGCCATCGACGGCGAGTGTCGTTTCAGCCCCGCTGCGGAAACCCACTGACAGATTTTTGATGTCGAGCAGCGCCTCGCTCATCGGAACGTCTTTCTGCGGGTCAAGCGCATCGCGCACCGCTTCGCCGATGAACACCAGCAGCGTCAGCATGACCGACACGACGAAAAAGCCGGTGAGGCCGAGCCACGGCGCCTGCAGATTGTTCTTGCCCTGGGCAATGAGTTCGCCCAGCGACGGCGAACCGGGCGGCAGGCCGAAGCCGAGAAAGTCCAGCGCCGTCAGCGTCGTCACCGAGCCCGACAGGATGAACGGCATCATGGTGAGGGTCGAGACAACCGCATTGGGCATCAGATGCTTGAACATGATCTTGGCATCCGAAAGCCCCAGCGCCCGGGCGGCCCGCACATATTCGAAATTCCGTGCCCGGAGAAACTCGGCGCGCACCAGGCCCACGAGCCCCGTCCACGAAAACAGCACCAGCACGAACAGCAGGATCCAGAATGTCGGCGTGATGAGGGCGGCGAGGATGATGAGCAGATAGAGCGTCGGCAACGACGACCAGATGTCGATGAAGCGCTGGAACAACAGATCGGTCCAGCCGCCGAAATAGCCCTGCACCGCGCCCGCCACCATGCCGATGATCGACGACAGCACCGTGAGGATGAGCCCGAAGGCCACCGAGATGCGGAAGCCATAGATCAGCCGCGTGACGACATCGCGGCCCTGATCGTCGGTGCCCAGCCAGTTCAGATTGCCGAAGCTGCAATTGACGTCATCAACGCCCTTTTCATATTTGGCGCACAGCAGCCTCGCGGTCGAGGCGGAACGCCGGGCGCGATGGCGCGGGCATCGGCAATTCAGCATTGGCGGTGTTGTAGGAATAGCGGATCGGCGGCCAGATCATCCAGCCATTGGCCTCGATCTCTTCCTGGTTGACGGGATCGCGATAATTGGTGCGGGCGAGGAAGCCGCCGAACTTCGCTTCCGGATAGTCGATGAAGGTCGGGTAGAGCCATTCGCCCTTGTAGGACGCGAGGATCGGCCGGTCATTGGCGATGAACGGCGCGAACACCGACATGAGAAACAGCACCGCGAAAATCCAGAACGACCAGTATCCGCGCCGGTTGGCCCTGAAAATATCCCAGCGCCGCTGGTTGAGGCGGGAGAATTTCATGGCGGGAGAACCGCACGAACGGAAAGAGCCCTCATCCGCCCTGTCGGGCACCTTCTCCCATCGCTGCGCGACAGGAGAAGGCGCATGAAGGTCATGCGCCTTCTCCCGTCCCCGGGCTTGACCCGGCGATGGGAGAAGGTGGCCGACAGGGCGGATGAGGGCTGGTTCAGCATCCCCATCCTCAAACCTCCCGCGTTTCGAAATCGATGCGGGGATCGATCCATGTGAGCATCAGGTCGGAAATGAGCCCGATCGTCAGGCCCACCAGCGTGAAGATGTAGAGATTGGCGAACATGATGGGATAGTCGCGGTCGAGTGCCGCCTTGTAGAAGAGATACCCCAGGCCATCGAGCGAGAAGATGGTTTCGATGAGCAAGGCGCCCGCAAAGAACGCGCCGATGAAGGCGCCGGGAAATCCGGCGATCACCAGCAGCATGGCATTGCGGAACACGTGGCCATAGAGCGTCTGGCGCTCGGTCAGGCCCTTGGCCCTCGCCGTCACCACATATTGCTTGCGGATTTCGTCGAGAAAGAAGTTCTTGGTCAGCAGCGTCATGGTGGCGAAGCTCGAAATGCCCATGGCGAACAGCGGCAGCGCCATATGCCAGGCATAGTCGGCGATCTTGCCGAAGAATCCCAGCTGCTCGAAATTGTCCGAGGTAATGCCACGCAGCGGAAACCACGAGAAATAACTGCCGCCGGCGAACACCACGATCAGCATGATGGCGAAGATGAAACTCGGAATGGCATAGCCGATGATGATGACCACCGACGACCACAGGTCGAAGCGCGTGCCATCCTTCACCGCCTTGCGGATGCCCAATGGAATCGACACCAGATATTGCACGATGGTCAGCCACAGGCCGAGCGAGATCGACACCGCCATCTTGTCGGCCATCAGGCTGACCACCGACTGGTCGCGGAAATAGCTCTCGCCGAAATTGAACGTGGCATAGTTGCCGAGCATGGTGAGAAAGCGGATATGCACCGGCTTGTCGAAGCCGAATTCGCGCTCCAGCTGCTTGATGAATTCCGGATCGAGCCCCTCGGCGCCGCGATACTTGAAACCGCCGCCGCCACCGGTCAGAGCCGGTTCCTGGGTATTGCCGCCCGCCTCGTTGCCGGAATTGCCGGTGATGCGCGAGGTTGAGTCGGTCTCGGTGCCCTGCAACTTGGCGATCACCTGCTCGATGGGGCCGCCCGGCAGGAACTGCACGACGGTGAAAGTAATCAGCATCACCCCCAGCAGCGTGGGGATCATCAGCAACAGGCGTTTCAGGATATAGGAGCCCATGAAGGCGTATCAGGCCCCGCCGGTCTTCTTGGCCTTGTCCTCGTCCCACCACCAGATCGTCGGGAAGCCATTGGAATAGTCGGGCAGCTTCTCCGGCCGGCCGAAGCGGTTCCAGTAGGCCACGCGGTCATAGGACAGGAACCACATCGGCACCATGTAGCGGTTCCACATCATCACCCGGTCCAGCGCCTTGCAGGCGGTGATCAGGCTTGGCGCGGTCCTTGGCGAAGATCAGCGTTTCGATGATCGAGTCGACGGCTGCATCCTTGATGCCCGCAAGATTGCGGCTGCCATTCTTGTCTGCGGCAGCGCTCCCCCAGAACTCGCGCTGCTCGTTGCCGGGCGACAGCGACTGGCCCCAGACATTGGACACGATATCGAACTCGAAACTCTGGTTCTGGCGTTCGTATTGGGCGCTGTCCACCGACTTGATGGTGACGGTGATGCCGAGCAGCTCCAGCTGTTCCTTGTAGGGAAGGGCGATGCGCTCGAACAGCGGCGAGTCGAGCAACAGTTCAACCGCGAAGGCTTCGCCCTTGGCGTTCTTCAGAACCGAATTGCCGCCATCCTGCGTCACCTTCCAGCCAGCCTCGTCGAGAAGCTTGGCGGCGGCCCGCAGATTCTTGCGCCGGTTCTGCGGCGTGTCGTTGGTGGGGCTCTGGTATTCGGTGGTGAACACCTCGGCCGGAATCTTGTCGCGCAATGGTTCGAGAATGGCAGCTCCTCGGGCGACGGCAGGCCCGTTGCTTCCATGTCCGAATTGTTGAAGTGGCTGCGCGAGCGCGTGTACTGGCCATAAAACAGGTTGGTGTTCGACCAGTCGAAATCGAAGGCCAGATCGAAAGCCTGGCGCACCCGCGATATCCTGGAACTTCTCGCGCCGCAGATTGAACACCCAGGCCTGCATGCCATTGACGCGCTTGGTCGGAATTTCTTCCTTGACGACCCGGCCCTGCTGCGCGCGCCGGAAAATCATAGCCGGTGGCCCACAGCTTGGAGGAATTTTCCGAGCGGAAATCGAACTGGTCGCCCTTGAAAGCTTCGAGCACCACATTGGCATCGCGGAAAAAGATGTATTCGAATCTCGTCGAAATTGTCCTGGCCCGAGATTGACCGGCAAGGTCCTTGCCCCAATAATCGGCGACGCGCTTCATCTTGTAGGACGCGCCGGGCTTGATGTCGGTGGCCACATAGGCGCCCGAACCGAGCGGCACTTCCAGCGTCGTCTCGGCAATGTTGCGGTCACGTGCCCTTGGCGTCCTTGCCGGTCCACCAGTGCTTGGGCAGCACCGGAAGCTGGCCGGTGATCAGCGGCAATTCGCGATTGCCCTTCTCGTCGAAGATGAAAGTCACTTCGTGGTCGCCGGTCTGCTCGGCCTTCACCACGTTCTTGTAATAGGCGTTGTATTGCGGGTGGACTTCGCGAAGCGTCATCATCGACCAGATGGCGTCGTCCGGTGTCATCGCCTTTGCCGTCATGGAATTTGGCTTCCGGCCGCAGGCGAAAGACCACCTGCGACCGGTCCTCCGGATGCCACACGGCGGAGGCGACCAGGCCGTATTCGGTTGAAGCCTCGTCGAGCGACGAGGTGAGCAGCGTTTCATTGATGACAGCACCCGCCGCTTCGCCCTTGTAGGTATAGGGGTTCAGGCTGTCGAACGAGCCGACCACCCCAAACCGCACCCGGCCGCCCTTCGGCGCCGCCGGATTCACATAGTCGAAATGCTTGAAATCCGGCGGGATACTTGATGTCGTCGAACAGCGTCAGCGCGTGCTTGAATTCGCGGTCCTCGGCATGGGCCACCTGAATGCCAACAACCTTGGCGAGGGGCGAAAGGCCGGCGAGCTTCAAAAGCGAGCGGCGGGTGAACATCGGTTTCCGTCCTGTCAGTGATTCGTGACTATACATACGCACGCAGGCCCCCAAAAGAAAACACCGGCGGAGAGCCCGCCGGTGTTAAATATCCGAAAGCTTTGTGGCCGTTACGGGGCCGGGAATTCCTTGGGCGCATCCGACAGGCTGCGCAGATAGGCCAGCACATTGGCGCGGTCGCCGGGCTTGCCGATCTTGAAGACCATCTTGGTGCCGGGAACCGCCTTGGCCGGATTGGTCAGGAAGGCGTCGAGCGCTTCAAAGGTCCACGGCTCGCCCTTCTTGGCGGCCATGGCGGGCGGAATAGCCGTAGCCCTCGTGGCTGCCGTGCGGCCGCATCACCACGTCCCACAGGTTCGGGCCCGTCTTGTTGGGGCCACCCTTGGTCAGGTCGTGGCAGGCGACGCAGCCCTTGGCCACCGCCTGGCCCTTGGCGGCGTCGGCCTTGACGAGAAGTGCACCCAGCGTTTCGGCCAGCCGGGGCCTCGCCACCGCCGGTTTCACCACCCGTCGCGGCTTCCGCCACTTCGATGATGAAGCCCTGCTTTTCCGGCTTTTCGGCGTGGTAGATCATGCCCGAAAGCTCCGAGAGGCCCAACACCACCAGTGCGCTGCCCAGAACCGCACCTGCCATTTTATTGAATTCAAAGCTGTCCATAACGTCTTCCTGCCCGATTGAGCCAATTTCGGCGCGGAAACTAATTGTTTCTCGCGGGCTCCGCAATACGTATAAGGCGGCCCAGAACAATTTGCCGCGCCCTGGCCCAAGCCCATGATCGAACACCAGAATACCATCGTTGTGATCCCCGCACGCATGGCTTCGGCACGGCTTCCCGGAAAGCCCATGGCCGACATTCATGGAATTCCGATGATTGTCCACGTCTGGCACCGGGCGATCGAGGCCAATGTCGGCCGGGTTCTGGTGGCCGCCGCCGAGATCGAAATCGCCGAGGCGATCCGTGAGCACGGCGGCGATGCCATTGTCACCGAACCGGGCCACCCGTCGGGCACCGACCGCATCGCCGAGGCCCTGAGCCTCGCGGACCCGCAAGGGCAATACCGCTTCGTGGTCAACCTCCAGGGCGACATTCCGGTGATCGACCCGTTGTCGGTTCAGCGCTGCCTGGCGGGGCTTGCCAACGCTGCTGCCGACATATCGACCATCTCAGCCGAAATCCGCGATCCCGCCGATGTCGCCAATCCCAACATCGTCAAGGCCATCGCCCCCCTGTCGGGTGATCGCGAAGTGGCCTTCGCCCGCGACTTCGTGCGCACCATTGGTCCTGACCACGCGCCACCTTTCTGGCATCACATCGGCGTCTACGCCTACAAGCGCGCCGCCCTCGAGCGTTTCGTGGCGTTGCCCGTCAGCCCTCGCGAAAACCGAGCGGCGTCTGGAACAGATGCGCGCCCTCGACAACGGCATGATCATCGCCGTGGTGCGCGTTGACACCGTGGCCCTAGGTGTCGATACCCGCGCCGATCTCGATATTGCCCGCCAGTTGTTGAGGACCAGACCATGAGTGTGAAGATCGCCTATCAGGGCGAACCCGGCGCCAATTCCCACATCGCCTGCCTTGAAGCCTATCCCGGTTCCGAGCCCGTGGCCTGCGGCACCTTCGAAGACGCCTTCCAGGCGGTGAAAGACGGCCAGGCGGCACTGGCCATGATCCCCATCGACAATTCGGTGGCGGGCCGTGTCGCCGACATTCATCACCTCATGCCGCGATCCAACCTCTACATCATCGGCGAGCACTTTCTGCGCGTGCACCACCAGCTGATGATCGTGCCGGGTGCCGATCCGGCGAAGATCGAGATCGTCCGCAGCCATGTTCATGCCCTCGGCCAGTGCCGCAAGGTCATCCGTGAACTGAAGATCAAGCCGGTGGTCGCCGCCGATACGGCGGGTGCGGCGCGTGAACTTTCGGAATCGCGCGACGTGACCCAGGCGGCCATCGCCACGGCCCTCGCCGCCGAAATCTATGGCCTCGAGATCATCCGCCGCGATATCGAGGACGAAAGCCACAACACCACGCGCTTCGTGGTGCTGTCGGCCACGCCCCACGATGCCGAGCCGGAAGATGCACCGGTGGTCACCAGCTTCGTATTCCGTGTACGGAACGTTCCCGCCGCCCTCTACAAGGCCATGGGCGGCTTTGCGACCAACGGCGTCAACATGACCAAGCTCGAGAGCTATCAGCTCGAAGGCCAGTTCTCGGCCACCCAGTTCTACGCCGACATCGAAGGCCACCCGTCGGAGAGCAATGTCCGCCTGGCGCTGGAGGAACTCGCCTTCTTCACCAGCTACCACCGCGTCCTCGGCGTCTACAAAGCCAGCCCCTACCGCGCCGAACTCGCCAAACGCCTGATGCCGGGCGGAGAGTAGCTCACCCTTCTCCCAAACTTGTTTGGGAGAAGGTGCCCGAAGGGCGGATGAGGGCCGGCTTGCGCAGCAAGCCGGAAGGCCGCAATCTCAGGCCCATGAGTTTCACGCCGCGAAAGACCACACGCCGGGCGCGCGGGCTGAGGCGGGCCGAGACCGAATCGGAACGCCGTCTGTGGGGCTATCTCCGTGACCGCCGGTTGCATGGATACAAGTTCGTGCGGCAGGAACCTGTTGGGCCGTACTTTGCAGACTTCATGTGCCGCGACAAGAAAGCTCATCGTCGAAGTGGATGGTGCCACGCATTCGGAAGACCATCAGGTTGCTTACGATGCGCGGCGAACCGAATTCCTGCGCCAGCAGGGGTTCCGCGTCCTGCGCATATTCAGCACTGACGTGTTCACCAGCATGAGCAACGTGCTTGATATGATTCTCTTGGCGCTCGACGGCAAGATCGAGACGGGTTGAACCACCGACCGCTGCGCGGTCGGCCCTCATCCGCCCTTCGGGCACCTTCTCCCGGCTTCGCCAGGAGAAGGGTAGTTCTACCCTTCTCCCAAACTTGTTTGGGAGAAGGTGCCCGAAGGGCGGATGAGGGCCGCTCGTGAAGCGAGCGGTGGATCAACGTGAGTTCACCGCAGCGCTTCCGTCACCAGCAGATGCGCGATGGCTTGCGGCCTTGTCGCCCACAGGCCGTGCGGGTGGGTGCGGTCAACCATCATGCGGGCCTCGTCGAGGCTGAACCAGCGGGCTTCTTCGAGTTCCTTGGCGTCGATGGTGATTTCATCGCTCAACGCTTCGCCATGGAGGCCGATCATCAGGCTCGCTGGAAACGGCCATGGCTGGCTTGCCACATAGGTGACGGCGCCAAGCCTGATCCCTGACTCTTCAAACACCTCGCGCCGTGCGGCGTCTTCGATGGTCTCGCCCGGTTCCATGAAACCGGCCAGCGCCGAATACATGCCCGGCGTCCAGCTCGCCTGGCGGCCCAGCAGGATGTGGCCGGGCTTTTTCACCACGATGATGATGACCGGATCGGTGCGCGGAAAATGATCGGCCGTGCAGGCTTCGCAATGGCGGCGGTAACCGGCGTCGAGCATATGGCGTTTTGGTCCCGCAATGGGCGCAGAAGCCGTGGCGCTCGTGCCAGTGCAGCAGCGAGCGGGCCTGGGCCAGAATGCCGATTTGATCCGCAGGCAGAATATTTTCAAGCGCCAGGCTGCGGAGATCGCGGGTGTTGTCGTCGCTCTCCACCCGGTTCGCCGCCCACGGATGGCCGTCACTGTCGAGGCCGAGGAACACGGTTTCGGCGGTGACAGCGCCATGCGCCACCGAAAGCCTGCCATCCTCCATCACCACCTTGTCGCCGTTAAGTTTCACCAGGCGCAGCTGCGGCGACGAAAGCATGCCGCCGAGCCACACGGCGTCGCTCGCGCCGGTTGGCGTCGCGGTCGAGAGGATTGTGATTGAAGGCGAGTTGTGACGTATCGGCCATGATCATCCAATGAAAAACCCCGGGCCAGTTGACCCGGGGCATTCACGAACTTCAAGTGAAAAACTCAGTTGCCGTTGGCAGCCTTCGGCCCTTGCGCTTCGCGCTCTTTCAGCATGCCGTCGACGACCACGACGGTGCGTTCCAGATCGGCGATCGCGTCCTCAAGTTCGACGCGCTGATTGCGCAGCGCTTCGAGGCGTTCGCGCATCTTGGTCGAGGCGATGCGCAGCTGGGTGAGCTGGCCATCGCGGAGATTGTAGAGATCGAGCATCTCCTTGATCTCTTCGAGCGCGAAGCCGACCTTCTTGCCGCGCAGGATGAGCTGCAGGCGGGCCCGGTCACGGTAGCTGAACAGCCGCGTCCAGCCGCGGCGGGCCGGATGCAGCAGGCCCTTCTGTTCGTAGAAGCGCAAGGTGCGCGGCGTCACATCGAATTCGCGGCACAGCTCGGTGATCGAGTAGGTGCGGTCGCGGTTCGAACGGTCTTTGTTTTCAGGGGAAGCCATCTGTGTCTCCAGCGGGTCTTGTTCGCGAACTGATTTTTGACGCTAGGTAGATACAACTTTACACGACCACCTTACAAGTCATCCAACCGGCCTACTCCGATTAATGGTTATTGGGTGCCGCCCAGCGGCTGAATTTGCCCCCCTGCGGGCGTCGATTCGCCCGCAAGGATCAACCGCTTAACTGAATCTTTACCAAACCCGTTAACTTTTGCACAGGAAATCCCGCAGTGGGCCGGCGATCAGTTCGAAATAATCGCCAGTGCCGGGCCGGGACTTAACTGAGAAAAGTCAATGAAACCGGGCATTCCATGGAGCGTGAAGGGTATCGAGCCGGAGGTCCGCGAGGTGGCGAAACATGCCGCCCGGCGCTCCGGCATGACCCTCGGCGAGTGGCTCAATTCGGTGATTCTCGACCAGGCGGAGGATTCCGCCAGCCCGCAACTGGCCATTGCCGGCCCCGTACAGAAAGAATTTTCGGACATGCCGACTGAAGCGCAAACCCGGGCCCGCAGCGAGACGACGATCCGTCTTGAAGACATCGCCCTGCAGCTTTCGGCACTGGCCAGGCGCGAGCAGGATGCGGCGCCGATGCGCTCCTATGACCCGCCCGCCGCCCGCCATGCCGACCAGGACGCGATGAACCGCATTGTCGACCGCATCGAGCAGAATGAGCGCCAGTCGGTCGAAGCCTTCACGGCCGTGAACGAGCGCCTGGCCATCTTGGCCGCCAGCTGAACGCAGACGCCACCGTCCCAGGGCCTTCGAGAAGCCCGAGGACGTGCCGGGCTTCCAGGCCCTGGAAGGGGCGCTGCGCAACATCGTCGATCACATCGAGATCAGCGAACGCCGCACCCGCGACAGCCTGAAGACCATGCAGGAACGCATGGCCGAAATGGCGCATGCGGGCCACGCAGGCTTCGGGCGACGACATTCTGCGGACCGCACCGGCCTTCGCCAGCCTCGAAACACGGCTTGCCGAACTGGCGGTCGGGTGCAGCGCAACGAGACCAGCGCCGAAGCAGGCTTCAATGAAACCATCAAGCGCGAAGTGAGCCAGCTGGCGGCCCGCATCGACAACACCCATCGCCACGCCGAACAGCTTGCCGCGTCCGCCCAGGCCGCCGCCACCCAGTCGGCGCAGAAAGAACTGCGCGAAATCGAAGGCCGCATCCAGACCCTGTTGCGGGAAACCCAGTCGACCATTGCCAGCCAGCAGGTGGGCCAGGCCGACGTGCAAAGGCTTCGCGCCGAGATCGGCCAGTTCAGCCAGCGCATCGACGACGTGCGCGGCGGTGCCGCTTCGGCGCGCGACGTGCACGCCCTGCAAACCGCCGTCGAGCAGCTTTCGGCGCGCATGGCGCAAGGCCCCGATCTCGCGGCCCTCTGGCCGACATGGACCGCCGGCTGGCCGACATCACCCAGCGCCTTGAACAGCGACCGCAACAACCCGCGCCATCATTCGCAATTGGGCGAACTTGAGCAGCGCATCGCCGAACTCGACCACCGCCTGGCCGACGTCATCCGCATGCAGGGCGATGGCCAGGCCATGCAGGCGCTCGACCAGCACCTCGACCGACGTGAACGGCCGGCTTGCAATGCCGAACAGCAGTCTCGGCCATCTCGACACCATCGAGCGCGCCATCACCCAGCTTGTTCGATGGCCTCGAACAGACACCGCACCGAAACCGGCCGGGCCATCGACGAGGTGGCCCGCCGCGCCGCGCAGCGCCAGCCTGCCGCTCATGGCCTCGCCGGAAATCGCCGCGCTCGAACAGGGCCTGCGCGCCGTGCGCGAAAGTGCCGAAAACTCCGACCGCCGCAGCCAGGAAACCCTGGAAGCCGTGCACGAGACGCTGGAACAGATCGTCGGCAAGCTGGCCGAACTTGAAACCTCCGCCGCAGGCCACCAGCTGGCCGTCAATCTGGCCCAGCAGCATCAGCCGGAACCGCGCACCGCAACAAACCGTGCAGTGGCAGGAGCCGCAACCGGCGGCTTTCGACCCGGTGCACACCATCCCCGAGCCGCAGTTCTCAGCCCAGCCAATGTTTGATGAGACGGTGTTCGAGCCCAAAGAACAGGCTCCGCAATCCCGGCTCGACATGCCGGGCCACATGGCATCTGCCATCGATTTCGGCCAGCCGGCAATGGCCGACGATCTGCCGGGTGATGACTTCATTGCCGCCGCCCGCCGCGCCGCCCAGGCTGCCGCCACCAAGACCAGCTTCATCAATCCCGCCGAACGGCCAAAGGTGAAGCGCGGCGCCAACAGCCGTTTCAATCTGTCGCTGCCATTCCTGAGTGGCTCGAAGAAGAAGGCCGCAGCGGCTCCAGCCATGCCGGCATGCAGCAGCCGGTGCCGATCCTCAAGGCGCCGGGCGACAACAGCGCCAAGCGCCGCAAACTCATCCTCGCCGGCATCGTGCTTCTGGCGGCGGTGTCCGCCGTCACCTTCAACCTCCTGTCGCGCGGCAAGGCGCCAGCAAAACCGGCGACATCGGCCATTGAGCAACCACTCAAGCCCGCCCCGAAGAAGGCCAGCGACAAGACCGGCAGCCTGATCCCGAGCCACACCCCGCAGGCCATCGCCAACAATACCGGCATGCCGGAAGCCGAAGGCAGCGCCTTCGACATGCCAGCCGACCTCAGCGACGTAACCGGAAGCCTCTCGATGTCGGGCAAGACCGATGCGTCGGTCGCCTCGCTTGTCGCCGAGCCGGGCCCAAGCGCCACGGAAGCCGAAATGCCGCCGCCGGAAGCTGGCCCCGCAGCCCTGCGCGAAGCCGCCGCCCGCGGTGACGCCAAGGCCCAGTTCGTGGTGGCCAGCCGCTATCTCGATGGTGACGGCGTGGAGCAAGACGTTATCAAGGCCGCCCATTGGTATCAACTCGCCGCAACCCAGGGCCTCGCTCCCGCCCAGTATCGCGTGGCCACACTCTATGAGCGCGGCAAGGGCGCGCCCAAGGATGTCGCGACAGCACTCGTGTGGTACGAGCGCGCTGCCACCGGCGGCAATGTCAAAGCCATGCACAACGCCGCAGTGATCGCCGCTGGCACCGAGGCCGGCACGCCGAACTACGACAAGGCCTTCAAGTGGTTCAAACAGGCCGCCGACCGCGGGCTCCAGGACAGCCAGTTCAATCTCGCCGTTCTCTATCAGCGCGGCCTCGGCACCACGGCCAATCCGCAGGAAGCCTATTTCTGGTATTCCATGGCTGGCGCCAACAACGATGCCGACGCCCAGGCCCGCGCCGCCAAGCTCGCCGCCACGCTGAAGCCCGAGGAGGTTTTGGCCCTGAAGTCCCGCGTCGCTGGTTTCGCACCACTGGCCACCGACCAGAATGCCAATTTTGTAGCGGTCACCGAGGAAAGCTGGAAGGGCGGGGGCACCGCCGGACGACCTCGCCCGGTCCCGCCGCCGATACTCCGTCTACCGGACAATCCGGTTGAGCGCGTGCAGAAGATGCTGATGCAACTCGGCTACAATATCGGTGAGCCGGACGGCAAGATGGGTGGCCGCACCGCCAATGCCATTCGCCTGTTCCAGTTGCAATCGGGCCTCAAGGTGACGGGCGAACTGTCGCCGGAGCTTGAGGCCATGCTCCAGAACCAGGCGGCGAACAGCGGCGCTTGATCTTCGCCGCCGCCTGCGCAAGGCTGGCGGCCATGAATATACCGAACACAGCACTGCTGCTGGGACTGGCCGGGTTGGTGCCCTTCGCGGCCAGTGCCATCGCCGCGTGGGCGCCCAATCCGTGGCTCGCCGAAGCCCGCGCCGTGCAACTTGGGCACGGCCTATGGCGGGTTGATCCTGTCGTTTCTCGGTGGCATTCGCTGGGGTGCGGTGCTGGGGCCCGCCGATGCCAGGCGCCAGGCCCGCGATTTCACATTGAGCATCGTGCCGTCACTCGTCGCCCTCGCGGCGCTGTTCCTGGTCCCCACCGTGGCGCTGGCGCTGCTCGTCGCCAGCTTCCTGCTGATGGCCCTGTGGGACGTGCTGGCCGTCGAGGCGGGCTTCCTGCCGCAGTGGTACGGACGCCTGCGCATGGTGTTGACCACCGGCGCCGTGCTCTCGCTCCTCGCCATGCTGGTGGCGGTGTTTATCTGACCTTCTTGGCCGGAAAGCGGTGAATGGCCGCTGGCGCCGATCATCCACACATGGAATTCGTCGAACAACCCGTCGAAGGCCTCCGAGGAAACGCCGAGTGCCCCCGTATAGCTGCCGAAGGCCGGCATGATCAGGCGGCGCTCGATCGGCGATGAAGCAGCGGCAGCGGATGCGATGGCCGCGCGACGATGACCGACGCCGCCGGATGCAGGTGGCCGGAGATTTCGATCTCGTCAGTCGCCCAGCGGTTTCGGCTCATGGCGAAGCGTGAGCGGGCCCAGCGCCACTTGCTCGGTGATGGTGCCGCCGACATCTGCGGCGGCTCGGGATCGTGATTGCCGGTGATCCAGATGGTTTCAACCTGTGTGGTGATGGCCCGCAGCGACGCGAGATCGGCGGCGTCGATGCGTTCACGCGCCGCGCCATCGTGGAAACTGTCGCCGAGAAAAATCAGGCGCTGCGGCTCCGTGGCGGCGATCACCGCGGCAAGCTGGCGCAGCGACTCGCGCGTGTCATAGGGCGGCAGATGCACGCCGCGCTTGGCCAGGCTCGTGCCCTTTTCGAGATGCAGGTCGGCGACCAGCAGCGTTGCATAGTCCGGCACATAGAGCGCGCCCGACAGATCGGGGACGAGCGCCAGGCCGCCGAGCGAGATGGTGTGCGACCTAGACAAGCCGTGCGGCCTCGGCGAGGAGTTGGTCCGCGGCTTCGGCGAGAAGGGCATCATGGCCTTCGCCGTAAATTGATTCGCGGCCGATCTCCAGCAGCACCGGCACGGCGAGCGGCGACACCTGGTCGAGCGCCCGGTGCAAGATCTGGCCCGCGAATGCGTTTCAGCATGGCGGCCAGGCGGTGGGCGTCGATCAGGCCATCGGCGGCATCGTCCCAGGCGGCGCGCAGCAGAATGTGATCGGGCTGGTGCGAGCGCAGCACGTCGTAGATCAGATCGGTGTTGACCGTCATTTGCCGCCCGGTCTTTTCCTTTCCCGGCATGCGCCGCTCGATCAGCAGCGGCAATGATCGCCGCATTGCGGAAGGTGCGCTTCATCAGGTTCGATTCCGCCAGCCAGGCATCGAGATCGTCGCCCAGCATGTCCTCGCTCGAAAAGGCGGGCGAGATCGAGACGGCCCGTCGCGATCATCAACGACACATCGCGCACGCACCACACGACGAGCGCATATTCGGAGGCGACAAAACCCAGCGGCTGGGCACCCGGCCCGTTCGAGCCGCCGCGTCAGCAGCATGCCGAGCGTCTGGTGCGCCAGCCGTCCCTCGAAGGGATAGAGCACCATGTAATGCTTGTCGGCGCGCGGGAAAGTTTCGACCAGCATCTGCCGCGCCGTCGGCACCACCGACTTGAAACGCTGCATGGACAAGCCAGTCGCGCACCTGCGGCGGCAATGAACCCCAGGCCTTGGGACTGGCGAGAATTTCACGCACCCGTTCGGCGAGATAGGTTGAAAGCGGAAACTTGCCGCCCTGATAGGACGGGATCGCCGGTTCGCCGCCGCCGCCGCGTGACGCCAGGGCCCCAAACTCATCGAGGCCCTTCGAAGCGCAACACTTCGCCCGCAAACAGAAATGTGTCGCCAACAACCAGTTGCGACAGGAACCATTCTTCCAGTTCGCCCAGCACCCGCCCGCCGGTCACCAGCCGCTTGCCAAGGCGCTTCTTCACCGAAGCGCGCCGACCTTCAGCATCTCTTCTTCGACGATGGTGCCGGCATTCATCTTGTACATCTGGATGAAGCGCGGATGCGACAGCCGCAAGCTGCCGTCCGATTGCGCCTTCAGCTTGGCATAGCGCTCATAGGCCTTGAGCGCATAGCCGCCGGTCGCCACATAGTCGATGGTGCGGTCGAAATCCTCGCGCGTCAGATTGCGATAGGTCCAGGCCGAGGTAATCTCGACGAAGAGTTGATCGGCATGAAACGGTCCCGCACAGGCCCGGCCCATGATGTGCTGGGCCAGCACATCGAATTTCAGCACGTTGGGATATTGCGTGTCCTGGGCATTGGCCTTGGCGGCCTGGAGCGCCGCTTCGCATTCCAGAACCTCGAAGCGGTTGGACGGCACCAGCAGCGCCTCGCTCGGCACGTCCAGCCGGTGATTGGAGCGGCCAATCCTTTGCAGCAACCGGCTCGAACCCTTGGGCGCTCCCACATGGACAACGAGATCGACATCACCCCAGTCGATGCCGAGATCGAGCGTTGAGGTGCAAACGACAGCGCGAAGTTTCCCAGCCGCCATCGCCGCCTCGACCTTGCGCCGCTGGGCCACATCGAGAGAGCCATGATGAAGGGCGATCGGCAGATTGTCGTCATTGGCCTCCCACAGCGACTGGAACACCATCTCGGCCTGCGACCGGGTGTTGACGAACACCAGAGTCATCCTTGGCCTTGCCGATCTCGTCATAGATTTCCGGAATGGCATAAAGCGACGAATGCCCGGACCACGGCACCCGTTCCACCGATTTCAGAATGCGGATGTTGGGCGAAGCCCCGGGCGTGCCCATGATGAGCGGTGCAGGTGCCGCCGCCGTCGGCACCAGCCAGGCGCAAAGCGCATCGGGGTCCGCCACCGTGGCCGAAAGCCCGATGCGGATGCGCTTGCGGCGCGAGGGTAGCGCACACGGGCTCAGCGCCAGCGACAGCAGCACGCCGCGTTTCGATGTCACGATGGAATGCAGCTCATCGAGAATCACACAGCGCAGATTGCGCAGCAGATGTGCCGCATGGGGATCGGCGATCAGCAGTGACACCTGCTCTGGCGTGGTGATCAGGATGGCCGGCGGCTTCTCGCGCTGGCGCTTGCGCTTCGAATGCGGCGTATCGCCGGTGCGGGTTTCGACCGTAATCGGCAGTCGCCATTTCAGCGACCGGCGCTTCAAGATTGCGGGCGATATCGACGGCCAGCGCCTTCAGCGGCGAAATATAAAGCGTGTGAATGCCATCGCTTTGCGGATGGGCCGACAATTCCACCAGGCTCGGCAGAAATCCGGCCAGCGTCTTGCCGCCGCCGGTGGGCGAAATCAGCAGAACGCTTGTCCCCCGCTGGGCATGCTCGACGACGGCAAGCTGATGCGGCCGGGGAGCTCCAGCCGCGAGCGGAAAACCAGTTCAAAAAGTGGTCTGGCAGAAGACTCATGCAGTGCAGCTTGACTTGCGCCACGGTGCAAAGCAACTGAGGCCATGTCTCTCCCCTCGGCCGCCCCCCTCACTCACCGTTCGGTGTTGACCATTGCCGTTCCGATCATGCTCTCCAACGTGTCGGAGCCGTTGATCGGCGTCGTCAACACGGCGGTCATCGGCCAATTGCCGGACCCCTATTACATCGGCGCCATTGCCGTCGGCGCGCTGATCTTCTCCTTCATCTTCTGGGGCTTCGGCTTTCTGCGATTTTCGACCGGTGGACTTTCGGCCCAGGCGGTGGGGGCTGGCAACCGCGAGGAGCTGGTGGCCGTCCTGCTCCGCGCCCTGATGATCGCCGCCGTGGCCGGCGTCGGCCTCATTGTTCTCTCGCCGCTGATTCGCGAGGCCGCCTTCAACCTCATCGGTGGCTCGGCCGAAGTCCGCCAGCATGGCGAAACCTATTTCAACTGGCGCATCTGGTCGGCGCCCTTCGCCTTCGCCAACTATTGCGTCATGGGCTGGTTCATCGGCCAGGCCAAGGCAAAGCTGACCTTTCTGGTGCAGCTCTTCCTCAATGTCACCAACATGGCGCTGTCGTCGCTGTTCGTCTTGAAGCTCGGCATGACGTCGGATGGCGTCGGGCTTGCGGCACTGTTGTCGGAAATCTCGGCGGCGGTGCTGGCCCTGGCGCTGGCCTATGGCCATGTGCGCAAGCATGTCGGGCCATGTGAACCGGGCGCTGATCTTTCGATGGCCCGAAATTCCGCCGGACCATCGCCATGAACGGCGACGTGATGATCCGCACCATGTGCCTGGTCTTTGCCTTCTCGTGGTTCACGGCGCGTGGAGCGAGAGCCGGTGACGTGACCATCGCCGCCAACGCCGTGCTCATGCATTTCTTCGAAGTCGCCGCCTACATGATCGACGGCTTCGCCTATGCCTCGGAAGCCCTCGTCGGCCAGGCGGTCGGTGCCGGCAATCGCCAGCGCTTCCGCCTCGCCGTCTGGCTCACCAGCATATGGGCGCTGGTCGCCGGATTGATCTTCTCCGTGGTGATTTTCCTGGTCGGCCCCGTCTTCATCGACCTTCTGACGGTCAGCCCCGAGGTGCGCGAAACCGCCCGCGCCTATCTGCCCTGGGCGGCACTGGCGCCGTTCCTCGGCACCATCTGCTTCCAGTTCGACGGCATCTTCACCGGCGCCATGGCAACCCGCGACATGCGCAACATGATGATCGTGTCGCTGGCCATCTTCATGGCCGCCTGGTGGGTACTTGAGGCTCGCTACGGCAACCACGGCCTGTGGGCGGCGCTGAATATTTTCTTCGTGGCGAGAGGCCTGACCTTCGCCACCCGCATGCCCGGAATCGAGCGCCGCGCCTTCGGCTAGATCCGTCTCATTGACGATGAAAACGATTGCAAACGGTGATTTATACAATCAGACGGATTGGTATGGCCGGAATGCCGTGTTAGCGTTGAGTTACCAACCCGTAAACTTGGCTGCGGGGTGGTTTGCTGGATCAGATGGCCGTCACGGCAAACGAAACTTAAAAAAAGCCAAAGGGAGCGAAGCAGATGATTGTTGGCAAGACCGGACTCTTGAGGAATTTGTTACTCGCACTGACGGCAAGTACAGCTTTGATGCTTGGACCATCGGGCGCAATGGCCCATGACCAACAACATGGCCAGGACGACGGCCACCTGCTTGGCGATGGAGCCGAGGGAAACATCGACTTCGTGTCGAAGTTCGAAGTACCCGGCGCGAAGGACGATTTGATCGCCGACGTCACCGCATTCGGCAAATACGCCTATCTCGCCAACTGGGGCGAGCCCGATTGCAACGCGCCGGAAACCGGCGGCACCAATTCGCCCGACGCGGGCGCCTGGGTGATCGATATCTCCAATCCCGCCAGCCCCAAGCATGTCACATTCATTCCCATGCCGCAGGACACCCGTCCGGGCGAAGGTATGCAGGTTCTGAAACTCAACACCAATTGGTTCAAAGGCGACATGCTGGTGATGAACGCCGAGTCATGCGGCAAGAACTACAAGGGCGGCTTCATGCTGTATGACGTCACCAATCCGGCGAAGCCCGTGAAGCTCAAGGAAGGGTTCGGCGACAAGGAAGGCTCCGACGCCAACCAAACCCATAGTGCCTATGCCTGGACTGTCGGCGGCAAAGCCTATCTGGTTGCGGTCGACAATGAAGACCTGCAGGATATCGACATCTTCGATATCACCAACCCGCGCCGCCCGCGGCAGATCGGCGACATTGACCTGAACCCGCTCGGCGTGGCGCAGCTTGATCTGAACCTCGGCGACTCTTTCCACCACGATGTGACGGTGAAGAAGATCGGCACAAAGTATATCATGAGCGCTTCCTATTGGGATGGCGGTTATGCGATTCTCGATGTCACCGATCCGGCGAATGCCGTATTGCTTGACGACACGGATTTTGCCGCCGTCGATCCGCAACTGTTCGAGCAGACCGGCGTGAGCTTCACACCGGAAGGCAACGCCCACCAGTCGGAGTTCACCAAGTATAATCCGGCAGGCAAGCGCTTCCTGATCGCCACCGATGAGGATTTTTCGCCTTATCGCGCGGTGATCAAGGCGGACGACACGATTGAACCCTATTCGGCCGCCGAGTTTGGCTGGACGGTCCCGATCACCGGCACACTCAATGGACCCACGGTGTTTGGCGGCTATGGCTGCCCGGCGGATCGTGGCAGCATTCCCAACGCTTTAACCGCCATCCCGATCGTGGACCCGGGCGAAAAGCGCATTCTGGTGATGCAGCGCGGCCCGGTTGGCGACACGGGCCAGACCCAGGACGCCTGCTTCTTCTCCGAAAAGGTGGAGACTGCCCAGTTCCTCGGCTATGACGCGGCGGTTATCGCCAACCATCATGATGGCGCGCTTGGCGGGGCCGCTCCCGATCTCCTATTTCTGCGGCGGCCAGGGCCATGTCTTCACCATCACGGCATCGGCCGTCTGTATCGGCCATCGCGGCATGCATGAGTTGTTCGACGACATGGCGGACAACTTCACCTACCCCGAAGCCATTCCGGCGATCGGCACGGTTGGTGACAATATTGAGGTGACAACCCAGTTCGATGGTTGGGGCTATGTGCATCTCTTTGATGCAACGAGTGCCGGCACCGCCAATGTCAATCTCGTCGATCTCGATACCTATGCCATTCCCGAAGCGATGGATCCGGATTTCGCCTCCGGCTTTGGCGACCTCTCGGTGCACGAAGTGGCAACCGATCTCAAGCGGTGGAACCGGGCGTATCTATCGTATTATTCGGGTGGCTTGCGATCGATTGAAATTCAATGCACGAATAACGCCGATCCGAGCACCTGCAAACTCGCCGAGATCGGAAAATTCCTCGATGAGGATGGCAACGACTTCTGGGGTGTCGAGGTCATTCCCGACCCGACGGACTCCAGCAAGCAGCTGATCCTGGCGAGCGACCGCGACTACGGCCTGTATATCTTCCGCACCAACGACTAGGCGGAACGCAACGTTTGCTGAAAGGGGCCGGCGCCGTCCGGCCCCTTTTCTATTTGCAATGGGCTGCTAGGTCCTCCAGAAACCCTTCGCACTTGCGCAGTTCTGAAACCGCGATCCACTCGTCGGGCTTGTGCGCCTGTTCGATGCTTCCCGGCCCGCACACCACCGCCGGAATGCCGATCTCTTGGAACAATCCGGCCTCGGTGCAATAACTCACCGCGAAAGTGTCATTGGTCTTGGTGAGATTGAGCGCCAGAAGTTCAGCGGGGGATTGCTCTTCCGGGGCGAGAGCCGGAACGGTGTTGGCCTTCACCGTGGCGATGCCGGTTTGCGCCGCCACGGCTTTCATGGCGGGCTCGAGTGTCCTGGCAAATTCTGCGATGCGGCTGGGCACTTCTTCCGGGTCGGCGTCGGGCAACAGCCGCGTTTCCCACACGAATTTGCAGACGAGTGGAATGATGTTCTTCGCCGTCCCACCTTCAATGGTGCCGACATGCACCGTCGAGTAGGGCGGGTCGAAGCGCCGTGATGCGTCACCGCGCGCTTCGATTTCCCTGCGCAACCGGTTGATCTCGGCAAGCACGTCTCCGGCCACCATGATGGCGTTGACGCCGTGGTGGGTGAGGCTCGAGTGCGCCTCGTGGCCCGAAACCTCGGTGTGGAAAGTGATCGCACTCTTGTGGCCATTCACCACTTTCATCGACGTCGGTTCGCCGACGATCACCGCCCGGGGCTTCGGCAGGTGGTCGCGCATGTGGGCGATCAACGGCCTCACACCCTTGCAACCCACTTCTTCGTCGCAGGAGAACGCCAGATGAATGGGCGACTTGAGCGATGCCGCGAGGAACTGTGGCACCATGGCAAGGCAGCAGGCGATGAAACCCTTCATGTCGCAGGTACCGCGGCCATAAAGCCTGCCGTCGCCCTTGCCGGTCAGCTCGAAGGGATTGCTGGTCCACGCCTGGCCATCGACGGGGACGACATCGGTATGGCCCGACAGCACAATGCCGCCGGCGATGTTGGGGCCTATTGTGGCGAACAGATTGGTTTTCTTCCCCGCCTCGTAGTCGACGCGCAAGTGCGGCACGTTCCAGCGGTCGAGGTAATCCTCGACAAATTCGATCAGCGGAATATTGCCATCGCGGCTGGTGGTATCGAAGCTGACGAGATGGGCCAGCAACTCCTCGGTGGAAAGCACGTTGTTCAATTGATTGACCGCTTGTCGTGGGGGGAATCGAGGGAAAAGGCAGGGATGTCGACGTTGAACAATTCGCCATCGCTGGTCTGCATCTGATAGGCGCCGGCCATAAATCCGGACGATGTATGGAGAGGACAGCCACTGGAGTATTGAAATGAGTCTCCGGGCTTCAGCGTCGGATGCTCACCGACGACGCCAGCGCCCCGCACCTCCTGCACCTTGCCATTGGCATCGGTGATCTTCCAGTAGCGGGTACGCAGCGTTACGGTCTCAAGCCCGTGGTTTTCCATGACGATGGTATAGGCCCAGACATATTGGCCTTCGTCGGGCTTCGACTGGCTTTCCATATATTGCGGGCGGACAATGACCTTGATGCCGCGGGTGATCTGTTCGTACATGGCTGCCAGTTTAACGGTTTCGCCATGGTTTTCCACCGGCCAAGTGGGGGCTTGCCTTGGGGCCACCAAATCCGCCAAGAGAACGCCATGACAGGCATTCAGGGCATTCTGCCGGCCAAGGCGATCGGGCGTTTCGTCGACGAGCAGAAAATCCGTATTGCCCGGCCGCTGGATGGCGACCAGATTCAGCCGGCCAGCCTTGATTTGCGCCTGGGCGATATTGCCTACCGGGTGCGGGCCTCGTTCCTGCCGGGGCCGAAGCTGACAGTTGCCGCGCGCCTGAAAGACCTCTCGCTGCACCAGATTGCCTTGGCCGAGGGCGCCGTGCTCGAAGTGGGCTGCGTCTATATCGTGCCGCTGCTCGAATCGCTTGTCGCTGCCCGCCGGTATTTCGGCGGCGGCCAACCCCAAGAGTTCGACGGGCCGGCTTGATATTTTCACCCGCGTCATCACCGACCACGCCCAGGAATTCGACAAGGTGCCGGATGGTTATGATGGCCCGCTCTATGCCGAAGTCAGCCCACGCACCTTCCCGATTCTCGCCCGCACCGGATCGACGCCTGTCGCAAATCCGTTTCCGGGCCGGCGCCTCGCTCGCTTCCGACGCCATCATCCGCGAGCTCCATGCCCGCGAAAGCCTGATCTCCGAAGGCGAGGCCAATATCGACAATGGACTGGCGCTCACCGTCGATCTGACTGGCGCCGCTTCGGACATGCCGGTGGGGTTTCGCGCCAAGCGCCACTCGGGCCTTGTCGATGTCGACAAGAAGGGGGCACTCGAGGTTCTCGACTATTGGGAGCCGATCTGGCAGCGCGGCTCGCTCATTCTCGATCCCGACCAGTTCTATATTCTGGTGTCCAGGGAAGCGGTGCGCGTGCCCGCCACCCATGCCGCCGAAATGGTGCCGTTCAATCCGCTGGTCGGCGAGTTTCGCGTCCACTACGCGGGCTTCTTCGATCCGGGCTTCGGTGATTCTTCAGGGCAAGGCCAGGGCTCGCGCGGCGTTCTCGAAGTGCGCTCGCACGAGGTGCCGTTCATCCTCGAAGACGGCCAGATCATCGGCCGGCTGGTCTATGAACCGCTCACCGAAAAGCCTGATCAGGTTTATGGCCAGGTGGGCTCCAGCTACCAGCGCCAGGGTCTGAAGCTCTCAAAGCACTTCAAGCCATTCGGCCAGCGCACACAGGCGCAATGAACGCCGGTTAAATCTTCAGCGCATAGTCTCGAAGAGCAGTTCATAGTCCAACCGCTGCACAAGCGTGTTCACCAGCGCGCGGTTGCGATGCAAACGCTTTGCCAGCAGGGAAAATCGCGAAAACTTGCTTTCGGGGGCATTCAGCGTCCTGCAGATGGTGAGTTGCCTGGCGCTTGCCAGCGTCAAAAGGTCAAGCAGGGCATCGCTGTTGAGTTGGCGTGCTGCGTCCTGCGAAGGATTGATGTGGAGCGGACGCCCGCCATCGCCCGGCAATGACGCGAACGAAAATATCCTGGTGCGTTTCAGTTTTGCCCTGAAATCTTCCAGCACTTCGCCGTTGTCGGTGGCGACAAACAGCACCGGAAGCCGCGTACCCGCCAGTTTCTCGAGAACGTCCGCATAGTTCGTTTTCATGTCGGTGTTGCGGACATGCACGGCCGCATAGGGTTGGCCGATTTCCTGAAGCCTCTTGACGAGCAGGTCGGTCAACCGGTCATGCAGCCGCAGCCTGAGGAACAGGAACTGCGCGCTGGCACTGCCCCCGCCCTGGCTGTGCACCAAAACCTGTGCCGCGTAGTCCTTCTTGAAGTCAAAAGTAATCACGCGCTCCGTGTTGCTCTCGAAGTATCGCCGGCGCTCCTCGTCGCGCTTGATGTCATGGCGGCTGACTTTGCCCTTGAGAAACGCCGGGTAAACGCTCATCGCGTCCAGTTCCTGGCCGGAAAACGGATTGTCGAGGGTGATGAGGCGTTGCCGCGAAACGAAGTAGTTGGAGAACTGGTCCTTGAAGTGCAGCGTGTTGCAGAATGCCGTATCGACAATAACCTGCCTGCCGAACTTCTCGGCGTAGCGGCAGCACCGCTCGATCTGCGTCAATATATCGTTCAATCCGTTCTGCGGCCGGCAAAGAACGTACTTCGTCATCAGGCACTCCGATTGTCCATGGTGAATCACGCAGGGTTTCCGCCAATCCTCTTATGGCACATTGGCCCCGGCTCCAATGCCACTGGCCTTGCGGTCCCGCCCGGCCAATCAAGTGTCTTTACCGGCGCCTGCACCTCCACTATTCTGACCACCTTCGCGGGCGTAGTTCAGTGGTAGAACGGCAGCTTCCCAAGCTGCATGTCGTGGGTTCGATTCCCATCGCCCGCTCCAGTTTCAATTGACCTTGGAGTCTCCCTTGAACATCAATCCGACGGAAAAAGTCCCGCTGGGCAAGACCGGCTTGGCGGTGTCCCGCCTGTGCATCGGCATGGCGCCCATTGCCGACATGCCGGGCACCTATGGCTACGGCGTCAGCATCGAGCAGGCCCACAAGATGGTGCACGCGGTGTTTGACAGCGAAATCAACTTCATCGACACCTCGCGCAACTATGGCCTGGGCCGCAGCGAACAGCGCATCGGCGAAGTCATCACCGAGCGTGGCGGCATCCCGAAGGGTTTCGTCATTTCCTCGAAACTCGACCGCGACATGGACACGCTGCGCTTTGATGCCGCAAGAGCCCGGCAATCGCTGGATGAAAGTTTGCGGGCACTCAATGTCAGCAAGATTGAACTTTTGCATCTCCACGATCCCGAACATGCCGAGACGCTTTCGGAGATCACCGGCCCCAATGGCGCCATCGCCGAATTGTTCCGGATGAAGAGCGAAGGACTGTGCGATGCCGTGGGTCTGGCGGCGGGGCGCGTCGATATCATGATGCCGTTGCTCAGGGATTGGGATTTCGACGCGATCATCACCCATAACCGCTACACGCTGGTCAATCGCAATGCCGGAGAGATGATGGAACTCTGCGTGGCGCGCGGCATCGCCGTACTCAATGCAGCACCCTACGCCAGCGGTGTTCTGGCCAAGGGTTCGGCGTCGAATGCCCCCTATGCCTACCAGAAGGCGACTGACGATGTGCTGGCGCCGGTCAAGGCCATTGAGCGGATATGCGCCAAATACAACATTGCGCCGGGTGCTGCCGCATTACAGTTCTCGATGCGCGACAACCGTGTGCTGTCGACGGTTATCGGCATCAGCAAGCCCGAACGCATTGCCCAAACGATTGACTGGGCCGGTCAGCCTATCCCGCAAGCCGCCTGGGACGAGCTTCTGGCGCTGCCTTTCGAAACCAGTGATCCAGAAGCCACGCGCAACTACAGCCCGGACTGACCTCAGCGCGTGGTTGCCTTGCGCCGCCGCTGCTGCGCCGAAAGGCCATGTTGGGTCTTGTTCCAGTAGGAAGGTGCCACAATGAATTGCCACAGGCCCATCCACGCCGCCACCGACATCAGCAGCCAGTAGAGAGGCATGGTGGCGATGGTGAACCACCAGCCATGATAGTGCAGCCGCCGCAATCCGCGAACTCCCGTCGCCATCGACACGCCATAGCCGGTGGCCAGAACCGCCAAACTCAAACCCGCCAGCACGGTATCCAGCAAGCCCTCGGCAACCACCAGACCGGACCCGCCGATGAACGGCCACACGATCAGCGCCAGACAGAAGGGATGGAGAAGCGCCGAGAGAAACACGCCCATGGTCATCGCCTGTGTAGCCCAGAATCCGGCAGCGCCCACTTCCGCGAAGAACGCCGCCGGGTGGCGCATATGAACCAGCCAGGTTTGCAGAAATCCCTTCAGCCAGCGGGCCCGCTGCCGCATCCAGTTCCACAGCCTGGTGTTGGCTTCCTCGTGGGTGGTCGAATGCAGCATGGCCATTTCATAACCGGCCCGCGCCAGACGGAGCCCCAGGTCGGCGTCTTCGGTGACGTTGTAGGGGTCCCAGGCGCCCACCGACTTCAGGATAGGAAGCCTGAAATGGTTCGATGTGCCACCCAGCGGGAAGGGCAGATTGTGCGCTGAAAGCGCCGGCAGCAACACCCCGAACAGGCTGGCATACTCGACGGTGAACTGGCGCCCGAGCCAGTTTTCGTTTGGATTGTAGAAGCCAAGGCTGGCCTGCAGGCACGCCGTGTCCTCCGACAAAACGGCAAAGTTTTCGGCGGCGTCGCGCAGCTGGTTGGGTTCGGGAATGTCCTCGGCATCATAGATCGTCAGAAATTCACCGCGCGCGTAATGCAGGGCATAGTTCAGAGCCCGGGGCTTGGTTTGCGGGCTGCCCGAGGGCACGACGATGACATCAAAATGTTCCGGCAAGCGAATGCCGAACACCGCCCGTTGCATGAGAATGTCGCTTTCCTCGAGAATGAGCTTGATGTCGAGCTTGGCGGCGGGATAGCGCAGTGCGGTCAAGCCTGCGAGCAATTGACCGAGCACGGACGTTTCGCGGAACAGTGGCACCAGCACGGTGTAGACTGGCAGGTCTTCATCGCCGAGCGCTGGTGGCTTGGGCATGGCGGCAGGCGCTGTCATCAGGCTCAGAATGCGGAGCGCGATGATCGCCAGGAACACCAGGCCGCCCGCGATGCCGAGGCCGTAGATCAACGCGGCGGCAGGGGCAATGGCTGCCGCGGCCGCTACGCCCAGAAGCGCGACCCACAGTGTGCCGGCCTGGGCGTTCGACAACCGTGCGCTGGCTGAGCGCGAAGGCATGCGGTGGGCGAGGTTCACTGTCGCTTGCCGCACCAGACTGGCGCCGAGTGCCACGCGGCTGGCGGCGATGAATTCAGCGGCTGTCCCCTTGGCGATGAGACGCAAGCCATCGTGTTGGGCGCTGAGGCTGGCGGCCTCGCCGAAGGCTGCGAACAGCTTCAGTCCGGGAAGCGACACCATCGGCAGAATTTTGCTGCGCAGCGCCAATTCCAATTCTTCCTGCGGCAGGCGGCGTAGCGCATCGGCGATGGCCGGAGGCTGTAATCGGGGCAAGACTTCGCCCGGGCCAGGCGTTAAGTTGCCGCCCCAATTGGGGTGTTCATGGAAACCGCCGGGCCCGAAGGGCTCTGTCAAAGACACGAATGCACAGCTCGCCGTAGGAAAAATGCCGATACGTCAATCAACCAACCGCTGCAACGCCTTAGGGGCAACCATCCTTGGGTTGTTTTTGGTCTTTACGTCAACCTTGAATTACTTTGCGTCAGATGCCACCGCCCAACAGGCGGGTTACCAACTGCCGCAATTTCGCGATGTGGATGAGGACGCACCCGTCCCGCCCGCCGAAGTGGGGCAGGTGTTTCAGCTTCTCGGCGACCAGGATTTCCCGCCCTTCAGCTTTGCCTCGCAATCGGGCCCCGCCGGCCTCGCCGTCGAACTCGGACTCGCGGCCTGCGCCGAAGCGAAAATCCAGTGTCAGGTAACGCTGTTGCCTTACGATGATCTGTTGCCGGCGTTGACCGAACGCCGGGGCGATGCGGTGATCTCGGGCCCGCGCATCGACGCTGAGGCATTGGCCGTGGCCGAAGCCACGAGACCCTATTTCCGCACCTTGGCGCGTTTCGTGGTGCAGTCCGGCAACACCCTGTCCAAGGCCAATCCGGCAGCCCTTTCCGGCAAGCGCATCGGCGTGGTCAAGGCCACCACCCACGAGGCGTGGCTCACGGACTATTACACGTCTTCTGACGTCGAAGCCGTTGATACCATGGCGGCGGCCCAGGAAGCGTTGCGCTCCGGCAATGTCGACGCGATTTTCGGCGACAACCTTCAGATGATCTATTGGGCGGCGGGCGAGGCTTCGCAGAAGTGCTGCAAACTACTTGATGGCGCGTTCTCGGACTTCGACTATTTCAGCCGCAATATCGCGTTCTTCGTCAGGAGCGACCGCCAAAGCCTGCGCAAGGCTCTCGACTATGGCCTCGACCAGTTGCAAATCAAGGGCACCACCGAAAAAGTCTTCAACCGCTACGTACCGCTGGCGCCCTGGTGAGCCTTGCGGCCGACCACGGACGACAGCGAAGTGAGGCCTTCGGTACTCATCCGTTGCTGCAAACCGTCAAGAATTTCCGCCACCAGCGAAGGACCCCGATAGACCAGCGCCGAATAGAGCTGAATGAGGCTGGCGCCCGCCTCGATCTTGGCCCAGGCCTGCGCCGCACTGCCGATGCCGCCCACGCCAACCAGTGGAATCAGGCCGCCAGTCAGGCGGTACAGCGTGGCGAGCACCCGCGTCGAAAGCTGAAACAACGGTGCGCCTGAAAGCCCACCCGCTTCGCCGCCAAGTGCTGACTGCAGACCATCGCGCGACAACGTCGTGTTGGAAACGATAATGCCATCCACAGCACCATTGCCACAGGCAGCAGCGATGTCCTGCAACTCCTCCTCACCAAGATCGGGAGCAATCTTCAACAGCATCGGCGGCTTTCGCGATTGCAGTTCCCGCGCCGCGTTCAGGCGTTCGAGCAACGATTGCAGTTCACCGCGCGATTGCAGGCCGCGCAAGCCCGGCGTGTTGGGCGAGGAAATGTTCACGGTGAAATACGATGCAAGGTCAGAGAACACCCTTATGCCCTGAACGTAGTCGCCGATCCTGTCGTCGCTGTCCTTGTTGGCGCCGATGTTGACGCCGACGATGCCCGGCCTGCCGCCACGGGCCCGAAGTTTCAGGAAGGCTTCCGTGTGCCCGGCATTGTTGAAGCCCATGCGGTTGATGACACCTCGGTCCTCCGTCGAGGCGAAACAGCCGTGGCCTGGCGTTTCCATCTTGCGGGCGCGGTGTCACCGTTCCCACTTCGGTGAAGCCGAAGCCTTGCGACAGCATGGCATCCGGCACCTCGGCGTTCTTGTCGAAGCCAGCTGCAAGCCCCAGCGGATTGGCGAATGAAAGCCCGAAAGCCTCGACGCGCAAGACGCCGGGGCAGGGTCGCCGGCTTTGTGAGCGGCATGGCCTTCAACATTGAAATCGTCAGGCCGTGGGCCGTCTCGGCATCCATCGCATGCAGCAGCGGTTTGGCGAGTGCGAAGCCCAGACGCGCCAACCCCATCACGCCAGTGCCCCGTCGAGCGGCAGGTCTTTCACCCAAAGAGCCTTCGCCACCGGCAACACGCCATGGACATGCGGAAACAGCGCGCCGCCGCGCGAAGCTTCCCACTTCAATCCGTCGAGAGAATTTCCTCAAATGCAACGAGCACCAGATCGCTCTGCCCGGCAAAGTGGCGGGCAAGTGTGCCCTCCACCTGACCAGCCGCCGACAGATGAATGAAGCCATCGCGAAGATCGTCGGCGGAACCATTGTAAGAACCGGCTTTTTCGGCGTCACGCCAGTCATCCCGGCGGCAGATTTTGTAGACCAGTGTCATCACCGCAGAGTAGTCGCGACAAGGGGGCTGGACAAATGATTTGGCTGGAGGTATTACTTCCTACACAATGTGAAAATTCTGCGGCAGGGAGGCCAGCCATATGTTCACACACAAGCAGGTTTGGGCGGCAATCGACACGATCGCCGAGCGTTATGGGTTTTCCGCTTCGGGTCTTGCCAAGCGTTCGGGCCTTGATCCCACATCCTTCAACCCCTCGAAGCGCTTGGGCCCCGACAACCGCCCGCGCTGGCCGACCATGGAAAGCATCAACCGCGTGCTCGATGCGTCGGGCGCCTCGGTCGAGGAATTCACCGACCTGCTGTCGGGCCGCAAGGGCCAGCCTCCGAAGCGCAAGCAGATTCCGCTCATCGGTTTCGCCAAGGCCGGCAAGGGCGGCTTCTTCGATGATTCGGGCTTCCCGGCGGGCAATGGCTGGGACGAGATCGATGTCCCCGGCATCACCGACCAGAATGCCTATGCGCTTGAAATCACCGGCGACTCGATGATGCCGGTCTATCGCGAAGGCGACACCATCATCATCTCGCCCTCGGCAACGATCCGCAAGGGCGACCGCGTGGTGGTCAGAACCGCCGATGGCCAGGTGATGGCCAAGATCCTGCAACGCCAGTCGGCCAGAAGCATCGAACTCGCCTCTTTCAACCCCGACCATGCCAACAAGTCCTTCGACATGAAAGACGTCGACTGGCTCGCCCGCATCATGTGGGCCAGCCAGTAGGCCTCCCCAAACTCTCCATGGCCGGGCTTGACCCGGCCACCCAGACTTTCAGGCATCACGCTGGCTGAACCATTGAATCGGCGAGGTCAAGCCCGCCGAACGAGGAGTGGGGAATTCACGCCAGACCCTCGTAGAGATCATCCCAATTGGGATTGAGCTTTTCGATCAGTTCCAGCTTCCATTTTCTCGGCCAGCGCTTGAGCGATGTTTCGCGCTGAATGGCGTCAACCACCATGTCGTAGGTCTCGTACCAGACCAGCATCTTCACCCCATACTTCTTGGTGAACTGCGAGCCACGCCCTTCACGATGGGCATAAATGCGCGCGGCAAGATTATTGGTCACGCCAATGTAGAGCGTGCCATTGCGCTTGCTGGCGAGGATATAGACGTGGCCTTGTGGCATCCAACCAAAATGAACCGCCACGCATCCGGGTCAAGTCCCCTTCGCCACATCTCCATGGCTGGGCTTGACCTGGCCACCTAGAGCAGTGGACGGTCAATTGAACTCGCACCCCCCAACTCTCCATCGGCGGGCTTGACCCGCCGAACCAGACTTTCAGGTGCAACACAGGTTGAAGTACTGGGTAGCCGGGTCAAGCCCGGCTATGGAGAGACACGAGGAGTTGATTTCAGCAGACCTCCGACGCTCTAGACTTCAACCAGCACACCAGTTGACACACTGGATCGGCGGGTCAAGCCCGCCGATGGAGAGACTACGGAGCGCTCACCAACTCGCCCTTCACCGCCCGCTCGATCAGCGCCCGTGTGTTGGCGATGCCGAACAGTGCGGCGAACGATCCGAACCGGGGCCCCGCTCTTCGCCCAGCAGCACTTGATAGAGCATGTTGAACCACGTCTGGCCGACGCCCACTGAACCATCCTTCTGCGTGGTCTTGTAGGGATCGCGGCGGCCGATGTCGTAAACCTTTGTCTGGATTTCGTCAGGTGTGGCACCGTCCGGCAATGCCCCCAGCGCATCGGCCAACGCCGCCAGCGCCAGCGCCTCATCATCCGTAGGCAGACGATATTGCTTCTTCGGTTTCACGAAGTCATGGAAATAGCGCACCGCATAGCCGGTCAGCGCATCAAGCCGCGGATGGGTTGCCGGTGACAGCTCCGGCGAATAGCGGTTGATGAACGTCCACAGCCCGGCCTTGTCGTGAGCATTGGCCACCGTCGCCAGATTGAGCAGCAGCGAGAACGACACGCTGCCGGCTTCCGGTGCTGGCGGGTTGCCCTCGTGAATGTGCCAGGCCGGATTCATCAGCCGGTCCTTCCACTCGGGCTGGCGCTGGTAGGCGGAAATATAAGCGGCATAGTCATCGACAGTGCGCGGGATCACGTCGAAGTAGAGGCGCTTCGCCTCGCGCGGCTTCGCATACATGAACAGCGACAGCGAATCGGGATCGGCATAGGTCAGCCATTCGTCGATGGTCAGCCCGTTGCCCTTGGACTTCGAAATCTTCTGGCCCTTGTCGTCGAGGAACAACTCGTAGACATAGTGTTCGGGCGCCACGGCACCAAGAATTTCGCTGATCCGGTCATAGATCGGCGCGTTGGTCTGGTGGTCCTTGCCGAACATTTCGAAATCGACGCCAAGGGCCGCCCAGCGCATGCCGAAATCCGGCTTCCATTGCAGCTTGGTGCGCCCGCCGCGCACGTCGAGTGTCACATCGGTGCCGTCTTCATCGGCAAAGGTGATGGTGCCTTGGCTGGCATTCACCGCCTTCATCGGCACATAGAGCACCCGGCCGGAGACCGGCGAGATCGGCAGGAACGGACTGTAGGTTGCTTGCCGTTCTTCACCGAGCGTCGGCAGCATCACCGCCATGATGTCGTCGAACTTTTCCAATGCCCGGATCAGCATGTCATCGAAGCGGCCAGACCGGTAATAGTCGGTGGCGCTGGCGAACTCATACTGGAACCCGAAGGTATCGAGAAACCGCCGCAGCATGGCGTTGTTGTGGTGACCGAAGCTTTGGTATTCACCGCCGAAGGGATCGGGAACCACGGTCAGCGGCTTGTGCAAATGCGGCGCCAGAAACGCACGGTCCGGCACATTCTCGGGGATCTTGCGCATCCCGTCCATGTCGTCGGAGAAACACAGAAGGCGTGTCGGAATATCACACAGCGCCTCAAACGCCCGGCGCACCATGGTGGTGCGCGCCACCTCGCCAAAGGTGCCGATATGCGGCAATCCCGAGGGGCCATAACCGGTCTCGAACAGCACCTCCGTCCTGCCCAGCTTTTTGGCGCGGGCCAGCAGTTTCCGGGCCTCTTCAAAAGGCCAGGCCTTGCTTTCGGCAGCAGCGGCGCGCAGGGCTGGATCGACGGTCATGCAAAAAGGCTTCCGGTTGTTGAACGCGGGCCTGTTTAGGGAGGCGAACGCCCCCGGTCAATGATGGCAGTGAAGGCGAAGCCTCAGGCCTTCGTCTTCTGCGCCCGCTTGGCGAGGAGCCGGGTCAGCCAGTCCGGGTCCATTTCCGGAACCGATGACAGCAGCAGCTCCGTATAGGCCGGGAACGGCGGGTTCAGAACCTTGGATTTCGGCCCCTGCTGCACCACGCGGCCCTGATGCATCACCACGATCTCGTCGGAAATGGCGCGCACCGTGGCAATGTCGTGGGTGATGAACAGGTAGGAGACGTTGGTGTCCTTCTGCAGGCGCATCAGCAGCGACAGGATTTCCTCCTGCACGATCTGGTCGAGCGCCGAGGTGACTTCATCGCAGATGATGAATTCGGGCTTGGCGGCCAGCGCCCGGGCAATCGAAATGCGCTGCTTCTGGCCGCCGGAAAGCTCGCCCGGCAGCCGGTCGATGTAGGACCCGTCGAGTTCGATCTGTTCCAGAAGCTTGCCAACCTGACGGTCACGTTCGGCGCCCGAAACGCCGTGGTAGAATTCCAGCGGCCGGCCGATCAGGTCGCGGATCGTCTGGCGCGGATTGAGCGAGGTATCCGCCGACTGATAGATCATCTGGATGCGGCGCAGCGTATCCTTGTCGCGGTCCTTGAGCGCATGCGGCAGGGGCTTGCCGTTGAAATAGATTTCGCCCTTGATGGGCGGCAACAGGCCGGTGATGGCGCGGGCCAGCGTCGACTTGCCGGAACCCGATTCACCCACCACCGCCACGGTGCGGCCCCTCGGCACTTGCACCGTGACATTGTCGAGCACCTTGTTGGGCCCGCCATAGGTCGCATCGACCTCATGCACGCGCAGCACGATGTCGTCGCTGATCGATTCCGGCTTGGCGAGTTTCCTCACCGCCCACAGCGACTTGGTGTAGTCTTCCTTCGGCTCCTTCAGCATCTCGCGGGTCGGCGCCTGTTCCACTTCGTTGCCGTGGCGCAGCACCATGATGCGATGGGCCATCTGGGCGACAACCGCCAGATCGTGGGTAATGTAGATCGCCGCCGTGTTGAACTGCTCGACGATGTCGCGCATCGCCGCCAGCACTTCCACCTGGGTGGTCACGTCGAGCGCCGTCGTCGGTTCGTCGAAGATGATGAGATCGGGCCGGCACGACATCGCCATGGCGGTCATGGCGCGTTGCAATTGCCCGCCGGAAACCTGGTGCGGGAAGCGGTCGCCAATGGTGTCGGGCTTCGGCAGTTGCAGGCGCTTGAACAGGTCCTTGGCGTCGGCCTCGGCCTTTTCGCGGCTCATGATGTTGTGGGTAACGGCGGTTTCCACCGTCTGGTCGATCAGCTTGTGGGCCGGGTTGAAGGCGGCGGCGGCACTCTGCGCCACATAGGAAATGCGCGAACCCCAAAGTGCGCGCTTTTCGGCGTCGGAAGCCTTGCGCAGATCGATGCCGTCGAAAACGATCGAGCCTTCGACAATGCGGCAGCCGGGCCTGGCAAAGCCCATGGCGGCAAGGCCGAGGGTCGATTTGCCGGCCCCCGATTCGCCGATCAGGCCCAACACCTCGCCACGGCGCAAGGTGAGATCGACGCCTTTGACGATGGGGTGCCACACGCCATCGGAACTGCCTTCGATCCTGAGGCCCTTGATCTCGACCAGGACCTCGCCTTTGACGCGGATTTTCTTCTCAGTGCTCATCGGGAAGTCCGCCTGTCTTTTGCAGGAACCAGTCGACCACGAAATTGACGGCAACCGTCAGCAGCGCAATGGCTGCGGCGGGGTAGAGTGGTGTCGGGTTGCCATAGGTGATCAGCGTCTTGTTTTCGGCCACCATGGAGCCCCAGTCGGCGGTCGGTGGCTGAATGCCGACGCCGAGGAACGACAGCGCCGAAATGGTCAGGAACACGAAGCAGAACCTGAGGCCGAATTCGGTGATGAGCGGCGGCAGGATGTTGGGCACGACTTCCTTGAAGACGATCCACCTCATGCCTTCGCCGCGCAGCTTCGCGGCTTCGACGAAATCCATGACCACGACATTGAGGGCCACGGCACGGGAGAGGCGGAACACGCGGGTTGAGTCGAGCAGCGCCAGGATGAGGATCAGGTTGGTAATGCTCTTGCCGGCCACCGCCAGCAGCATCAGCGCGAAGATCAGCACCGGTATCGAAAGGAAGGCATCGACGATTCGCGATACGCCCTGGTCGAGCCAGCCGCGCTTCAGGGCGGTGAGCACGCCGAGCGTGCCGCCGACAAAAAACGAAATCAGCGTGGTCATCAGGGCGATGCCGATGGTGTTGCGCGCCCCATAGATCAGGCGCGAATAGAGATCACGGCCAATCTGGTCGGTGCCCAGCCAGAACTCGCTGCTCGACGGCTGATAGGCCTTGGCGAGAATTTCCGACTCGCCATAGGGCGCCAGCCAAGGCGCGAACAGTGCGGCGAATGCATAGATGACGATAACGATCATGCCGAACCAGGCGCTGATCGGTGCCGTCTTGAGAGTACGCCAGGCGTTCTCCAGGAAGGTGCGGCGGGCCTTGATGGCGCGGACGTCGGTGGGGCTTGCGGTGTTCATTTGGGGTGCAGCAGCCGTGGGTTGGTGATGATCGACACGATGTCAGCGAGAAGATTGAGCAGGATGTAGGTCGCCGCGAAAATCAGGGCGCAGGCCTGCACCACCGGCATGTCGCGGGTCGAGACCGAGTCGACCATCAACTGCCCGATGCCAGGATAGACGAACACCACCTCGGCAACCACGACGCCCACCACCAGGTAGGCGAGGTTGAAGGCGACGACGACGGCGATCGGCGCCCAGGCGTTGGGCAACGCGTGTTTGACGATCACATCGCGTGGGCTGAGGCCCTTGAGCTGGGCCATTTCGATATAGGGGCTGGACAGCAGGTTGATGATCGCCGCCCTGGTCATGCGCATCATGTGGGCAATGATGATGAGGGTGAGGGTAATGGCCGGAAGCGCTCCGCGGAACACGTGTTCGAGGAACGGCGTCGCCTCGCTCACCGTCGACAGTGAGTAGAACCAGCGATTCTTGATCGCCAGGAAGAACATGAGGATGTAGGCGATGAAGAAATCCGGCATGGCGATGGTCGTCAGCGTCGCCGAGTTGACGATGCGGTCGAACCAGCTGTTGCGATAGAGTGCCGCCAGCACGCCGAGGCCAAGCGAAATCGGCACGGCGAAGATCGCCGTCATGATCGCCAGGAAGAAAGTGTTGTACAGACGCGGCGCGATGACCCCGGTCACCTCGCGCTTGATGGTTCCGGCCGCCCCCGAATAGGAGGTGCCGAAATCGCCGGTCAGGGCATTGCCGATCCATTCGATGTAACGCACGTAGGCCGGCCGGTCGAGCCCCAGTTCCCTTTTGAAGTTGGCGACCGTCTCGGGTGTGGCGCCCTGGCCGAGAATGTTCTCGGCATAACCTCCTGGCAGGAACATCAGCGCCGAGAAAATGATGATCGACACGGCAAAAAGCGTAAGCAGGCCAAGCGCCAAGCGCTGCACGACTGTGCGTAGAATCGGATGCATTCCACTCCCCATGGCCTCTTTTCGGGCCTTGTGATTTTTTGAGACTAACAGATCGCCACGTCACTGCCAGCGAAAAAATATTGGGGCCGGAAGCGCCTCTTGGCATTCCCGGCCCCGGCTTTTCAAGTGCTGTTTGCGTCAGATCACGCAAACCACCAGCGCTCGGCAATCTTCATGCCGTCGAGCGGCCAGTTGGCGGCGGTGTCGCCGTGGGCGAGCGCGTTGCTGTGAACGTCGACGAAGGTGTTGAACACCATGTTCACCAGCCCGCCATCATCATGCACCAATTGCTGCATTTCGGCATACATGGCGGCGCGCTTGGCCTCGTCGGTCTCGCCGCGCGCTGCCACCAGAAGCTCGTTGAAGCGCGGATTCTTCCAGAACGTATCGTTCCAGGCGGCTTCAGCGGCATAGGCCGTCGTGAACATCCAGTCGCAGGTCGGGCGGCCCGCCCAATAGGACGCCACGAAGGTCTTCTTGAGCCAGACGTTGTCCCAGTAGGAATCTTCCGGCTCGCGGATCACGTTGATGTCGATGCCGCAGGCCTTGGCCTTTTCCTTCCACAACAGTGCCGCGTCGATGGCGCCAGTGAAGGCCGACTCGGCCACCGACAGGTCGAAGGCCAGCGTGTCGAGGCCCGCCTTCTTGAGCAGGCTCTTGGCCATTTCCGGATCGTAGACGTGCTTGGGTTCGGGATCGACGGCGAACTTCACGGTGGGCGCAATCGGGTTGTCATTGCCGACGACGCCGTGGCCCGAAAACACCTTCTCGAGAATTTCCGCACGGTCGATGGAGAACTTGATGGCGTTGCGCACATCCGGATTGTCGAACGGCTTGGCCGTCACGTTCATCACATAGATATAGTGGCCATAGCCGGTCTTCTCGAAAATCACCGCATTGGGATTCTGCTGCAGCATGTCGAGGGTCTTGAGATCGGCGCGGTGCAGATAATGGGTCTCGCCGGTGTTGAAGGCGTTGGTGCGCGCCGTCACGTCCTTGATCGACAGGAATTCCACCGTGTCGAACCAGCCCTTGCCGGACTTGTAGTAGTTGGCGTTCTTCTTGAACGAGGCGCGAACGCCGGGCTCGAATTTCTCGAGCGTGTAGGCGCCGGTGCGCACGCCCGATTCCCAATCGGCGGAGCCATCGTCCTTCTTCGGCATGATCGGCATGTGATAGTCCGACGCGATATAAGGGAAGTCGGCATTGGCGGATTCGAGTGAGAACACCACGGTGCCCGGCCCATCGGCCTTGATGTCGGTCACCGCCGCAAGCAGTGACTTTGCCGCCGACTTCGAGCCTTCACCGCGGTGGTGCATCATCGAGGCGACGACATCGTCTGATGTCACCGTCTTGCCATTGTGGAAGGTTGATCCGTTGCGCAGCTTGAACACCCACTTCTTGGCGCCGTCCGAAGGCTCGAAGCTTTCGGCGAGATCGGGCACGGCGTTGCCGGCCGGATCAAGTTCGGTCAGGCTGTTGGAGAGTGTGCCCCACAGTGCCGTTCCGGTGAATTGGTCGTAGTAAAGGCCGGGGTCCATGGAATCGGTGGTTGCGCCATGGGCTAGACCGATAATCAGATTGCCGCCCTTTTTTGGTTCGGCGCGGGCCGCTGAGGCCAGCATGGTGTTGGCGGCAGCCAACGTCAGACCCGAGGCGAGGGCCATTTGCGTGAATTCTCGCCGTGTCATGCGCCCGCGCGCCGCCAGGCGCGCCGCATCATGGATCTTGATCGTGTTCATCGTCGGTTTCTCCTGTTGCCAGACGGACCCGCGCTCGCACACGACTGGCCCGCCGATTTCTATTGCCTTTTTCCGTCCGCCCCCGGACTTCGCAACGCGACTACGCCAACTCAATCGTTTGCATTCCAACAATCAAACTCTCATGAGTTTAGGGCCCCGTCAATTGCCTGACGGGGCCCCAAGTAACTATATTGTTCAGTCAATCAACACTGCCGTTACGCCATCCACCAGCGCTCGTACATGTAACCACCGTCGTGGTCGAAGTCCGAGTTGAGCGTGCCATGACCGATCTTGGTCGACAGCGCCCCAACGTAATTGTTGAACATCAGCACCACCTGGCCACCGTCGTCGTGCACCAGCTGCTGGGCTTCGGCATACTGCGCGGCACGCTTGGTGTCGTCCGTCTCGGCACGAGCCGCGGTAATGAGCTCGTTGAAGCGCGGATTCTTCCAGTTCGTGTCGTTCCACGCCGCACCGTCGGCAAGCGAGATCGACAGGAACATGTCGGCCACCGGGCGTCCGCCCCAATAGCACAGGCTCCACGGCTTCTTGAGCCAGACGTTGTCCCAGTAGCTGTCGTTGGGCTCGCGCACCACGTTGATCTCGATGCCCGCTGCCTTGGCGTGTTCGGCCATCAGCAATGCCGCATCGACGCCACCGGCAAAAGCCGCGTCGGAAGCCGACAGGTCAACCTTGAGGTTTTCCATGCCGGCCTTCTTGAGCAGGCTCTTGGCCTTGTCCGGATCGTAGCTGTAGACCGGCTCGGCATTGATCGCGAACTTCATCTTGCTCGAGATCGGATTGTCGTTGCCCGGCGAGCCATAACCATAGAGAATCTTGTCAACGAGTTCCTGACGGTTGATGGCCCACTTCAGCGCCTGGCGAACGTTCACGTCGTCGAACGGCTTGGCGTTGCAATGCATCGGAGCGGTATAGTGCGCGAAGCCCGATTCATTGTAGAGTTCGGTTTCGGGTGCGCCCTTCAGCATGTCGATGGTCTTGAGATCGGCACGGTCGATGAAATGCACTTCGCCCGAGAGATAGGCGTTGGTGCGTGCCGCCACGTCGACAATCGACAACAGTTCGATGCTGTCGAACCAGGTGTCCTTGAAGAAGTTGGGATTGCGCTCGCCCACCAGCTTGACGCCCGGCTCGAAGGATTTCAGCACATAGGGGCCAGCACCAATGCCCTTCTCCCACTGGATTTTGCCGCCTTCCGAAGGGTACATCGCCAGATGATAGTCGGAGAGCAGATAGGGGAAGTCGGCGTTGCCGCCGCTGAGTTCAAACACCACCGTATCCGGGCCGTCGGCCTTGACGCTGACGAGCGTTGAAAGAACGGCCTTGGCGGGCGACTTCGAATCGGCACCGATGTGATAGTTGATGGTATCGACCACGTCGGTCGAATCGAGCGTCTTGCCATTGTGGAAGACAATGCCCTTGCGCAGCTTGATGATCCACTTCTTGGCGCCATCGGTGGGTTCGAAGCTCTCGGCAACGTGCGGAACGACTTCGTTCTTGGCATTGATCTGCACCAGCGGCGCACCCATCAGCGACTTGCCGAACGGGAACGTGAAGCCGTTCGACCAGGTTGCGGGATCGAGCGAGTCGGTGGTCTGGCCGTGGCCGATGGCGGTCTTGAAGACGCCGCCCTTCTTGGCTTCGGCGCGTGCGGCTGTCGCGAACATCATGCTGGCGGCCGGAATGGCGAGGCCGGAAGCAATCGCGAACGACATGAAGTCGCGGCGCGACAGCTTGCCGAGGCCAACGGCCTTCTGGGCTGCCTTCATTTTCATTTCAAATTCGGTCATACGTTTTCTCCTTGGTGACCCAATTGCGATGGCGATAGAAGATGTGCGTTGCGACGCCAATGTGACAGGCTTGTGTGCCCATCGGTATCGTTCCGACTCCCCGGTTTTTTGTTCTTCTTCTTGCGGATGGCGTTATGCCGTTCCAGTGTGAAAAAATGTCACGACACGGCGCCCCCGTCAATGCAAGTCTACGTGCGCCATGGTGAATTGAATTCCCCGGCGGACGGTTTTTCGCCCAAATGCGACATTGCCCGGCCGGGGGCGCTGCCGTTACGGCGCTAAATCAGGCTTGAGTCTGTACTGGGATGAGCAAAATTCGCAGGTGACCGCGATCTCGCCGTCCTTCACCATGTCGGCGCGGTCTTCCTGGGAAAAGCGCTGCAGCATTTCACGGATGCTGGCTTCCGAGCATGTGCAATGGCGCGACAGGGGCCGGGCCGGAAACGCCGTGACACCATCTTCGTGGTACAGGCGATAGAGCAGGTTCTCGGGCGGCAGATTGGGATCGAGCAATTCGTGGTCTTCCACCGTGTCAAGCAGCAGCCGGGCTTTGACCCAGTCGTCATGTTCGGCCGGTTGATCGCCCGCCCCTTGTGGAGCATCTCCGGACGAGAAGGGAAGGGGGCTGTGCCCGCCGTCGCGCGGCAGGTGCTGGATCATGATCGCCGAGGCCCGCCAGATTTCACCCCGGTTGCCGCGCTCGAACATTGGCCCTGCCGCCAGCCGGAGCCTGGTCGGGATCTGCTCCGATTGCGCGAAGTAAGTATGGGCGGCGACCGAAAGATCATGGCCATCGAGCGCCACGATGCCCTGGTAGCGCTCCATGTCCAGCCCCTGGTCGACGGTCATGGCAAGATAGCCCTTGCCGAGAAGTGCGGCTGGCGTGGGGCTTTCCAAAGCCTTGACCTTTTCAGCATTGAACCGGGCATATCCGCGGATGCCACTGGGCGATGCATAGTCGGCCACCAGCATGTCCACCGGTCCGTCGGTCTTGGTTTGCAGAATGAACTTGCCGTCGAATTTCATCGACGAGCCGAGCATGGCGGTGAGTGCCACGGCTTCACCGAGCAATGCTGAAACCGTCGGCGGATAATCATGACGATGCAGGATGTCGTTGACGGCGGCACCGAGGCGCACGACACGGCCACGCACGCCCAGCGGCCGCACTTCAAACGGCAAAACGATGTCGCCAGCCACGGCTGCGGCGATCTCAGACATTATAACCCAGGCTGTGCAGCAGAATGGCCTTTTGCACATGCAGGCGGTTTTCGGCTTCGTCGAGCACCAGCGAGTTTGGCCCGTCCATCACCGCGTCGGTCACTTCCTCACCGCGATGGGCGGGCAGGCAGTGCATGAACTTGGCGTTCTTTCCGGCCCTCGCCATCAGTGCGGCATTGACCTGATAGGGTTGCAACAGATTGTGGCGGCTCGCCGTATCGGCATTGTGCATGGAGACCCAGCAGTCGGTGATCACGCAATGGGCCCCCGCCACGGCCTCTTCCGGGTTTTCGGTCACCGTCACATCGGCCCCTTCGGCGCGGGCCCAGGTCAGAAGCTCCTTGGCGGGCTTCAAAGGTTCCGGGCAACCAATGCGCAATTTGCCGCCCATGCGGCCCACCGCATGAATCCACGACGCCGCAACATTGTTGCCATCGCCCACCCAGGCGACCGTCAGATCCTTCACCGGCCCCACATGTTCTTCCAGCGTCATCACATCGGCCATCACCTGGCAGGGATGCGAAAGATCAGTCAGGCCGTTGATCACCGGCACCGAAGCGCCCGCCGCCAGTTCCAGAAGCGTTGCGTGCTTGGCGGCGCGGATCATGATGATATCGACGAAGCGCGACAGCACCCGCGCCGTATCGGTGAGCGACTCGCCGCGGCCCAACTGCATTTCGGTGGCCGACAGCATGAGCGTGTCGCCACCCAGTTGCTTCATGCCGACTTCAAACGAAATGCGGGTGCGGGTCGAGGGCCGCTCGAAGATCATGGCGAGAACCCGGCCCTTCAGGGGTTCGCCCGCCTCGCGCAAGCCCTTGGGCTGGCCCAACCGCGCATCCTTCATGCGCCGCGCTGTCGAAATGATGCCATTGAGATTCTCTCCGGAAAAATCCGAGAGATCGAGGAAATGAGTGGGTGCCGCAACCATGTGTTAGCTCAACACGAGTCCTGACTGACTCACTCCTGTAGCCGTCATCCCGGCGAAAGCCGGGACCCAGACTTTCCGCCGTTCTGCCGCTTGCAAGCCTGGGTCCCGGCTTTCGCCGGGATGACGGCACGAGGTGGTGCGATCAAATTTCGTCATTCTCCAGTCCTCAGGCCGCCTTGGCTTCAAGCGCCCGGCAGGCGCGCTCAAGGCGGTTCACCGCCTCGTCGATATCGGCGTCGGTCACCACCAGCGGCGGCAACAGGCGCAGCACATTGTCGCCGGCTCCGATGGTGAGAAGTTTCTGGTCCATGGCGGCGGCTTGCAGTTCGGTGTTCGGCACCCGGCATTTTATGCCCATCATCAGGCCAACGCCGCGAATATCCTCGATCACCTGGGGGTGCTCGTCCTTGAGGCGGGCGAGCTTCTGCTTCAAGCGCAGCGCCCGCTGTTGCACGCCTTCGAGAAAGCCCTCTTCCAGCACCACGTCGAGAACCGCATTGCCGACGGCCGTCGCCAGCGGATTGCCGCCGAAGGTCGAACCATGGCTTCCCGCCGTCATGCCCACAGCGGCTTTTTCGGTGGCAAGGCAGGCGCCCAGCGGAAAGCCGCCGCCGATGCCCTTGGCCACCGCCATGATATCGGGCGCAACGCCTGCCCATTCATGGGCAAAGAACTTGCCGGTGCGGCCAACGCCACATTGCACTTCATCGAACACCAGCAGCAGGCCGTGTTCGTCGCAAAGGCTGCGAAGCTCTTTCAGGAAAGCGTGCGGCACCGGGCGCACACCGCCTTCGCCCTGCACCGGCTCGATCAGGATGCCAGCTGTCTGAGGGCCAATCGCCGCCTTCACCGCCTCCATGTCGCCAAACGCCACCTGGTCGAAACCGTCAACCTTGGGGCCGAAGCCTTCGATGTATTTCATCTGCCCGCCGGCGGCGATCGTCGCCAGCGTCCGGCCATGGAAGGCGCCCTTCAAAGGTAATGAGCCGGATACTTCTCCGGGCTGGCCGTGGGCGGCATGGAATTTCCGCGCCATCTTGATCGAACACTCCAGCGCCTCGGCCCCGGAATTGGCGAAGAACACCGTGTCGGCAAAGCTCGCGGCGATCAACCGTTCGGCCAGACTCTGCTGGCCCGGCGCCTGATAGAGATTGGAGGTATGCCAGATCTTCTGGGCCTGCTCGGTCAGCGCTTTCACCAGGTGCGGATGCGCATGGCCGCAGCTCGTCACCGCCACGCCAGCGCCGAAATCGAGGTATTCCTCGCCTTCGGATGTGTAAACGCGCGTCCCCTCGCCCCGCTCGAATGCCACCTTGGCGCGGGCGAAAACGGGCAGAAGTGGCGTAATCATCGAACTTTCCCTGCTCAAAAATCAAAAAGCGCCGCGTCAAAGGCACGGCGCTCGTTTCTGTGGAAAACTTATAAGTCCATGATCGCCAAGGGTCAATTGGCGATTGACGGGAGCTTGCGGATGGGTGAAGTCAAAACAGCACATGGACCCCCGATTCGAGCTGTTGATAAGGTCTCGTTAACCATACGGCGACGGCGAATGTTGGGGAAAACAAACCGGCAGCGGTGTCGATAGGTTGAAGTTGCGTCACCGCGTATAGTAGTGTCGGTTTACAAAGCTACGACATGTAGCGTTTCAAAGGGCAACAGATCGAACGGGCGCCGGGCCTATGGCTTTGGCGGCATCAGAGGGATTCACGGCGTGGGCACAGATTTCGAAGCGAACCATGGCGGCGCCAAGCTGTCGTGGACGGAAGACCGGGTTGAGCAATTGAAAAAGCTGTGGGCCGAGGGCCTGTCGGCCTCGCAGATCGCCGCAAGGCTTGGCCAGGGCGTCACCCGCAACGCGGTGATCGGCAAGGTTCACCGCCTCAACCTGGCGGGCCGCGCCACCCAGCCGCGCAATGCGGCGCCCCGCACGCCGAGAAAACAGCGCGAGCCGAGCCATCCCGGCCGCACCACTGGCATGCCGTCGATGCCGCACGCCGGCAACACGGCGCTCAAACCCATGCTGCGGGCCGAAGTCCAGCCGCGCCAGCTGGCCCTGCCGGAACCCAAACCTTTGCGCCTCGTCGACCTGCCGAAGGACGGCCGCGTCACCATCCTCCACCTCTCCGACAAAACCTGCAAATGGCCGATCGGCGATCCCGGCTCCGAAGAATTCTGCTTCTGCGGCCATGGCCCCAGAGACGGCTCGCCCTACTGCGAGTACCACGCAAGACTGGCCTACCAACCCCCGCCCGACCGCCGCCGCGAACGCCGCATGGCCTTCGGCTGAAGAGGCCTTCCTCGCCCGCGCAGCGTCCCCTTGACTCGTCATTCCGGAAAGGGCGTGTTTTGCGGAACGCAAAACGTAAGCCCTTTATCCGGAACCCCGCTGCGGGCGCTGGCCCTTGTTGACGGAAAGCGGGTTTCCAGATCGCTCCCTCAACATTTGCTGCGCAAATGCCGGTCGCGTCTGGAATGACGAGTTAAAGAAATGTGTGCATGCGATAGCCGCGCAGTGGCGGAGCGCAATCGCGGTTGCCGCTATCCCGCTGGCCTATCAACCAGCTTTTCCACCAATCTCCTGAGATCGGATGGCGTGGTGTGACCGGCCAACACTTCATGATAGCCAATTCCCGCGCGCCGCAGCGCTTCCTTCTTGACTGCATCGCGGGCGGCCGCCGTGCCTTGATGATGCCCGGTGCCCTGATACTCGACGGCATGGCGGGGTTGGCAGTCACCGTCCACCAATAGCAAGTCAATCCGCTTCGAGTTGATGCACCGGTAAGCCTCGACATCTTTGCAACGGAGAATTTCGCCCACTGAAACTTGCGCCATCACCTGCCAATCGGGGTTGCAACTGATTACGATGCGGTCAAGCTCCTTGAAAACCCGCGCTTCGTGCTTGTTGAGCAGCGGCTGAATCGTAAAGTCCGCGCCCATCACAATCCGCAATTGGTCAGCGGCGTCGGGTTGCTTCGGCTCCGTCGAAACAGGCTTCTCTGTCCACGGTCCTTTGGCGACGCTGCCGTCATGGCGTTTGTTCGCCCATCGCCACTGGTTTTTCTCCCGCCACGCGTTCCGACGCCTACCGGATCGAATTCTTTCGATCATCACGCCGATCAGGCCGCCTATCACCAAGGCAACCAGAATTTCAGGTGGCATGGCAATTCCACAAGTTCGCGTTACAACAGTATCAAGTCTTGCCGTGAGGCAATCTAGCCTATGGTGCCGGGTGAATCCAGATGGAGGGGCCTCGAGGTGTGAATCGGATCATCAGAGGTATGCGCCGCCCTTCTCCTGTCGATAACGAAATTTCCCAGTCATCTGCGCAGGCCCCGTTCCAGGTTATTGAGCCAATTGGTCCTGGCCAGTTTGGTGACAAGCGCTTCGCCGTAGCCGTGGCCTTCAAGTGCGGCCAGAAAGGCCGGCACACCGGTCACGTCGCCAATGAGCTTGGGCACGATGCAGCCATCGAAATCCGAGCCAAGGCCAACATGGTCTTCACCCAGATGGCCGATCAGATAATCCATCTGCCTGAGCAAGGGTTCCCAGCCCATGTCATTGGCCGCCGTGCCATCTTCGCGGATGTAGAAGGTGGCGAAGTTGAAACCAACCACACCCTCCGGATTCGCGGATTTGGGCGAGCTGGCGGGCGGTCAGGTTGCGCGGCGATTGGCACAGGGCATGGGCATTGGAATGGGTGGCGGTCAGCGGGCGCCGCGAAATCCGCGCCACGTCCTCGAAGCCCGCCTGGTTCATGTGCGAAAGGTCGATGATGATGCCGAGTTCATTGCACAGGCGCACCAGGTCCTTGCCCTTTTCGGTCAAGCCGCCCCCCATGTCGGGTGAACCGGGAAACTTCATCGGAACACCTTCGCCAAAAATCGTCGGGCGGCTCCAGACCGGGCCAAGTGACCGGAGGCCCATATCGTAAAACAAATAGAGCGCGTCGAGGTCCGGCCCGATAGCCTCGGCCCCTTCCATGTGCATCACGCCGGCGATCACATTGTTTTCCATGGCGGCGCTGATTTCGGCTGCCGTGCGGCAGACGGCGAAATCATGGGGTGCCGCCCGTTCCATCCAGTGCAACAGGCCCGCCATGGTGATGGCCATGGGTTGCGCCTGCTCATGGCTCATCTGCGGCGGCATCGGCAGGTCATAGGGTGGATTTGCCATCAGCGCCGCAAAGTCCGGCGGCGGCCCCGCTGAAACCGGCGGCACGAATATCGCAAACAGGCCACCGGCAAACCCCGCCTTTTTCATGCGCTGCAGATCAAGATGACCTTTGCCCGTCTCGCCAAGCCACACCTCGTCACGCCGGTCTTTCGAGAACATCAGGCGCAACAAAAAATCATTGTGGCCATCAAAAAACGGAATGCGGTCCGGCATCACTGGGTTTCCTCAGAAGCAGTTTCCTGGGCGCGGGCAAAGGCGTGGGCAGCGGCCAGCAACGCGGTGCATTCGGCGTCAACAATGCCAAGGGCATCGAACTGCGAAACGATCTTCTCAAGATACTCGAGGCTGGTGCCCAATATGCCGCGGCCGTTGACGAGATACTGGATTTGTTCATCGCGGGTGATTTCGCCACAAATCTGCTCGGCCGCGTGATCGGCAATAAAGGCCAGGACGTCAAGCTGCTCACCGCCAGCCAATGCAGAAACGAAGACCGGCATGTAGGAGGGTGCCACAAGTTCGCGGCGGCAAAGAATTTCCGTCTCTTCAGCAATGATGTCGTGCGGAATGCGAAACATCAGGCCGTCGCACCCCGCGCCGTGATCGAGGGCCGCCATCAAGCCCGGAGACTCGCGAGTGCCGCGTCCGCCTAACATATCCCTCAGGATAAAGCGGCGCTCGTAACCGGGCACCGTGGCCCTTCGCACTTCGGAGAATCGCAGCGCCGGATCCCACATCAGCGATCCATAGGCGAAAATCCACAGGTCCTCGTCCGGATGGTTTCTTAGCGTTTCCAGACGGATTTCATCACGTTTCTCCGCCGTGTGCAGAAGCGGCCTCGCCCATTCCATCTCAGGGTACTTTTCCAGCACCCGTTCGATGCGGAAGTCGCGGAAAAACGAAGTCATCGGATCGATGATCTTGCCGCGCAATTCGGGATGGCGCAGGAACGGATCTTGCGTGGATGTCATTGCAGCCCCGATTTGAATTCAACGCCCGCCGGGCTCCCCCGCCCGATACGCCAGTCGAAGGCGCCGCAGCACGCTAGTGCATGTCCGATGCTGCGTCGAGAGGGCCAGTGTTGCATTGTGGCGATGTCTTCGCCGCCGCCCGATCGCTGCGATGGAGGTGGCGCACCAGGCGGATTTGTGCCATGTTGCCCCGGTCCGAACGTGCCTTGTCCATTTGGATGACAAAGGAGATTTCAGGATGCGCAAGTTCATGCTTTTCGGGTCTGTGCTGCTTGGCCTTGTGCCGGGCATGGCGAATGCCGGTGCCATTCATGATGCCGCGAAGGCCGGTGACGTCGTTGCGATCACAGCCGCACTCGACGCTGGCGCTGATGTCAACGCCCACGAGGGGCTGGGAACGCCGCTCAGTTACGCCGTGAAGGGCGGTCAATTTGCGGCGGCTGAACTGCTGATCGCCCGCGGCGCCAACGTCAGCGCACCAACGCGGTATTGGGGCGAGCCTCTGATCATGGCGGTCTACAAGAGCAGGGTTGACCTCATGTCGCTCCTCCTGGCCCATCGCGCCCATCCCGACACAACCCACGAAGGCGAGACGGCCCTGCACATCGCCACCTGGCTAGGCTGCCTTGGCTGCGTCGAAGTTCTGGTCAGGGCAGGCGCCGACGTCAACGCCCAAGGCTTTGGCCTTCCAAAAGATTGCAAGGGCAAGCGCGCTCCGCTCGATATCGCCACGAGTTATGGCTACGCAAAAATCGCCAGCTATCTCAAAACCCACGGCGCCAGGCTGGCGGAACTGCAATAGCCGGTTTCGTTGACAGGTTCATTTCGGCGACATCGCGGGAGTGTCTCCGAAATTCCTCAATCCACGGCATTCTTGGAAGCAGGATCAGGCAATTCAAACGGGGCGAGAAATTCAACGCCGGATCTTCCGTGGATTTTTCGACTCCTTGGCCGTCAAAGTTTCCAATTGCGGTTCAAGGCCATTGCGATCATTTTCGTACCAGGCGACTTTGGCATACATGAAGTCAATCATGATTTTCAAATTGTTGGCCTTGCTTTCCAAAATTCCGATCTGGGTGCGCAGAATTTCAATTCTCTTGCTGCCGGAAAGTTTTCTGGACTGCAATTCATCCGCGTAGCCCAGTATCTGCCGGATCGAAAACCCAACAGACTTGGCAACCAGAATCATCTTGACGGTATCAACGTGTTTTTGGGTGAAAATCTGGTAGGGCTTCGACCCTCCTTTCGTTGACAATTCCGGGCTGAGAATTCCTTTCCGCACATAGAAGCGAACCGTATCGACCGTCAAATTGGTTGTGCGGGCAAATTCGGATATTAACATGACCACCCCTTGACCATTGGCTAAAGGCAACAGTTACAATAGCCCTCAAAATTCCAGCGCTGTAAAGATATCGGCCCTGCTTTTCCTGGCCGGAGTTACACAAACGACGTGAGGATGAATCAATGGCGTTGTCCGTTTTCATAACCGGAACACAACTCCGGCTTTGGCAAGGCATCGGTGGAAAAATTCGCCAGTTCCGGTTGGAATGTGGCCGCAACAGTTCGAAGCCTCAAGGCAAATCGGGAACTGTTCAAAGACCTTCCAAACGTGGCGCTCTTTGAACTGGACGTGACCAATTTTGCGCAAGTCGAGGAAGTTGCCAATGCCGCCATTGAAAAATTTGGCTCTATCGATGTCGTTGTCAACAACGCTGGCTACTGTTTGATGGGCCCGACCGAAACGTCCAGCATGCAGCAAATCAAAGACCAGTTTGAAACCAATGTTTTTGGCGTTTTTGCCGTGACCAAGGCTTTCATTGCGCATTTCCGGAGCAGAAGTTCCGGCATGTTTATCAACCTGGCATCGGCAAGCGCGCAATTCAACTATCCGTTTATTGCTGCCTATGGCGGAAGCAAATGGGCAGTGCGGGGCATTACTGAATCATTGGGAATCGAATTGTCGCCCTTCAACATAGAAGTCAAAGCCATCTACCCCGGCTTGCACGCCACCAAGATATTCACAAAATTGGACGATGGCGGCAATTCTAGCAATCCGGTCTACAAGTTCTACGAAAAGCACTTCAACACGTTCTTGTCGGCTCAAGAGTCAGTTACGAGCGTCACTTCGCCATCCAACATTGCCAACGAAATATTTCGTGCGGCAACCCACCCAAAAGGTAGAATTCACATCGTTTCTGGAGGCGACGCAAAGTTGTATGCCTTCCTCAAGAAAGTGCTGCCGGAGCGGATGTTCCAAAAGCTTCAGATCAGGACCATGACCAAACCAATGTCTGCGATGGAAATCTCGGTTGCCAAGTGGTTGTTCGGCTCAAACTTGGCCACTCTGGAGGTGGGCAAACCAAAAAAATAGGTTTGAGCGACGCACTGGACGGCGCCCGCTTGCTTCGTAAGACGGGCCGTGCGCGGCATTCGGCGGATGCCGGCGACTGCTGATCGCCCGTGGCGACATCGCCAGCTATCTCAAAACCCACGGCGCCAGAGTGGCGGAACTGCGGTAGCCGGGCCGGAGGATGCGGCAACAGTGCTGGACCGCACTGTCATCGCAACCTGTCGCCGTAACCCCGATTTGCTGCCACTTGGAATTTCCTTCGATTCAAGACAAGATCATCGCGCTTTGGTTCTTGGGGAGACTTCGATGGATAACCACGAGTCGTTTTTGCGCGAGGCGATTGCGCTGTCGAAATCGGCGATGGAACGCGGCGACGAACCGTTTGGCTCGGTGCTGGTGAAGGACGGTGAAGTAATCCTGCGCGCCGAAAACAGCGTCCTCACCGGCCACGATATGACGAACCACGCCGAGATGAACCTGGTTAAACTGGCGGCGCAGCACTACGACTCTGCCTTTCTTGCTGACTGCACGCTCTACACCAGCACGGAACCGTGCGCCATGTGCTCCGGGGCAATTTACTGGTCAGGCATCGGGCATATGGTGTTTGCGTGTTCCGAAGCCCGGCTTGGCGAGATTGCCGGGATCGGGTTGAACGTGCCGAGCCGGGCGGTGTTGCAAACCGGCGCGCGAATCGTCACTGTGGTTGGCCCGAGCCCGAGCCTCGAAGGTGAAGCCGCCAGAGTACATCAGGAATTCTGGCCGAAACATCTGGGCAAGGCATAGAACCTCGGGTTTCGGTGACAGTGCATGAAATAATCCGAAATCCCCAATACTTCGGCGTCAAAAAGCGTCGAAAACCATCGCTTTTTCGTGCATAATCGACGCAATTTGTCGTGAATGGCGCCTCTATTCTCGCCAGCGGTCTTGACAAGCACATAGGCTATCGTACGCCAATCGATATCGCCACCAGCTATGGCTATGGCGACATCGCCATCTACCTCGAAGCCCACGGCGCCAGAGTGGCGGAACTGCAGTAGCTGGGCCGGAGGGGCAGTATCGCAAATTTGATACTCGCCTTCATGAACAGCTTCGATATCCCAACCGCGCCGATGCAATCCCATCTCGCAACACGGCGCAGTTTGCATTCGTGTCGTAGCGAGGCCGGACGACAGTGCTCGTGCTACCGAATGAAATCGATCGATGTAAGCGTCGCCAGATCGGTGAAGTTCAGCAGTGCAATCTGGAAATCCGCTTCCGAGTCACCGTTTGTGTCGCCGCTCACGATGGTGGTGGTGCCTGAAAGGGTGATCTGGAGTTGACCTGAAATTCCGGAGAAAGCGCTGGCACCTATGAAGGTAAATTCCTGGTTGCCCGCAACGTCCGATTTTGCGTCAATTGGTCCGAGATCAATCTTGTCGATGCTGGTTCCCGCCGACCCGGCACTGAAGTCAGTGATCTGGTCTCGCATGGCGCCGACGGCGCTATCCGTCAGCTTTTCGAATCGGTAGAGATCAGACCCCATTTGGCCTGTCATCACATCTTCGCCTGGGCCGCCGACCAGCGTGTCATTGCCTCCCGCACCCCTGAGTGAATCATTTCCTTTTCCGCCAGAAATTGTGTTGGGCTGGCCGTTTCCTACTAGGGTATCGGAAAATTCCGAGCCAGCAAGATTTCTCGATCGAGATGTAGATATCACCGGCTGCATCGTTTGTATTGCTATTGGGTGCTGTGAAACTGGCGCGCACCCCTACCGAAGAGTGGAAGTAGGCCGCCGTATCGTTACCTAAACCGCCGTCCAAGATGTCACCCAATTGGCGACCCTCTAAGACGTCATCGTTGCCTTGTCCCGACAATGCATCGAGAAAGGCGCCACCGCTGATGTATTGGCCTGCCGCCGAACCAACTCGCGTACGAGGCCCGTCGGGGGCTCGGCCGAACACTACAAAACTCGCTCCGCTATAGGATTGCGTTTCGGATCGGCCCCTTCGGCCCCGATCAGGATATCGGCAAAACCGTCGCCGTTCGCATCCCCCGCCGTAGCGACCCTGATGCCGCTCTTGTCGCCCTCGGCCTCACCACTGATCTGGAAGCCGTTCACACCGTCAAGTGTCGATAGCGCCAGATCAGCTGCGAAGCCCGTTGCTTTGCCGAACACCACATAGCTCGCACCACTCTTGAAACCGTTGGGCTCGGCCCGATAGGCGCCAATCAGGAGATCGCCAAAGCCGTCGCCGTTCACGTCCCCAGCTGCCGAGACCCAGCGGCCGCTGTAGTCAAGCGCAACTTCGCCGCTGATCTGGAAGCCGTTGAAGCCGTCAAGCGAAGAAAGTGCCAGATCGGCTGCGAAGCCTGACGTCTTGCCAAATACCACATAACTTGCACCGCTAGTTGTACCCGTTCGGATCGGCCCAGATAGGCCCCGATCAGAAGATCAGCAAAACCGTCGCCGTTCACATCGCCTGCCGCCAGTGACCGTGACACCGCTGCGGTCACCCGCTGCTTCGCCGCTGATCTGGAAGCCGTTCGAGCCGTCAAGCGTAGAGAGCGCCAGATCTGCCGCGAAGCCCGAAGCTTTTCCAAACACCACATAGCTCGCGCCGCTGTCGGTCCCGTTCGGATCGGCTACATAAGCCCCGATCAGAATATCGGCAAAGCCGTCGCCGTTCACATCTCCTGCCGCTGATACCGAGTTGCCGCTGACGTCGCCCGCCGCTTCACCGCTGATCTGAAAGCCGTTCGAGCCGTCAAGCGTCGACGAGCGCCAGATCGGCCGCGAAGCCCGAAGCCTTGCCGAACACCACATAGCTCGCACCGCTTTCGGACCCGTTCGGATCGGCCCGATAAGCCCCGATCAGGAGATCGGCGAAGCCGTCGCCGTTCACATCCCCGGCCGCCGAGACCGAGACGCCGCTCCTGTCGTTCGCCGCTTCGCCGCTGATCTGGAAGCCGTTCGAGCCATCTAGCGTCGACGAGCGCCAGATCGGCCGCGAAGCCCGAAGCCTTGCCGAACACCACATAGCTTGCACCGCTCTCGGACCCGTTCGGATCGGCGAAAAACGCACCGATCAACAGATCGGCGAAGCCGTCGCCGTTCACATCCCCCGCTGCCAGAGACTGAGATGCCGCTTAGATCGTAAGCTGTCTCACCGCTGATCCTGAAGCCATTCGAACCGTCAAGTGTCGAAAGCGCCAGATCGGCTGGGAAGCCCGCCAGCCTTGCCGAACACCACATAGCTCGCACCACTATTGGTGTCGTTGGGATCGGCAAAATAGGCTCCGATCACGAGATCTGCAAAGCCGTCGCCGTTTATGTCCCCCGCGCCTTTGACCGATCGGCCGCTGAAGTCGCCCTCCGCCTCACCACTGATTTGGAAGCCGTTGCTACCGTCTAGGCTACCAAGATCGATAGCTGCGGCAAACTCCGCCGCCTGCGCCTGTGTTAACGCCGTCGATGCGAGTGCAGTTATTAAGCAGAAAGCCGTAATCGAACTACGAAACCTCTTTGACGGGTTGCGGCAAGCAATCAGCATGGCTATCTCTCCTTTACGCAAAGTCATTCTGCGCTACCGATAGGTAAAGATCAAGTATAACCAGTCGAAGCATTTGTTCTTGGTCTCCTTGCACGCAGCGTTGGCATTTTGGTGGCAAACTACAGATACCCTGGTTGCGATGCTCCCGTACTGAAGCATATTTCGGTGACAGTGCATGAAATAAACCGAAATCCCCAATACTTCGGCGTCAAAAAGCGTCGAAAACCATCGCTTTTTCGTGCATAATCGACGCAATTTGCCGCGAATGGCGCCTCTATTCTCGCCAGCGGTCACAAGCCAAGCGCCTGAAAGACAAGATGTTTCACGTGAAACAAATCCTATGTCCGCCGCAAATCGGCAACTGGAAATTTTTGGTGTTTTTTCCTACAATCCAAAACCCCGCCGCCACCACCCATCCGGCTGGACACACCACCTCTCCGCCGGATAGGTTTTGCCCATGACCACCACCCCCGTCGATCCCGGCATGCTCCATTTCTACAAGGAGCTGTCGAAGCTCACCCCACCTGAATCCTCCACCTGGCCGCTTCCCCGCCAGCGCCGGGCCTGGGACGAAGTCTGCGCCAAATTCCGGGCGCAAAGGCCATCGCGCATCTTCGTCGAAGACCTCGAGGCCAACGGCGTCCGTGTGCGGGTTTTCCGGCCGCCGGGCGAAGACCCCAAACCCGGCGTCATCTATGGCCACGGCGGCGGCTGGGTGCTGGGTTCCTGCGAAACCCATGACGACATGTGCGCCGAACTGGCCGATCTTGCCGACGTTGTTGTCGTCCTCATCGACTATCGCCTCGCCCCCGAACACCCGTTCCCGGCCCAGCTCGAAGACAGCCTTGCGGTGCTTGACTGGATGCGCACCGCTGGCCGGGCGCTGGGCATCGACCCTGCGCACATTATTGGCGCCGGAGACAGCGCTGGCGGCCAGATGACGGTCGGCCTTGCACTTGAACTCCGCAACAGCGGCCAGAAGCAGTTGCGTGGTGCTGTGCTGATCTATCCGGTGCTCGGCGCCGATACTGAAACCGCCGTCCTACATCCGCAACGCCCACGCCCCCTGCCTCACCCGCGACGAGATGATCTTCTATCTCGAATCCTTCCTCGGCACCCGCAGCGGGGCGTCGTGGCAAGACCCCCGCGCCGTGCCCAACATCGGCAGCGATCTCAACGGCCTGCCGCCCGCCTTCATCGCCGTCGCCGAACACGATCCATTGTGCGATGACGGCATCATCTTCGCGGAAACGCTGAAAACCGCCGGAATCCTGGTGAAACTGCGCCGCGAACCGGCTTTGGCCCATTCCTACATGCGGGCGAGACATCACAGCGCCCCGGCCATGGCAGGCTTCAAGGCCATCGCCGAAGCCGTGCGCTCGCTGGCCCATGAGGGCATGCTTCCGGGTTAGCCTTTCAACATTTCCCGCAGCAGTGTAAGTTTCAATCGCAGCGCCGATGGCAAGGGATCGCTGCATTTTACCGACGCCAGATAGCGCGCCGCGCCAGCGCCAAAGCCATTGACGTTTGCCGCCTTTCCGCAATGGCCCAGCGCAGTTCGCCACTTTGCGAACTCCGTCTTCCACCGAGTATCCAAAGTGGCTGGCGCAAACAGCCAGTCCCTGTTGTGGCGGTTGTCGGCGATGAGTTTCCGGCCCGACTTGAAATCGGTCTCGATCAATCCATCGCGGCTGTTGAGCTTGTAAATGCTGTAACCCAACGCTTCGAGTTGGCCGAAAACCGCGCCGAGGCGCCGCCACTGCCTTTTCCCGAGCACTTCACAAACGATATAGGGGCGGGCCGCGGCGATAGTTTGCAAGCCAGCCGCCAGCACCAGATGCTCAAGATTTTCGACATCGATTTTCATCACCGAAGGCGAAAGATCGTGGTGGTAGCAGTAGGCATCTATCGTCGTGCAGGGCACCCGGACGCTTTTGGCAGAGTTGCGGAAATTCGGGTCCAGGGAATTTGAAGTTTCGGCTTTGGAGGAAATGAATAGCTCGACCGGTTCCTCGCCATCCGACACGGCGCATTCCTCGATTGTGAAACGCAAACCATTGAGAGCCGCCAGACGGCGTCCAAGGCCTGCGGTTTCGGGATGCGGTTCGAATGCCACGATCCGCGTTCCGTCATGCGGAAACAGCTTCGCCACCAGCATGGCATAGAGGCCAAGATGGGCGCCGATATCGAGAAAACTGACACGCTCCACCGTGGCGCAACTGGCGAGAATGGCGGCGATCGAAGCCGCCTCGTAGCCCGCCAGCCCGTGGCGGCGAAGCTCACGCTGAACGAAGGTTTTGCGCCCCGACAGGATGTTCAGGTACCGGCCATGGTCCTGACGCTCCGGCCGGCAAGGCATTGTGATGAACAGCAAAGCAGAGTTCCCAAGTTCAGCAGCAGCACCCGGTTCCGGCAATCTTTGACCAAACCCGCCGGGCATGCAAAGTTCATCGGAGGCTCAAACGCAGATAGGGAACCAAAATGACCAAATTATTTCTTGCAGCCGCAGCACTTGCGGCGATGGCCACGATGGCACATGCCGGTTGCGGAACCAAGTCTCTGAATGGCACCTGGATCTTGCAGGGCGTGGACGATATCACTGCTTCGGAGATTGTTGTTCTGAATGGTACGATTACTGGCGTCGGTACAATCAGCCAATCCAAGACAAGTTGCAAAGTTACGATTACCAGTCTTGGCGGGACAATCAAGGGCCGGACTGAGAACGTGGCTGGCACCAGCAGGAAGCCACATTTGATGACAGTCTACAGGACGACAGACGGTTTGTTGGCTGTTTTGGTCCGCAAGTAGGGCTGTTGCCAGCGGTCAAATGAAAACGGGCTCCCTTGCGGAGGCCCGTTTCGGCCATTCGCAATAGCAGCGTTTCAGGCGATGGCGACACGCCTGGTGACTTGGCCGTTGCTCTCCCAGAACGTATGTTTTTTGGCGATCCATGGATCGTCCATGGCGGGTTGAACGTGGCCCGACGCGCCGATGGCGCGCGATGTGACAGTGTGCTCGCCCTTGGCCGGCGTGTCCCAATCGAGGTACCAGATTTTCCAGGCGTGTTCGGCCTCTTCGGTCTGGTCGAAGGTTGCCGCGAGCCACGGCCCGTCGTCGATCTTGACTTCGACTTTATCGACCGGCGCACCCCAGGCTGCGCCGCTGATCCGGTAGCCGGCGTCGCTTTGTGTCACTCTCGCGGGCGCTGATTTCAACAGGGCGCGGCCAACTGAAGTCTCGGTCCACACGGTTTCGCCATTGTGCTCTTCCTCGCGGATGGTGACGTAATCGCGCCCCATGAACAGGCCCATGAAGCGCTGGTCGCGTATTTCGATGCGTTTCAGCCATTTCACATTGGCGATTCCATACCAGCCGGGTGCGATGAGCCGCAGCGGGAATCCGTTGTCGGGCGGGAGGTCTGCCCCATTCATATCGTAGCACAACAGGTTCTCGGGGCTCATCGCATCGGCGAGCGACATCGAACGGGCGAAGTTCTGGTGCATCTTCACATCGCGGAAGTCATCCTTGCGGGCCACGTCGCCCACATCGGTGCCCCAGAACACCACTTCGATGCCGCCATCCTGAATGCCCGCTTCCTGGAGGATTGCCGCCAGCGGCGTGCCGCCCCAGCGGGCATTGCCGATGCCGCCATGGAAGAACGGCAGGCCGTGATTGCCCGAGCATTCGACGGTGAACGCCACCTCCTGCCGTGGCCGCGCCTTGACGTCGGCAAGCGACAGGGTCATGGGCGTTTTCACCATGCCATCGATCTCAAGCTTCCAGTTGCCCGCGTCGATCACCGGCCGGTTGAAATGGGCAATCGAGAAGAACTTGTCGTTGGGCGTGATCCAAGAGTCGAGGTCTTCCCATTTGAGTTGCGATTTGATGATCTCGGGAACCGGGTTTTCGGCGGGCTGATCGAGCCACGGAAGAACGGTCTCTCCTGGCCGTGATGGAAAGGCCCGTGCCGAGCGGGACACCGCATAGGCCGCAAATGCAGCACTGCCCGCGACAATGACATTCCGGCGACTGAGTGTGGACATGACGACCTCCGCTGCAACAATCCATGATCTGGATTGCAGCGATGATTGAGCAGTTTCACTCGGCGCGCATGCCCCATTTGGGGGGATCGTCAGTGCTGGGTGGCGTTCTTGATCCGCGCCACACGGGCCACCAGTTCCGCCTGCCGCCGCGATCCGGTTTTGGCGAAAACCACCTTCAACTGTCCGCGCAAGGTAAGGCGGCTGACGCCGAAGGCCGTGGCCGCCGTGTTGATGTCATGACCTTCGCAGATGGCGGCGGCGAGGCGCGCTTCGGCGGCGGTGAGCCCGAACACCAGGCTGAGCAGGGACGCGTTGCTCATCGCAGGCCGGGTCAGGTCGCTCACCACGACAATGACCCCAGTGCCTTCGAAAATATCGCGGGTGGCGGTGGTCACCGGCATGGCTTCAAGCAACAACCAGGGCGAAGCGTGGCGCTCGAGAATGAGCGGGGTTGGAAGCATGCCACCCATCAAACCGGCTTGGTTGATGTCCGCCATGAAATGGCCGAGCTGCGCCAGGTTGCGGCTGGCGGCGGTCCACAGCCTGCCACTGCGAATGCCAAAGTCGTTGCAATACAGGTTTTCGGCCAAGCGATTGCTGCGCTTCACGCGTCCATCCCAGCCCACCAGCATTGCCGCGCAACCCATTTTTTCCAGGACGAAAACCTGGTTTTCCACGAACGACCGGGACACTTTCTGCGAAATGCCGACAATGCGCGCCATATGCCGGGAAATCTCGGCGATCGGCTCCAGAACGTCCGGCGTGAAAACGTCAGTGCTGCGGTGGAACGGCATGCACCAGTGGCGGCCCTCCACCGTGAAAATTCCGCTGGCCCACTCCTGGCAACCCGCTGGCCTGGCGACTTCCTGATGATATCGCGAGTGGCGGACTTCATCGTCGGTGAAAAGTTGCGATAGAATCACCGCATGATGGCCTGCCCGCACGAAAGCATCGCCACGGGGCTCATAGACAGGCGTGAGCCAATCGATATTCTGTTCCCACAGTTCATTGAGCTTTCCAGCACCGGCCGATTGGATATGCCCATACTGGCGCTCGGAAACTTCATGGGTGAGGACTTGGCAGACGTTGGCCCCCATGGAATGGGCCAATTCATCAAGCGCTTCGGCCCACAGGGCCGGAGTGGTGATGGCGTCGTAACAGCGCTCTATAGCTCGTTCTATGGCTGGAGACAGGACCATTGAATGCTCCTCCCGTCACACTTTGGTTATCACGCAACGGCGCAAGTGACAACGGCGCTGGCTGGAGCGAAATGAAAACGGGCCCCCGAAGGAGCCCGTTTCCGAAGGGAACGTCCGGTCTAAAGCACCGTCACCGTCGCTCCCTTTTTCACGAAAGTGTAGAGTTCGGTCACGTCCTCGTTGAGCATGCGGATGCAACCCGAGGAGGCGGCCTTGCCGATCGATGCCGGCTCGTTGGTGCCGTGGATGCGATAGATCGACGAGCCGAGATAGATGGCGCGGGCGCCCAGTGGGTTCTTTGGGCCGCCCTTCATGAAGGCCGGCAGGTCCGGGCGGCGCTTGCGCATATCGGTGGGCGGACGCCAATCGGGCCATTTGGCAAGGATCGAAACCTTGTGGGTACCCTTCCATTCGAAGCCGGGCTTGGCGGTGGCGACGCGATATTTGGCGGCCTGGCCATTCTTGAGCACGAAATAGAGGGCGTTTTCCTTGGTGTTCACAATAATCGAGCCCGGCGCCATCTTGGTGGCGAAGCTGACGATCTTGGCGCGCTTGAAGCCGTGGTCCTGGACCGGCTTCTGCTGGGCAGCGGGGGCATCATAAAGGGTGACGGAGGCGGGAACGATCACCACGCCCTGGCTCAGGGCATCGGCCTTGGCGGAGGCGCCAAAGGTCAGGGTGGCGAGGGCGGCGGCGGCGAAAAGCTTGGAAATCCTGGTCATCTGTCTTCTCCCATCAATCTTGTTGGGAGCCTTTCTAGGGGTTGGGGGCTGAACCAATTCTGAGGGGCGGGTTTATCCGCCGTTCATGTTCGGGGCTTGTATCCGCAGCCGTGCCGAATAATGTGCCGGGCATCACATGACCCAGCCCCTTGAAGAAAAATACGCTGACCTGGAGCCCGGGATCCGCGCATTCATGATTGCCGGAGAGCGCTTCTACCCGCCCGGAGCCATCAATTTCACTATGGCCGAGCAGCGGGCCTTCTATGATCGCTACGCCGCACATTTCCGCAAACCCCGGCCTTCGGGAGTATTAACGTCGGATTTCGCCACCGGTTCCATTCCCTGCCGCCTGTATCGCAAGGCCGGCATCACCAAGGCCCCGGTCCTCCTCTATCTCCATGGGGGCGGCTACATGCTGGGCGGGCTCGAAAGCCACGACGATATCTGCGCCGAGATTTGCGATGGCGCCGCCGTCGATGTGGTCAGCGTCCATTATCGGTTGGCCCCGGAACACCCTTTTCCAGCGGCTTTCGATGATACGTTGGCGGTTTATAACCACCTTACGGGCCTGTACCGGGGGCTGGTGATCGGCGGCGACAGTGCTGGAGGCAATCTGGCAGCGGCGGCCTGCCTGAAGCTTCGCGACGAGGGCGGGAAAATGCCGGCGGGACAGGTGCTGATCTATCCCGGACCTCCGCGGCGATATGACCAAAGGCTCCTATATCACCCAGGCCAATGCGCCGGGGCTCTCCACCGCCGACCTGCTGTACTATCGCGATGTCTACGGGGGCGGTGACTCAAAATATGCCGGTCCTCTGCGCGAAACGAATTTCGCCGGCCTACCGCCGGCCTTTCTGGTGGCCGCCGGGCTCGATCCCCAACATGACGACTGCGCCAACTACGCCAGCCACCTGCGCGCCGCCGGGGTTCCGGCAGCAGGTCCGCGACGAACCGCAACTCGTCCATGCCTTCCTGCGCGCCAGACATATGTGCGAACCCGCCGCCAGCCGCATTTGCGGCAATCGTTGAAGCGGTGCGCACACTCGCCTATGACGGGCGCCTGCCAGCGATTTGAGGATTTCATGACCATCACCACCAAGAAGACGTTTCCGCGCAAGGTGAAGGAGGTCGAGAATTTCTGGATCCCCATGTCGGATGGCGTGAAGCTTGCCGCTCGCATGTGGATTCCCACCGATGCCGAGAAGAAACCGGTTCCCGCCGTTCTCGAATATCTGCCCTATCGCAAGCGCGATGGCACGGTGGTGCGCGATGCCCTGACGCACCCTTACTTCGCCGGCCATGGCTACGCCGCGATCCGCGTCGACATGCGCGGCAGCGGCGACTCGGAAGGCCTGATGCACGACGAGTATACGAAGCAGGAACAGGACGACGCCTTGGAGGTGATCGCCTGGATTGCCCGGCAAAGCTGGTCGACCGGCAAAGTCGGAATGTTCGGTATTAGCTGGGGCGGCTTCAATGCCCTGCAGGTGGCGGCGCGCAAGCCTTCCGCCCTCAAGGCCATCGTCACCATTTGCTCGACCGATGACCGCTACGAAGATGACGTGCACTACAAGGGCGGCACGGTCATCAACGAAATGCTGGGCTGGGCCGCAACGATGCTGGCCTATTCGTCGCGGCCGCCGGACCCGAAAATCGTCGGCACGCGGTGGCGCAAGATGTGGATGGAGCGCCTGAAGAACGAGCCCTTCCTGGTGATCCCGTGGCTGCAGCACCCGCACCGCGACGCCTATTGGAAACACGGCAGCGTGTGCGAAGATTGGTCGGCCATCGAGGCCCCAACCCTGGTGGTGGGCGGTTGGAACGATGCCTATTCCAACGCCGTGCCGCGCCTGATGAAGGGCCTCAGGGTCACGCGCAAGGCGATCATCGGGCCATGGGCCCACAAGTATCCGCACTTCGCCGTGCCAGAGCCGCGCATCGGCTTTCTGCAGGAGTGTTTGCGCTGGTGGGACCAATGGCTGAAGGGTATTGAAACCGGCGTCACCAAGGAACCGGACTTCCGTTATTACATCATGGAGTCTTATAAGCCCGGCTCATTCCCCACGAAAATCGATGGCCGCTGGGTGGGCGACTCGTTCTGGGGCTTTGGCAATGTCGAAACAAGGAAGTGGAGCCTCAATCCAACGGCATCGGCCCGCGCGAAGGCGAAGAGAAGGCCATCACCATCAATTCGAAGCAGACCTGCGGCCTCGATGGCGGTGAATATTGCATCATCTGGCTGGGGCCTGAATTCCCCGGCGACCAGCGCCGCGACGACGAACAATCGATCATCTTCGAAACCCCGGCCTTGGTCGCCGATATGGATATCGTTGGCCAGCCAGCCGTCGAACTGGATTTCACCGTGGACAAGCCTGTCGCGTCGGTCGCCGTGCGACTGAACGATGTCTGGCCTTCCGGCGAAGTCACCCGCATCACCTATCACCTGCAGAACCTGTGCATGCGCGAGAGCCGCGAGAAGCCGGCGCTTCTATTGCCCAACAAGCGCTATCGCATGAAGATCAAGCTCGACGACATCGCCTGGCGCCTGCCCAAGGGCCACAAGCTGCGCGTGTCGATCTCAACCACCTATTTCCCGATGATGTGGCCCGCACCTGAGCCCGTCACCCTCACCGTTTACACCGGCAAGTCCTATGTCCATATCCCGGTAAGGAAGAACATCGCCAGCGACGCGCCAGTCGTTTGGAAACAGCCGGAAGCTGCCGAGCCCATCAAGTGGAAGGAACTGAAGAAGCCGTCGAACAAGCGCGAAACGGTGATCGACCCCACAGACCGGTGCGGCACGAATCGAGATCGTAGACGATTTCGGCGAACAGGAATTGAAACCCCATGGCATGATCATCCACGCCGTGGGCCGCGAAACCTATTGCATCAAGCCGGATGATCCCTTGTCAGCGGTAATGGAAACCCACTGGACCGAGGCGCGCAGGCGTGGCACCTGGAACACCCGCACCGAAACCTTTGGCAAACTGACCGCCACCAAAACCCACTGGATCGTCTGGGGCAAGATCGAAGCTTACGAGGGCAAGAAGAAGGTGTTCGAAAAGGTGTTCGACGAGAAGATCGAGCGCAAGCTGCAGTAGGCGCTACACCGTCTGGTATCTGGCAATCGCCGAGCGTTCGAGGGCGGCAGTCGTGAGCTTGTCGAGGTCAAGGGCATCGCGCAGCATGGCGAGGAAGCGCAGTTCCTCGCGGCCGACCGCAAGGTCGGACGCCGCCACTTCGACGGCCAGCGCATAGGCCGTCTCGCGCAGCTTTTTCGGCAGCGCATCGGCGACCAGCGCCAGGATGGTGGTGAGGCCCTCGGCTTCCTGCAGAATCTCGCCTGCCTCCTGGGCGACGGTGGTCAGCCGATGGCTGTCGAAATGCCGGAACATCGGCAGATGCTTGACGATGTGGCCGATCTCGGCCAGTTCCACCGTATTGATCTTGCCCTCGACGCCCGACATGGTGACCATCGTATAGATAAGCGCCTGCTCGACGCTGAGTGTGGCTGACATGAGTTTCTCCATTGCCGGGGAGAGTTAGGCGACGGCGGGGGCTTGTCCAGCATGAGCCGGCTAGGCAGACAAATTCACTGCACTCTCCCATGACGTCATCCCGGCGAAAGCCGGGACCCATTTCAGAATTCTCCGGCCGCGCGGTGTCATTTGAACGGTCCCAGTGGGTCCCGGCTTTCGCCGGGATGACATTTAAACAGGAGCACCTCGCACCATTGTTCCGACGGTTCACCCCATGGTTCGGTGCTTCGGCCATCGGTTGTATCCGAGCGCCGGGTCATTCGCCGCGTACGTCAGAATTAGTTCCAACTCCTTCTCATTAATTTCTCTCCGAGAAGCAGTGTCCGATGCCCAGAGGATTTCCTTCCGGATCGTGAAATCCTGGAGCTCTTTCGGCGAAAAATCCTTTGCAATAACCGAACTGTCAGCGCTACCGAAGTAGTTCGCACTTCCGGTTCTGTCCTGTCCAATGTAGATTTTGCCATTTGGATAGGTGATTTTGTAGATTTCAGCTGTCATTGAAAATATTCCGACTCCGGACTCACCCCCTCACCGCCTCTATCGCCTCCACCAATCCCATTCGCTGAATCGCAACACCCGGCGGAAAGGCAGTAGTGAACCGGCTCGCCAGCCGCGAATCGAGGATCACGAACGTCCCCCTGTCGCCATCGCGCCGGATCAGTCGTCCGAACGCTTGCCGCAACCTTAGCCGCACCACCATGTCGGTGTAGGCGTTGCCGCCGAAGGCCTCCTTGCGGGCGCGTTCCAATATGGTCGGCGTGGCCCAGGGCACGCGGTCGAGCACGATCAGGCGCAGTGAATCGCCCGGCACGTCGACGCCATCGCGCACGGCGTCGGTCCCCAGTAAACAAGCATCGCGCTCGGCGCGGAACATATCGACGAGTGTGCCAGTGTCCATGGGATCGACGTGCTGGGCGTAGAGCGGCAGGCCGGCTTGCGCCAGGGGCCTGAGCAAGCGCTTGTGAACGGCGCGCAGCCGCGCAATGGCGGTGAACAATCCCAAGGCCCCGCCACCCGAGGCGATGAACAATTCGCGATAGGCGGCGGCGATCTGGTCCATGTCGTCGCGGCTCACGTCGTTGACGACAATGACTTTGCTGATCGCCTTGTAGTCGAAGGGCGAGTCATAGGAGGCGCGCTTCACCGGGTAGGGCAGGTGAACGGCACCGGTGCGCATTTCGGCATTGGCCCAATCGTCGGGCACGTCGGGCGGGCGGTCTTTCAATGTCGCCGATGTGATGATGATGCCATCGGCATCCTTCAGCACCGCGAGCGCCAGGGGCTCGGTGGGATCGACCCAATGCGAGTGAAGGCCGACATCGGTTTCGCGGCCAAACGCCTGATCGACCGAAAACCATTCGATGAACAGTGGGTTCTTGTCATCCATGAGGCGCGACAGCATGTCGATCCACGATCCCACCATCAACTCGCCGCGGCGCTTCAGCGACCGCGACACGGCCTCGATACGGCCGCGGTCATTGGTCGAAAGCTCTTCCGCCTCGGTGTCGAGTTTCTTGGCCAGCGCGTTGGCAAGTGCCGCCATTGGTTTCTTGAGATCGATCAATGCAACAGCGAGTTCACCCACCGCTGCCGCAAGGCCATCAACCAGCGGCGTGCAATCGGTTTCCTGCGAGTTGCCATTGTTTTCGCCAGCCCGCGCCAGCACTTGCTGGCGCACCAAAGCGAGAAAATTTTCGGCAGGGCCTTCGGGCTGGCCAGCTTGCACGCGCCTTGTCCAGCCCGGACCCGGCAGGGCGTGAGCGGCGCGCAAAACTTGTTGCAGCAGTTTTTCGGCATTCTCGTCATCGGCCACCATATCGCCGATACGGTCGGCCAATCCACGGCCCCGGCGGCGCTCGTTTTCTGGCCCGCGTAGCCAGCGGCGAAGTTCAACGGTTTCGAACGCCGTGAGATGACCGGAGAAGGCGCTATCGGCGGCATCGAAGAGATGATGGCCCTCATCGAACACGATGCGGCGAAGGCCGCCGGGTGCTGCCTCTTCCTCCTCGGTTGAAGCGACACCCAGCGCGTGATCGACGGCGGCCTGATGCAGCACCAGTGCGTGGTTGGCGATGACGATGTCGGCGCGGCGCCCGGCCCTTGCCGACTTTTCGATGAAGCATTTGCGATAGTGGGGACAGGCGGCATAGATGCATTCGCCGCGCCGGTCGGTGAGCCCCAATGCCCCCGGCGATACGCCACGTCCTTCGCCATCGAGCCCAACATCGCTGAACAGCGAGAAGAGCCAGGACGGAAAATCACCGCCCACCATGTCACCATCGCGCGACACGCGGACCCAGCGGGCGATGAGCGCCGCCAGCAAGGCCGAGCGCGGGTTTTGGCCGGTGAGCCTGCCGAAGGCTTCTTGAAGGTTCAGAAGGCACACATAGTTCTCGCGGCCCTTGCGGATGACGATGCGGCTGCGCCGCTCGTCGGGATCAGCGACAAGGCGGGCGGTTTCCTGATCGAGCTGGCGCTGGAGATTCTTGGTGTAGGTCGAAACCCACACCGGCGAATTGTTCTTGCGCGCGAACGCCCAGGCGGGGGCAAGGTAACCCAGCGTCTTGCCGAGCCCCGTTCCCGCTTCGGCGAGGAAGATGTTGTTGGCAAGGGGCGTCTGGCGCGGCGCAAAGGCGAACGTGGCCGCCGCCGCATAGTCGCGCTGCGCGGCGCGGTGTCTCGGCATTGCTGCCGAGCGCCTCGTCGAGAATACGCTGGGCTTCCTCGGGCGTCACCGCATCCTGACGGCCGGGCGGCCGGCCGCCGTCATCCTCCCATTCCTCCACCCGGTCCCAGACATTGAGGCCGGTGGCGAAGGTGCCGACGTCGAGTTTGGGATTGGCTTTCATCAACGCTTCAAGAACCAGCTTTGCCCACGGCCAGTTGGCGCGGGCGAGGAAGGTGGCGTTCTCGGCTGCTTCCCGCACCAGTGGGTAATGGCGATTGGCGAGGCGCGCCAACAGGTCATCGGTTATCAGCTGCAATGTCACGAGATCGTCGTCATCGGGTTCCAGCGCCAGCGAGCGCGCAAGCCCCGCAGGAGTCGGCGTGGCAAAGCGCGCCGGGCACACGAAGGCGAAGAGTTCGGCGACATCAAGATGGCGCTGTTCACGCGCCGCACGAATATCGCTCCGATGAGCAGATGCCACTTGCCCCAGACGCTCGGCGATGAACGTGGCATGGCACAGAAGATGCGGTGTTGCCGCCAGCGCCTTGAGGGCATCGCCTGCCGCCAGCAATTCGCCGCCGCCACGCGCCAAGGTCACGCCCCGGAGGGCGGCTGGCTGGTGCGAATCTCGAACGCGTGCGGACATTGCCACTCTATAGCCGCAAACGGCCGATGCTGTAGAGCCTCGGAAACTTGGCCAGCTTGGGAAATTGATGCTAGGTCTTTGGGCCATGACGATTGAGTATCTCCCATCGTGAAAAAGCCGGTGATCATGTGGTTCCGCCACGACCTGCGCCTGGCAGCCAATCCGGCTTTGCATGCGGCGGCTTTGGCTGGCGATATGCTGCCGCTGTTCATTCTCGATGACCAAACACCGGGCGATTGGCGAATGGGTGCTGCCAGCCGCTGGTGGCTGCATCGCAGTCTCGAAAGCCTGTTGCGCACCGTGCCTCTCATTCTCCGGCGTGGCCGCGCCGATGACGTGCTGCGGCAGGTGCTACATGAAACCGGCGCAACCGAGATTTGTTTCACTCGCGACTACGCGCCGTGGTCCGCCGCGCTGGAACGGCGCGTCAAGGACGTGGCCGAGGCAGCGGGCGCCAGTTGCCATCGCTATGGCGGTTATCTGCTGCACGAGCCGGAAACGATCCGCAATGGCCAGGGCGAGCCCTACAAAGTCTACACCCCCTTCTCTCGCGCTTGCTTTGCGGCAGGTGAACCGAAAGCGCCGAAGCCCGCACCAAAACCCACATGGTGGAACGGCAATTTGGCTAGCGAGTCACTGGCCGACTGGAAGCTTCTGCCCGCTTCTCCGAACTGGGCGGCGGGCTTCGAGAGTCATTGGCAGCCAGGCGAAGAGGGCGCGCGCCAGAGACTGGTGCATTTCATCGAGAGTGGCCTCAAGAATTATAGCACGGCCCGTGATTTCCCGGCGCAGCAGGTGACATCGAGACTCTCGCCACATCTGCACTTCGGCGAAATCAGCCCGGCGCAATGCTGGTTGGCGGTACGTGCTGCAGCGACTGGCGGTACCGATGCGGCTTCCGAAAAATTTCTGAAAGAGGTTCTGTGGCGCGATTTCTCCTGGCACTTGCTGCACCATTTTCCCCACATCCCCGAAAAGTCATTCAAGCCGGAATACGATAAATTCCCGTGGCGTGACGACCCCGGCAATCCGCAGAAATGGCAGAAGGGGCAGACCGGCTATCCCATCGTCGATGCCGGTATGCGCGAACTGTGGGCTACGGGTACCATGCACAATCGCGTGCGGATGATTGCCGCCTCTTTCCTGATCAAGCACCTGCTGATCGACTGGCGACATGGCGCACGCTGGTTCTGGGACACGCTGGTCGATGCCGATCTCGCCAGCAATTCGGCAAGCTGGCAGTGGGTGGCGGGTTCGGGTGCCGATGCTGCTCCCTATTTCCGTATCTTCAATCCGGTGCTGCAGGGAGAGAAATTCGATGGCGATGGCGCTTATGTGCGGAAATGGCTGCCGGAGCTTGCGCGCCTGCCAATTGAATTCATCCATCGCCCGTGGGAAGCACCGCCTGCCGTATTGCGTATAGCAGGTATTGAGTTGGGCCGTGACTATCCCCATCCCGTGGTTGACCACGGAATGGCGCGGAACCGGGCCCTGGCGGCTTTGAAGTCCTTGAAGGGGGAGATGGAATGAATTTGCTCGGCATCAGTGGCGCATTGCGCAAAGCCTCGACCAACACCGGTCTGCTGCGGGCCTTGCGCACTATGGCACCGGAAGGCGCCACGCTCGACGTGGCAACGCTCCACGGCATTCCACTGTTTGATGAAGATCTTGAAGCCGAAATCGGAAAGCCCGAGGCAGTGAAGGTGCTGGATATGAAAATCCGTGCCGCTGACGGCATTGTCTTCGCCTGCCCGGAGTACAATTTCTCGATGACCGGCGTTCTCAAGAACGCCACCGACTGGCTGTCGCGCGGCGGCTCGCCGTTGCGTTGGAAAAGAGTGGGCGTCATTGGGGCAGGCGGCGGCCAATTCCTCGGCACCGGGCGGTCCCAGTATCATTTCCGCCAGAACCTGCAGGCGCTGCAGGCCATCACCATGCCCAGGCCGGAAGTTTTCATCAACAACAACGAGGAAAAGTTCGACGCCAGTGGCGACCTGACTGATGAAAGCGAGCGCCGCCACCTTGCGAAGTGGTTCACGGCTTTCATCGAATGGGTCGAGAAGAAGCCCTAAACGGCGACGCTCGAAGCCGCAGTGCGGATGGCCTTGATGGCGGCGCCGTAGTCCTTGCTCTTGAATATGGCCGACCCGGCGACCAGCACATTGGCGCCGGCGCGCGCAACTTCTGCGGCGTTGTCCACAGTGACCCCGCCATCGACCTCGATGTCGATACTTCGGCCACGAACCATGTCGCGGAGTTCTGAAATCTTCGGCAACATGGCCTTGATGAAACTCTGGCCGCCGAAACCCGGGTTGACGGTCATCACCAGGATGAGATCGAGCCGGTCGAGCACATGTTGCAACACGCTGGCCGGTGTGGCGGGGTTGAGCGACACACCTGCGCGCTTGCCCATCGCCCTGATGGCTTGCAATGAGCGGTCGAGATGGGGGCCCGCTTCGGCGTGAACAGTAATGATGTCGGCTCCAGCTTTCGCAAAGCTTTCGAGATAGGGATCGGCGGGTGCGATCATCAGATGCACGTCGAAAGGCTTGGCCGTGTGCGGCCTGATCGATTGCATGACCGGTGTGCCGAAGGAGATGTTGGGCACAAAGTGCCCATCCATCACATCGATATGAATGTAGTCGGCGCCGCCCACATCGATAGCCCGGACTTCTTCGCCGAGTTTTGAAAAGTCGGCGGCGAGGATCGACGGGGCAATGAGAAGCGGGCGGGCCATGATTTCAGATTAGCTTGCCCATGGCGGCGGCGGTGTCGCCCATGCGGTTGGAGAAGCCCCATTCATTGTCGTACCACGTGAGAATGCGCACGAAGGTTCCTTCCATGACCTTGGTTTGGTCCATGTGGAAGGTCGACGAATTCGGGTTGTGATTGAAGTCGATCGAGACATTGGGTTCCGTGGTATAACCAAGGATGCCCTTGAGCTTGCCTTCGGCGGCGGCCTTGATCGCCCCGTTGATCTCTTCGACCGAGGTCGCACGCTTGGCCACGAATTTGAAATCGACAACCGAGACATTCGGCACCGGCACGCGGATCGACGTGCCGTCGAGCTTGCCCTTCAACTCGGGAATGACGAGGCCAATGGCCTTGGCAGCACCCGTCGAAGTAGGGATCATCGACATGGCGGCGGCGCGGCCCCGGTACAGGTCCTTGTGCATGGTGTCGAGCGTCGGCTGGTCGCCGGTATAGGCATGGATGGTGGTCATGAAGCCATGGTCAATGCCGACAGCGTCATGGAGCACCTTGGCAACTGGCGCCAGGCAGTTGGTAGTGCACGAGGCATTCGAGATCACGATGTGATCCTTGGTGAGGCCAGCGTGGTTCACGCCATAGACGACAGTGTAGTCAGCACCATCGGCGGGAGCCGAGACGATGACGCGCTTGGCGCCGGCCGTGAGGTGGGCCGCCGCCTTGTCGCGTGACGCGAAAATGCCGGTGCATTCCAGCGCGATATCGACGCCGAGATCCTTCCACGGCAGTTGCGCCGGGTCCTTGATCGCCGTCACCTTGAAGGTATCCGCTGCCAATCGAAATCGCAGTCGCCCTTCACCGTCACCTGATGCGGGAAGCGGCCATGGACCGAGTCGTAGCGCAGCAAATGGGCGTTGGTTTCAACTGGGCCCAGATCGTTGACGGCCACCACGTCGATATCGGTGCGGCCAGACTCGTAAATGGCCCGCACGATATTGCGGCCGATGCGGCCGAAGCCGTTGATTGCGACGCGAACTTTCGCCATGTGAACCTCCAGTTGGGTGATCTCGATTTCGGGCGCCCTTATAGACCGTTTGATCGCCCGCGAAAGGAGAAAATGAGGTACGCCCCTCATTCGCAATTTGCCGCAGGGCAGGGTGCCACATTGACGGCGCGGGCTCTGGCGCATAACCCGGCCCGCTGGGGAAACACATGCTAGATCATCCACTTCGACAATCACTGAATGACGAATTGCACGGCAGGCCTGGCTTGCCGGTCAATGCGCCAGCCCGTATCACCCATCTGGCCTTTACGCTGGCAGCAGGTGATCCCGACCCGTTGGTCCATGTGACTCTGCTGTGCGACGCCATGGGCGTGAAACAGCCGGCACCTGGTGCTCGCCCACCATGGCGTCGAGATCGATCGCGGCATTCTCAAATACGAGCGTCATGGCGAGTTCTATCGCATCAGCGTGACCGCCGAAGGCAACGGCACAACTGCCGAAGCGATTTCCACTCTGCCGCTCGGCTGGATCGATGGCCTTCCCGGCCAGCGCCTGGTGGCCATCCACACCCACATTCTGGCCAAAGCCGCAAAGCCTCCGGGCGAGGCTGCACTCGCCAAGCTGTTCGGCCATGACGACATCGCCAGTTCCAAGGTGAGCGAGGGCAAGGCCACAGTCTGGACTGATTTTCGCATTGGCGACGATGGCTATACCCGCATGCTGGTGCATGAGCACGGCCTGTCGCCCATGCGCCTGGGCCGCGTGTCGCGCAGGCTGCATGAGATTGAAACCTATCGCATGATGGCGCTGCTGGCCTTTCCGCTGGCCAAGGAAATTCAGGGCAACTCGGCGAACCCGAGGAGGCGCTGGCGCGGGTGATCGACGGCATGGCCGACACCCGCGGTGCCGAGGAAGATGCCTTCCTCCTCTCCAAGCTCAGCGCCATTGCCCGCGACGTCGAGCATCTGTCCAACCGCTCGAGCTTCCGCTTTGCGGCGGCCCGCGCCTATGCCGCACTGGTCGACCAAGCGCATTGCCGAACTGGGCGAGGAGCGGGTCCTGAGCCACCAGCGGCTCGGTGTATTCCTCGAACGCCGGTTTTCGCCGGCCATGACCACCTGTACCGCCGTGGCCGAGCGGCTGGCAGGCCTTGCCGCTCGCACCGAGCGCGCCTCGAACCTGCTGCGCACCAGAGTCGACATTGCCCTTGAAGGCCAGAACCAGCTGCTGCTGCGCTCCATGGAAGCCCGCGCCGGCCAGCAGCTGCGGCTGCAGGAAACCGTTGAAGGCCTCTCGGTGGTGGCGATCAGCTATTACCTGATCGGCATCGTCGAGAAGCTGTTAGTGGGACTTGGCGAAAAACTCGGCTTCGATGCCAAACTTGCGGGCTGGGTTTCCATACCGCTCATCCTGCTCGCCGTATGGTGGGCAATCCGCCGCGTCAGGCGGCGGATACAAAAAGCACCATAACCCTCGCTGGCGGGGAGACGCCTACACCTTCATCCACCGGCCATTCTTTGCCGATGACTTCACGCAGGCTTCGATGAACGCCATGCCCGCCACACCATCGGCGATGCCGGGGAAAGCCACATCCTTCTCCACCTTCTTGCCCGCCCGCCTGGCTTTGATGGCGCGCGCCACTTCCGTGTAGATATTGGCGAAGCCTTCGAGATAGCCTTCGGGATGTCCGGGAGGCACACGGGTCACACGTCCGGCTTCCGGACCTGATCCAGCACCTCCCCGGGTGATCAGCCGCTTTGCTTCGCCGAACGGCGTGTACCAGAGATAGTTGGGGTCGGCTTGTGTCCACTCAAGTCCGCCCTTGGTGCCGTAGACGCGAACTTTAAGGCCGTTCTCATTGCCGGGTGCCACCTGGCTGGCCCAGATCAGCCCCTTGGCGCCACCCTTGAAGCGCAACATCACATGCACGTTGTCGTCGAGAACCCGGCCCTTCACGAAGGACGTGAGATCGGCGGAGAGTTCGGCAAGCGAAAGACCAGAGACATTGCACATCAACTGATAGGTGTGGGTGCCGATATCGCCGACGCAACCGCCAGCCCCGGAACGCTTCGGGATCGGTGCGCCAGCCCGCCTGCTTCTGGCCGGTTTTTTCGAGCGCCGTGGTCAGCCAGTCCTGCGGATATTCGCCCTGCACCAGGCGGATGTCGCCAAGCTCGCCCGCTGCCACCATGGCCTTCATATGGCGGATCATCGGATAGCCCGAATAGTTGTGGGTGAGCGCGAAGATCACATCCCGGCGCTTGGCGAGAAGTTTTTCGAGCGCCACCGCTTCCTTGAGCGTGAGCGTTACCGGCTTGTCGCAAATCACATGAATGCCGGCTTCGATGAAGGCCTTGGCCGCCGGGAAATGCACATGGTTCGGCGTGACGATGGCGACAGCCTCGATTCCGTCCTTGCGCTTTGATTCCGCCGCCGCCATTTCGGCGAAGCTGCCATAGATGCGATCGGGAGAAAGTCCCAGCTCTGCGCCTGAGGCCTTGGCCTTGGCAGGATCGGCGGAGAGAGCACCCGCCACGAATTCATACTGGTCATCCATGCGCGCCGCGAGGCGATGCACGGCACCGATGAAAGCCCCTTGCCCGCCGCCCACCATGCCGAGCCGGATGCGCCCGGTGTTGGCGTCACTGCGTCCTGATACCATGTTATCCTCCTCTCAGAGACCCAAGAGCCGTTTGATTTGGGCCTTGTCCGCCTGACCGGCGACGTAGTCGTCAAACGTCCTTTCGGTCACCTGAATGATGTGGTTCGCAATGAATGGCGCGCCCTCCGCAGCTCCCTGCTCGGGATGCTTGAGACAGCACTCCCATTCAAGGACCGCCCAGGAATTGTAATTGTATTGGGCAAGTTTCGAGAAAATTGCCGCGAAATCCACCTGCCCGTCACCCAGTGACCGGAAGCGGCCGGCGCGATTCACCCAGCTCTGATAGCCGGAATAGACGCCTTGACGGCCCGATCGGATTGAATTCGGCATCCTTCACATGGAAAGCGCAGATGCGCTCGTGGTAGATGTCGATGAATTCCAGGTAGTCGAGATGCTGCAGGATAAAGTGCGATGGATCATAGTTGATCTTGCAACGCGCGTGATTGCCGACGGCCTCAAGGAACAATTCGAAGCTCGCGCCATCAAAGAGGTCCTCGCCAGGATGGATTTCGTAGCCGACGTCGACACCGCATTCGTCGTAGGTATCGAGAATGGGCTTCCAACGTTTGGCCAGTTCCTCGAAAGCCATTTCGACAAGTCCGGCAGGGCGCTGCGGATAGGGATAGACGTAGGGCCATGCGAGTGCGCCGGAAAATGTCGCGCTGGCCTTGAGGCCGAGATTTTTTGAAGCCTTTGCAACGAGCTTCAACTGCTCCGCTGCCCAGGCTGCCCGTTCCTTCGGCTTGCCCTTGAGCTGTGGCGGCCCGAAACCGTCGAAGGCCTCATCATAGACCGGATTGACCGCCACCATATGGCCGGTCAAGTGGCTCGCGAGTTCGGTTATCTCGACGCCATTTGCCTTGGCGACGCCCTAGAGTTCGTCGCAGTAGGTCTTGGACTCGGCGGCCTTGTTGAGATCGATGAAGCGGCCGTCCCACGTCTGGAGCTGCACGCCCTTGTAGCCGAGCGACGCGGCCCACTTGGTGATTGAATCCCAGGAATTGAAGGGTGCTGTATCGCCCGCGAACTGCGCCAGGAAGATCGCTGGACCCTTGATGTTGGTTGCCATGTGGCTGCTCCCTAGAGGTACGAATTGATGAGGTTTTCCAGCCGTTCCTGGCGGCCCGACTTGGGCTGTGGTTCAAGACCCGATGAAAGCACGCGGGCTGCAATTGAGTCGAGTGTTTGCTTGCCCTTGAGCATCGCCTGGTTCTGCGGGTCATTCCACTTGCCATAGCGTTCGCCGACGATGCCGCCGAGCTTGCCGTCCTCGATGATCTTGGCGGCCATCACGAGGCCGCGCGCGCAGGCATCCATGGATCCAACATGGGCGTGCAGCAGATCGTCGGGATCAATAGACTGGCGCCTGATTTTGGCATCGAAATTGAGCCCGCCCGTGGTGAAGCCACCGGCTTTGAGGATTTCCAGGAAGGCCAGCGCCATTTCCGGAATGTTGGTGGCGAACTGGTCGGTGTCCCAGCCCGACTGGTAATCGCCGCGATTGATGTCGATGGATCCGAACACACCGAGCGCCGAAGCCAACGCAATCTCATGTTCGAATGTATGACCGGCGAGGATCGCGTGGTTCTGTTCGATGTTGAGTTTCACGTCGTTCTGCAGGCCGAGCGAGGCGATCGTTGCGTAGCAAGTGGCGACATCATAATCATATTGATGCTTGGTCGGTTCCTGCGGTTTTGGCTCAAGCAGGATCGGTCCTTTGAAGCCAATCTTGTGCTTGTATTCGACGACCATGGCGAGGAAGCGCTTGGCCTGTTCGAGTTCGTGTCCGATGTTGGTATTGAGCAGCGTTTCATAACCTTCGCGCCCACCCCACATCACATAGTTCTCGCCGCCAAGGCCGTGCGTCACATCCATGCAGTGCTTCACCTGTGCGGCGCAATAGGCGAACACATCAGGGTCCGGATTGGTGGCCGCACCGGCCATGAAGCGGCGGTTGGTGAACATATTGGCGGTGCCCCACAGCAGCTTCTTGCCGGTGGTGGCCATCTTCTTCTCAAAGATATTGGCGATGGCCGTGACGTTGGCGTTGAACTCCTTCAACGACTTGCCTTCGGGTGCGATATCAAGATCGTGGAAGCAGAAGTAGTCGACGTCCAGAAGGCCAAGCGTTTCGAACATCAGGTCGGCCTTGGTGCGGGCGGCGCGTAACGCGTCACCATCATGGTGCCAGGGGCGCATGAAGGTGTCGCCACCAAACGGGTCGCCGCCCGGCCAGCAAAGCGTGTGCCAGTAAGCAACTGCAAAGCGCATGTGTTCGCGCATCGACTTGCCGAGAACCTTCTGGCCGGGATTGTACCAGCGGAAAGCGAGGTCGCTGGTGGACGAGGGACCCTCGTACTTGACCGGGTCCTTGCGGGAATAGAATTGGCTCATGACAATCAAATCTCCTTGATGGCGGGATAGAGTTTCACATAGCGCGCATACTGCTTCTCGTAAGCGGCGCGCGCCTTGTCTTCGGGCTTGATGGTGCGGGAGACTTTGGGGGCGGTAAGGACCTTGCGGAAGTCCGCACCCGTTGCGGCGATGAGGCCGAGGCGTGCCGCACCGAAAGCACCGCCGACTTCGCCGGAAGCAGGAAGATCGACGGGAACGCCAAGTGCTGTCGCAATGATCTTGAGCCACAGTTCGGAATTGGATCCGCCGCCCACGGCTTTGACGCGATCGACCCTGGTGCCCGCCTGCTTCAGCATTTCCAGGCTGTCACGGAACGCAAACGCCACCGCATCAAGCACCGCATGGGTCATGATCTTGCGGTCCGTCTCATGACCAATGCCCATCATCATGCCGCGTATCTGCGCGTCCCCCACCGGCGTGCGCTCACCCGACAGGTAGGGCAGGAACAGCGCGGGCGAGGGCCCCGTGAGCTTGGTGCCAAGGGCGCCCGTGAGTTTCGCAGCCGGTGTTGCCAGAACCCCCGACAGCCATTCGAGACTGGCGGCGGCGGAGAGGATGACACCCATCTGATGCCAGGTGCCCGGCACCGCATGGCAGAAAGCATGAACGGCCTTGTCGGCATTGGGCCGGAAGGCGTCGTTGGAAACGAACATGACGCCGGACGTGCCAATGGAGACGAGTGCGTCATTGTCGTTGACAGCGCCGATGCCGCATGCCGCAGCCGCATTGTCACCGCCGCCACCGGCAACGACCGGCCGTTTGGGCATGCCCCAGGCCTTTGCCACAGTGGCCGTGAGGCGGCCGGTGGCTTCGGTTCCTTCAAACAGCGCAGGCATCTGGTCGCGGCGCATATCGGTGGCGGCGAGCAGCGTGTCCGACCAGGAACGTTTGGCGACATCGAGCCAGAAGGTGCCCGACGAGTCGGACATATCGGAAGCATAGTCGCCAGTCATGCGATAGCGGATGTAGTCTTTGGGTAGAAGCACCTTGGCCACTTTGTCGAACACCTTGGGCTCGTGCTTCTTCACCCACACCAGCTTTGGAGCGGTGTAGCCGGCCAACGGAATGTTTCCGGCGATGGCGCGGGCCCGGGGCTCGCGTGCCTCGATCTCCGCGCATTCCTGAAACGACCGCGCATCGTTCCACAGTATGCACGGGCGCAGCACCTTGCCGTGCCTTGTCGAGCAACGTGGCACCATGCTGCTGGCCGGAAAGGCCGATACCTTCGACGGCGGCAATAGCCTTGGGCTTCGCCCTGCCAAGCGCCTTCACCACCGTGTTGCAAGCCTTCCACCAATGTTCGGGGTTCTGCTCCGACCAGCCGGATTGCGGCCGCGAAACAGTGAGCCCGGCACTTGCCGTGGCGATGATCTTCTGTTTCGCGTCGATCAGAACGCCCTTGACCGATGATGTGCCGAAATCAAGCCCGAGATACATGGGAACTACCTTACGGAATGTTGTCACGGATAAAGATGTCGATGCGAATGCGCTCCATAGCCTCGACGATGGGAGACTTGTCGGCACTGGCCATCAGCACGCGGATGGCGCTGCGGATTTCGTGACCCGCGTCCTGATTGATCAAAACATCAACGGTGCCGTCAACCAGGGCCCGGCGCGTGTCTTCGGTCAGTTCATGGGCAATGAACACCACATCTTTCTGACGGCCTGCCTTCTCCAGCGCCGCGACAATGCCCCGCGCGCCCGCACCAACATTGTAGAGACCGATGAGGTCGCGGTTTTCAGCCAGAAGCTGCGCCGCTGCGACTTCGACACGTTGCCAGTTATCATGGGCTTCGCGAACCGGCAGAACCGAGAGCGCCGGGTAGTCGTGAAGCATGACCTGCTCGAAACCGAACTGCCGCTCGATATGGTCGCGGAGCGATAGCGAACCGGCGATCAGTCCGACCTTGCCCTTGCGGCCCGTGAGATAGCGCCCCATCAGCGTTGCTGCCGTGCGCCCTGCCGCTGCATTGTCGATGCCCACATAGTGGGTGCGCTTCGAAGCAGGTACGTCCGACACCAGCGTGACAACTGTCACTCCGCGCTCGGCCAACCCGTTGATTGCCTCGCGCACCCGCGGATGATCGAGCGCCACCACCGCGACTCCATCATAAACATCGCCGATGCGGTCCAGTGTGTCCGCCAATGCAGCGGGTTCGAATACGTCGGTGAGGCGCAGATCAATCGCCACTTTATCGCCGGCAAGCCTGTCGCCCTCGGCGCGCACCTGTTCGCCGAGTTGGGCCATGAAGGCATTGCTGCCTTCTGGAAGCACGAAGCAGAAGCGATATTCCTTGCCGCGCGCCAGCCGGGCAGCCAGGCGGTCCGGTTTGTAGTTCAGCGTGCGCACTGCCGATTCCACGCGTTTGAGCGTGACGGTCCTTACGGCGGCCCGGCCGTTCAATACCCGGTCAACGGTTGCAACGCTGACACCCGCTGTCCGCGCCACGTCTTCGATGGTTGCTCTCGCCATGGGGAATGACTAGGCATTGGCCACAAAATGTCAATTCCTGATAGGCGTCTATCAAAAAGAAACTGGCTGGTAGCCTCAGTCGTCGTTGCGGAACACGAAGAACAGACAGCCAAGGGCCGCGACGAGAAGCACGGCGCCGAAAGGCAACCACGCCAGCGCCACAGCGATGGCGCTGGCCGCAGGCCAGCCTGCGCCGAAAACCGCGCGTCCCGCATCGGCGACCGATATGGCCGGCCAAATGCCACTTTCGAACCGCGCGACCGCCTGATAGCCCAGCATGCCAGCCCCGGCGAGGGCGATCAGAATGGCGACATAAGCGATAGCTACCCGCCCCATGAAGCCGGCAGTGACTGCAAAATCCCGCCGCCCTTCGCTCACGGGCTGTATTGAACGGTCGGGGGTTTTTTTCTGGCGCAAGAAAATCCACACAAATAATGCGACGGCGGCAAGGACAACGAACCCCATGACGAAAATGATGCCGTCCATGGAAACTTTCTATAGGCCAAATCACCCGCTACGGCACTATCGCAATTCAAGCCCGCCTGCATGCGCCTGCACCTCAAGTACCGTTGGTGGCCCCGGTCAGTAGACAGATATGGCTAAACTCTCCATGCGGGCCTTGAGCTGCAGGGCCAGAAACTGCGAATAGTGCCGCGACAGGTGCAGATTGCCGCCATGAAACCACAGGGCGTCCTGTTTCAGCGGTTTCCACATGTTGCGGAGTTCGCCTTGCCATGGGCCAGGGTCGCCCCGCGTTCCCGAGCCGTAACCCCAATTGGGGCCGATCGTGGTCGGCGACATCGCGCGAAACGATGTGCGCCACCCATTCGTTCATCGGCAAATAGCCGGTGGCCTGGATGATGACATCGGCGGGCAGTTCGCTGCCGTCGGTCAGCACCACAGATGTTCTTGCGACGCGTTCGATTTCCACGCCGCTGCGAACCTTCACCTGGCCGCTGGCGATAAGTTCCGAACAGCCGACATCGATGTAATAACCCGATCCCGTACGCAATGCCTTCATCAACAGACCAGAACCGTCGTCGCCAAAGTCGGTCCGGAATCCTGCCGCGTTGAGGCGCGAAATCAGGTCGTGATCGCGCCTGGCCATCTCCTCATAGAGCGGCCGCTGGCGCGTTCGGCAACAAGCGGAATGGCACGGAAGCAAATATCAAATCGGCCTTCGCAGTGGAGATGCCGTTGGCGACTGCGTCTTCCGAATAGAGGCCGCGAAAATGCCACATCCATGAGTGTTTCGGAGCGGACCACGGTGGTCGGCGTGCGCTGGATCATGGTGACGTCGGCGCCATGCTCCCAAAGGTCGGCGCAAATGTCGTGGGCTGAACTGTTGGCCCCCACCACAATGCAGCGCTTGCCGCGAAATGGGGCTGCCGTCACATGGCGGCTCGAATGGTATTGAACGCCGGCGAAATCTTCCGCACCCGGAAGGGCGATCTCGCGTGGCGGACCATAGGAACCGGTCGCGAACACCAGTTGCCTGGGCCTCAATGTATGAACTTCTCCGTTGCGGCGCACATCTACTGTCCACAGCTTGGCATCGGGGTCGTAGTCTGCCGTCACGCACTCCGAAGACGCCCAATAATTGAGCTCCATGACCTTCGTATACATTTCAAGCCAGTCGCCCATCTTGTCCTTGGGCGTGAACACCGGCCAATGCTCCGGGAACGGAATATAGGGCAGGTGATCGTACCAGACCGGATCGTGCAGCACGAGCGAGCGGTAGCGATTGCGCCACGAATCCCCGGCCCTGCGCATTCTTTTCGAGAATGATGGTGGGAACGCCCAGCCGTTTCAACCGGGCACCAAGCGCGATGCCACCCTGGCCGCCGCCGATGATTACGCAATAGGGTTGCCGCGCGAAGCCAAGTTCTTGCTCGTCGAGGGCTCGTTGCTCGCTCCATGTCACGCGGTTAGGCGCCGCGCCATGGGCGATGCCCTGTTCGCGCGTCCGGCCCTTGCGCTCCTCGAAGCCCTTGAGTTCGTCCATGGTGGTGAGAAGCGTGAAGCCCAGGCCATCCTTGAGGCGGAGGTGGCCGGTGCCACGCGCCACTGCGGTTTCGAACGTAAACCAGGCCTCGATCACAATGCCTTTCTTTCGGCGGTCCCCGTGATGGCGAAGTTACTTGGCTTCACCTGTCCACTACCGCTGCCAGCATCTCGGCGATGGCATCGCGGCCTTCCAGCGTGCGGATGTTCCAGGTGAAGCTGACCAGATCGCGCCAGTAGCATTCTTGCCCGAACAGCGATGCAGCGGAGGCGGCATCTCTCACGCCGCATGCGCATCTTCAAGTTTGGCAAGCCACTGCCGCGCGGTCTCGGTGTGCGCTGCTCCCTGCCATGGCTTCACTCTTCCGGCTGTTGCAGTTTCATCAGCGGCGCGGGATCGGTTTCCGGCGCCGGAATGGCGATGCCGATCCGCGCCACCGTGTAGCGCACCCGGCGCAGGGCCTCGCGGGCCCGGCCATCGAGTTTCATGGCAATGCCGGCGGCCAGCGTGTCGATAACCGCAAGATGGGCATAGCGTGATGGCGTGGGCAGAAGGATGTTGGCATCCTCGGCAATGCTCACGGCAATGACGATGTCGGCAGTCTCGGCGAGTGGCGTTTCCGGCCTCGTAATGGCAACCGTAGTGGCGCCGAATGACCGGGCGATCTCTACCGCCTCCACCACCGGTTTCGAACGCCCGCTGTTGGAAATCGCCAACACGCCGTCGCCCGGCTGCAACGTCGCCGCCGACATGCGCTGCTGGTGGCCGTCGATATAGGCCGAAACCGGAATGCCGAGGCGGAACAACCGGAGTTTGGCGTCTTCAACCATGGCGGCGGAGCCGCCACCCTGACCGTAGATGTCGATCCTCCGGCTGGCCGCCAGCGCGTTGATGGCGCGTCCGACGACCGCTGTATCGATCTGGTCGAGACAGTCGCGCACTGCGGCGGCGGCATGCGTCATGATGGTTCGCGCCAGATGGCCCGCGTCGTCGTCGAAGACCCGATCCGATTTCAAATAGGCGGCGGCGACTGTCAGGGTGGTGGCGAGGCTGATCTTGAATTCGGAGAACGACGCACAGCCCGACCGACCGGCAAAAACGCGTAACGGTCGGTTGGCTGACATCGGCGCGCTGCCGCCAGTTCGGCGATAGTCATGCGCGTCGCGGCTTCGTAGTCAGCAGTGACGATTTCCGCGACGCGGCGCTCGGCCGGCGACAGGCTTTGGTCGATGCGCTGCAAACGCGAGACGATGTCGATGGCGGCGGCTTTCTTCGAGCGCCGTGCCGCTGGTCTGGCCGTGGATTCTGTCGTTCACGTGAGTACCACCTTGCGCCAGCGCCTGCGTCATTGTCGCGCCATGAAAATAAATTACACGCTTTTGAAGGCCAGGCAACTGGAACCGTCTTCAGCAATCAGCATGCCCAATTTGCAGCGTGCAATAGCGAATTGTCCAATATCCGCTGATTTCATATGCATTCTGCCAGCGCATGGGTGATCTCCGGCACCTGCGTAAGCGGATGATGCCTATTGCGAAGTCACGAAATTTTGTAACATCATTTCAGAATTGGACAGGCCGAATGGCGCGGGCCAATCTCGTTGAAGGTGGAAAGTGCCGATGACCGCAAGTTGCTTCAAAGTCCGCGAGTTCCGCTGCCAGTCCTGCCGCGGTCAAGATGGCGATCCGCGACGCCACCAAATTCTACAAGACCCAGACCGGCTCGGTGCATGCTCTCGACGATGTGTCGCTCGATGTCCGCGAAGGTGAATTCCTGTGCATCCTCGGTCCCTCCGGCTGCGGCAAGACCACGCTGCTGTGGTCGATGGCGGGCCTCCATGACCTGACGCAGCGGCACGATCACCCTGGGCAATGAAGCAATCACCAAGCCTAATCCCGCCATCGCCATGATCTTCCAGGATGCCAATCTGCTGCCATGGCGCAATCTTCTGAAAAACATCGAACTGCCATTCGAACTGAAGCGCAAGCCGCCCGATACGCCGCGCATCAAGAAAGCTGCTGGAGCGCGTGGGCCTTGCCGGTTTCGAAAGCAAGATGCCGCGCGAACTTTCGGGCGGCATGCAGCAGCGCGCCTCGATCGTCCGAAGCCTCTCGGTCGATCCTTCGGTGCTTGCTCGATGGACGAACCATTCGGCGCGCTCGACGCTTTCACCCGCGATGAAATGAATTTGCTCATCCAGGAAATCTGGATGGAAACCCGCAAGACCATTGCCTTCGTCACCCACTCCATCACCGAGGCCATCTTCCTTGCCGATCGTGTGGCGGTGATGTCGGCCAGGCCCGGGCGCATCGCTGAAATTTATGATGTCGACATTCCGCGGCCGCGCAGCGTGGATATCCAGACGAAACCTGACTTCATCGAACGTGTGTTGCACATCAAGTCGCGCATCGAACATGGCCGTGGCGCCGTGGCGATCACCTAGAAACCGGAGAGCTGGACGTGGACAAAGCGCTCGGCGACAAGATTCCGGACTTCAACAAGAAGCCCTCGGGCGGTGGTAATGTCGGGTTGTCGGGTGCATCGTTCAGCCTCGGTGAACACCGCACCAAGCTTGAAATCCTGGTGATCGCATTGGTGGCCGTCGTCATCATCGGCGGCACCGAATTGCTGCTCTACATCTTCAAGGTGCCGCAATATGTTCTGCCGCGGCCAAGCCTGATCGCCGCAGCACTGGTGACTGAGTTTCCGAATTTCTGGCCGCATCTTCTGGTGACCATCAAGGAACTGTTGATCGGCTTTTCAATCGGCGGCTCCATCGGATTCCTGCTTGCCGCTGTCATCACCCAGTTTCCCTTCGTCGAGAAGGTGGTGACGCCCTACATTCTGCTGCTGGTCACAACGCCGATGCTGGCGCTGGTGCCGCTGCTCGATCCTGCGTTTCGGCTTCGGCAGCGAACCGCGCATCATTGCCGTGGCGCTGGCTTCAGGCCCCATGGTGATGATCAATTCCGCAACCGGTTTCAGGCGTGTCGATCTCGCCAAGATCGCACTTGCCCGTTCGTTCGGCGCCAGCACTTTCCAGATCTTCACCAAGATCCGCATTCCCATGGCCATGCCGATGATCATTGTCGGGCTGATGGTTGGCTCGATCTTTGGCCTTCTGACAACCATTGGCGCCGAAATGGTAGGCGGTGCCGAGGGCCTCGGCAACCGCCTGACTTACTACTCTGCGCTTATTCGCATGCCGCAGTTCTTCGCGATCATCCTGATCCTCGCGATGCTCGGCATCTCGATCTACATCTTTTTCTTCTGGCTCGGAAAGAAGTGGGCCAGTTGGGAAGCCTGACCGGGAACACGACACTCGAACAACCCCGGACCACGAACAACGCAACGGAGGAGGACGTATCTATGATTGGATCTTCAATGATTGGACGCCGCCGGTTCCTGACGCTGACGGCCGCCGGTGTATCGGCCACGACGCTCGGAAGCTTCGCAGGGATTCGCGCCGCCCATGCGGCCGAAACTGTGCGTTGGGTCAGCCCACGCGGCACCGTCGAAGTGCTCGACGACTATCCCTATTGGGTGGCCAAGAAGTTCGGCTATTTCGGCGACATTGAAACAACCCTTGAGCCCGGCCCGTCGGATGCCACGGCGACCGTGAAGCTCGTCGACCAGAATCAGGCCGATGTCGGATTTCCGTCGCCCGGCGTGTTTTCGCTGGGCCTCGCGCAAGGGCATTCCGATCGTCTCGGTGTTCCACATGGGTGGCGCCGATGTGTTCTCATTCGCATTCCGCAAGGGCCAGAAGCCGGGAAGCCTCAAGGACCTCGAAGGCAAGACCGTGGTGCTGGGTTCCGCCGGCTGGCAGTCGATCTGCGATCCGATGCTGAAGGCGGCGGGCGTCGATATCACCAAAGTGAAATATGTCGATGCCGGCTGGCCCACCTGGGGCACCGCACTGATGTCGGGCCAGGGCGATGCCGCGCTCTCCTGGGAAGGCCTGCGCGCCCAATGGAAGGGCCAGGGTCTCGACTTCGACTATTTCCTCGGCCGCGATTTCTCCAAGCTTCCTGCCAACAGCTTCATCATCCGCAAGGCGGACTTCGAGGATGCCAGCAAGAAGGACATGTATGAGCGCTACTTCCAGGGCTGGGCTGCCGGCCTTGAGTTCGGCAAGATCAATCCGCGGGCGGCGACCCAGATCGTTATGGAACAGTTCCCGGGGCTCGCCTCGCAGATGACGCCGGATGTTGCCGTCGAATTCGATGATGCAGCTTGGCCGCCGTGTTCGCCGGCCGCATGGATGAGCGCAAGAAGTGGGGCTATCACCTGCCCGAAAGCTGGCAGATGTTCTTCGACGTCGGCCGCGAAATCGGCCAGATCACCGGCGACTTCAAGGTCGCGGACGTGGTGAAGAACGACTACATCGATGCCGCCAACGACTTCGATGCCGCCAAAATCAAGGCGGACTCAGATGGCTTCGCGTTCTCCGATGCCTACAAGGCGGTCAACGTCGAAGAGATTGCCAAGCGTATTTGACCCCCGTGAGCGGGAGGCGGTTGTTGCTGCCTCCCGCTTCCTGCATTAGCCGGAGGCTGCCATGCTTGTATTCGACCACGTTGGGATCACCACGACCGTCAAGCAGCCCAACGAGGATTGGGTCGAGCAAAGCCGGGTTTGGGTGACAAGTCCCCGCAATCATCCCGAACACATCGAGTTCCTGCGTTATGAACCCGACAGCACGGTGCCCGAAGCCATCAAGAGCAATCCGCATGTCGCGTTCCGGGTGGAGAGTGTCGACAAGATGATCGAAGGCCAGGAGATCATCATTCCGCCCTTTGACGTCGGCGGTTTCGTGCGCGTCGTCTTCATCCGCAAGTACAACACCATCTTCGAGTACATGCAGTATCTGAACGACGATTGGTTCGGGAAGAAAGCATGATCTCCTACCGCGCCATCTACACCTATGCCTGGGACCTGGCCGAGGCCGGCGTGCCCGAGGCCGTAGCCGAGTTCAGGGACCTTGGCCTCAATACCGTGACATTGGCTGGCAGCTACCACGCCGGAAAATTTCTCCGGCCCCATGGCAAGACCGGCAAAGTCTATTTCCCGGAAGACGGCACCGCCTATTTCAAGACCACGGCGGCGCGCTATGGCACAATCAAGCCGGTCGCCAATTCGCTACTGGCCAGCCGCGATGTGCTGCGCGAATTGTGTGACACCAAGGGCGTCGAAACCAATGTATGGCTGGTGCTGCTGCACAACACGCTGCTCGGCACGAGGCATCCGGAAGCAACGGTCGCCAACGCGTTTGGCGACCGCTATATCTACAGCCTGTGCCCGTCGCACCCCGATGCCCGCGCCTATGCCCTGGGCCTTGCTCGCGACGTCACGCAAAGTTATCCGGTCTCCGGCATTTCCATGGAGTCGCCCGGCTTCGCGCCCTATGCCCATGGCTTCCACCATGAGTTCGCGCTGAACCAGCCGAACCGCTGGCTCGACAATCTGCTGGGCCTGTGTTTCTGCGATCACTGCGTGAACGGCGCAACCGCCGCCGGCATCGACGCCAAATCCTTGAAGGCGCGCGTGGCGAAAGACATCTCGGACTATCTCGCCAGCGATATCGATTTTCCCGCCGACATGGCGGAAGCCTTCTGGCTCGCCGACACGCGGACCGATGGCGCGTTGAAGGCGTTCCTCGACTGGCGCTGCACGGTGGTTACCTCGCTTGTCGCCGAAATCCGTTCTGAGGTGCGCAAGGACGCCACGGTGGCGGTGATCCCTTCCGTGGCGCGGCCCACCGGCGGCGCGTGGTACGAGGGCAGCGATCTTGCCGCCCTCGCTGATGCGGCTGGCTGCATCGAAGCCTGTTTCTATGAGCCCAGTGCGGCACGCGTGAAGGCCGACCTTTTCGACGTCAAGCGGCGGCTTGGCGGCAAGGGCACGTTGCGCGGCATCATGCGGCCGGCGTGGCCCGACCTTTCCAGCAAGAGCGATTTCCTCGCTGCTGTTGCTGCACTGGCTGAAGGCGGCGTCAGCGGTCTCGCCTTCTACAACTGGGGCCATCTGCGCAAGGCCAACCTCGCATGGATTGCCGATGCCATGAAGCTTCTGGGGAACAGGCGATGATGTTCAAGGGCAAGGTCGTGGCCATCACCGGTGCGGCGGGCGGCATCGGCCAGAGCCTGTGCCGCCATTTTGCGGCGGAAGGTGCTGTCATCGCCGCCATCGACAAGAGTGCCAGCCGTTGCCGATTTCGCCGCCGAGCTGAAGGCCGGTGGTGCAACCGTCACCCATGCCGTTGCCGACATTGGCGACACGCGACAGGTCAAGGCCGCCTTCGAGAAACTCGGCCCCATCGACGTGCTGGTCAACAACGCTGGCTTTTCCGAACACCCGACCTTCGCCAAGACCGACCCCGAAGCCTGGGCCTACGATCATCAACGGCAATCTCAATGGCGCGTATTATTGCGCCCATGCGGTGATCCCGGCGATGAAAGCGAAAGGCGGCGGCTCGATTGTCGCCATCGGCTCGGTCAACGGCATCATCGGGCTTTGGCGATCCGGCCTACAGCGCGGCCAAAGCCGGGCTTATTTCGCTGACACGTTCGCTCGCCATGGAAATGGGGCGCTACAATATTCGCGCCAACATCGTGTTGCCTGGCACAGTGCGAACGCCGCTGTGGGAACGCAAGGCCGGCGCCGATGCGACGACGCTGGAGCGCCTGCGCAAATGGTATCCGCTGGGCCGCATCGTCGAGCCCATCGACGTGGCGCGCGCCGTCGCCTTCCTCGCCTCCGATGCCGCCAACGCCATCACCGGCACGTCGCTGGTCGTCGATTGCGGCCTGACGGCGGGCAACATCGTGATGACCCGCGAACTGACCATTCAGGATATTTAGGAGGGCGCCATGGACAGGCTTCGCATCGGTGTCATCGGCCTCGGCTGGTTCGGCGAAATCCACTGCGAAACCATCGCCGGCATTCCCAACATGGAACTTGCCGCCCTGTGCACCCGCCGCCCGGATCGCCTCGCCGAACAGGCGAAGAAGTTCAGCGTCAAGAAAACCTACACCGACTACCGCGACATGCTGGCCGACAAGGACATCGACGCCGTGTCGATCGTCACCATGTGGGACCAGCACACGGCGCCCGCCGTTGAGGCGCTGCAAGCTGGCAAGCACGTGTTCCTTGAAAAGCCCATGGCGTCCACGGTCGCCGACTGCAACACGATCATCGCCGCTGCGAAGAAGGCCAAGGGCATCCTGCAGATCGGCCACATCTGCCGCTTCAACCCGCGCTACCGCATGGCCAAGCAGGCGATTGACGAAGGCCGCATCGGCAAGATCGTGGCGCTGCAATCGCGCCGCAATATTCCCGCCGCCTGGACGCCCACCATTCTTGAAAAAATCGGCCCCATCGTCGGCGATGCCATTCACGATACCGACCTGATGCTGTGGTTCACCGGCGACCGGGTTGCGAGCGCCTATGCGCAAACCGTGAGCGTGCGCGGCCTCAAGCATCCCGACATCGGCCAGACCATGTACCGCTTCAAGGGCGGCGCCACGGCGACGCTGGAAACCGTGTGGTGCATGCCGGAGAAGACGCCCTTCGACATCGATGAGCGCATGTCGATCATCGGCACCGAGGGCATCATCCACGTGCAGGACACCTTCCCCAATCTCGGCATCGTCGATGGTGCGCGCCTGCACAGCCCGGACACCACCTATTGGCCGATGTTCGATGGCGTGCGCGGCGGGGCGCTCCGAGCCGAGTTCGACTACTTCGCCAATTGCGCGCTGAAGGGAAAGACGCCGGAGATCGGCAGGCCCGAAGACGCGGCGGCGGCGCTGGAAGCAACCATCGCGGCGGAAGAATCGGCGCGCACCGGCAACGTCGTTCACATCGGATAGGAGAGAGACATGGCAGCGAAGCTCAAGGTTCTGGTGGTCGGCCTCGGCAATATGGGCATGAGCCACGCGCTGGCCTACACCCGCATTCCGGATTTTGAAGTGGTGGGCGTGTGCGAGCGCCGCATCGCCAAGCGCGAATTGCCGGAGGCGCTGAAGGGTGCGAAAAAATTCGACAACTTCGACAAGGCGCTGGCCGAAACCAAGCCCGATGTCGTGTCGATCAACACGCTGCCTGACACCCACGCCCAGTTCGCCATCAAGGCCATGGAGGCGGGCGCCCATGTGTTCGTCGAAAAGCCGCTGGCCGATACCATCGAGAACGCCGAGAAGGCGGTGGCGACGGCCCACAGGACCGGCAAGAAGCTGGTGGTCGGCTATATTCTCCGCCAGCATCCCTCATGGATCAAGTTCATCGAGATCGCCCAGCAGCTCGGAACGCCGCTGGTGTTCCGCATGAATCTCAACCAGCAATCCAACGGCGAGACCTGGGAGTGGCACAAGCGCCTGCTCAATTCCTTCCCGCCGATCGTCGATTGCGGCGTGCACTATGTCGATGTCATGTGCCAGATGACCAAGGCCAAGCCGATCAAGGTTCACGCCATCGGCGCGCGGCTCAGCAACGAGGTGACGCAACAGAACTACGGCATGCTGCAGGTGATGTTCGACGATGGTTCGGTCGGCTGGTACGAGGCCGGCTGGGGACCGATGATGAGCGAGACGGCGTTTTTCGTGAAGGACGTGGTCGGCCCCAAGGGCTCGGTCTCCATCGTCATGGCGGAAACCGCAGGCGGCGTGAAGTCCGACGACATCAACGCCCACACCAAGACCAACCAGATCCTCTGGCACCACGCCGACATGAAAACGCCCGACCAGCGCATCGACGTCAGCGACGAGCCGGGCCACGACGATCTTTGCGAGCGCGAGCAGCGCTACCTGCTGAAGGCGATCCGTGAAAATCTCGATCTCACCGATCACATGGATGATGCCGTGAAGAGCCTCAAGATCGTCATGGCGGCGGACCGGTCGATCCACGAGGGTCAAGTGGTCAGTCTCGTATGATCTGCGAAATCTGCGTCGATTCGGTTGCAGGAGTGCGGGCCGCGAAGGCCGCGGGCGCTGCGCGGGTCGAGCTCTGCGCCAGCCTGATCGAAGGCGGCATCACGCCGAGCCGGGGCATGATCCGGGCGGCGCGGCGCGTGGACGGCATCAAGCTCCATGTCATCATCCGGCGCGCGCGGCGGCGACTTCCTGTTCAGCGACGACGAATTCGCGGTGATGGCAGCCGACATCGAGACGGCCAAGGCCGAGGGTGCCGACGGCGTGGTGATCGGCCAGTTGACGGCCGACGGCCTGATCGACGTGGCGCGCACCCGCGAGCTGATGGCGCTGGCGCGGCCGCTCGCCGTCACCTTCCATCGCGCCTTCGACATGACGCCCGATCCGTTCGCCGCGCTGGAAACGCTGATTGATCTTGGAGTCGACCGCGTGCTCACTTCGGGCCAGGAGGCGAGCGTGCTCGAAGGCCTGCCGCTGATCGCCGAACTGGTGAAGCGGGCGGGGGACCGGATCATCATCATGCCCGGCGGCGGCATCACGGCGCGCAATGTCGAGCGCATCGTTGCCGCCGCGCAGCCGAAGGAAATTCATTTCGCGGCACTAGAATTCGAAGCGGGCGGCATGCACTTCCGCCGCGCCCATGTGTTCATGGGCGGAGAACTGCGGCCGCCGGAATATGACCGGCTGGCGACGTCGGAAGCGACGATCCGCACTGTGATGAACAAGTCCAACATAGAAACCGGGAGCACAATCATGGCAGCGCTGGAAGACCTGACGAAAACCAAATCCGCCAGCACGCTGGCCGCCCGATCCGGCGCCGCGAGATTTCGCCGGTCGAGGTGATGGATGCCGCCATCGCCCGCATCGAGGCGCACAATCACAAGATCAATGCCTTGATCATTCTCCATCTCGATCAGGCCCGTGACGAAGCCCGCAAGGCGGAAGCGGCGGTGATGCGCGGCGATGAGCTGGGTGCGCTTCATGGCGTGCCCGTCGCCATGAAGGACTGTTTTGATTTCAAGCCGGGCTGGGTCTGCACCTTCGGCGGCGTGCGGGCGCTGAAGAACTGGACGGCGGATTTCCACTGCATGTGGGCCGAGCGCATGGAGAGGGCAGGGGCCATCATCGTCGGCAAGACCAACAGTCCGATCTTCGGCTTTCGCGGCACCTGCGACAACTACATGTTCGGACCGTCGAAGAACCCCTTCAATCTCGCCAAGAACACCGGCGGCTCCTCCGGCGGCAGTGCCGGCGCGGTGGCGGCAGGGCTGCTCCCGCTCTGCGAAGGTACCGATGGCGGCGGCTCGACGCGCATTCCCTCGGCGTGGAGCGGCACCTATGGCTACAAGGCCTCCTTCGGCCGGGTGCCATTGGTCTCGCGGCCCGATGCCTTCGGCGCCGTCACGCCGTTCATTTTCGAAGGCCCGATCACCCGCACCGTCGAGGACTCGGCCCTCGCCATGTCGGTGTTGCAAGGTTACGACGCCCGCGATCCCTTTGCGCTCGAAGGAACAGTGGATTTCATGGGAGCGCTTCGCGCCTCGATCAAGGGCAAGCGCATCGCCTACACCCGCGACTTCGGCATCTTCCCCGTCGACAAGCGGGTGACCGCGGTGACCGACAAGGCGGTGGAAGCACTGCGCGAAGCGGGCGCGATCGTCGACGAGGTTGATATCGGCATCAAGCGCTCGCACATGGAATTGAGCGATGTGTGGTGCCGTTTCTGCGCGCCGAAACAGGTGGCGGTGCTGGAGGACTTCAAACGCCAGGGCATCGATATCCTGCGCGATCACCACGACGACATGCCGCCGGAATTCTGGCACTGGGACGAGATCGGCCGAAAGATGTCGGCTACCGACTGGATCAACGACCAGGCCATTCGCAGTGAAGTCTATGACGCCCTGCGGCTGGTGTTCGACAAATACGATCTCCTCGTTGCGCCGACACTCTCCTGTCTTGCCGTCGACAATGGCACGGACGGCAATACCCTTGGCCCGGCGGAGGTGAATGGCGAGAAGATCAACCGGCTGATCGGCTGGTGCATGACTTTCCTGATCAACTTCAACGGCCATCCCGCCGCCTCGTGTCCGGCGGGTCTTGCTGACAATGGCCTGCCCGTGGGCTTGCAAATCGCCGGACGGCGCTATGATGACTTCGGCGTCATCGCCGCCAGTGCCGCGCTCGAACGCGTCAGGCCGTGGATGGGAACCTACAAGCAGATCAAAGTGTGACGCTCACCATATGGTGTAGCCGCCATCGATGACGAAGCTGGCGCCGGTCACGTAGCTTGAGGCCGGTGAAGCGAGATAGATGGCGAGCGGTCCGATCTCATCGGGTTCACCCGTGCGGCCCATGGGCACCGACTTGACGAAGGTTTCGATCACTTCGGGATGCTTCTTGGCCCACGCCTGGTTGGGCTCGGTCATGAACAGGCCGGGGCAGATGGCATTGACGGTGACGCCACGTGGCGCCCAGTCGGCGGCGGTGGCCCGGGTGAAATGAATGACGGCGGCCTTGGCTGTTTCATAGTGCCGCCCGGCAATGCCGCGATTGGCGATAAGACCGCTGATCGAGGCGATGTTGATGACGCGTCCGGCACCACGCGGCAGCATGGCGCCACCGATCATCTTGGTGCACAGGAACACGTGCGTGAGGTTGAGGTCCATGAAACTCTGCCATGTGGCAAGATCGGTCTCCTCCACCTTCACATCGAGATTGCGCCCGCCGACATTGTTGACGAGGATGTCGATCTGCCCCGGCAGTTCCAGCACTCTGCGGCAAGTTTCCTCGCATACCGCCGGATCGGCGATGTCGGCGGCGAAGGTCCAGGCCTTGCGCCCGCGCGCCCGCACTTCATCGGCCGTTTTTTCCAAAGCCTCGGCATCGCGCGCATTGAGGACCACGTCGGCACCGGCCTCCGCCGCGGCCAATGCAATGACCCGGCCAAAACCACGGCTGCCGCCGGTGATGAACATGCGCTTGCCATCAAGCCGGAAGCGGTCAAGAACTGTCATGTGAACCTCCGGGATAGCTTGCGGCTAGTCCAGCCGTTGGCCGGACTCCGCGTCGAAAAGATGAACCTTGGAGAGGTCGGGATCAACGGCAAGCGTCTCGCCGGGCTTTGCCGCAATACGCTCGCGAAACACCGCAACGATCTTCTGCCCGGCGAGCTTGCGAGCACCTGGGTTTCGGCGCCTGTGGGTTCGATTACGGTAACGCGCGCCTCGAGCTTCCCACCGAGCACCAGATGTTCAGGCCTGATGCCGTAGGTCGCGGACTTGCCGTCGCTGTTCGCCGGGGCGGTGGCCAGCGGTAACCTGGTGCCATCAGCCGTTTCGAAACGGGGGGTCTTGCCGCCCCGGATCGTACCCTTGAACATGTTCATCGCCGGCGAACCGATGAAGCCGGCCACGAACAGATTGGCCGGACGGTCGTAGAGGTCCAGCGGCGCACCCGTTTGTTCCACAATGCCGTCATGCAACACCACGATGCGGTCAGCCATGGTCATGGCCTCGACCTGGTCGTGGGTGACATAGACCGTGGTGGTCTTCAGGCGCTGGTGCAGTTCCTTGATTTCGGCGCGCATCTGGACGCGGAGCTTGGCATCGAGATTGGACAGCGGCTCGTCGAACAGAAACACCGAGGATCGCGCACGATGGCCCGGCCCATGGCGACGCGCTGGCGCTGGCCGCCGGACAGAGCCCGGGGGAAACGCTCGAGCAGCGGCACCAGATCCAGAATTTCTGCCGCCCGCCTGACGCGGGCTTCGATCTCGGTCTTGGGCGTTCTTCGCAGGTGCAGCGCAAATCCCATGTTCTGGGCCACCGTCTTGTGCGGATAGAGCGCATAGTTCTGGAACACCATGGCGATGTCGCGCTCTTTCGGCTGCAGATGGTTCACCATCCGGTCGCCGATGCAGGATGGTGCCGGCCGAAATGTCCTCAAGCCCGGCGATCATCCGCAGCAGCGTTGACTTTCCGCAGCCCGATGGGCCGACCAGCGCCAGAAACTCGCCGTCGCGGATCGCCACCGACACCCCATGGATCACTTCCTGGTCGCCGTACGACTTCCGTGCCTGAACAATTTCAACCGATGCCAATGCCAGCTCCGCCACTTCCCCGCACGTGAGACTTGCGCAAATTGCATCGCCCCGCAAGGCCTTTGCGCATTCCGCGTATTGTGAGCAGCATTGTTTTGTGGGAATGTCATGGGGTGAGCGTCCGGCATTCTCAACAGGACCACACGAGGGAGAAGACCATGAACATTCGCAAGGAACGGGAACTTCTGTTGCAAGAAACTTCGCGGCTGAATTGCTGCGCGGCGAGATCGACCGGCGTGAGTTTCTCACGCGGAGTTTGATGGCGGGTCTCGGCATGGCCGGGGTTGGCGCCGTTGCCAAGGGCAGCATCATGCCGGCCTTCGCCCAGGACCGTCCGCTGACGCCGACCTTCTATCAGTGGATCCAGGATCTCCATCCCAGCATTCCCAAGGTCAATGAGAAATTTCCGGGCGTGAACTACCAGATCGCGCCCGTCGAGGGTTTTGGTATCGAGCGTTTCGTCGCCGAGGCGAAGAACAAGGAATTCGACCTGGGACGTCTATGTCGGCCAGACGCCGTTCGTTGAAATGTCGGCGATGATCAAGGCCGACGTGATCGAGCCCTGGGACAATTACATTCCGAAGGATGTGCTCGACGACATGATCCCGTCGATCCGCGCCGAAGGCACCGTTGACGGCAAGCTCTATGGCTGGCCATTCCTGCTCGACGTGATCGGCAACTCCTGGCACTCCGGCATTACCGGCAAGGCGGGTCTTGCCGACAAGGCGCCGGAAACCTGGGATGAGCAGCTGGCCAATGCCAAGGCCATCGTCGATTCGCAGGCCGCACCCTATGGCGCCACCTTCGACGACCGTGGCTGGCGCTCGCTGGCGCCGATGACCCATTCGATGAACCCCGATGTCTACACCGCCGAGGGCCTGTTCAACTTCGAACAGCGAAGCCGCCATCGAGGCGCTGAAGCTGATGAAGAAGATCTTCGCGCTGTCGACGCCCGACCTGCTGCTCGAAGGCTCGTCCGACGGCGGCGTCAACGGCACACCGGACGAAGTGGCATTCGCCGCCCAGCGCGTCGGCTACTACACCAAATACTTCAATGCGCCGCTGCGCATGGCGCAGTATTGGGATGACCCCAAGGCTCTGCGGCTTGGGACCGCTGCCGAAATTCGCCAATGGCGCAGGTTCGACGGTGTTCTGGACCACGGGCTGCGCGCTGTTCAAGCACGGCAAGAACAAGGAGAAGGCCGCCGAATACATCAAGGCCCTCACCTACGACATGCAGATCTGGCAGGACTTCGATTGTCGGCACGGCGAGCGGCCATCCCGGCCATTGCCGCCCTACAAGTCGATCTATGCCGGCTGGGACGCCAACAAGCCGGAGTGGATGCCGGACTTCGTGCGGCCTGGTGCGCGGCCAGCTCGACCGGCCAAGGCCATCACCAACCATCTCTTCGGCCTGCAGCAGTTCGTGATCGGCAAGCCGTATCTGGGATGCCTATCTGAAGGGCGAGGAAACCGACGAGATGGCGGTGATGAAGAAGATCGCCGAAGCCGTGAAGGCCGAAATGGCCCGCGGCTGATCAAGGCCCTCGCAATCGACGGGACCGGAGCGTGCCAACTGCGGCACTCCGGCCTTTCCGCTTCGGAGCGACTTGCACCGGCATGCGCGGGCAGGACTGTTCCTGCCGTGCGAACTATGTCTGGCTGCCGGCGTCATGACTGACACGGCCGCTGAACGGATCTGCCGATGCGCGCCGTCACGGCGGGCCCGGGTTTCTGGCCATGCTGCGCGATGATTTCGCGCACCTGGCTGTTTCTGGTCCCGGCGCTGGTCTTCTTCATCGGCTATCAGGCCTATCCGATCATCCGCGTCGTGTGGATCAGCTTCACCGACTATCAATACCTGACCAACGAACCCGCCAACTGGGTTGGGTTCAACAATTATCTCGCAGCCATGCGCGACCCGCTGATGTGGGCCAGCCTGTGGCGGGCCGCGCTGTTCACGCTGTTGTTTCTGCCGGGCTGCATCATCCTGCCGCTCTCCTCGCCATTCTCATCGACCGGGTGCAGGAATCCGAGTGGCTCGCCACCGTCTACCGCGTCGTGCTGCTGATTCCGGCGGTCATTCCCAGCACGCTGGTCTTTGTGCTGTGGAAGTGGATGTATAATTTCCAGTCCGGGCCCGATCAACCACTTCCTCGTCAATACGACCGGCTGGTTCAGCTTGCAGGACGCGCCGCAATGGCTGGGCGGAACGGCGCTGACGCTTGCCGGCCATTGCGCTGTCATGGAAGTGTGGTGGGGGCTTGGCTATCACACGATCTTCTTCCTGGCGGGCCTTGCCGCCATCCCCAAGGATCTGCCCGAAGCCGCGCGCATCGACGGCGCCAACGAGTGGCAGTTGTTCTGGCATGTGACGCTGCCGCGGCTCATGCCGATCATGATGATCCTCGTGGTGCTGCGCTTCGGCAGCGCCATGGCGGTGATCGACGAGTACCTGATCTTCGGCGGCTTCAACCGCGATTCACCGACCTACACCTGGACGATCTTCATGTATGACCAGGCCTTCAAGCTTGGCCTGTGGCGGCAGGGCTTCGCGGCGGCCATCGGCATGATCGGCTCCATCGCCATGATGATGGTGATGATCGTCCTCCTCCGCATTTTCCGGAGCAAGGGCTGATGGCCGATGACTGACTTCACGCTCGGCGGAATCGGGCGGCAGCACCGCGGCAAGAGCTGGATCGCCCGCAATCGGCGTCCGTTCTGCGCCATGGCATCATCAACTTCTTCATGATCATCATCCTGCTGCCGCTGGCCTGGGTGCTGATCATGTCGGTCAAGTCCCTGCCCGACGCCATGCGCGGCGATTTCTGGCCGCGCAAGTTTGACTTCACCACCTATGCCTATGTGTTCCAGCAAGATCGAAACGCTGCCGGTCAACATGTGGAACAGCATCTATGTGACGGCGGGCACCGTGCTGCTGACGACGATCTGCGCTGTCCTGGCGGGCTATGCGCTGGTCCACATGCGGCCGCGCGGCGGCGGCATCCTGGTGGCGGCGCTGCTGGCCTCGCTGTATTTTCCGACCCGCGTCGTCTCGATCATCAGCATCTATGAAATCCAGAACAATCTCGGCCTGATCAACAGCACCATGGGCCTGATCCTGCCCTACATCACGCTCAATCTGGCGATCAGCATCCTGATCATGCGCAGTGTTTTCCAACTGGTGCCCCATGAGGTGATCGAGGCGGCGAAGGTCGATGGCGCCGGGCCATGGCGCACGCTGCTGACCATTGCGCTTCCCATGGCGCGCAATGGCCTGGTCGTCGTCTTCATCGTCAACTTCGTGACCGCCTGGGGCGAGTTCCTGCTGTGCTCGACGCTCACCAACGACCAGGAAGCGCGCACCATGCCGGTGGTTCTGGCCGGCGCCCAAGGCGGCCTCGGCCAATGGACCTGGCCCAACCTCGCCGCCGTCTACATGATCGTCGTGACGCCGGGCATCCTCGCCTTCACCTTCGCGCAGAAACTCTTCTTCAAGGGCCTCGCCGAAGGCGTGGTGAAGGGCTGAGAAAGCGAAAGCGCATTATCCAGTATTATCCAGGCCGGAATTGTTATCTGACAGTTATCAGCGCAATAACTGACAGTCCGTGACCTGAGCCCCTACTGCGATCCAGTATTTTGTTGAGTCCCGGCCTCATGATTGCCCGTCTGGGCGGTTGATGCAACGGCGAGGGGCTGGGTTTTAGAGGCCGTGGCGACCCGGTGGCGACCCCAAGCAAAATCTTGAGAGTCGCCGCTAATTTGAGGCCAGCAAGCTATTGATTTTTAGAGAAATATTGGCGCGCCCGACAGGATTCGAACCCATGACCCCCAGATTCGTAGTCTGGTGCTCTATCCAGCTGAGCTACGGGCGCGCAACGGGCGTTTCTGTAGTACGCCGTCCGGGCGAACGCAAGCTTTTCGGCAGCGCGCCCTGCAGCAGCGGCCAGGCCCAGGCGAACGCCGCCATGGCGAGCCCGGCGAGCAACACGATGACGGCAGGCCGGAGCCCGAAGGACAGCATCGCATTGGCCTTCAGGATGCGCCACGGGTCGATGCCCGTGGCCAGGCCATACCATGCAAATTCGAGTGCAGCAGTGACGGCGGCACCGGCCAGCGCCAATGTCGCAAGCCGCAGCGGCGTCAACGCCAAGCGGTAGCGCAGCGCCAGGCGGTGGATCATCAGCGTCAGGAACAGGCCAGAGTAGAGCACCGCCTCGCTGACGTCGATTTTCGACTGCAGGAAGAAGTGGATCAGCGCCAGAACGGCGATACCATAGACCAGCCGGTGCAATTGTTTCCAGCGCGGGCCGAGGCGGCGCAACATGGCATCTGTCGAAGTTGCCGCGAGCGCCGAAAGGCCAAGCAGCGCCGCGAACCCGATGGTGAGATAGATGCGCAGCACGATCTCGCTGGCCACGAAGCCGAGCCGGAAATTGCTGTTGGCAATGAACAGCAGGAAATGCAGAGCCGCATAGGTAAAGGCGCCGACACCCGCCATGCGCCGGATAATGGCGAGCTTGGGAGTGTTGAGGGCGCGCTGAAAGGGTGTCAGCGCCAGCGCCAGCACCAGAAACCTGACCGCCCAGTCACCCATGCGATGCAGCGCTTCCTTGTACGGCAGGGGGCCAAGATCGTGGATGGAGGCGCGATAGAGGAGATAGGCCACCGGCGCCACGAGCCCCGCCAGCAACAAAGACTTTAGAGGAGAGAACGTGCCAGAGCGATCAGTGACCAGTGATTTCATGAGGCCTCTATGACCTGCTGCGTCCGATTTGTCGCGACACAGATTTTCACCTGTTCGCGAGACATTCGTGACTTGACTGAGTACCAACCGGTTGGTATGCAAAAGTCATGAGCACGGTCGTCCATCCCTCGCGCACCCGCATTCTCGATGCCGCCCTCTCGGTGATCCGCGCCAAGGGCTACAGCGCCACCACAGTTGAAGATATCTGCCGCGCTTCCAACCTTACGAAGGGCGGTTTCTTCCACCACTTTGAAGGCAAGGAAGATTTGGCTCTCGCTGCCGCCGGTCACTTCTCCAGCATGGCGGACGGCCTCTTTACCATGTTGCCCGCCCGCGCCCACGGCGATCCGTTGCTAAAGCTTCTCGACTACATCGATCTCCGTACTGCCATCATCCAGGGCAGCCTGCCGCAGTTCACCTGCTTGCTCGGCACCATGGTGCAGGAAACCTATGAAACCCATCCGGCGATCCGCGACGCCTGCAACCACTACATATCGCACCACGCTGACAAAGTGGCGGCGCTGATTGCTGAAGCACGCGAGCACTACGCACCCGATGCGGAATGGAGCGCCGAAAGCCTGGCGCTCTACACCCAGGCAACCATCCAGGGCGCCTTCATTCTCGCCAAAGCGAAGAATGGTCCCGAGGTGGCTGTAGACTGCCTGAAGCACCTGCGCCGCTACATCGAACTGTTGTTTGAAGTGCCGAGTAACGAGGAGGAGAAATCATGACGAAATCCGCAGCACCCTTCATCTGGTACGACCTGATGAGCCCCGACATAAAGGCCGCCGGGAATTTCTACGCCACGGTCGTTGGCTGGAAAATCGCCGACAGCGGCATGCCCGGCATGTCCTATTCCATCTTGAAGGCCGGAGACATCGACGTTGGCGGCATGATGGGCGTGGTTGATGGCGGGCCACCACCGATGTGGACGGGATACATCTATTCTGCCGACGTCGATGCCGATGCCAAGCGCGCGGTCTCATTGGGCGGCTCCATTTGCAACGGGCCCGACGACATTCCGGGCGTCGGCCGTTTCGCAGTGATTGCCGATCCGGGTGGCGCGGTATTCAACATTTTCAAACCCAACTCCACTGAAAGCCCCAAGGAAGTTCCAGCCTACACGCCAGGCCATGTCGGCTGGCGCGATCTTCGCGCTGGAGATGGCAACGCCGCCTGGGAGTTCTATTCGAAGATGTTCAACTGGACAGAAGAGGGGTCCATGGATGCGGGCCCCCAGGGCATGTACCGCATGTTCGCCACCGGCAAGGACATGGTTGGCGGCATGATGACCAAAAGCCCCGAACGGGCCGAGGCCCAGTGGCTGTTCCTCTTTAATGTCGATGCCATCGACGCAGCAGCGGCGCGCGTCATGGCAGCGGGCGGCAAGGTAATCATGGAACCCATGGAGGTACCGGGCGGCGACTGGATCATTGAAGCACAGGACCCGCATGGCGCGAATTTCGGCCTTGTGGCGCCGAAGCGTTAGGAGGACAATATGGTCAGTACACAGAAGATATCGAATGTCCTGTGGTTTGACGGCGACGGCGAGGCCGCTGCCAATCACTACATCAAGGGCTTGAAGGATAGCCGCATTGTGCACATCGCACGCTATGGCAAGGAAGGGCCGGGGCCCGAGGGTGCTGTCATGCTGGTGGCCTTTGAGCTTGCCGGGCAGAAATTCGCGGCCTTGAACGGCGGTCCGTTGTTCAAGCCCAACGAGTCCGTGTCCTTCATGATCGAGTGCGACACCCAGGCAGAAGTCGATCGACTATGGGACCACATGTCGGAAGGCGGCGCAACATCGGCGTGCGGCTGGCTGAAGGACCGCTGGGGTTTCTCATGGCAGATCACCCCACGGCGCCTCCTCGAGATCCTGCAGGAAGCCGATGGCGCCGCGAAGTCCCGCGCCTTCGTCGCCATGATGCAGATGACGAAACTCGACATCGCGGAGATCGAGAAGGCTTACGCGGGCACCTGATATGGGCTGGCATCACGTCGTCACGTCTTGATGGCATGCGACATGTACATGATAGAGGTCACCGGGAGCCGCCCAAACTTGAAATCAAGGCGATGTGAAAGACCGCGCGGACCAAGACCCACCGGCGGAAAGGTCTTGAACCCGATTCGTTTGAGTGCGGTTTCAAGTTCCTGAGGCCTTATGAACTTTGCCGGGTCATGGGTGCCGCGCGGCAGGAGCCGCAGCACATCCTCGGCGAGATGAACCACCACCAACCGAGCCAGCCAGGTGCGGTTGATGGTGTCGAACAGGAACACGCCGCCCGGCCGCAACACGCGATGGACTTCGGCGATGACGCGGTCGAGATCCGCCACATGTTCCAGGACATCGACACACACCACGGCATCAAGACTGACATCGGCAAACGGCAAGGACTCGCCAACACCCGTTTGATATTTGATGGCGAGGCCGTAGTCCGCCGCGTGCCGCTTGGCGATAGCTATGGCTTCGGTGGCCGGGTCGATGGCGTGAACGGCAGCACCACGCTGGGCCAGCGCCTCCGCCATGAAGCCACCGCCGCAACCGAGATCAAGCACCTGTTTGCTTCGCCAGTCGATCAGTGAGTCGAAATGGGCGAGCCTTGCCGGCACAAGATTCTGCAGCGTGCGCAGCCAGCGCACCGAGCCATCCCACCAGTGTTCCGCGTAGCGGTCGTAGATCGACAGGTCATTGCGGATTGCGGCGCGCGCCATGGGAATGAAGTAGCTGAGGCCACGGCGATAGTCATCGAAGGACGCGCCAAACATAAGGCTGAACCGCTTCTCCTTGAACAGCGGGCCGATCAGGCAATAGGCGGTAAGCGTCACGGCGATCACAAGCTGATCGGGCGTCCACACCGGCACTGTCCACACCGTCAGCGTGAAGGCGAAATAGATGGGCTGGCGGCTATAGCGGAACAATCCGGTTTGCGGCATCGGCGGATAGTGCAGGCCTCCGGTTGCGGTAGACCCCGAGCCAACCGATGGCGCCCGTCTGTAATCCGAACCCCGCATCCCAGATGGCTTTGGCGAGCAGCAGCCAGCTGGCGAGATAGAGCGTGCCGAGTACGACCGCGCATGCCACCTTCCGCCTGCCACCAGATGGTGCCGCTCGGCGACCACAGGGAAAACAAAAGCAGCGTTTGCAGCGAAGCCACGATCACAAAGCTGGTGGGCGCCATGTCGCGTGCGATGCTGCGCGGGTGCAAGCCACGCCAGAGCCCCCCGGCCGCGCCCCGTCAACAGCAACGAATGGGCCAGCGGAAACTGGGCGATGAGCAGCAAATTGGCGGCATGGCTCCATGGCGCTGCGAGTGTGCCAAAACTCCGGCTCATGCCGAAATACATCTGCCATATCATCATGGCGACGCCGGCCACGAACAGCCCGTGACACAGGCCGCCGTAGACCAGTGCAATTGCCTTGCGCCAGGATTCCGACATCGTGGCGATCATCGCACATTCCGGTGCGCCGGCAACGTGCGACGTCAGCCGATGTCCGGCACTTCGGAAATGTCGAAATAAACGGGGATACCGCGGTCCCGGGCGATCTTCACGTCGTTGTCCGCACCCTTGGATGCGCCCGGCAGCCGCAGCACCGCATCGCAATGCTGCAAAAGGCGGCCCGCCGTGGGGTGCAGGATGCTTTCGTAGAGTTCATCGCCGACATTTCTGCCGCCCGCCGTGTGCCAGATGGGCAGCGCCACCCACTCGCCGATCATCGGCACGTGACCCTTGGCGAAAACCGGCCATGAAGCCGATTCCAGACGTTGCAAGTTGGCAGCCATCTTCGCCGGGTCATCGCCGGTGCCCGAGCGATAAGGACCGGCAATCAGGATCATCATTGGTTTCGGCGGCATCGGTGAACTCCTCGTTTACGAACCGGGCCATACCAGCATATCGTGACAAATCATGCAAGATCGTGTAATATCATGCAATGCTCACCGAACAGCGCAAACAGCTCCTCCTCGCCCGCTTGAAGAAAGACGGCCGCATTGTTGCCAAGACCATGAGCAGCGAATTCGGTCTATCCGAGGACACCATCCGCCGCGACCTGCGCGAGCTTGCGGCCGAAGGCCTTCTGCACCGCGTCCATGGCGGCGCCCTTCCGGCCTCGCCCACCATCGCAAATCTCGAGGCCCGCCGTAGCATGGCCAATGTTGAAAAGCGCCGCCTTGGACTTGCTGCGGCGAAACTTGTCGAGCGCAAGCAGCGTGTCTTCATTGATGGCGGCACCACCCACATCGAACTGCTGCGCGCCATTCCGCTGGACCTGGCGTTTACTGTCATTACCCACAGCCCTGTGGTCGCGGCGGCCCTCGAAGGCCACGCCGCCAATGTCATCGTGATCGGAGGCACACTCTTCCGCCATTCCATGGTGGCGGTGGGCGCCGCAGCCCTTGAAGCCATTACCCGTATTCGCACCGATTTGGCTTTCATCGGCCTCACCGGACTGCATCCGAAGGAAGGCGGCACCACTGGCGACTACGAAGAAGCCGCCATCAAACGCGCCATCATCGGCCGCGCTGCCGAAGTAGCAGTACTCCTCACCAGCGAAAAACTCGGTGCCGTCTCGGCCCACGGCGTGTGCGATGTGAAAGAAATCACCCACCTCGTGGTGCCCCGCAAGGCGGATGTGAAAGGCTTTCCCTCCCGCCTGCACGCGATCCGCGCATAGAAAAACCCCGGGGTTCGGATGGGTCAGTGAGTACTGAGCTTGGCCGGGCTTGGAAGTCCATGCCGCCGCCTGGCATGGTCTGCCAATCCCGGCAACCAACTGGTTTCCGGCATGCCCGCGAAGGACGCCAGCTTGCAGGCCTGGGCGAAGGGTGCGAGTAATGGCTCGCGCCCGCCAGTACAACAGGGTTGAGCGCGACGCGTCGATGATTGCAATTGGAGCGCTTCCTTGCCGAACCTGCCGGGCGAAGTCTTCCGATTTTCTGGATTCAAGCTCGTTCCGGGCCGTGGGCTCTTGCGCGACGACGGCGCCGAGGTGCCACTCAGGGCAAAATCCCTTGATCTCCTGTGGTTTCTCGTTGGCAATGCGGGCCGCGTTATATCAAAGGACGAATTGCTGGGTGCCGTCTGGAACGGTCTGGCAGTGAGCGAAGATTCGCTCACCCAATGCGTGCACGATGTGCGGCGCGCTCTTGCAGATCATGAGCAAAGTCTTATCCGGACGGTGCCGCGGCGCGGTTATCTGTTTGCAGGAGATGCGGCTTCGCAGCCACCCCAACCGGTGGCTGCCGCCTTGCCGCCGCAGGCCAAACCGGACAAGCCGTCATTGGCTGTCCTGCCATTTCTGAACCTCAGCGGCGATCCGGCCCAGGACTATTTCGCCGACGGCATTGTCGAGGAGATCATCACAGCGCTGACCCGCATGAAATGGTTGTTCGTGATCGCCCGTAATTCGAGCTTCGTTTACAAGGGCCGGGCCACCGACTTAAAGACCGTGAGCCAGGAACTGGGCGTACGCTACTTGCTCGAAGGCAGCGTCAGGAAGTCCGGGGATCGCGTCAGGGTCTCGGCCCAGCTTATCGACGCCGAATCCGGCGCCCATCTCTGGGCCGAGAAGTTCGACGCCACACTAGAAGACATTTTCGACTTGCAGGATCACATCACCGCCAACGTCGTAGGTGCCATAGCACCGCGCCTCGAACTGGCTGAGATCGACCGCGTCGGGAGGAAGGCCACCGCCAACCTGCAGGCCTACGACTACTACCTGCGTGGCCTGGTGGGGTTCTACCAGATTACGCGGCCGGGCAATGATGAAGCATTGGCCAATTTGTACCGGGCCATTGAAATCGACCCGGGCTTTGCGACCGCTTACGGCGTCGCGGCCCGCTTTCTTGTGCAGCGCAATTCAGGCGGGTGGATCGACGATGTGGCGCGCGAGTTCGGCGAGGCCGAGCGGCTTGCGCGGCGCGCCATCGAACTCGGTCAGGACGATGCTGTTGCGCTGAGCTGTGCGGCTTTTGCGCTCTGTGACCTGTGCGGCGATCCGAAGTCCGCCATACTTTGTGTGGATAAGGCCACCGCCCTCTGTCCGAGTCTCTGCTTCGGCCTGGCTCTACAGCAGCTGGATCCGTTGCGCCGTTGCCGATATCAACACCGCCTTTGAACACATTCGGATTGCCCGACAGTTGAGCCCCAACGATCCGCAGGCCTTCAGCATCCATTGTTGCGAAGGCATCGTGCATTTCACTGCCGGCAACCATGTTCAAGCCCAGGCCTGCGCCGAAGCAGCAATGCAGGTGAAGTTTGATCATATTCTGGCCAACTGCCTGTCAATATCGAGCGCCGCAAATGCCGGCAACATGGTGGACGCAGCGGTGGCTCTCAGGCGGGCCCTTCGCGCCGCACCCCAATTGTCGATCTCGTTCGTGTCCCGCATCCAACCCTTCTACGAAAATTCTGTTGGAGAAGCCTGGTTCAGCGGCTTGCGCCGGGCCGGCCTCCCCGAATGAGTTGGTTTGGGCCTTACTGACGGTCATTGCAGAAGTAGTCGCAGATGACCGCTGCCGGAAACAGCGAGTTCCGGCCGGTAGGGAGTAGCGGCAGCTCGTTTGGGTCGAACCCGGTTTCGGCGAAGAGCCGGGGGTCGCGGATCCTTAGGGCCGCCATCCGCGCTAGCGTCATCTTCCTGTCCCGTCGCACCCGCAAAGCCGAAACATGCGAACGCAAGACGTGCACCACCTCCTGAATTAAAACCGATGGTCTGGATGTCAGGGATTGAACCGGGTGTGTGATTGTTGTCATGGCAGGGGACCTTTCAGGGTGCGTTGGAGACGATCCAAAGTTCGCCGTTTGGCGCCCAAATGTCCTGAAGTACCGCTGAAAAGAATTCTGAATTCTCATTTCAACCGGCAAAAACCCCGGCGTCTCCGCCGGGGTTCTGCATTTCAGCCTGTGCTGAGCGCTGGACTTAGAAGTCCATGCCGCCCATGCCGCCGCCCATGCCGCCGCCGCCGGGCATGCCGCATGCGGGGCTTGTCCTTGGGCTTCTCGGCGATCATCGCTTCGGTGGTGATGAGGAGCGAGGCAACCGAGGCCGCGTCCTGGAGGGCCACACGCACGACCTTGGTCGGGTCGATGATGCCGGCGTCCACCATGTCGCAATACTCTTCGGTCTGGGCGTTGAAGCCGTAGTTGCCGCGCTTCTCGAGCAGCTTGCCGACGACGATCGAGCCTTCGACACCGGCGTTCTCGACGATCTGGCGGATCGGCGCTTCCAGCGCCTTCGACACGATGTTGATGCCGGCCTGCACGTCGGCGTTGTCCGACTTGAGGTTGGCCACCGCCTTCTTGGCGCGCAGCAGCGCGACGCCGCCACCGGCGACCACACCTTCTTCAACGGCTGCACGGGTCGCGTTCAGCGCGTCGTCGACGCGGTCCTTGCGCTCCTTGACTTCGATTTCCGTCGAGCCGCCGACCTTGATGACGGCAACGCCGCCCGCAAGCTTGGCAAGACGCTCCTGGAGCTTCTCCTTGTCGTAGTCGCTCGTGGTTTCCTCGATCTGCGCCTTGATCTGGGCGCAACGGCCCTGGATGTCGGCCTTCTTGCCGGAGCCGTCGACGATCGTGGTGTTTTCCTTCTCGATGCGGACCCGCTTGGCGCGGCCCAGCATGTCAAGCGTCACGTTCTCAAGCTTGATGCCGAGGTCTTCCGAGATCACCTGGCCACCCGACAGGATGGCGATGTCCTCGAGCATGGCCTTGCGGCGGTCGCCGAAGCCCGGAGCCTTGACGGCCGCGACCTTGAGGCCGCCGCGCAGCTTGTTGACGACGAGGGTGGCAAGCGCTTCGCCTTCGATGTCCTCGGCGATGATCAGCAAGGGCTTCGAGGTCTGCACGACCGCTTCGAGCACCGGCAGCATGGCCTGGAGGCTCGACAGCTTCTTCTCGTGCAGGAGGATGTAGACGTCCTCAAGCTCGGCCACCATCTTGTCGGCGTTGGTGATGAAGTACGGCGAGAGATAGCCGCGGTCGAACTGCATGCCTTCGACGACTTCGAGTTCGGTCTCGGCGGTCTTGGCTTCCTCAACCGTGATGACGCCTTCGTTGCCGACCTTCTGCATCGCCTTGGCGATCATGTCGCCGATCGACTTTTCGCCGTTGGCGGCAATGGCGCCGACCTGGCCCACTTCTTCCGACGACTTGATCTTCTTCGAACGCTTCTTGAGGTCCTCGATGACCACCGCGACGGCCATGTCGATGCCGCGCTTCAGGTCCATCGGGTTCATGCCGGCGGCCACGTTCTTCGCACCTTCGCGCACGATGGCCTGGGCCAGAACGGTCGCCGTGGTGGTGCCGTCACCGGCGAGATCGTTGGTCTTCGAGGCGACTTCGCGCACCATCTGGGCGCCCATGTTCTCGAACTTGTCTTCGAGCTCGATTTCCTTGGCGACCGTCACACCGTCCTTGGTGGTGCGCGGAGCGCCGAAGCTCTTGTCGATGACGACGTTGCGGCCCTTGGGACCGAGCGTGACTTTCACCGCGTTGGCGAGAATGTCGACGCCGCGCAGCATGCGCTCACGGGCTTCACCGCCGAAGCGGACTTCTTTAGCAGCCATTTCTGGACTCCTTTAACGTTTGAAACTTGATTTCGGTTGGCGGCGGAGAATTACGCCGCCTTCTTGGAGGCTGCGGGCTTTCCCTCGAGAACGCCCATGATGTCGCTCTCCTTCATGATCAGGAACTCGGTGCCGTCGATCTTGACTTCGGTGCCCGACCACTTGCCGAACAACACGAAATCACCGGCCTTGACGTCCATGGGGACGAGCTTGCCCGCTTCGTCGCGGCCGCCTGGGCCGACGGCGATCACTTCGCCCTGCATCGGCTTTTCCTGCGCCGTGTCAGGAATGATGATGCCACCCTTGGTCTTGGTGTCTTCGTCGACCCGTTTGACGACCACACGATCGTGCAGAGGACGGAACTTCATGCGCTAACTCCTAGATTTATCTCTGTTTTTGCGAAATAGGCGGTGAACCCATGGGGTCCCACCAGCCCCTGTTGGCACTCCTAGTGGCAGAGTGCTAACAGTTGCGAGAGGAGATAGGAGTAGCGCGCGCTCCCGTCAAGGGGGCAGATTTAAGAAAGGGTTAACGGCATGGAACGGAGCGGGGATCAGCCGTTGCGGCCATATCTCCGGCGATACGTGGCGATCGGCGCCACGTCCTGAAGCGTCAGCGGTTTCTGGAACGCCGAGGCCAGCATCGGTTGCCGCTTGGGGCCGCTGATCAGCTTGGACGACAGCACTACACCCGCACTTCCCGGGAACACGATGGTGTCGAGAATGTCGGTGGGAACGCCGATGTGCTGGTTGAGGATCGACTTGAACACGGCGCGCAGATCGGTCGCCGGATAAAGATCGCCCTCATAGCGCGCGGCGGGTGCGAGCCCCGGCCAGTCGCCAATGAAGCCGGCCTCAACCGAACCGCCGACCAGAATGCTGCTGGTGCCAATGCCATGGTCGGTGCCATCGTCGCCGTTGGTGTCCACCGTGCGGCCGAATTCGGTGACGCAGATGCACACTGTCTTGGCCCAAGCCGTGCCCATTTCCGACTTGAGATCGCCAATCGCCTCGTCGAGATCGGCGAGACGGTCGCGCATCTGGCCGAGCAGCGGGTCGGCGTCGGCCTGTTGCGAATGGGTATCCCAGCCGCCAACCGACAGCACTGCAATGCGCGGCCCCGTGGCAGCGCGCATCAGGCGGGCCGCACCGATGAAGCCTCTCCGCAGAACGCTGACGTTGTCCTGGCCCGCGCCTTCGGCAAGCGCCAGAGCATCGGCTTCCAGACCGCGCGACAGCGAACTCCACAATTCGGAATCGACGGAAGAGTAAACGGCTTCAAGCCGGGCCACATTGTCCGGTTCCGATTTGTTGAACCAGGTCGGCGACCAGCCGAGCACCGGCTCGGGGCCGCTGAGAATGAGTGGCGCTTCGCCAATTTCCAGCCCGCGCGCCACGCGGATGGGATCACCAGCAGGCAACGAACCGAGCAGACGGTTGAGCCAGCCCGTCTGGTTCACGGTGTTACTTGGCAGGCCATTCTCGAGATTGTCCTGGCATTCGAAATGCGAGCGGTTGCGCAGCGGAATGCCGGCGGCCGGCACGAAAGCCGCATCGCCCTCGCCAAACATCTGGTGCACGCGTGAGAGCGCTGGATGCAGGCCGAAATCGGTACCGAGCGACAGCGTCGAAGCCGCCGGAATGGCAAGCTGCTGGCGCGCCGCCTCGTAATATGGGTCAGTCTTCGGAACGACCACGCCAAGCCCGTCCATGCCACCGCGCAAAACCACAACCAGGAAACGCGCATCGGGATCAGTGGCAGCACTGGCGAAATTCGGCAGAAAGGCCGAGGAGAACAGTGCCGCCGTCACGCCGAGCATCGACCGCCTGGTCATCAGCAGGCGCGATTCGGCGCAACCTTCATGGGCGGCGGCGGCAAGGCGCGGATCGGCCATCAGGCCGTGGTCATCATGATGATCGGACATCGCTATCTCCGCTGAAATTCTGGGATCATGAAGACCATGGTCAGGCCGTCATAGAGATTGTCGGTTGCCGCCACCGCAGCCTTTGATGGTTTCGACATCGCCTTGCCGAACAGCTTTCCGGCAAGTGCCGGGGCCGTGTCGCCGAATGGCTTGATCTGCTGCAAGGCCCAGGAACACATCTGCGCGGTTTCGAGCCTGATGCGCATGGCATCGGGGCCCATCCAGTAGTCGCTGTCGTCGGTGTAGCCGTCGGGTGCCGGCCTTTCCCACGGCAGGTGGCGAAGCGCGCTGAGGGTGGAATCGAAAGGCCAGCGGTTGTCCGGATTGTAGACGCGGTTCATGGCGCGCATTTCCGCAATCTGCAATTCGTAGGGCGTGCGCAGTTTATTGAGCGGCAGTGTCCACGACTTCTTCAGTCCGACGAGCGCCCGCGCCACGGCCTTGAGATTGCCGTTGCTGCCCATGTAGGCCTTGACCAGCGGCTTCACCATGGCCGGGCGTCGGCGTGTCGGTGATGAAGTGGCGCACCAGCTTGAAAGCCAGGAACTGGGCCGTCGATTTTTTCATGGCGAGATCAGCGAGAACCGCCTCACCCTGTTTTATGCCTTTTTGCCGGTAGGTCTTGCCGAGAATGCGCTGCGGGCCGGGCTCGTGCCAATCAGCGCGGAAGATGAATTGGCCGCGATTGCCGGCATTGCCGCCGTTGTAATTGCAGTCGGCTTCCCAGCCGCGCACATACGACCAGCCGGTCAACACCTTTGCGAAATTGTCGACGTCCTGTTCGGTGTAGCCGCCGCCCACACCCATGGTGTGTAGTTCGAGGACCTCGCGCGCCAGATTCTGGTTGTGGCCCGCTCCCCAACTGATGCCAATGGGCGATAGGGGGCCGATCGAATCGGCGTTGTCGAGATAGGCGATCATCGCCGGATGCTTCATCACGCCGATGAGCATGGCTTTGAAAGATCCCAGCACATGCTTGCGGATGACATCGCGTTCAAGCTGGCCAATGGTGGCGCGGATCGACCCATCCTTGTTGATCGACATCGAGAAGTGATTCGAGAAGAACAGCACCAAACGTTCGACGAAGCCGATTTCAGGTTTCAAGTGCTTCTTGATGCGTGCCGAAAGCTCAAGCTCCTTCAACCCATGCTCGACGGCAAAGCCCAAATGCACGGCCTGGCAGGCCTGGCGATAGGTCGGAAGGCCGCTGGCAGTGATCTTCGCGATCCCGGGTTTGTTGAGTTCGGCAATCAACGCCGCCTTGGCATTCTTGCCAATTCTCTTGATGCCACCGGGTTTCGCCCCCATACCAAAGCGATTGAACGCAATATGAGCGCGGCGAATTTGATCCTTTGAAAGCCCCATGATCACCCTTCTGCCGTCGTGCCCAATCATTAAAACTTTACGGCCTAATTAGGGCACAGCTTAACGAACGACTGTGAATAGAATGCTGCCGGGCCATCCGGAATTTGCATCGATTGCAACTGAAACGAGGTTACCATCTGTTGTTGGAGGGGCCCAGCGGCTGTGCGATAATGTGGCCCGCCCGTCCGCAAGGACAGCAATATTGCGTGGGCAAGTGGGTACGCCGCATGGCCGAAAAGTTCCACATTTACCTGATAAAACCCACTCACTACGATGACGCCGGCTATCCGCTGCAATGGCGCTATTCGACGATTCCGTCCAATGCCCTGGCCTGCGTGAACGGCCTCGCCCAAGACTCGCACGGCCGCCGTGTTCTCGGCGACGATGTTGAGTTCATCATTAACGCCATCGATGAAACCAACGCACTCGTAAATCCTCAAAAAATTGTCCGCGCCATCAAGTCCGGCGGCGGCAAGGGCCTGATTGGTCTCATCGGAGTACAGTCGAATCAGTTTCCACGCGCCATTGATCTCGCCCGGCCTTTTCGCGCAGCGAGAATTCCGGTGTGCATCGGCGGCTTCCATGCCTCGGGCTCACTCGCCATGCTTGACGGTATGCCGCCGGAAATTCAGGCCGCCACCGATATGGGCATCAGTTTCTTCCTTGGCGAAGCCGAGGATGGCCGCCTCGACGAAGTGTTGCGCGATGCTTACGAAGGCCGCTTCAAGGCCTTTTATGATTGGCGCAACAAGATGCCGGATTTGCAGGGAACGCCAATCCCGGTGCTCGGCCGCGACCAGGTGAACCGCACCTATGGCAGCTATTCGAGCTTCGATCTGGGACGCGGCTGCCCGTTCCAGTGTTCGTTCTGCACCATCATAAACGTGCAAGGGCGCGTCAGCCGCTTCCGCTCCGCCGACGATCTCGAGCGCATCGTGCGCGCCAATGCCGAGATCGGCGTCAGCCGATTTTTCCTCACCGACGACAATCTGGCCCGCAACCGCAATTGGGAAGCCTGTTTCGACCGGCTGATCGAATTGCGTGAAAGGCACGGCCTCAATGTGCGCTTGCAAGTGCAGGTCGATACCATGTGCCACAGGATTCCGGGCTTCATCGAAAAAGGCGTGGCCGCCGGCATCGACCAGGTGTTCATGGGTCTTGAGAACATCAATCCCGATAATTTGCTGGCAGCCAAGAAGAACCAGAACAAGATCACCGAATACCGCGAGATGTTCCTGCAATGGAAAAAGCACCCGGTGGTGATCACCGCAGGCTATATCATTGGTTTTCCGAACGACACGCGCGCCTCGATCCTCCACGACATCGAGGTGATCAAGGCCGAACTGCCGATCGATCTCATCTATTTCACCAATCTCACGCCACTGCCCGGCAGCGAGGACCATCAGCGCATGTCCCGCAACGGCGAGTGGATGGACGAGGATCTCAACAAGTACGATCTCAACCATCGTGTCACCCACCACGCCCGCATGTCCGATGCCGAGTGGGACCAGGCCTATGACGAGGTCTGGGATCGCTTCTATACGTTTGAGCATATGGAAACGATTTTGAGGCGCATGGTGGCCTTTGGCTCCAACATGCGCTTCACCACCGTCTATCGCTTGCTGTGGTATCGTGACTTCCGCAAGCTTTACAAATGCCACCCGCTGGAGGGCGGCTTCTTCCGCATCAAACGCCGCAAGGACCGCCGCTTTGGCATGAAAGCTGAAAATCCACTGGCCTTCTATCCGCGTTATTGGCTGGGTGAAGCCAGGAACGTTGCCACCATGGCGCTGCACTATTATCGCTTGCGCCGCACCATGCTGCGTATCTGGAAAGACCCGGATCGCATGGCATATCGCGATCTGGCGATGACGCCGCCCGGCGCTGACGAGTCAACCCGGGGTCTCTATGCGGATACCCGAGGTGGCCAGCAGGAACTCGAGAAACAAATGCGCCAGAAGAAGATCGTTGCCGACACGCTGGCTGAAGTGGCCCGCGAAAAGCACGCAGGCATCGCCGCCGAATAGGAATCAGGCCACGGCGTTGAAGTGCTCGTCGTGGCGCTCGTCGATCAACCCGTTGACCGTTTCGATGGCTTGCCGCAGTTGTTGCCGCGACTTGGCGCCGCCAAAGCAGATGCGCACGCCGCGATCATCGGCCCGGCGGTCCATGGCAAACGCCGTGCCCGATGAAATCCGTACGCCTCGCGCCAGAGCGGCACGCGCCAGTTCACCCGGTTCCCAATGGTCGGGCAGCTTGAGCCAGAGATAGGGCGCATAAGGCTTGCAACTGACCGTCCGCCCGCCGAGTACATCGAGAGCAATAGTGCGGCGGGCGACATTCTCGGCGATGATTGCCTCGAGCACGCGCTGGGCGGTGTCGCCTTCGATCCAGTGGCGGGCCACTTCGGCGGCAATGCCAACCGCACGGCCCGAGGCCACCGTTTGATGGCGGATCAGTGTTTCGGTTTTCCCCGGCGGGGTGACCACGAAGCCAACCCTGAGGCCGGGCGACAGGGTCTTGGAGATGCTGGTGATGTGATAGGTGCGTTCCGGCGCCAGGCTGTAGAGAGTGGCGGGCTGCAGGCGCGGGTCGAGCAGGCGGAAAATATCGTCTTCGATGATGACCAGGCCATAGCGCCTGGAAATATCGGCAATCTGTTGGCGGCGTTCAAGGCTGAGGGTGATGGTCGTCGGGTTGTGCAGCGTCGGCACCACATAGAGCATTCGCGCTTCGCCGGCCCTTGCGGCGCGTTCCAGGCTTTCCGGCACAAGGCCAGCGCCGTCCATTTCCAAGGGCACCAGTGTGAGCCCGAGGTGCCGGGCGATGGGTTTCATCGTCGGGTAATTCAGCCCCTCCACAAAAAGCTTTTCGCCATGCTGGCTGAGGGCGGCGATTGTCGCAATCAGTGCCGCATGTGCGCCTGCGGTGACAACCACCTGGTCTTCCGGAACATCTATCCCGCTGCGCCTCAGCCATTTGGCGCCCATCGCCCGGTGCAGCGGATGGCCCGCCGCCGGCGTGTAGTCGAACAGATCAATGCGTGACGGCTGCTGCATGATCTGCTTCAGGGCATCGTCAAGGTCCTGCGTGTGCTGCACCAGGGGCGGCGAGGCCTGCGACAGTTCGACGACCGCGCCATCGCCGGCTTCGGCTGCGGTAAAAGGCGTGGCCCTGGCGCCGGGGTGGCGCAGAAAGCTGCCGCGCCCCACTTCGCCCACCAGCAGGCCGAGTTTCTCGGCTTCGGCATAGGCGCGGGTGACCGTGCCGGTGGTGACGCTCAACCGGAACGCCAGATCGCGATGGGTGGGCAGCCGGTCGCCCGGTTTGAGCACGCCGCGATCAAGATCGTCGCGGATCGCTTCGGCGATGGCGATGTAGCGGGGGCGGTCGGTTGCAAGTCGAGGTTGCCAAATTGTCATGGTGACAATGTTTCCATTGCTAATGAATTGTACCCTATACTATAAAGATAGTGCGGTGACAATCGAGAATTTCAGAAAGTTGTCGGCGCAAAATTAGATACAATACAGACAATCAGGTGATGACATGCGCGACTACATTCAGATGCAGGCCGAATTCCGGGACAGGACTTTTGCCTTCCCAAAACTGCGCCGCCTGGTGCGCAATTGGTTCGCCCGCCGCCAGCTGCGCGATCTGATGGCCCTCGACGACTACCTGCTGAACGACATCGGCCTGACCCGCGATGACCTGCGCTTCGGCCTCAAGCTGCCGCGCGACGTCGACCCGATCGACGAACTGATCCGCGTGCGCAACGTCGATCTGGTGCGCGGCAGGCGGTCGAAGTAGCGCCTACTCCGTCAGCGTGAAATCCATCGTGAACTCGCCGGTCTTCGGCGAGTTCTTGTCCTTCAGCACCGTGGTGACCGTATAGGCCCCGGCCGGAAGTCCGGAGAAGTCGTAGTTGAGCTTGGCCATGAACTCCTTGTTGGCCACCCGGCTGCGCATGTTCAGCGAGCCGAAATTTTCCTGCCTGGTGACTTCGCTGCCGTCCGCACCCTTGATGATGAAGTCGAGACCGAGGTCGATCACGTAGAGTTCGCCATCCTTGCCGTAACCGAAGCCCAGAGGTTCGGCATAGATGATGAGCGGCTCGCTGCGCTTGAATGTGCTGCCCTCGCGCATATCGAAAATGCCGATAGCCCTGCGGATCGGAAGCAACAAACAGGGCGCGCTGGATGATCAGCGGCGAAGCATCCCAAACAGCTTGCCGGACTTCTTCCGCTGCTGCCAGCGCCTCGGTATATTTTTGTTCGGCAATCAGTGCTTCGGCCTTGGTGGCGGCGTCAACGGCGGGCCCCGCCAGGGCGCCGGTGGAAGCCCAGGCCAGAAGTGCAGCAGTCAGAATGGTGGCGCGATTCATCGTCCGTGTCCTCCAAAGCATCCAAACTGAACCTAAATCTGGCCCCCGGCAATGGCGAAAGGTGGTTGTCCCCGAGGCGCCGCTGATCTGCTACAAGGCAGTCATCCACGGAGGAGTATCTCACCATGAACAAGCAGGCCGCCCTTTGGGAGCCGTCACCCAACAACCTTGAACCGTTCTGGATGGGTTTCACGCCCAACCGCGCCTTCAAAAAGCGTCCGCGCATGATCGCCCGCGCCAAGGACATGCACTATTATGACATGGGTGGACGCGCCATTCTCGATGGCTCCGCCGGCCTCTGGTGCTCGAACGCCGGCCATTGCCGCGAACACATCGTCAGCGCCATCCAGAAATCCGCCGCCGAACTCGATTTCTCGCCAACCTTCCAGTTCGGCCACCCCAAGGTGTTTGAATTGGCCTCACGCCTCGCCACCATGGCGCCGGGCGATTTGAACTATGCGTTCTTCTGCAACTCGGGCTCGGAAGCCGCCGACACGGCCTTGAAGATCGCGCTCGCCTATCATCGCGCCAATGGCGAGGCCAGCCGCACCCGGCTCATCGGCCGTGAACGCGGTTATCATGGCGTGAACTTCGGCGGCATTTCGGTGGGCGGCATGGTCGCCAACCGCAAGTGGTTCGGCGCCATGCTGGCCGGTGTCGATCACCTGCCGCACACTTACAATCGCAAGGAGCAGGCCTATACCAAGGGCGAGCCCGATTGGGGCGTGCATTTGGCCGATGAACTCGAGCGCCTCGTGGCTTTGCATGACGCTTCGACCATCGCCGCCGTCATCGTCGAGCCGATGGCAGGCTCCACCGGCGTGCTGCCGCCGCCCAAGGGCTATCTGAAGCGCCTGCGCGAAATCTGCACCAAGCACGGCATCCTGCTGATTTTCGACGAAGTGATCACCGGCTTTGGCCGTCTCGGCCACGCCTTTGCCGCCGAACGCTTCGGCGTCCTTCCCGATCTCCTGACCTTCGCCAAGGGTGTCACCTCCGGCACCGTGCCGATGGGCGGCGTGATGGCAAGGCAGCACATCTACGACAGGTTCATGAACGGCCCCGATCATGTGATCGAACTGTTCCATGGCTATACCTACACCGGCCACCCGATCGCCGCCGCGGCCGGCGTCGCCACCATGGACGTCTATCGCGACGAGAACCTGTTCGAGAAGGCCAAGAAGCTTGAAAACGTGTGGGCCGATGCCGCCTTCACGCTGAAGGGCAACCCGATGGTGGAAGACATCCGCACCATTGGCCTGGTGGCCGCCATCGACATCAAGCCGGTGGAAGGCTCGCCCGGACTGCGCGCCTACAAGGCCATGGAAAACGCCTTCCATGATTTCGGCTTCATGATCCGCATCTCCGCCGACACGATTGCCCTGTCGCCGCCGCTGATCGTCAACGAAAACCAGATCGACGAGATGTTCACCGACAAGCTGCCGAAGGTTTTGCAGTCGGTTGCCTGACCGATAGGCTCTTGACCTAACACCCCAAATGGCCGGAAACAGACATTGTTTCCGGCCTTCGCGATTCGCGGAGGCCCAAACCGGGGCAAGATTGATGCGTCATGGGGATTGGCCGCGACTGGCAGGGCTGGCGAGCTTCGCCCTGTTGGCGGTCGGATGCGCGGCGTTTCTCATCGCATCGGGCGACATTGCCAAATCGGTGACGGGCGTTGCAATTCTTCTGCTGGCGGTTGGACAGATCATTTACATGGTCGGCGGCTGGATGCGGCTTTCACGCGTCAACGAGCGCCAGGCCATGCAAGGCAAGGCGCTGCGCGATCTCGCTGGAACCGCCAAGGCAACCGCTGACCGGTTGCAGGACCTTGAACTGCGCCTGACCGATGTGGAAGCTGTTTCTCGGGCGCCGCAGCCACAATCAGCACCTCCGCCTCAGCCAGCACCGCAACCCCAACCGCGCGCCGAAAACTCGACGCTTGCTGAAATGCAGGCGCTGCGCCAGCAGCTGCGGACCCTTGCCGAAGAAATCACCAAACCCTACGGCGAAGCGCCAGCACCATCCTTCGGTGAACCGCAAATGCCGCCCGTCGAACAGCAAAAACCCGTGCAAATCTCCGAGCGGCTGGACTTTCTGCTTGAGCCGGTTATCGAATTCGCCACCGGCGAAACCAGCCACTATCGCGCGCTGCTGCACATGGTGAGCGAAGACAATGATGAAATCGTCCACGATGACCTGATGCGCCGTGCCGCCCAGAATGGCGCACGCGGCAGGCTAGATGTACATCTGCTTGAGCAATCCCTGCCGGTGCTGCGCCGCCTGCGCCAGCGGAACGGCGGCATGCGCCTGTTCGTGCCGGTCGGCGCTTCCACCCTCACCAGCGCCGCCGACCTCCGCCAGATTCTTGCAACTCCTCGAAGGCGTCGCGTGACGTGGCCGCCGGCGTGGTGCTTGAAATCATTCATGGCGACCTCGCCAAGTTGACGGCCGATGGCATTGGCGGCCTGGCGCAACTGGCGCGGCTTGGCGTCAACATGTCCTTGTCGCGGGTGTCGCTGTCGGGACTTGATCTCATGTCGCTGCGCCAGCTTGGCGTTCGCTTCCTTGATATCGACGCTCGCACCATCGATGCGGGCTTCGGCGTGGCCCCGGCCTGGAGCGACTTCGCGCAATACGCCCGCTCCATGCAGTTCCAGCTGGTGGCAGGAAAGGTTGAGACAACGACCCAGTCGCAGGCCGCTGGCCGCCTTGCCCGCTTTGGCTATGGTCCGGCTTTCGCGCCACCGCGCCGGGTTCGCGCCGGTGCCGGGCAAGGCGAACCGAACATCCGCTTCCAGGCCGCGTAGTTGACCGCCATATCCGACCTTTCCGGCCGTTATCGCGTCTGGTTCTGCGACATATGGGGTGTTGTCCACAATGGCTTCCAACCGTTCGCCGCCACCGTCGAAGGCCTCAAGCGCCACCGCCAGAGCGGCGGCATCGTCATCCTTGTCAGCAATTCACCGCGCACTGCCTTGGGCGTTGAACGCCAGCTTGTGGAGCTTGGTGTCGATCCCGCCTCGCATGATGCCATCGTCACCTCCGGTGACGTCACCCGCCAACTCATCATTGACCACGGAGGCGGAAGAGTTTTTCATCTCGGACCATCGCGCAATTTCTCAATCTATGATGGCCTCGACGTCGAGCGCGTGCCCCTGGCTGACGCCCACGCCGTGGTGTGCACTGGACTGTTCGAGGAACTGACCGAAACGCCGGAGAATTATGGCCCGCTCTTCGCCGGCATGAAGGCGCGCGGTCTCGCGATGATCTGCGCCAATCCCGACAAGATCGTGAAGAAAGGCAACCGCATTCTCCCTTGTGCGGGCGCCTTGGCCGAAGCCTATGGCGCAATGGGCGGCAAGGTGCTGATGGCCGGAAAACCTTTCGCGCCGATCTATGATCTGGCATTGCTCGAAGCTCGAACGCCTCGTGGGACGGCGCCTCTCACGCCCGGAAATCCTGGCCATCGGCGATGGCCCCGAGACCGATATCAAGGGGGCGGCCGCCTATGGCCTTGCCGCCTTACTTGTGGCAGATGGCATCACCGACGCAAGCCACGGTTTGGAAGCCGTGGCGCGCGACGTGAAGCACATGGTGCCCGGCGCGAACATTGTCGCCACGGTCCATGACCTGTCATGGGACGGAAAGTGGACGTGATGCGCTTGATTGCGGCTGGCGACTCGATTGATCCGGAGCTGCGGGGTGGCGTTGTTGCCATCGGCAATTTCGATGGTCTGCATCGTGGCCACCAGAAACTTCTCGAAATCGCCGAGGCCGAAGCCCGCCACCGCGGTGTTGCCTGGGGCGTCGTCACTTTCGAGCCCCACCCGCGCACATTCTTCAAGCCCAGCGAACCGGTGTTCCGCCTGACGCCGCGGGCCCTCAAGGCTCGGCTCGTGGCGGCCCTTGGCGCCCCCTTCCTCGTCGAACTGAACTTCGACAGCGTGCTGTCCAATCTCGAACCGGAGGCTTTCGTACAGCACCATCTGGTGGAGCGGCTCGGTGTGTCGCACGTGGTATCCGGTTATGATTTCCATTTTGGCAAGGGCCGCAAGGGCAGCCCCGATGTCATGCGGCAATTGGGAGCGGCACACGGTTTCGGAGTTACCATTGTCGATCAGGTGACCGATGAGGGCGATGCCCATTCGCCGTTTTCCTCAAGCTCCATCCGCCAGGCCCTGCGCCACGGCCACATGCAGGATGCCGCCCACGAACTTGGCTACCACTGGACGGTGCGCGGCGAAGTGGTGATGGGCGACCAGCGCGGAAGGGCCATCGGCTTTCCCACGCTCAACATTGTCGTCGAACCCGGCACCGAACCGTTTCGCGGCATTTATGCGATGCGCGTGCGCGATGCGGCGGCACCTCTCGCGGCACCCTGGATGGGTGCGGGATACTTCGGCGACCGGCCGACTTTCGATACCGGCCGCACCTTTCTCGAAGTCTATCTCATCGGTTTCGACGGCGATCTCTATGGCCGCACCATGATGGTCGAACTCATCGACCTGATCCGGCCCGACAAGCGCTTCGCATCGATCGGCGAATTGGTGAAACAGATGCACGACGATTGCGAAGTGGCAGAACGCCGCCTGCGGGTGTTGGAAGGCGACAACCCCCTGACCGCGTATCGCCTCGGCCTGCTGCAACAGCAGGGGTTGGTATGACGCGCGCCCTTGGCTGACTACTTCTTCTTCGCCGGCTTCTTCTTCGTAGCATCCGTCGATGGATCAAGTAGTCGGTGCAGGTGCACGATGAAATAGCGCATCTGGGCGTTGTCGATGGTTTCGCGCGCCTTGCCGAGCCAGGCTTTCTGGGCTTCGGCGAAATTGGGATAAAAGCCAACCACGTCGAGTTTCGTGAGGTCCCTGAATTCGGCCTTCTTGAGATCGGTCAGCTCGCCGCCCACCACCATGTGAACGAGTTGCTGTTGCGGCTTGGCGGGCGCTTTTGTCATGTTGTCTTCAGTCTCTTGAGGGCGAGGCCGTGGCGGATGGGTGCGGCGGCGGCCATGCCATTCTGCCAGGATTGTAGCCGGTTAAAGTTGTACACGGTCCCGTCCAGATCGGTGACAAGGCCCCCCGCTTCGTGCACCAGAAGATCGCCCGCCGCAAGGTCCCAGTCATTCTTGGGGCCAACCGACAGTGTCGCCGCCACTTCTCCCGCCGCAACCTTCGCCAGTCGCAGCAGCAGCGGCAAGTCACCAGACATATCGGCCACGATACCATCGCCGAAAAGCGGCGACAGCGATTTACGGTTGCCGATCACCCGCGCACCCGAAAGTGCCGGGCCATCGGAAACAGAAATCGGCTTGCCGTTGAGTTTGGCGCCAGCGCCGGCAATTGCCGTGAACATCAACTCCGGCACCGGCTGATAGATTGCCGCGATCACCGGCCGGCCCCTGTGCACGAGGGCAGCGCCGATGCACCATTCGGCCCTGCCCAGCGAGAAGGCCCGCGTGCCGTCGATGGGATCGACGATCCAGCAATTATCACAAGCAGTGCGCGTCCGGTCATCCTGTGATTCTTCCGAGAGCCAGCCATAGCCGGGCCGCCTTGCGCGAAGCAGGCCCGCCAGCAGGGCATCGACTTTCATGTCGGCTTCGGTGACCGGCGTGCCATCGGGTTTCGACCAGCGCCTGACACTCTGGCGCAGCATGGTCATGGCGAGCGAACCCGCCTGGTGCACGGCATCGAACAGAAGTTCCGCGTCGGCCTTGTAGGGTTCAGGTCCCGGCAATCGTCAGACCCTCCACACGGCACGTCGGGGCGTTGACGGCAGTGCGGAATTCCAGGTCGTTGCACGGGGTAACGCTCGCGAATATATCCTTGAGATTACCGGCAATGGTGATTTCGCTCACCGCATGGGTCAGCTCGCCGTTTTCAATCCAGAAACCGGAAGCGCCGCGGCTATAGTCGCCTGTCACCATGTTCACACTCGAACCTATCAACTCCGTCACATAGAGCCCCTGAGAAACTTGACTGCAGGAGTTCCTGTGGGGAGCTTGTGCCTTCCCGAAGGTAAAGGTTTGATGAACTGGGAGAGGGTGGAGAGCTCAGTCCGCGTGAGGCTTGACCCGTAGGCTTAAGGCCTAGTTGCCGGGCGGATCGCAAATCGAGCAACCAGCCGGTGAGCACACCTTTATCGATAAGATTGCGTTGCGATCCGGCAAGCCCTTCACCATCGAAAGGCCGCGAGGCATGACCCCGTATGATGAATGGATCCTCAACAATGGTCACCTGATCGTTGAAGATCGTCTGACCCATACGCTCCTTCAAAAAGCTGGTGCCCCGCGCAATCGCCGCGCCATTGATGGCGCCGAGCAAATGGCCGATCAGCGACGTCGAAACCCGTTTGTCGAAGAACACCGGCACCTGCTGCGACTTCACCTTGCGCGCATTGAGGCGGCGCACCGCACGGCGGCCCGCCTCAGCACCCACATCGGCGGGCGAACGCAGATCGCCGAAATGCAGCGCGCTGGAATAATCATAATCGCGCTCCATCGCCGTGCCGTCACCGGCAATCACCGAAGCGCTCACCCCATGGCCAGTCTTGCGATAGCCATGGGCGAAACCGTTGGAGGCAGCCATCACGATGACCCGGTCTGAACACGAAGCGCCCGCACCATTGGTCTTGGTGACACCCTTCACGGCGCGTGCCGCATCTTCCGCCTCGCGCGCCATGCGCTCCAGCGTCTTGGCATCGGGCTGGGTTGCCGAAACCAGATCAAGTTCGGGGAAGCTCCGGGCCAACTGAACGGCATCGGCGATGCCGGCATACGGATCGGGGGGTGCCAGTTTCGCCACCGCAATGGCGTTGTCGATGATGCGGTTGATCGCCTCTGTGCTCAGTACGCTTGCCGAAATCATCGCCGAGCTTTTGCCCACAAACACCCGGATGCCGATCTCGCGGGCATCCGCCTGTTCCAGTTCCTCGATGGTGCCATCGCGAATGCTGATCGACGTGCCGCGCCCATCGGCAATCATTGCCTCGGCGGCATCGGCACCCTTTTTTATTGCGGCCTTCACCGTGTCGCTGGCGAGGTTCAGTAGTTCGTCGATCATGGCAACATGCAATCCACAAGCAGGAAGAAAACCAGTATGAGTCCGAATGTCCGGTTCGAGCGGAAGAGGTCAAGGCAGCGTGCCGGATCTTCCGCTTTGAAACGCGCCAACTGCCAGGCCCCGTGCATGGCCGCCGCCGCCACACCCATATGGGAAATGAGCGTGCCGCCCGCAAGCCAGATGGCGGTATCAATCAGCGCCAACGCCAGCAGGAAAAACCCGGCGAGCCAGTAGATGCTGTGCCGGCCGAACTTGAGTGCTGTGGATTTGACGCCGATCAGCAGGTCGTCGTCCTTGTCCTGGTGGGCGTAGATCGTGTCATAAGCCAGCGTCCAGGCAATGCCGCCAGCATAGAGCAGCACGGGGGCCCAGGCGAGGCTTCCGGTGACAGCGGCCCAGCCCACCAGCGCGCCCCAGTTGAAGGCGAGCCCCAACACCGCCTGCGGCCAATAGGTCACGCGCTTCATGAACGGGTAGCCGGCCACGATCGCCAGCGAAGCGGCGCCCACAAAAACCGTGAACCAATTGAATTGCAGCAGCACCGCAAGGCCAATCAAACACAGCAGCGCCAGAAACACCGCCGCATTGCGCACGCTCACCTGGCCCGATGGAATGGGCCTGAGCGCCGTGCGCTCCACCTTGCCGTCGAACTCCCGGTCGGCAATGTCGTTCAGTGTGCAGCCCGCCCCGCGCATCACGATGGCGCCGCCGAGGAACAACAGCGCATACCACAGGTTCGGCAGGCCGCCGCCCACGGCGATTTGCGCAAGGATGAGCCCCCACCAGCACGGCAGCAGCAGCAACCACCAGCCAATGGGCCGCTCCAGCCGCATCAGCCGCGCATAGGGCCTGAGGAAACCTGGCAAGATCGTATCGGCCCAATGCCCCTTCAGGGCATCCTTCACCGGCCGGTCTTGCTTGCTGACATCGGACATCGGCGCGGTGTACATCATGACTTAGATGAAAACCACACCCCGAATCCACATCGCCGAAAAGCTCGCCGAAGCCCGTGAAATCGCATTGGAGCGCGAGCAGGGGCACTATCTCACCGGGGTTTTGCGCCTGGCCTCTGGCGATCCGGTTCGCGCCTTCAACGTGAACGACGGCGAGTGGCTGTGTTACCTCGCCACTGTGTCGAAGAAACACGTCGAGCCTGCGCTGCGAGCGCAAGCTGAGCGACGTACGCCTGCCGCCCGACATCGACTATGTATTTGCGCCGCTGAAACATGCGCGACTGGACTATGTGGTACAGAAAGCAACCGAACTCGGCGTCCGCCGCCTGCGCCCGGTCATCACCCATCGCACCATCGCCGAACGCGTCAACCTCGAGCGCATGAAGGCCAATGTCATCGAGGCCGCCGAACAATGCAATCTCGTGTTCGTGCCTGAAGTGACGGAACCCGAGAAGCTCGAGAAGCTGCTGGCGGGTTGGGACACGGGCAGGGCGCTCATCTATTGCGATGAGACCGCGAAGATCGCCAATCCGCTCGAAGCCCTCAAATCGCTTAAAGTCCCCGCCGCCGTGCTGATCGGCCCCGAAGGCGGCTTCACCGATGACGAGAAGGCGCTGCTAAAATCGCTGCCCTTCGTCACCGCCATTTCGCTGGGCCCCCGCATCATGCGTGCCGACACGGCGGCGGTGGCGGCACTCGCAGTGGTCCAGGCCGCACTCGGCGATTGGTCTTGAGTTGACCGCCCATGATCGACTAAGCCTGTAGACATGATCTCGCAACGCGCCCGATACGCCTTCAAGGCCATGGTGGCACTCGCCCGCTGCAAGCCGGGCAAGGGCCTGCAAATCCGCGAACTGGCCGAACAGGAAAAGCTGCCGCGCAAGTTCCTGGAGCAGATCCTGCTGCTGTTGAAGGCGGCGGGCTACATCACCAGCCGCCGGGGCAGGGAAGGCGGCTATGAAATCCTGAAACCCCCCGATCTCATTGCCATCGGCCCCATGCTGCGCGCGATCGACGGGCCAATTGCACCGCTGCCATGCCTGTCGCGCACCGCCTACCGCCGCTGCGATGATTGCCGCGACGAACAGGCCTGCGAACTGCGCCTGGCCTTTGCCAAGGCCTACACCGACTATCTGACCCGGCTTGAAACAACGACGCTTGCCGATGTGATCCGCGAAGCCGACGGGGCGTCGCACCAGGCGACCGCCGCGGCCCTCGTCTAAACGATTGATTTCCTGATTAAAGTACAAATTGTTCGGTAAAACGAACATTTCACTTGAATCACTACTAAATCCGTATAGTATGTGGGCATTGTCGAAAGGAGATCACAATGACAATCAATCGCCGCTTCCTTCTCTCTGCGACCGCGGGTCTTCTCGGCCTTGCGTCACTGGCCAGTCCCGTCCTCGCCGACGTGACCTTGCTCAATGTGTCCTATGACCCGACGCGCGAACTCTACAAGGCCATCAACGAAGCCTTCGCCGCCGACTGGAAAGCCAAGACCGGAGAAACTGTCACCATCGAGCAGTCCCACGGTGGTTCCGGCAAGCAGGCCCGCGCCGTGATCGACGGCCTCAAGGCCGATGTGGTGACGCTGGCGCTAGCCGCCGATATCGATGCCATCGCCAAGAACGCCAAACTGCTACCGGAAGACTGGGCCAGCCGCCTGCCGCACAATTCCTCGCCCTACACCTCGACCATCGTGTTCCTGGTGAGGAAAGGCAATCCCAAGGCCATCAAGGATTGGGGCGATCTTGCCAAGCAGGGCGTTGGCGTCATCACGCCGAATCCCAAGACCTCCGGTGGCGCGCGCTGGAACTATCTTGCGGCCTGGGCCTGGGCCAGCAAAGCCAATGGCGGCGACGAAACCAAGGTCAGGCAGTTCATCACCGACCTCTATCGCAACGTGCCGGTGCTCGACACCGGAGCACGTGGATCCACGACAACCTTCGCGCAGCGCGAAATTGGCGATGTGCTGATCTCCTGGGAGAACGAGGCGTTTCTGGTGCTCCAGGAATTCGGCGCCGACAAGTTCGAGGTCGTCGTACCGTCGCTGTCGATCAAGGCCGAGCCGCCGGTCGCCATCATTGACGAAAACGTGAAAGCCAGGGGCACCGAGAAGGCCGCCAAGGCTTACATCGACTTCCTCTATTCGCCCGCCGCCCAGAAGATCATTGCCCACGAGCATTATCGCCCGTCTGATCCCTCGGCTGCTGATCCCGCCGATTTGGCCCAGTTCCCGGAGCTTGAGCTTGTCACCATCGACAAGGACTTCGGTGGCTGGACAACGGCGCAAGCCACCCACTTCGCGGAGGGTGCGTTGTTCGACCAGCTCTACAAGCCCACGAACTAAGACACCATGGCGGCGGTTTCCTCCCTCCCGCGCCTGCGCACGCCAAGTGTCCTGCCCGGTTTCGGGCTGGCGCTTGGCGTCACGCTGGCGATGCTGTCTTTCGTAGTGTTGTTTCCGATTGCCGCACTCGTGCTGCGCGCTGCCAGCGTTGGTCCGGCCGAATTCTGGTCAATCGCCAGCGATAGTCGCGTGCTCGCCGCCCTGCGCTTGTCATTCGCCACGGCCTTCGCGGCTGCCCTGTTCAATGCCGCCTTCGGCTTGCTGCTGGCCTGGGTTCTGGTGCGCTATCGCTTCCCCGGGCGCCGCCTTCTCGATGCCGCGATCGACCTCCCCTTCGCATTGCCGACCGCCGTGGCAGGCATCGCCCTCACCGCGATCTACGCCCCCAATGGACTTGTTGGCTCCATGGCCGCCGCTTTCGGCGTGAAAATCGCCTTTACACCGCTCGGCATTACGCTGGCGCTGGTGTTCATCGGCCTGCCTTTCGTGGTGCGCGCCGTGCAGCCGGTGTTGCAGGAAGCCGAACGCGATGTGGAAGAGGCGTCTGCCTTGCTCGGCGCCTCGAGGCTCCGCACGGTGTTTCAGGTGGTGCTGCCCCCGGTGCTGCCCGCTCTGTTGACAGGTTTCGCCATGGCTCTGGCGCGCGGCGTTGGTGAATATGGTTCAGTCATCTTCATTGCCGGCAACATTCCGCACGTGTCGGAAATCGCTCCGCTGCTGATCGTCATCAAGCTTGAAGAGTTCGACTACGCTGGAGCAACCGTCATCGCCACGCTGATGCTGGCGGTGTCGTTCATCATTCTGCTTGCCATCAACAGGTTGCAGTCGTGGAGCAGCGCGAGGCTCGGTCATGTCTGACACCGTCATCACCACCTCTGAATCGCCAGCGTCGCAAACTCTGATTGTTGGCGCTGCCGTTTTGCTGGCCGTCCTGCTGCTGTTCCTGCCCGTCCTCATGGTGTTCTTCGAAGCCTTCCGCAATGGCCCAGCAGTGTTCTGGGAGGCGGTGACCGAGCCCGATGGATGGAAGGCGATCAAGCTGACATTTTTTGTGGCGGCCATCGCCGTTCCAGTGAACGCCGTGTTCGGTATCACAGCCTCGTGGGCGATCGCCAAGTTTGACTTCCTCGGCAAGAATGTTCTGCTGACGTTGATTGACCTGCCATTCTCGGTGTCACCGGTCATCTCGGGGCTGGTCTATGTGCTGCTGTTCGGCGCCCAAGGGCTGCTGGCTCCCGTCCTCAAGGCCTATGACATCGAAATCATTTTCGCCGTGCCAGGCATCGTGCTGGCCACCATGTTTGTGACCTTTCCATTCGTCGCCCGCGAATTGATTCCGCTGATGCAGGCCCAAGGCAATGCCGAAGAGGAAGCGGCCATGACGCTCGGCGCCACGGGTTGGTACTGCTTTGTGCATGTGACGTTGCCCAACATCAAGTGGGCGCTGCTCTACGGCGTGCTGCTGTGCAATGCCCGCGCCATGGGCGAATTCGGCGCCGTATCGGTCGTCTCGGGCCATATTCGCGGTCTCACCAACACCATGCCCCTGCATATCGAGATCCTCTACAACGAGTACAATTTCGCCGCGGCCTTTTCGGTGGCGGCATTGCTGGCTGTCCTGGCCCTCGTCACCCTGTTCCTGAAATCGCTGCTCGAATGGCGCCATGCCACCGAGTTGGCGGCTTCGCATCGCCACTAGTTGGGAGAATGCCCATGTCTGTTTCCGTTCGCATCGATGGTGTTTCCAAATCCTTCGGCACGTTTCGCGCGCTCCGCGATGTGTCGCTCGAAGTTCGCCCCGGCGAACTGGTGGCGTTGCTCGGACCATCGGGCTCCGGCAAGACCACGCTGCTCCGTACCATTGCCGGGCTCGAGTCCGCCGACGCCGGTGAGGTGCATTTTGGCGACATCAACGCCAACCAGTTGAGCCTTCGTGACCGCCGCATCGGCTTCGTGTTCCAGCATTATGCCTTGTTCCGCCACATGTCTGTGGAAAGGAACATTGCCTTCGGCCTGCGAGCGAGGCCTGTTGCCCAGCGCCCGGCTGAAACTGAAATCAAGTCGCGGGTGCGTGACCTGCTGAAGCTTGTTCAGCTTGAAGGCCTGGGGTCCCGTTTTCCATCGCAATTGTCAGGCGGCCAACGCCAGCGCGTGGCCCTGGCGCGAGCCCTGGCCATTGAACCTCGCGTGATGCTGCTCGATGAGCCGTTCGGTGCGCTCGATGCCAAAGTACGCAAGAGCCTTCGCCGCTGGTTGCGCGAACTTCACGACGAGACCGGACACACGACCCTGTTTGTGACCCATGATCAGGACGAGGCCTTTGAACTTGCCGACCGGGTCGCCGTGTTCAACCACGGCCGCATCGAGCAGATCGGCACGCCGCAGGCGGTGTCGAGCAGCCGGTAACGCCATTCGTGGCGGAGTTCCTCGAAGGCATGGCGGGAACCGGTGGCCCGCTCGCGGCGAGCCGGGTAATCCATTTTGCCGTGTGCCCGCGGCAAGCTGGCGGGCTGACTCGCATCAAGAACTGTAATCGATCACCGAACAATTCTTGACTTGCCGGAACAGCCGCGCCGCCTTACATCCTGCGCTTCAGGCAACCAGGATTTTCCCCCGTGAGCGGACCCACCCCCGACAGTACCGAGGCGCGCGCGCCCATCGAATCGAAAATCCAGCTGATTGAATCCCTTTCCAAAGGCTCGAAGCCGAAGGAAGATTGGCGAATCGGCACTGAACACGAGAAGTTTCCCTTTCTCACCGATTCCCTTGGCCCCGTGCCCTATGATGGCCCGCGGTCGATCAAGTCGCTGCTTGAGGGCCTCGCCAAGCGCTTTGGCTGGACTCCGATTCTTGAGAACGGCAACATTATCGCCTTGGGCGATCCGCAAGGCCTCGGCAATATTTCGCTCGAACCCGGCGGCCAGTTCGAACTGTCCGGCGCCCCCCTCAAAACCGTCCATGACACCTGCGAGGAAGTACACGAACATCTCGATCAGGTGCGCGAAGTGGGCGATGCCCTGGGCATTGGGTTTCTGGGCCTCGGTGCCTCGCCGGTGTGGACGAGAGCCGAAACCCCGGTCATGCCCAAGGGCCGCTACGCCATCATGGCGCCCTATATGGACAAGGTCGGAAAATACGGCCGCGACATGATGTTCCGCACCTGCACCGTGCAGGTGAACCTCGACTTCGGCTCGGAAGCCGACATGGTGAAAAAGTTGCGCGTGTCGCTGGCTCTGCAACCCATCGCCACGGCGCTCTTTGCCAATTCGCCGTTCCTTGAAGGCAAGCCCAATGGTTTCCAGTCGTTCCGTTCGGAAGTGTGGCGCGACACCGACAATGCAAGGGCCGGCATGCTGCCCTTCGTTTTCGAAGACGGCATGAGCTTCGAGCGTTATGTTGATTATGCCCTCGACGTGCCGATGTATTTCATCATGCGCGATGGCAAGTTCCTCAACACCGCAGGCGAAAGCTTCCGCGCCTTTCTGGAGGGCAAGCTACCGCAGCTTCCCGGCGAAAAACCGGCGTTGAAAGACTGGAACGACCACATCACCACCATCTTCCCGGAAGTGCGCCTCAAGAAATATCTCGAAATGCGTGGCTGCGATTCAGGCCCATGGCGCAGGCTCTGCGCCATGCCCGCACTGTTCGTCGGCCTGCTCTATGATGACATCGCCCTCGATGCCGCGTGGGAACTGGTGAAGGACTGGACCGCCACGGAACGTCAAACCTTGCGCGATGCCGTTCCAACCCAGGGCTTCAAGGCAATGATCCGTGGACGGACGGTTCGGGACGTGGCGCGCGACGTCGTGGGCATCGCGCGCGCTGGCCTCGAAGCGCGCGGCGAGCAGGGCTGCAAGGGCAAAACCGAAGCCTCCTTCCTCGATGTGCTCGATGAGGCGGTGGCGACCGGCAAGACTGCCGCCGAAAATCTGCTGGACCTCTACAACGGCCCATGGAACCGCGACGTCTCCCGGGTGTTCCGGGACTATGCCTATTGATACTGAGTGCCGCTAAGGCAATTCTGATAGATTGCTGACAAACGAGCAGTTGTGCAAAAAATATATACCCGCTGCAATCGCTTGTTTAATCGTCCCAAATAGCGACAGGCCCGCAACACTTTGTTAACCTTTGGGGAAGCGGAGTTGATCACCTGTACGGCAGAGGGGGCCAACTCGACGATCAGGTTCATTGAACCTCACTCCGCAATAACCGCCCGCACCGGGGGAAACCGGCGGGTAAACAGTGGAGAACGGCAAATGACAATTTCCAGACGTGGATTCTTGGTAACTGGCTTGGCAGGCGCCACAGCGCTTTCGGTGGCATCGAGCCCATTTGCACTAGCCCAGACATTAGCATGTGCGCCAACGGTCTGTACGATCTGGGCCGGACAGACCAACAATGCCGGCACCATCACGGTGACCAACGATACCACAAATCTTTACATCGACATCGAGCTCGCCAACGGCTGGACCTTCCAGAACGTCGCCGAAAACTTGAAGGTCTGGGTCGGCACCGATTTTCTCAACATGCCGCAGGCCAACGGTAACCCGATCAATGGCCAGTTCCCCTTCAAGGTAACGGTCAACACGGCGACCTATCGCATGACCATTCCACTGGTCGATGCAGGTATCATTTTGCCGGCCGGTTGCGGTTCGATTCTCCACGTCGTGGCCCATCTCGATGTTACCAACGGCACGAACAGCGAAACGGCCTACGGTGGCTGCATTCCCGGTGCGACGGGCAGGCGCTGGTGGTTCTATCTCGATCATCGTATTTGCTGTCTTGATGTCGATCCGCCGCCGGAACTGGGCAGCTGCGAAACAGCCTTTGGCAAGGGCCAATGGGTCTGGACGACCGACCCGAAGTCGAACCCCGAAGTCCTCAAGTCACTCAACCTTACCAAGAACCGCTGGGGCTGGGCGATCAACCTGCAGGCGGCGGGAACCACGAGCTACGAACTGTGGGCTGGCGCTGGCCTCAACAAGACCGCCAGCGGTACCTTGGTGGGCGTTGTCACAGTGTCATGGGTTGATACCGGCGATCCGGAAGATGGCGTGGCCGACACGGTGACCGTCAGCTATGCCCTGCTTGATGGCTATCGTCTCGCCGAAACCCATGTCTACGCGTCGAAGGCGCCTCCCGCCACAATCGCACCGGGGCAATACGGCCACAACAGCTACCACAGCGCCAGCGAATGCACGCAGACTTACAGCACGCTGCCATTGCCGCTGATCGACAACGCCAATGGTGACACCTGCCGCAAACCTCCGAGGTCGATTGTCGCCAACCCGTGCTCGGGTGTGTGGATTGTCGCCCATGCGGTGGTTTGCGATGCGGGAGACGCTTGCGTGGCGCCGTAAGCGACCGAAGTTTCACTTGCAAAAGAAGGCGGGGATCGTTTCCCCGCCTTTTTCTTTACCGGAAACTCGAAACCGCAGTGGCGTTTTCGCCGAGCTTGCGCGTGGCGTCCGCAGCACCCGTGGTCCCCTTCGGGATGCCCAGCGGATAGCCGTTGTAGTTGATCAGCGGGCTTGAGAAGTACGTCACCCTCTGGCACGAGATACCGAGGGCCGAACACTGGTTGTTGTAGGACATGATGTCCCTGACCTTGGCCTGGGTGCTCACATAACCGTAGTTATAGACATCCGCACTGGCGGCGGCTTCGACATAGCGGTCATGGCGAAGCCCCATGTTGTGGCCAAGTTCGTGGGCGAGTGTCGCCGAACCATTGCACGCCGGATTGATCGCCGAGAAGGCATAAGACGGCGACGGCCCGATCCAGGCGATACCGCAATATTCGCTGCGGTCGGCATACATCGTCACGAAGTCGGCGGCCAGCGCATTGCGCTGTTCGCGAATGACCGGAAAATTGTAGCCCGTGCCCGAGGTCAGGTCATAAAGCGGCTGGGCATAGTCGCTCGACGCCCGCTCGTCATAGTTCGAACTCACCGCTGTGACGCCGACGAGGTTGAGATGCAGTGGCACCGTGCTGTTCTTGAAGCCGGTGTTGACGATCGCCACGTCGAGCGCAATCTTGTCGGCTGGAACGCCGCCCAGCAAACTGAAGGCGCGAGCCGTATAGGTGCCGAGAATGTTGGCCTCCAGAATGGTGCCGGGAGGAGGAGGCGTCACGATCGTGCCGCCGCCACCGGACCCACCACCACCCGGCGGCTTGGTCGGACGCTTGCGTGCATCGCCCCCCGGAATTTCCATGTGTTTGTCGTTCTTGTATTTGTCAGCATCGACATCGCGCACCCGGTGCAGGCTGCCGCGGCCTGTGGGTTCGATCAGGAAGGTGCGCTTGCCGTCTTCGATGTAGCCCGTCACGCTGCCATTGTTGACGACGAGAATGCCTGTGCCGCCATTGTCCCCGGCCGCCGTCCAGACCACGCCGCCGCCGAAGGCCGCTTCGACACTGGCGCGTTTGAGATTCACCTTCGTGTTGCCGAACAATTGCAGCGACACCTCGCCGTCGAGACCTTGCGAAACCTCGACGCGGTTGGCGGATTTGCTGGATGCCCTGGGCAGGATTTGGCGTGACAACTCGGCCACGTCCATGTCCACCAGCCTCCGGCGTTTGATGGTCTTGTCCTTCTTCAGTTTCTTTTCAGCCGCCGCTGTTTCTTTGGCGGATGTTGCCTTCAGCAATGCTCCGGCATTGGCGACAGCGGGCAACACAAGAGCCGCTGAACCGAGCAGAACCGCGCACAGGACTCCAAAACGCGAATGATTGGTAAACACGAAACCCCTCCAACTGTTTTCTTGTTGGAAGGATTAAGCAGGAGTGAATTTAAACGCCGCTTAATGGAACAGCTAAGAATTTAAGCACTGGCCGGACTTTTGATCCGACCACGGATTAACCTTACTCCGCAGCCATCAGCGCCGTGGGGATGTTGGCGAGGCTTTCTACGACGTGCCGGGCAAAAGCATGCACCGCCGAATTCGGCTTGCCAGCCTTGCGGGAAAGGCCGATTTCGAAGTTCCCGATTGGCGGGAAGCCCTCGCGTTCGCTCAAAACCCGCATGCCAGGGCGCATGCAGAGTTCCGGAATGGCCCCGACCGCCAGCCCGGTTTGCACCACGAGGCCGATGGCATTCGAGTTGGAACTGGAATAGGCGATCCGGTACTTGCGCTTGTGATTGTCGAGCGCCGTGAGCGCCAGGCGCCGCCACTCGCAATCGGGCGAGGCGACTGGCAAGGTCTCATGCAAATGCGGGCTGTGCTTGGTGGACGAGACCCACACCAGCGGTTCGCGGCGCAACGGCTCGCCGCTGACATTTTCAATGCCGAGTGTAACCAGCGCCAGATCCATTTGACCGCGCCTGATGCGCTCGGCGAGCGTCACGCTCGGCAGGCATTCGACATCGACGCTGACCAGAGGATGGGTGCGGGCGAAGCGCGCCAGGATTTCCGGCAGGAAGCGATCAGCATAGTCGTCAGGCGTGCCGAAATGCACGGTTCCCGAAATTTCCGGCCGGGTGAAGGAGGACACAGCTTCGTCATTCATCGCCACCATGCGACGGGCATATTCGATCAACCGTTCGCCGTCGCCGGTGAAGCGGACATTGCGCCCGTCGCGCGAAAACAGCGGCCGGCCCAGCAGTTCTTCCAGCCGCTTCATCTGCATGGAAACCGCGGATTGCGTCTTGTGAACATCCTCCGCCGCCTTGGTAAAGCTGCCGGTGTCGGCAATCGCCAGGAAGGTCTTGAGCAGGTCAATATCGAGGTTCGGGATCATGGCCATTCATCACGGTTGGTGATGAGTTTCATAACATACATTCGTTAGACTGATCAATAGAAATCGGCGATAAAGGGTCATCAGCCAAGCAAATGGCGCCGCCCCGAGGGGCGGAACGATGCGGAAAGAATGGTCTTTCCGCTTACGCAGGAGCTTTGACCATGCGCGACTATGCTTTGAACGAAGCCATCTTCCGGGGTGAAATTGGCAGCCCCTGGCTTTCCACCCTGTGGCGGAACTGGAAGGCCCGTCGTGCCGTGTCTCGCCTCGACACGCTCGATGAGCACCTCCTGCGCGATATCGGCGTCACCCGTGCCGAAGTTCAATGGGCCAAGGGTCTGCCTTTGTCCGTCAACGCTGCTCTGGCGCTGGAAGAACGGAGCCACAGGCTCCGCTTCCAGCCCGAGAGGATCTAGCGTTGCCGGAGTGCCCGTTCCACCCCTGCCAGCAAATCATCGGCGGCCGACAGCCGTTGGCCGCCGCCTCCACCACCCAAGACCTGACCGAGAATATCTCCAAGCCCGCCGCCGCCCGTTTGGCCGCCGCCGCCTCCCAACACTTGGCCCAGAATATCGCCAAGGCCGCCACCGCCCGGTGATTGCTGGCCCCGGCCTGTGGTACTGCCACCCAGAAGATCTCCCAGAATATCGCCAAGCCCGCCGCCAGGCGCTGATTGCTGCTGCGGGGCGCCGCCGCCACCGCCCAGAATGCTGCCGAGAATATCACCAAGCCCGCCACCGCCGCCGCTACCGGCCGAGGCGCCGCGCCCGGAAAGCATCTGGGTGATCACATATGTAGCGATAATCGGAAGTAGTTTTTTGAGGATCGACGACGAGATGCCGGACGATTCCGCCACTTGCTGTGCAACCCCACGGCTTACATCCTTGGAACCGAAAATCTGCCCGAGCACCACATTGCCGGCATCCGAAGCCGAACCAAAGCCCGAACCTTGCTGGCCCTGTTGCAGAGCCTCGAAGATTGACTCGATGCCGCCGCCCGAAGCCTGGCGCTTCATGCCGGCAGCGATTACCGGGGCCAGCCCGCCGATCGCCGCTTCCATTTGCTCGGGCGAAAGGCCGAACTGCTGGCCGAGTGCTGAAAGGTCCATGTCTCGTCTCCTGTGTTATCCGCGTCGTGTACCGAGAATTTCGCCGAAGATGTCTTCGAGCGGCGTGCGCTTCGTCCGCCGCCGCGTTGTGGTGCGCTTTGTGCGGCGGCGGCTGTAATAACTTCCATAGCTGCGCCTGCGTCTGCGCCGTGGCGCAACAGAACGCCTGGCGCTTTGCATGAAGCCCTTGATGATCGCCTGCAAGATGACTGCCAGAATGCCGCCACCCGCAGTGCTCGCTGCGGTTTGCGCGCCGGTCAGGCTTTGCGCTTGCATGCGGCCCTGGGCAATCGCCGATAGCACCGCCGTGGCGCTGATGGCACCGAGCTTGGGAAGCATCTGTTCGCTGACCTCGGGTGCAAGAACGCGGAAGGCGCTCACCGCCGTATTGCGCGAACCATAAACGTCTTCAAGAATGGCCTGCCCGTCGGAAATGGCTTCGGCATCGGTCATCGCCTCGGCATTGTCGAGGCCGCTATCACTGTCATTGTCTTCGAGAAGATCGAGCAATGAGTCATACAGGTCTTCGTCGCTTTCCGCTTTGACGCGCATTTGTTCGGCAATCGCCGGACACAATCTGCCCATGGCGGCGCGGGTTTCGCCCTCTGAAAGACCCATGGCCCCCGCAACAGTGGCGAACAGGCCGCCGCCTTGCGCGGCCTCGAGCATCGACATCAAAGACATTCTTACCCCGGTTAGTCTGCGATCTTGCCGGCAATCCTATAGGCTGCCACGGCGGAAGCAATCCCGAAATGCCGGGCGTACTTCGCAATCCCACCTCACACCTCAAACCCCAGCTCGCGCGCTTCATCCAGCAATGGCCCGAACTGCCGGTAATGGTGCGAGCGGATTCCGGCAAGTCGCGCACCCTGCACATTGGAGCGCTTGTCGTCGATGAACCAGCATTGTGATGCTTCGACACCCATCCGCTCCAACAGGTTGCGGAAGCTCGTGGGGTCCGGCTTCTTGGTGGCAAACTCGTAGGAACAGTAGCGCTCGACGAACAACGCGGCGGCTTCCGGGAAAAGTTCATCGAGATGCTGTTTCACCAATGGGCCGTTGTTGGTGTAGATCGCCAGCCGCGAGACTTTTCCGATGGCCCGCACCAGTGCAAGCACCTCCGTCTTCGGCACCATGGACTCGCGGCGCGCTGCTACCCATTCGCTACGGCTGATGGCATAGCCAAGCCGCTGCCCAAACTCCTGCAGGTAGAGATCGGCATCGGGATAGCCCCCGGCATCGCTGTCACCTTCAAAACCCGAATCCCATATGGCGGCGCGAATATCGCGCGGGCGTTGCCCCGACAACCTGGAAAGGGCGCGAAGCCTGCGCCCCAGATCGTAGTGGCACAACACATCGTCCATGTCGAAAATTACCGTCCGGGGCGGCATGCTCAGGCCGCCGTTCCCCCGACTGTCAGACGATCAATGCGCAAGGTCGGCTGGCCGACGCCCACTGGAACGCCTTGCCCCTGCTTGCCGCAAGTGCCGACGCCGGGATCGAGCGCCATATCGTTGCCTACCATCGAAATGCGCTTGAGCGCTTCGGCTCCTGCGCCGATCAAGGTTGCGCCCTTCACCGGCGTGGTGATCCTGCCGTCTTCAATGAGATAGGCCTCGGTGCACGAAAACACGAATTTGCCGGACGTGATATCCACCTGTCCGCCGCCGAAGGATTTGGCGAACAGGCCTTTCTTGATCGACGCCTGGATTTCGCCGGGCGTCTTGTCACCATTCAGCATGTAGGTGTTGGTCATGCGTGGCATTGGCGCATGCGAATGCGATTGCCGCCGCCCGTTGCCGGTGGGTTTCACACCCATCAACCGCGCATTCATCCGGTCCTGCATGAAACCGACCAGCACCCCATCCTCGATCAGCGTGGTGGAATTGGAAGGTGTGCCTTCGTCGTCGACGGTGATCGAACCGCGGCGGTTGGGTATGGTGCCGTCGTCAACTACGGTTACACCCTTGGCGGCAATGCGTTGACCCATGAGGCCGGCAAACGCCGAAGTCTTCTTGCGGTTGAAGTCGCCCTCGAGGCCATGGCCGATCGCTTCATGCAGCAGGATGCCGGGCCAGCCAGGCCCCAGCAACACGTCCATTTCGCCCGCAGGTGCAGGCTTTGCTTCAAGTGACACCAGGCTCTGGCGCAGCGCCTCACGCGCCGCCTCCTGCCAGGCCTCTTCAGTCAAGTAGGTGAGGGGCTCGCCGCGCCCGCCGAACCCATGGCTGCCGCTGCCCTGATCCTTGCCGTTGCCGCTCACCACTGAAATGTTGAAGCGCACCAGCGGCCGGATATCGCGATAGATGGCGCCATCGCCGCGAATGATTTCGACCGACTGCCAATCGGCGGCAAGCGACACCGAAACCTGCTGCACGCGGCTATCGAGCCCGCGCGCGAAAGCGTCGGCCTTCTGCAGCAACGCCACCTTTTCGGCAAAGCTCAGGGCCAGCGCCGGATTCGTCGCGGCATAAAGCTGGCGGTTGGTGCGCTCGGGCGATACCGAAAGGGAGGCGCTGCGCCCAGTTGTGACCGTGCTGCAAACTTCGGCGGCACGCCGCAGTGCGGCCTTTGTAAGTTCGGTGCCATGGGCGAATGCCGCTGTCTCGCCGGCCACGGCGCGCAGGCCAAAGCCCTGGGATTCATCGAAGCTCGCGGCCTTGAGCTTGCCGTCATCGAACACCAGGCTTTCGCTCTGGCGCTTTTCAACGAAGAGTTCGCCGTCATCGGCACCCTTAAGCGTGTTGGCCACGATGTCCGTGGCAAAGCCGTGGGTCAGTTCGGTGCCGTCAAGCAGGGAAAGCTGGGTTGGCTCGGCCAAGGCGAATTCCTTTCGGGAGACTATTCACCCAAAGATAGGCGCGCCACCGGCTTTTCGCCAGTGCTGACCGGCTCACAACTTGTCGAGATTGGCGAGCGCGTCCGAGAAACCCTTGAGTGAGATGGGCATTGGCAGGCCCACACCCGGCGCTTCATAAATGATGAAGTTGGCGGCATTGCCCTTCTTCAGCTTCACCAGCGTATCGGGTGAAGCCTCGGCAATCGCCATGCACAGCTGCGGCGCACAGCGGGTGAACGGCACGCGGCCGACGGCAGCGCCATCAATCTCTAGCGCAACGCCCGTGGGCAGGAATACGCCGATGGGCGCCATCACCCGCATCATCGTTACGTCCTTGTCGCCCTGCTTCATCTTGCCGATGATCAGGGAAAGTACGGCCTTTGGATTCTTTTCGCTTTTGGTGGACTGCACCATGCCGCACTGGCGCCCCGCCGCCGGATCATCACCCTTGCCGCACTGGATGGTCCAGTCGCCGTGGGTTGCCACCGTTTCGGTGGGCGGCACCTGCTGTTGCTGGCCGGCCTGTCCCTGCTGCGCCCTCGGTCCAAACGGCTTGGTCTGGTTGTCGGACTTCTGGGCCAGCGCCACCTCGGCGCCTGCCCCTGCAATCAGAAGTCCAAAAGCCGAAACGGCAGCAAGCCGGACAAGTTTCGCAGTGATTCGCACAGGGTTCTACCTTTTCCACGGATTTGGGCGGCTCTTAGCGCCCCTGATTCCTTTAGACAACACCGTTTCCCGGCCGCCGTCACGCTTTTGGGAGAAGAGCAACAAGCGGTTTCCATCGGAATTCGGGCGGAATTCCGGTCAGAGGCCTGGCGTTCCCTGCAATGACGTTTTGCCGCGCCCGGTTTTGTTGCCCGGGACCCTCGAATGTGGTTTTGATCCCCTCTCGAATTGCGGCTCCCGGACGGGATACCGCAATCAGGCAATTGCAGCACCAAGCCTGAAGTCTGGAATAACAAGGGGCCGACGATGAAGATCGCGAACGTATTGAAATTGCTGGCAGCTTTGGCAGCTGGTGCAAGCCTGGCCGGAAACGCAGCCTGGGCGGATGCTGGCGCACCCGTGCCATGGCAGATGAACCTGCAGGAAGCCGCCACCCCGGTGTCCGAGTTTATCCACACTTTCCATGGCTGGCTGGTGGTCCTCATCACCCTGATCAGCGTGTTCGTGTTGGGCCTGCTGATGTACGTCACGGTGAAGTTCAACGCCAAGGCCAACCCGGTTCCCTCCAAAACCACTCACAACACCACAGTTGAAGTGCTGTGGACGGTGATCCCCATACTGATCCTGGTGGCGATCGCCATCCCGTCGCTGCGGCTTCTCTATTACCAGCGCAACATTCCGGCCGCCGACATGACGCTGAAAGTGATCGGCAATCCGAGTTGGAACTGGACGTACGAATATCCCGATCTGGGCCTCAATGACGATGGGTCTGCAAAGGTCAGCTTCACTGCCTACTTGAAGGACGAAGCCACCGCCAAAGCGGACAGCGTGCCCTATCTGCTCGCCACCGACGTGCCGGTCATCGTGCCAGTGAACAAGACGGTGAAGCTCATCGTCACATCCGATCCTGAAGGCATCATTCACGGCTGGACCGTGCAGTCCTTCGGCCTGAAGATCGACGCCGTGCCGGGCCGTTTGAACGAGGACTGGTTCCTCGCCACCAAGGAAGGCGTCTATTACGGTCAGTGCTCGGAATTATGCGGCAAAGACCATGCCTACATGCCGATCGAGGTCTGGGTCGTCGCTGAAGACAAGTTCAAGATTTGGGGCGAACTTCGGGCTTCTGGCGCCGATGACGCCCAGATCAATGACTTCCTGAAGACTGTCCGGCCTGTTCACCAGGTCGCGCAGAACTGAGATTGGGGGAAAGGCTATAACAATGGCATACGCTGCAGCCCACGACGACGATCACGGCCACCCGACTGGATGGAAGCGCTACGTCTATTCCACCAACCACAAGGACATCGGCACGATGTATCTGTGGTTCGCCATTTTCTCCGGTCTCATTGGCGGCCTCCTGTCGGTGGCCATGCGTATCGAATTGGCTGAACCCGGCATCCAGCTATTCCATGGCATGGCCAGCTGGGTCTATGGCTCCGAAGGTGAAGCCGCCATCGACCAGGCCAAGCACATGTTCAATGTGTTCGTGACCGGCCACGGCCTTTTGATGATCTTCTTCATGGTCATGCCGGCGATGATCGGCGGCTTCGGCAACTGGTTCGTGCCGCTGATGATCGGTGCGCCCGACATGGCCTTCCCGCGCATGAACAACATTTCCTTCTGGTTGCTGCCGGCCGCTCTTCTGCTGCTGCTGATCTCCATGTTCGTTCCCGGTGCTGGAGACTATTTGGGTGCAGGAACCGGCTGGACAGTCTACGCGCCGCTATCGACCACCGGCCATTCCGGCATGTCGGTCGATTTCGCCATCCTGTCCATCCATTTGGCCGGCGCCTCGTCGATCCTTGGCGCCATCAACTTCATCACCACCATCTTCAACATGCGCGCCCCGGGCATGACGCTGCACAAGATGCCGCTGTTTGTGTGGTCGATTCTGGTTACCGTGTTCCTGTTACTGTTGTCGCTGCCGGTACTGGCAGGCGCCATCACCATGTTGCTGACCGACCGCAATTTCGGCACGAGCTTCTTCGTCGCCTCAAAGGGCGGAGACCCGATCCTCTACCAGCATCTGTTCTGGTTCTTCGGCCATCCGGAAGTCTACATTCTCATTCTTCCGGGCTTCGGCATCATCTCGCAGATCGTGTCGACTTTTTCGAAGAAGCCGGTGTTCGGCTATCTCGGCATGGCCTATGCCATGGTGTCGATCGGCGTCGTCGGCTTCATCGTCTGGGCCCACCACATGTATACGGTTGGCATGGACGCCGACACCCAGGCCTATTTCATCTCGGCGACGATGATCATCGCCGTGCCAACCGGCGTCAAGATATTCTCGTGGATAGCCACCATGTGGGGCGGCTCTATCGAGTTCAAGGCGCCGATGGTCTGGGCCTTTGGTTTCATCTTCCTGTTCACAGTGGGTGGCGTCACCGGTGTCGTGCTGGCCAATGCCGGTGTTGACCGCTCGCTGCACGACACCTACTACGTGGTGGCCCACTTCCATTACGTGCTGTCGCTAGGTGCTGTGTTCGCCATCTTCGCCGCCTGGTACTACTGGTTCCCCAAGATGTTCGGCTATACCTACTCGGACCGAATTGCCCAGGTGCACTTCTGGGTCACGTTTGTCGGTGTGAACCTGGTGTTTTTCCCGCAGCACTTCCTCGGTCTTGCCGGCATGCCGCGCCGTTACATCGACTATCCGGAAGCCTTCGCCGGCTGGAACATGGTGTCGTCCTATGGCTCCTACCTGTCGGCCTTCGGCGTACTGATCTTCCTCTATGGAGTGATCCAGGCCTTCATGAAGAAGGTGCCAGCCAGTGATAATCCGTGGGGCGTGGGCGCCACGACGCTGGAGTGGACGCTGCCGTCTCCGCCGCCGTTCCACCAGTTCTCCACGCTGCCGGTGATCAAGTAGTGCGATGAGCGACATCAACCTCAATAGCGCCAGCCGCGACATTGCCCTTGGCGGGCAAGGCACGGCTGGCGATTTCTTCGCCCTGCTGAAGCCGCGGGTGATGTCGCTTGTTGTGTTTACAGCCCTCGTTGGCATTCTTGCGGCACCCGGCACCATTCATCCTTGGATCGCCGCCGTCGCCGTGCTGGCCATCGCCGTGGGTGGCGGCGCTGCTGGTGCTCTCAACATGTGGTACGAAGCCGATATCGACGCGAAAATGAAGCGCACTGCATCGCGCCCCATTCCGCGTGGTGCCGTGTTGCCGGGCGAAGCCCTGGGCTTCGGCCTGGTGCTGGCCGTAGGCTCGGTTCTGGTGCTGGGCCTTCTGGTCAATACCGTGGCTGCAGCGCTTCTCGCCTTCACTATTTTCTTCTACGTAGTGATCTACACCATCTGGCTGAAGCGCCGCACACCGCAGAACATCGTGATCGGTGGCGCTGCCGGAGCTTTCCCGCCGATGATCGGCTGGGCGGCGGTGACAGGTTCCATCGACCTTGGGGCCATCGCACTTTTCCTCATCATCTTCATGTGGACTCCGCCGCACTTCTGGGCGCTGGCCCTGTGGAAGAACATCAATGCCGATTATGCCAGGGCCGGCGTTCCCATGCTGCCGGTGGTGGCTGGTGCCGATGAAACCCGCCGCCAGATCCTGATCTATTCGTTGATCCTCGTGCCGCTCACCGCCTTGCCGTCGCTGCTCGGCGTCACTGGCGTGTTCTATTCGGTGGCCGCCGCCGTTCTCGGCGTCCGGTTCCTCCACTGTGCCGTGAACGTCTATCGCTTGCGCGAAGGTACCGATGCCGAGACGGCCCTCAAGAAACTTTTCAAATATTCGCTCACCTGGTTGTTTCTGGTCTTTGCGGCCATCCTCGCCGAACGACTTCTGGGGCTCGCCCCCTTTGCTCCGGTGTTGTGATGGACAAGCCGGTGCCAGCTCCTTTCGGTCCAGACGACATGTCGCGGCGCAGGAAGCGCGCCATCGTCATGGCACTGGTACTGCTGGGCCTGGTGGCGCTGTTCTTCATTACAACGATCGTGCGCCTCGGTGGCGCCGCAATGGACCGGTTCTGACATGGTGGCAGCAAACCGCAACAAGAACCGCCGCGTGGCCTTCGCCGCCGCCACAGGTGCTGTAGCCATGCTCGGCCTCGCCTATGCCTCGGTGCCGCTCTATCGCCTGTTCTGCCAGGCCACCGGCTTCGGCGGAACACCGCAAGTGGCCGAAGCAGCTCCGCAACAGGCGACCGAAAAGACCATCAAGGTGCGCTTCGACGCCAATACGGCATCAACTCTTGGCTGGAATTTCCAGCCCGGCCAGCTTGAAGTCACGGTAAAAATCGGCGAACAGTCGCTGGCCTTCTACAGGGCCACCAATCTGACCAAGGAAGCTTCCACCGGCACCGCCGGTTTCAATGTGACGCCGGAACAGGCTGGCGCCTACTTCAACAAGATCGAATGCTTCTGCTTCACCGAGCAGACGCTGAAGCCCGGCGAAACCGCCGAACTTCCAGTGTCGTTCTTCGTCGATCCCGCCATTCTGGACGATCCCGACGCAGCAGCGATCGACACCATCACGCTGTCTTACACATTCTATCCGGCTGACAAGCCGAAATCGGTTTCGCAGGCGAAGGCGCCTGTCACAACAACTGCGCACTAAACGGAGTAGGGGATATGGCCGACAGTCACGCAAAGAACCACGACTATCACCTGGTCGATCCCAGCCCATGGCCCTTTGTGGGCGCGGTTGCAGCCTTCATCCTGGCGGTTGGCGCCATCGTGTTCATGCACAACCACGCCAATCCGTGGGTGATGATCCTCGGCTTCGCGCTGGTGCTCTACACCATGTTCATGTGGTGGCGCGATGTTATCGCCGAAGCCCACAAGGGCGATCACACGCCGGTGGTCGGCATCCATCTGCGCTACGGCATGATCATGTTCATCGCTTCGGAAGTGATGTTCTTCGTCGCCTGGTTCTGGGCTTTCTTTGACGCAAGCCTGTTCACCAATGAGCCGATCCTCGCTTCTCGCGTTGCCGAAACTGGTGGCGTCTGGCCACCCAAAGGCGTCGAAGTGTTCGATCCCTGGCATCTGCCGCTGGTCAATACACTGCTCTTGCTGACTTCGGGTACAACCGTCACCTGGGCCCACCACGCGCTCCTCAACAACGACCGCGAAGGCTTGAAGTGGGGTCTGGTCTGCACCATCGCACTCGGTGCCCTGTTCACCGCCGTGCAGGCCTATGAATATGCCCATGCGGCCTTTGCCTTCAGCCGCGACGCAGGCGGCAACATCTACAGCTCGACCTTTTTCATGGCCACCGGCTTTCACGGTTTCCATGTGCTGATCGGCACGCTGTTCCTGATCGTCTGTCTGTTCCGGGCGCTGGCCGGCCATTTCACGCCCCAGCAGCATTTTGGCTTCGAAGCCGCAGCTTGGTATTGGCATTTCGTGGACGTGGTGTGGCTGTTCCTGTTCGCCTGCATCTATATTTGGGGCTCGGCCGGCGCCTTGATTCCCGAACATTGATGGGCTTTTGAGTTATAAGGGGCCGCGTGGGGAAACCCTCGCGGCCCTTATCGTTTGCGAGGCTTCATGACCGAGAATTATTACCCCGATCTTTCGCCGCTCAAGACCGGCCTTGCCGGCGCATGCCCGCGATGTGGCCGGGGCAAATTGTTTGAGGGCTATCTGAAAGTCGCCAGGTCTTGTTCAAGCTGCGGTCTTTCGTTCAGCTTCGCCGATGCGGGTGACGGTGCCGCCTGGTTCGTCATGCTGTTCGTCTGCGTGGCTGGTGTTGGCTCCATTCTCGGCATCGAGATCGCCTGGTCGCCACCTTTCTGGGTTCACATCCTGATCGCCATTCCGGTTCTCATCATCCTGCCGTTGCTGTTGCTCCGCCCGATGAAGGGCATACTGCTCGCCCAACAATGGAAAACCGGTGCCCGTGAAGGCCGTGAGGTGAAATGACGCCCAACCGGCGCATCGTCTCGGCAGCCATTGCGGCGATCATCGGATTAGCAATTCTCTGCGCGCTTGGAGCCTGGCAAGTGCAAAGACTGCACTGGAAGGAAAGCCTTCTGGCCGACATTGCCGCCAAGCTTGGCCGGGACGCCATTCCATTCACCTCAGTGGCGCAAGGCGACACCGCCGAATTCACCAAGGTGACGGCTACAGGATCGTATATTCCGGGCGGCAGCCGCTTTGTCATCTCCACTTTCGAAGGCGGAGCTGGCTGGCAGGTCGTAACTCCGCTCCTGATGGACAACAATTATGTGTTGCTGGTGGATCGCGGCACGATCCCCGACAAGGCGCTCTCGGCGTTCCGGTCCGAAACCTTTGTTGGTCCGGTTGAAATCACTGGCATCCTGCGCCTGAGACGCGACAGGCCCGGCGCTTTCACTCCCGCCAACGATGCGCCCGGAAACCGCTGGTATTGGTGGGACGTGCCGGCGATGCTGGCGTCGATCGATTTGCCACTTGGCGCCAATCCGGTCGCAGTTGTCATACAGTTGTTGCCAGGCGAGGCAGGCCAACAAATACCGAAGCCACAGCCGCCTTCCGCCAATCTCGCCAATAACCATCTTGGCTATGCCATGACGTGGTTTGGTTTCGCCATCGTGCTGGCCGTTATCGCCTTGCTCTTCATCCGCCAACAGATGAAAAAACCCGGCGCTTGATCGCCGCCCCCGCCCCCGTTAAGGCAGGACGCAATCAGAAGGACGCCGCCGTTGCGCTATGTATCGACCCGTGGAGAAGCCCCGGAACTCGGTTTCGAAGATGTGCTGTTGACCGGCCTCGCCCGCGATGGTGGCCTCTATGTGCCTGCCCGCTGGCCCGAACAATCGGCGGCAACACTCCGGGCCTTTCGCGGCAAGAGTTATGAAGAGGTAGCCTTCGCCGTCATGTCGGCCTTCACTGGTGATGCCATTCCGGCCGCTGCCTTGAAAGCCATGATCGCCGAAGCCTACGGTACATTCGGCCACCCGGCGGTGGCTCCCTTGAAACAGCTCGACGACAATCACTTCCTGCTTGAACTTTTCCATGGGCCGACTCTTGCCTTCAAGGACGTGGCCATGCAGTTTCTTGCCCGCCTGATGGACTGGGCGCTCGCCAAGCGCAACACCCGCGCTACCATCGTCGGCGCCACTTCGGGCGATACCGGTGGTGCCGCCATTGATGCCTTCAAGGCCAGCCGCCACGCCTCGGTGTTCATTCTCTATCCCCATGGCCGGGTAAGCGATGTGCAGCGCCGCCAGATGACCACGGTCGACGCACCGTCAGTCCATTGCATGGCAGTGGAAGGCACCTTTGACGATTGCCAGGCCATCGTGAAAGCCCTGTTCAACGACCACCGCTTCCGCGATGGCGTGGGTCTCGCTGGCGTCAACTCCATCAACTGGGCCCGCATCATGGCCCAGGTGGTGTATTATGTGACCGCCGCCGCCAGCCTCGGCAGCCCTGACCGGCCGGTGAGCTTCTGCGTTCCCACCGGTAATTTTGGCGACATTTTCGCAGGCCTCGTTGCCAAGCGCATGGGAGCCTCCATCGACCGGCTGGTGATTGCCACCAACGTCAACGATATCCTCGACCGCACCCTCAAGACTGGACGCTATGAAACGCGCGGCGTTGCGCCTTCGACCAGCCCGTCGATGGACATTCAGGTTTCGAGCAATTTCGAACGCCTGCTTTTTGAAGTCCACAACCGAGACGCCAACGGCGTACGCCGCCTGATGTCCAGCCTGTCGCAATCCGGAAGCTTCGCCGTCGCTGACCGCGAGATGCAGGCGATCCGCAACGAATTCGATTCCGGTGCCACCGGCGAGGCGCTGACCGAGGCCACGATCCGCGAAACCTTGGCCTCGACCGGCGAACTTCTCGACCCCCACACCGCCGTAGGCTATGCCGTGGCCCGCCAGCAGCGCCATTCGGCCTCGCCCATGGTGACGTTGGCCACTGCCCACCCTGCAAAGTTCCCCGATGCGGTGGAGAAAGCGTCAGGGGTCCGCCCCGGTTTACCAAAGCGCCTTGAGCACTTGATGAAAGCCGAAGAACGCTTCACAGTGTTGCCAAATGATGTGGGGCAGGTGCGCGAATTCATACTGTCCCGCCAAAGCGCGTGAATGGGAATGTTATGAGCGTCGAGATTACCCGTCTTCCGAATGGTATCCATGTGGTTACCCATCACATGCCCCATCTCGAAACCGTGGCCCTTGGCATCTGGGTGAAAGCCGGGGCCCGCGACGAAAACCCGGACGAAAACGGCATCGCCCACTTTCTCGAACACATGGCCTTCAAGGGCACCAAGCGCCGAACCGCGCAAGGCATCGCCGAGGAAATCGAATCGGCCGGCGGTGACATCAATGCCGCCACCGGCATGGAAACGACATCCTACTATGCCCGCGTGCTGAAAGACGACTGGAAGCTTGCCCTCGATATTCTCGCCGACATATTCACTGACTCGGTGCTCGACCCTGAGGAACTGGAACGCGAACGCGATGTGATCCTCCAGGAAATTCACGCCTCCCACGACCAGCCAGACGATCTGGTGTTCGATTTGGCCCAGGCAGCAAGTTACGGCGATCATCCACTGGGCCGGCCCATTCTTGGCACCCTTGAGTTGATCGGCAAGGTCTCCCGCGATCAGATCCTCGGCTGGCGCGGGCGAAATTATTGGGGGGCCCGCATGGTGGTGGCCGCCGCCGGCAATGTCGATCACCACGCCTTCGCCGCCGAAACTGAAAAGCTCCTGGGCAAGGTGGAAATCGGTCAGCAGCCGCAACGCGAACCGCCAAGTTTCGTTCCATCCCAGCAACTCGCCGCAAAGCCACTGGACCAGGCTCATGTCGTCATGTCGTTCGCGGCCCCCGGCTATCGCGATCCGGCAATCTACGTGTTGCAGGTGCTCTCGAACATTCTGGGTGGCGGCATGTCGTCTCGCCTCTTCCAGGAGGTTCGCGAAAAGCGCGGGCTTTGCTACAGCGTGTTTTCCTACGGATCGGCCTATGAGGATGGTGGCCAGCTCGGTGTCTATGCCGCCACTTCGCCTGAACATTCGCCCGACCTCCTGAATGTCACCTCCGATGTCATGATGTCAGTGGCCGGAAACGTGACTGAAGCGGAAATCGCCAGAGCCAAGGCGCAACTCAAAGCCAGCCTGGTGATGAGCCTCGAAAGTGCCTCCTCTCGCGCCGACCAGATTGCCCGCCAGTTCCTGGCTTTCGGCGTGGTGCCGTCCATAGCCACGCTTACCGCCAAGATCGACGCTGTCACCGCCGAACAGGTGCGAGCCTTGGCGCAGCGCCTGTTCAAGTCCCAGGTGCCGGCCATGAGTGCCGTTGGCAACCTCGAAGGCATGTCGGACTACGAGACCATTCAAAAACACTTCGCATAACGTAAGCCATGGCCTTTTTGCGCTCGCCCTTCGCCCCCGAACTGCCACCTGCCTTGCGCGGGGAAAGGGTAACGTTACGCACCCCGGAAATGGCCGACCACGAAGCCTGGGCAACGCTCCGGCTGGCCAGCCGCGAATTTTTGACGCCTTGGGAGCCACTCTGGCCGTCGAATGACCTGACGCGTTCGGCCTTCCGCACGCGCATCAAGCGTTACTGGCGCGATATTGAGGATGACGTGGCCTACCCATTTTTCATCTTCGCCAATGACAGTGGCAGCCTGCTGGGCGCCATTACCCTGGCGAATGTTCGCCGCGGTGTCGCGCAGATGGCCTCGCTGGGCTATTGGATCGGCCAGCCTTACGTGCGCTCGGGCCATATGACGGCAGCGGTCAGGCTCATCAAGCCCTTTGCTTTCCAGCATCTACAGTTGCACCGGCTGGAGGCCGCCTGCCTTCCGATTAATGCCGCGTCCATTGCACTCCTCGAGGGCAGTGGCTTTGTACGTGAAGGGCTGGCCCGGCAATACTTGAAGATCGCCGGAATCTGGCAGGATCACCTGCTGTTTGCCTGTTTGCCGTATGCCCAGCAGGGTGCGGAAAGGCCATAATTCTTGCCCAATCTGCCCCGGAAGGGTAGCTAGGTGTCATGATCCTTTGGAGCGTCATGGCCAGGGTGCGGAAACCCCTGTTTGGGTTGGCAGTGCTATTGTTGGCAGCACTTCCGGCATCCCACCCGGTGCGCGCCATCGAAGCGGTTGATGTCGCAATCGACGCGCCGAACATCGATATCGCCTCGTTTCTGGCCTTTCTCGAGACCGACCAGAAATCGGTCACCATCGAACGGCCTGACAAGCACCCAAGGCAACAAGGAATTCCATACCCTTCAGGCGTCGGGCCCTGGCTCGAAATTTTACTGGTCCTATGTCGCCTTCAAGAATTCCGCAAAAGAACCACGCACTGTCACTGTCGTCATTCCCGGAACAAGCTTCGTGGGATCCGGCATCCTGTGGCCAAAGATCGCCGGGCAACAACATCGTCGCAGCGTCAAATGTCGGCCAGATTGCTGTCGCTGCCGAAAACGCACTTGATGGCAACGCCTTCACATTCACGCTGGCGCCCGGACAAGCCGGGGCTATGGCGCTGGAAACCCTGCGGCCGGGGATCGCCAACATCAAACTGTGGCGCCACGACGCGTTCCGTGGCCAGACAGGACTATTTTGCCTTTTTCCGCGGAGCACTGCTTGGCATCACGTTGCTTCTCACCTTGGCCCTGTTCGCGCTCTATGGCTTCAGGGCGCGCGCCGTGTTCCTTGCCGCCGGCGGATTTTCGCTGGCAAGTGTCGCCTTCATTGCACTTGAGTCGGGTCATCTCGATGGGTCTTCTCGGCTTCGCCGGCGACCTCCCCTTTGGCCTGCCAGAAGTGCGCGCCTGCATCGAAGGCCTCATGGCGTCGCTTGCTGCTGGCTGTTCCTGGGAACCCACGCCGAATTGCGGCGCTTGTCGCCGTTCGCGGCCAATGCGGTGCTGCTGCTTGGTGGCCTGGCGCTTGGCATTCCGGTGTATGGTTTTGTCGAACCGGCAATCGCTGCCGCCACCGCGCGCGGCCTGTTCGCGCTGACCGCCGTTGCCGGCTTTCTCTGTGCTCTTGTTGCTGTGGCGCCGCGGTGAATCGAACATTGAGCCCGCCCTCGTCACCTGGGCAGCCATTCTGCTCTGGTCCTTCATCGCCGCCGTGGCCATGCTCGACAATGCCCGCACCAGCAAACTTGGCCCGGTGCTGCTGGCGGGACTCGGCACGGTGCTGGTGATCATGACTTTCACGCTCGCTCATTTCGCTTTCAGCCAGGGCTACCTGTCGCGCACGTTTTTCCGCGAGGCAGGCCGCCGCGCCTTGGCATTGGCCGGGGCGCGCGCCTACGTTTGGGACTGGCAATCCGAAGACGGCGACCTGTTTATCGGCGATGAACTGGAAAACGCCTTGAGCCTGCCGCCCGGAGCCCTCTCACAGGGTGGCTACGAAGCCTTCATGGATGTCATGCACCCTTCCGACCGCAATGCCTACCTGGCTGGCGTCGAGGCCGCCGAAAGCCAGGGCCGTGGCGTTATCGAGCGCGAATTCCGCCTGCGCCATGCGGATGGCAGCTGGCGCTGGTTCATGTTGCGGGCCCGCGCCATGTCGGGGCAGGGCGCGCGGGCGGTGCGCTGCATTGGCACCCTGACTGACGTGACAGAAGTCAAGCGCACCGAAGATCGCTTGCTGAGCGATGCGATCTACGACGCCGTGACTGGACTTCCCAACCGCGCCCTTTTCCTCGACCGCCTGACGCGGACCTTGTCGGGTGCCGCCGCCGAATCACGGCGAGGCCTATGTGGCGGTAATCGACATCGACCGTTTCAAGATGATGAATGATGCCTTGGGCCACGAGGCCGGAGACACCATCCTGTCGATCATTGGCCGCAGGCTGTCGGCGACAATCGATGCCGCCGATACTGTGGCCCGGCTGCCGGGCGACCAGTTTGCTGTGCTGTTCGTGGGCGGTGCTGATCGCGATGCCGCAGAGTTCACCGAAAGCCTGCGCCGCGCCGTGGCACGGCCGATCATGCTCGACGACCAGGAACTCTTCATGACCGCCAGCATCGGCGTGTCGCGGCAACTGGAAGAATCGACTTCGCCCGCACAGATAATGAAGGATGCCGCCATCGCCCTCTACGAAGCCAAACGCCAGGGCGCCGACTCAATCATGGTATTCCGCCCGTCGATGCGCGACGACCGGGCCGAACTTGTGGTGCTCGAGTCCGAATTGCGCCGCGCCATCGAGAGAAACGAAATTGAAGTTCACTATCAGCCGATCGCCCGCCTCGCCGACATGAACCTTGCGGGCTTCGAAGCCCTGGTGCGCTGGCGCCACCCGGTTCTCGGGCTGTTGGCCCCTGAAAGCTTCATCGGCCTTGCCGAGCAAACCGGCATGATTCACGACATCGGCCGCGCCGTCATCAACGAAGCAGCGCGTCAGCTGGGCATTTGGCAGCGCTCCTTCCGCCCCGCCGAACCGGTGTTCGTTGCGGTAAACGTGTCCTCGGCGCAGCTGATCGATACCGATATCATCGACGACATCAAACAGGTGTTGCATCGCGAAGGTGTGCACCGCCGGAGTCTCAAGATCGAGATCACCGAAAGCCTGGTGATGCAGTTCCCGGAACGCGCCGCGCAAATTCTCGAGCGCTTCAAGGAAATGGGCGTCGGGCTGGCCTGCGACGATTTCGGCACCGGCTATTCTTCGCTGTCGACGCTTCGCAAGTTGCCCTTCGACACTCTGAAGGTCGACCGCAGCTTCATCGAGGCCGATGCCGAGGACGAACGCGCCTCGATCATCCTGCAGGCGATCCTCGCCATGGCCCATTCTTTGGGCCTCACGGTGGTTGCCGAGGGCATAGAAAACCAGGACCAGGTGGACCGCCTGGGCGAGCTCAACTGCGACTTGGGCCAAGGATATTTCATTGGCCCGCCAATGACCGCAAGGCAGGTGAACGAGGCCCTGGCGGGCTTGCCCTATGCCACATCGACTGGCCGCACCGCCATCACCTGGCTCTGGGAACGCGCCGCCCGCGACCCCTCTCCGCAACCCAATTCGGTCGATGTGACAGCCGCTGGCATTGCCCAGGCCCGCGCTTTGCAGGAAGCTGCGGACGTCGAACGCCATGAGCCGCCGGTGTTTGCGCCGCCGCGCAAAGCCAAGCAGCCCCAGCCCAAGACTGAGGCCGTCCCCTATGCCAGCGACCTGGTGAAATTCGGTCTTGCCCCCCGTGCCCCCCGCGTCGAAAAGAAGCTTCTGGTGAAGACGCCCGCAGCCCCCGCCGAAGAGCCGGTCGAAACGCCTGCTGTACCAGTCACGGAGCCGGTCGTTGCCATCAACCGCCCGAAGATGAAAAAGCGCCGGCGCAAGAAAGCCACAACCGATACGCCTGCTCAGGCGTGACCGGCATCGCTCGATAGCATCAGTGGGTCGATGCCGATCTTGCGCAGGGCATGATCGTATTTGATGTCGTGCTGGTTGCCGAACAGCAAACTGTCGTCGGGCTCGCCGTGCAACCAGCCATTGCGCTGGATTTCGTCCTCGAGCTGGCCCGGTGCCCAGCCCGAATAGCCGAGCGCCAGCGTTGCACGCCGCGGTCCCTTGCCGGTGGCGATGTCGCGCAGAATGTCGAGCGTCGCGGTGAGCGCCATGTCCTTGCCAATCGGCATGCTCGAATCGTCGGCCAGATAGTCCGACGTATGGAGCACAAAGCCGCGATTGGGCTCTACTGGCCCACCGAACAGCACCGCCGAACCCTTGAGCTCCGGCGTCATGGCGTCGAATTCACTGGCTGAAAACAAGTCGAGTTGTGAGGCCAGTTCGCCAAAACTCAGCATCGGAGCTGTCTTGTTGACGATAATGCCCATGGCGCCGTTATCCGAATGCGCGCACATGAAAATCACCGACCGGTCGAAACGCGCCTATCGCCCATGCCTGGCATGGCGATCAGCATCTTGCCGTTCAAATGGCTCAGGGCTTTCACAGTGCGTCAGACCTTTCCATGCGCTGAAGCTAGCGCCAATTTGATCGTCATTCCAGCACCACAATCTGACGGGAACGTGATTGCCGGTTCAACGGATAATCGACATATAGGGTGGTATGCGCCGCAGACAATTACTTCAGGCGGGCCTCGCCCTGCCATTCATGGGAACCGGACTCCGGGCCGCCCAGCCGAATTTCGCTGTCAAGCTGCTGGATGGTGGCTGGCTCGGCGCCCGCCGCGCCGCTGGCCTCCGCATCGAATTGGACGATGGCTGGAAGACCTATTGGCGCATGCCGGGCAATGCCGGAATTCCTCCCCAGTTCAATTGGCAGGGCTCGGAGAACGCCGCGAAGATCGATGTGCTGTTTCCGCTTGCCGAAGCGCTACACCGATGCCTCCGGCGATACCGTGGGCTACAAGGAACAGGTCATCTTGCCGATCCTGATCGAGCCTGGCGATGCGGCAAGGCCCATCGAACTCAAGCTCGACCTGTTCTTCGCCGTCTGCGATGTGATCTGCATTCCCGCCAAAACCAAGACGGCGCTCTCGCTCGATAGCCGGCGGCAAGGGCGACGAAACCCACATGTTCCAGGAATGGATCGCCCATGTGCCGGTGCCCGCCAACCGAACCCTTGCCGGTCACCGCCTCGACGCTGGCCATGGAAGTGGATCGCCCGGTGCTGATCCTGTCGCTGCTCAAGCCGGTCACCGACATTTTTGTCGAAACCGATGGCGATGCCTATTTCCGCAAGCCCGACTTTGCCGCCGACGGGCTTTCCGCCCGGCTGGTGATCGACAATGTGAAGGATGGCGACACGCTGATCGGCAAGGTTTTGAACCTCACCATCGACCGCGATGGCGCGGGGCTTGAACAGCGGATCACTCTCGCCTAATTCACGTCTTCACGACCAACCGAAAGGGGCAACCATGACCATCAAGCCGGGCGACCGCATTCCCGCCGCCGAATTCTCCACCATGACCGCCGATGGCCAGCAGAAGCTCTCCAGCCGATGTGATATTCGCCGGCCGCAAGGTCGTGCTGTTCGCCGTTCCCGGCGCCTTCACGCCGACCTGTTCGATGAACCATATGCCGGGTTTCCTCGCGGCCGCCGACGCGATCAAGGCCAAGGGCGTCGATACCATCGCCTGCACCGTCGGTCAACGACGTGCATGTCATGAATGCCTGGGGCAAAGCCTCGGGCGCCGACGGCAAGATCATGATGCTCGCCGATGGCAATGGCGACTTTCGCGAAGTTGGTGGGCCTCGACAAGGACCTGGCCGCGTCCGGCATGGGCCTGCGCTCCAGACGCTATTCGATGATCATCGAGAACGGCGTGGTGAAGACGCTCAACGTCGAGGACAAGCCGGGCGTAAACGTCTCCGGCGCCGACACGATTCTGGCGCAGCTGGTCTAAGCTGGCCGCGCGTTTGAATGGCGCCATGCCTTGGCGGGCCAGTTCATCGGCGCGCTCGTTGCCGTCGTGGCCGGCGTGGCCTCGCACCCAGTGCCACGACACCTGATGTTTGGCCAGCGCCGCCTCGAGCCGCTGCCACAGCTCGGCGTTCTTCACTGGCTTCTTTTCGGCGGTTCTCCAGCCGTTTTTCTTCCAGCCGTGAATCCATTTGGTGATGCCGTCCTTCACATATTGTGAATCGACATGCATTTCGACCGGGCAGGGCCGGGTGAGCGACTCCAGCGCCATGATCGCCGCCATCAGTTCCATGCGGTTGTTGGTGGTTGTCGGCCTCGCCGCCGGAAAGTTCCTTGCGCGTGCCGTTGTAGTCGAGGATCACCCCCCAGCCGCCAGGGCCAGGGTTGCCGGAGCACGCGCCATCCGTATGCACGATCACCTTGCCGCCGCTCATGCCGGGGCAGCACCCTCGCGCAATTCGCGCGGCAGCTTGAACGACACGTTCTCCTCGCGAAGCGTCACCTTTTCGACGGTGACATCATAATGCGCGCGGAAGGCATCGATGATCTCGTTGACCAGCACTTCCGGCGCCGAAGCGCCCGCCGTGATGCCGATAGTCGCAAACCCGGTGAGCGAGGCCAGTCAAGTTCATGGGCGCGCTGCACCAGCAAGGCGCGCGGGCAGCCGTTCTTGAGGCCCACTTCGACGAGCCGCTTGGAGTTCGACGAGTTCGGCGCCCCCACCACCAGCAGCATGTCGATATCATGGGCGATCGATTTCACCGCCTCCTGGCGATTGGTCGTGGCATAACAGATGTCTTCCTTGAATGGTCCGCGAATGGCCGGGAAACGCCGTTGCAGCACGGCGATCACATCCTTGGTGTCGTCCACCGACAAGCGTCGTCTGCGTCACATAGGCAAGCTTCGACGGATCGCGCGGCTGAAGCGTCTCGGCATCTTCGACGGTTTCGATCAGCGTGACGGCCCCTGCCGGCAATTGCCCCATGGTGCCGATCGTCTCCGGGTGCCCGGCATGGCCGATCAGGATGATCTCCAGCCCTTCGCCATGGTGGCGCATCGCCTCCATGTGCACCTTGGTGACAAGCGGGCAGGTGGCGTCGATCTGGAACAGCTTCCGTTGCGTGGCCTCGGCAGGAACCGACTTCGGCACGCCATGGGCCGAGAACACCACCGGCCGGTCGCCAGGCGGAATCTCATCGAGTTCCTCGACGAAAATCGCCCCCTTGGCGCGCAGGTCATCGACCACGAATTTGTTGTGCACGATTTCATGGCGCACATAGACCGGCGCCCCATAGAGCGCCAGCGCCCGCTCGACAATGTCGATGGCCCGCACCACGCCCGCACAAAAGCCGCGTGGCGCCGCCAGCAGAACTGTGAGTTTCGGCTTTGCCATGGCCGCTAGATGCGGGGCGCGCAATGCGTTGTCAAGGAACAGTGGCCCGCCCTTGACTTCGCCTAAGCAAAGTCTAGGGTCAAAGCGTTCTAAACAACCACGCGGGAGAGGCCGGTTCAGCCCGGCGCCGAAGGAGCAACCGCCCCGGAAACTCTCAGGCAAAAGGACCGCTGGTGTAATGAACTCTGGAGAGCAGGGGCCCATTGGGGCAACTCACCGAAGGAGCGAAGTGCCGGGTGTCGGAGTGACCCGCCACGAAATCTCTCAGGTCTCGTACAGAGGGGGCAGGTTCGATGCAAGTCGGGCTGCGCCTATCTTTGTCAGGAGACCTTGATGACCGAAACCATCCCAGCGCACCGCCCTCTACGACGAGCACGTGAAGCTCGGCGCCCGCATGGTGCCCTTCGCAGGCTACGACATGCCGGTGCAATATCCCACCGGCATTCTCACCGAACATAACTGGACCAGAGCCAACGCCGGGCTTTTCGACGTCTCGCACATGGGCCAGTGCTTCGTGATGGGGCCGGACTTCGAGACCACAGCCGCAGCGATGGAGAAGATCGTCCCCGCCGACATCAGGGGCCTGGCGCCGAAGCAGCAGCGCTATTCGCAGCTTCTGGCCGAGGATGGCGGCATTCTCGACGACCTGATGATCACCCGCGCCGACTACAAGGGCTATGAGGGTTGGCTCTATGTGGTGGTGAACGCCGGCCGCAAGCATCACGACTACAACTGGATTGCCGGCCATCTGCCCGGCGGCGTCACATTCAAGCCAGGCGAAGCCATGTCGCTGGTGGCGCTGCAGGGCCCGAAGGCCGAGGACGTTCTGGCGAAGCTGAACCCCGCCGCGCGCGACATCAAGTTCATGCACTATGAAAGCCTTAAGCTCGATGGCATCGAAGCCCATGTCTCGCGCTCCGGCTACACCGGCGAGGACGGCTTCGAGATTTCCGTCGCGGACAAGGACGTGGTGCAACTGTGGAATCTGCTGCTTGCCGATGTGCGCGTGAAACCCATTGGCCTCGGCGCCCGCGATTCGCTTCGCCTCGAAGCGGGCCTCTGCCTCTATGGCCATGATATTGACGAAACCACCAGCCCCGTGGAAGCCGACCTCATGTGGTCGATCGCCAAGCGCCGCCGCACCGAAGGCGGCTTCATCGGCGCCGCCCGCGTGCAGAAGGAACTGGCCGAAGGGTCCGAAACGCAAGCGCGTTGGCATCAAGCCCGAAGGCCGGGCACCGGCCCGCGAGGGCACGGTGATCACCGATGCGGCGGGCCGCCAGATCGGCATCATCACCTCCGGCGGCTTCGGCCCCACCGCCAATGGCCCGGTCGCCATGGGCTATGTCGAAACCCAATCGTCCGTACCCGGAACACCCGTGCAACTGATCGTCCGCGACAAGCCGATGCCGGCGCAAGTCGTCAAACTTCCCTTCGTCCCCAACAACTTCAAACGCTGAGGAGCGCCCATGACCGTCAAATACAGCAAGGAACACGAATGGGTGAAGGTCGATGGCGACATCGCCACCATCGGCATCACCAACCATGCCCAGGAGCAGCTGGGCGATGTGGTCTTCGTCGAACTGCCCAAGGTCGGCAAGCAGGTGACCAAGGGCGGCGACGCCGCCGTGGTCGAAAGCGTCAAGGCGGCGAGCGAGGTCTATGCCCCGGTGACGCGGCGAGGTGGTGGAAGTGAACACCGAACTCGAAGGCGATCCGGCCCTGGTCAACCGCGAAGCCGAAGGCGGCGCCTGGTTCATGAAGGTGAAGATCAAGGACGCAGGCCGAACTCGCCGAACTGATGGACAAGGCCGCCTATGACAAGTTCGTGGCGCAGGACTGCAGGGAGCAGAATGACAGTACCCATGACCCGCCCCACCCTCGCCGAACTTGAACCCGGCGCCAATTTCATTCCCCGGCATATCGGCCCCAACGAGGCCGAGACCAGGGAGATGCTGGCGCCCGTCGGCGCCAAGTCGCTCGAGGACTTCATCGCCAAGGTGGTGCCGGAGAAGATCCGCAGCCAAGCGGCCGCTGGAACTGAAGCCCGCCATGGCCGAGCGCACGGCACTTTCATATCTGCGCGCCATGGCCGAGAGGAACGAGGTCTACACCTCGATGATCGGCATGGGCTACTACGGCACGGTCACGCCCAAGGTCATCCTCCGCAACATTCTGGAAAACCCCGGCTGGTACACGGCCTATACGCCCTATCAGGCCGAGGTGAGCCAGGGCCGCCTCGAGGCGCTGCTGAACTTCCAGCAGATGGTCGTCGACATGACCGGCCTCGAACTCGCCAGCGCCTCGCTGCTCGATGAGGCCACCGCCGCCGCCGAGGCCATGGCCATGGCCAAGCGCGTGGTCAACAGCGATGCCAATACCTTCTTCGTCGATGCCGATACCCACCCGCAGACCATCGGTGTCATCGAAACGCGGGCCCGCGCTTTTGGCTATGAGGTGATCATCGGCGATCCGGCAAGGGACCTGAAGCCCAAGGGCGTGTTCGCGGCGCTGCTGTCCTATCCCGGTTCGTCCGGCGAAGTGCGCGACTATCGCGGCCTCATCGCCAGGCTGCATGAAGCAGGCGCCCTTGCCATCATGGCAACCGATCTTCTGGCGCTTGCCGTGTTGACGCCGCCCGGCGAACTGGGCGCCGACATTGCCGTGGGTTCCGCCCAGCGCTTCGGCGTGCCCATGGGCTATGGCGGCCCGCACGCCGCCTTCTTCGCCACCAGGGACGAATACAAGCGCGCCATGCCAGGCCGCCTGATCGGCGTGTCGATCGATAGCGAAGGCCACCGCGCGTTGCGCATGGCCATGCAGACCCGCGAGCAGCACATCCGCCGCGAGAAGGCGACCAGCAACATCTGCACCGCCCAGGTGCTTCTCGCCGTCATCGCCTCGATGTTCGCCGTCTACAATGGCCCCAAGGGCATTCGCAAAACCGCCGAGCGCACCCACCGCTTCGCCGAAATCTTCGCCGCCGCCGTGAAAAGTTTCGGCTACACGGTGAAGACCAAGTCCTTCTTCGACACGGTGACCATTCACGCCCCCGGCCGCGCCCATTCGCTGTGGGCCAGAGCCAAGGAAAAACGCATCAACCTGCGCTTTGTCGATGCCGACCACATCGGCATCTCCTTCGACCAGTCGACCCGGCGCCAGGAACTCGAACGCCTGCTCACCGTTTTCAAGACCGATGCGCTGGAGCGCGTGAAGATCGACGAACTCGACAAGGGTTTGAAGGACGTGATCCCCGAGCCACTGCGCCGCACCTCGAGCTATCTCACCCATCCGGTGTTCTCGATGTACCACTCGGAAACCGACATGCTGCGCTACCTCCGGCATTTGCAGGTGAAGGATGTAGCACTTGACCAGTCGATGATTCCGCTGGGCTCCTGCACCATGAAGCTCAACGCCACGACCGAGATGATCCCGGTCACCTGGCGCGGCTTCTCCATGCTCCATCCCTTTGCGCCGCTGGAGCAGGCGCAGGGCTATCAGCAGCTGTTCGAGGAACTCGAAGCGATGCTGGCGGAGATCACCGGCTTCGATGCCGTGTCGCTGCAGCCAAATGCCGGAAGCCAGGGCGAATATGCGGGCCTCATGGCGATTGCGGGCTATCACAAGGCGCGGGGCCAGGGCCACCGCAACGTCTGCCTCATCCCTATTTCGGCCCACGGCACCAACCCGGCCTCGGCCGTGATGGCCGGCATGAAGGTTGTGGTCGTCGCCTGTGATGACAACGGCAACGTCGATCTTGCCGACCTCAAGGCCAAGGCCGACCGCCAACGCCGCCAACCTGGCGGCCCTGATGATCACCTATCCCTCGACCCATGGCGTGTTCGAGGAGGCGGTGAAGGACATCTGCGACGTGGTCCACGCGCATGGCGGCCAGGTCTATCTCGATGGCGCCAATCTCGAATGCCCAGGTGGGCCTGGTGCGGCCCGCCGAACTTGGGCGCCGACGTCTGCCACATGAATCTGCACAAGACCTTCTGCATTCCCCATGGCGGCGGTGGCCCCGGCATGGGACCGATCGGCGTCAAGGCGCATCTGGCGCCGCATCTTCCCGGCCACCGCGTGGTCCATGGCGTGAACCCGGCGGCGGGTGCCGACCAGACCCATGGTGCCGTTTCGGCGGCACCCTGGGGCTCGGCATCGATCCTGCCGATCTCCTGGACCTATATCGCCATGATGGGCGGCCCGGGCCTGCGCAAGGCCACGATCATGGCCATCCTCAACGCCAACTACATTGCCAAGCGTCTGGCGCCGCATTTCCCGATCGTCTACACCGGCCCCGGCGGCTTCATCGCCCATGAATGCATCATCGACCTGCGCTGGCTGAAGGAGCGCACGGGCTCTCGGTCGAAGATGTGGCCAAGCGCCTGGTCGACTATGGCTTCCATGCCCCCACCATGTCCTTCCCGGTGGTCGATACGTTGATGATCGAGCCCACCGAGTCTGAAGGAAAGCGCGAGATCGACCGCTTCTGCGACGCCATGATCGAAATCCGCAAGGAGATCGCCGAAGTGGAGGAGGGCAAGGCCGACAAGACCGACAATGTCCTGAAGAACTCGCCCCACACCCACCGCCTGCTGCTCGGCGACTGGAAACATCCCTATTCCAAGGAGAAAGCCTTCTTCCCGCTCAAGGGCTATCCCAATGACAAGTACTGGCCGCCCGTCGGCCGCGTCGACAACGTCTACGGCGACCGGAACCTCGTCTGCACCTGCCCGCCCATGGCGAACTACATGGAGGCGGCGGAGTAGGGAGAACGACAAGTTGGGCTGATGTTCCTTCTTCTGCGAGTCGTAGGATCAGGAGAACCGGTAATCCCGTATTTGGTGTTCTCAAGACGCAAGGCGAATTTGAAGGAAGTAGTCCGCAAGAGCGCAGTATCGAAGGGCCACAAGCCGGTACGTGTGTACGGCAAGATTGCCGTGTTTGATTCTCAACAGGCAGACGGCGGAATAGAAGCGGCGCCGAATTTCAGGCAAGAGCATGGAAGTGTTTCCGGCCACAGTGAGATATGTGCCCGTTTGCATTCCGCAAATGCCTTCTGTCCTCTCCTGCGAAGCGGGAGAGGACTAGGCGAGCCCGATGCCGCGAAGCGGCGTGGGAAAGGTGAGGGGAAGCGAGCCGCGAAACTTGAAATTCCCTGGCGTTCCTCGCCTGACCTCCCTCACCTCCCACGATCGCCTTCGGCGACAGGTCCTTCCTCTCCCGCTCCGCAGGAGCAGGACGAAGTCGCGCCATTCACTGCCTGTGGCATCCCCGTCCGCAACCCGTGGACGGGCGAACGTTTTAACGGCGCCTGAATCAAAAAAGCCCGGCGCGAAGGCCGGGCTTTGCAATTCACATCAACGGCAATAACTCAGTTCAGCTGGCTTTTCACTGCGGCGATCGAGTTTTCGATCAGCGCCGCTCCCTTGCTGCCCTTGGCGGCTTCGGCGCTGAGTTTGGCGGCGGCGGCGATGGCCAGCTCGACTGCGGCATTGCGCACGTCCTTGACCGCCGCAGCTTCAGCCTGGGCGATCTTCTGTTCGGCCTGCTTGGTGCGGCGTTCGAGCGACTCGGAAGTTTCTTCCGCGCTTCTTCCGCATACTCTTCCGCGTCAGCCTTGGCTTGAGCAACAATACCGGCGGCTTGCTGTTCGGCCTCGCTGCGTTTCGACTTGTAGCTGTCGAGAAGCGCCTGGGCCTCTTCGCGCAGCTTGCGGGCCTCGTCGAGGTCCTTGGCGATCTTGGCCGAGCGCTCGTCGAGCATCTTCGCCACCATCGCCGGAACCTTGAGATAGACCATCAGGGCTACGAACAGAATGAAGGCAACCAGCACCCAGCTTTCCGGCTTTCCGAAGAATTCCATATGCGTCCCCCTACTTTGCGGCCTTGGCCACGGCTTCGGCAACGCCCGCCTTGGCCACTTTGGCGCCGGTCAATTCGGTGACGATGCTCGAAGCTATGTCAGCGGCAATCGACTGCACCTCGAGCCATGGCCTTGGACTTGGCCGCCGCCACCTTCTTTTCGGCATCGGCAGATCTTGGCGGCCAACGAGGCGTCAAGCTTTGCCTTGTCGGCATCGAGTTCGGCGGTGAGCCTGTTGCGGTTGTCCTGGGCAATGCCATTGGCCTTCGAGCGCGCCGCAGTGAGGGCTGTCTCATAGGCCTGGGCCGCCTTTTCGCTGTCGGCCTTGGCTTTTTGGGCGGCCGCCAGGTCGGCGTCGATCGTCGACTTGCGCTGGGCTATCACTCCACCTGTGCGTGGAATGGCAACCCGCGAAATGACGATGTAGAGCGCCGCAAAGGTAATCGCCAGCCAGAACAGTTGCGATGGCCAGGTGGAAGTATCGAGCTGCGGCATGCCGGGTTTGGCAGCATGCTCGGTGGCTCCAGTCGTTTCAGTCGTGGTGGTCGCCATCGCCAGTACCTTGATTCATGCAGGTTCCGGTTCCCGCGCGGGAACCGGGTGGTCCAGTGTTCAGCTTTCGATCAGCCGAACAGGATGAGCATGGCGACGGCGAAGCCGATGAGGCCCGTCGCTTCGGCGAAGGCGAAGCCGAGGAACAGCGTACCACGCTGGCCTGCAGCCGCCGACGGATTGCGCAGCGCGCCCGCCAGATAGTTGCCGAAAATCGTGCCGATGCCGACACCGGCGCCGCCAAGGGCGATAGCCGCGATACCTGCACCGATCATCTTTGCTGCTTCAACGTCCATTTTCTTCTCCTGTCGAATGATTGTTTGGATGGATGGGATTAGTGGTCAACATGCATGGCATCGTTGAGATACATGCAGGTGAGCAGGGCGAATACGTAGGCCTGAAGGGCGGCCACCAGAAGCTCGAGGCCCATGAGGCCCACCATGGCGGCGAGCGGCAGCCAACCGGCTGTGACGCCGAGCATGACGACGAAACCGGCCATCACCTTCAGCATCATGTGGCCCGCCATCATGTTGGCGAACAGCCGGATCGACAGGCTCATCGGCCGGATGAAGTAGGATACGATTTCAATGAGCACCACGAGCGGCAGCAGCACCACCGGAACGCCCGACGGCACGAACAGCTTGAGATAGCCAAAGCCGTTGCGGATGAAGCCGATAATGGTAGCGCCGATGAACACCGTCAGCGCCAGAGCCAGTGTCACGATGATGTGGCTGGTAACCGTGAAGGAATAGGGGATGAGGCCCAGCACATTGGCGAACAGGATGAAGCAGAACAGCGTCAGCACGAAGGGGAAATAGCGCTTGGCATTGTCGTGCAGGATCTCGTGGGTCATGTTGTCGACGACTTCGTAGATCGACTCGGCCACCGATTGCAGCCGCGTCGGCACCAGCTTCGTTGGCGCCAGCAGAAACAGCAGCGAGGCGCACAGTACTGCGATCACCGCCCACAACGCGGAGTTGGTGAAAGTGAACATGCCGACTTGGCCATCGCCGAACAGCGGCGTGATGAAAAACTGGTGGATCGGATCGATGATCTTTTCGCCGCCGTGTTCAGTCGTTGCCACGTTCAATCCTCGTCATCTTCCGGAACCGAGGGAGCAACCGGCTTGCCCTCGCCCAAAACTTCCCTTGCCTGTTTCGAATTGGAGAGGCGCATCACATTCACCACCCCCGCCGCCAGGCCGAACGGCATCAAAGCCAGCATGATCCACGGCGTTGTGCCGAGATATTTGTCAGCGAAATAGCCCCCAACCATGCAGACCACGAGTCCGACCATCAGTTCAGTGACCGCCCGCATGGCGAGCCCCGCCGCTGAACCTTCGGTCTTGTCAGGACCGGCACTTGCGCGCCGGGACTGCAACGCTGAATCCAGCCGCTTCTCCAAATTCTCGAGTTGCTCCTTGGACGGTTCTGTCATCGGTGGCACTCAAGCGGAATGGGTGCGGCGAGCCCAGACGCCCCCCGAAATCGCGCCCTTCATAGTTACCGGGCCGGAATGTGTCAAGAAATGGATTGGTCTTCTAACATGTTGAAAGGCAACAGCTTTCAGCACATTTTTGGCAGTGCGTCGAAAAGTCCTTGAAGTGCCTCCACCGCTCTGCTGCTGATTCCACGGGACTAATTCACATCACGCAAGGCTTTGATGTAGCTGGCGCGGGCATGATTGCGAATGAGGCTGCCCGAATAACGGAACGATTTACCCTTCACCAGTGACTTGAGTAGTGCCACAGCGTCGGTTGACGCACTATCCGCCAGGAACTTGACGTAGGCATCTTCGCCATTCTCAACGAGCTTTCCATTTTCGCGGAAGACGTAAGCCGAGCCGAGCCCCTTGTGGGTAAAGTCGTTGGCCTTGGCCAGTTTGGAGTTCGCCAACTTCTGCATCAGGCTGCCCAGCAGGACCTTGATGCCAGGCGGCAGTGCATCTGACAGGAATCGTTCAAAATCCACCGGCACCCGCGGCACAATATCGGCACGGTTCACCACCCGGAACACCGGCGTTGCCACTGGCCTGGTGATGCGGCCGATGCGCGGCTGGCCGAAGGTGTAGCAGGCATTGAAAGCGCCCGGCCGGATGACCGCCGACATGGCGGCAAGTGCGCCACCGAGCGAGTGGCCGGTCACCAGCAGCGGTTTCATGCCCGCCGCCGCGATCCATTTGGCGATTTTTCCTGAGGCCATAGGGCCGGTCAGCGCCTTGTAGAATCCCTGGTGCAACTCATCGCCTTGTGCCGCCGCTTCCGGATCCGTATCAACGGAAAAGTCGGTAATCCAGTCCTCGAAACTCGGTTCGCTGCCGCGAAAGGCGATGTAGCAGCGCGTCTTGTCCTCGGCGAAAAATGCTTGGGTATCGGTTTTCAGGGCTTTGAAAAGATTATCGATTGGTACGGATTCATCCAGCCGGTCTTTCAATACCACGCCAAGTCGCGCAAGCCAGTCGCGAAGCACAGCCTCGCTACGTTCATAGGCGAGGTCGGAAAGCGCCATGCACAACCTGGCGTCGGCAAGTGAGAATGACATTGGCTAGTCCTCCCGGCCAGTACTTTAACATGCCTTTGCCGCTACGTCACTGGGCGGTGAAGCCACCGTCCATCAGGATGTCCTGGCCGTTGATCATGTCGGAGGCGGGCGAGGCGAGAAACAGGATGAGATCGGCGATTTCCAATGTCTTGCCGAAGCGGCCTGCAGGGATCCTGGCCTTCATCGGTCCGCCCTTGGAAGGGTCGCCCCACACCATTTCGCCCATTGGCGTCAGGATTACCGTTGGGCAGACGGTATTGCACTGGATGTTGTGCTTGGCCCACTCGATGGTCATCACCTTGGTCAGCATGTTGAGGCCACCCTTCGATGCTCCGTAGGCGGAATGATCGGCGAGCGCAACGACGCCCGATTGCGACGACACGTTGATGATCTTTCCCATCTGCTGTTCAATCATTTTTGGTGCGAGCGCCCGGGCCAGCAGGAAGGGTGCCCGCATGTTGACATTGACAACCCACTCCCAATCTTCGTCCGGCGTTTCGATGATCGATTTGAGAGTGGTCACTCCGGCATTGTTGACGAGAATGTCGACGGTGCCGAAGAAATCCAATGCCTCTCGCGCCGCCCGCTTTGGGTCTTCGAGCGTTGCGAGATCGCAGGTGATCGGCAGGCAGCGCCGTCCCAGCGCTTCGACGGCGGCCTTCACATCCTTCAACCCCTGTTGATCGCGCCCAACTGCGGCGATGTCCGCCCCGGCATCGGCCAGCACCTGGCACACTTCGTAGCCGATCCCTTTGGTCGCCCCCGTCACCAGCGCGCGCTTGCCCTCGAGATTGAAGCGTTTCTGCCAGTTGCCCATATCTGTCTCCCTCAATCAAGAATGCCGCTTTGGACCAACTCGGCTCGCAAACCCCCGGGTGATGTGAAATGGTGGGCTTTCATGCCCACGGCTTCTGCACCCTTCACGTTTTTCATGCTGTCGTCGATGAAAAGACATTCGTCCAGTGCTACGCCATTGCGCAACGCAAAGAGACGGAATATCTCCTCGTCCGGCTTGATGATCTTCTCGTCACCCGACACCACGATATCGCGAAACCGCGACAGCACTGGAAACCGCGGCCGCGTCTCGCGAAATTTGTCGCCGTTCCAGTTGGTGATGGCATAGAGTGGAGTGGCCAGCGCGTGAAGTTCCTCGATGATGGCCACCGTTCCATCGATGGCGCCGGGTATCATTTCCACCCAGCGTTCGTCGTAAAGCGCTATTTCTCGGGCGTATTTCGGGTGCCGCGCCGTCGCTTCGATGACCCCGTCAGCAAATGAGCGGCCACGGTCCTGTTCCAGATTCCAGCCTGCGTGACACACTTCGGCAAGAAACCACTCCATTTCACCAGCATCGGCAAACACCTTGCGGTAGAGATTGCGCGGATCCCACTGGATCACCACCATGCCAAGATCGAAAACGACATTCATGACGAAGAATCCGGCCGCTGAAGCAGCGGTTCATACATCATGATGGCGTGATTCTCGGACACGAACTCCTCGGCCGCCTCAATGCCGGTCTCAACGTCGAAGCGCCTGCGATGAAGCGAGTTGTGCCGGCTGTAGCCGCCCCACCACTCGCTGCGAATTGTGTGGTCCTTCTCGAACACCTCAAAGCGATAGCGCCGCGGGCTGCTGCAGCGGATGGCGCCATGCAGCCAGTCGTTCTCCTGCCACAGACGCAATTGGTAAATGTCTTGCGTCGGGTTGCGGATCTGCAGGTCGATGTAGTTGTAGGCGCAGGTGGCACCCGACGCGAAGGGCTGGGTGCGCGCGGCATCGGGAAACACGTCGAAGCCATGCCGCCAGCGTTCGGTGATTTCAAGTTCCGTATGAATGGCCATCCAGTAGAGCATGTTGGTCATCTGGCACAGGCCACCGCCGACATCCTGCCGAATGGCGCCATTGCGCAGGACCAGCCCCACCTTGAAGCCGCGCCTGGCCGTGGGCTTGCCCACCAGCCGCCAGAACGAGAAAGTCTCGCCAGGCTTGAGAATCAACCCGTCGAGGCATGACGCGGCAACAGCCAGTGAGGCCATCTTGTTCCGCTGCAGCTCCATATCCACGCCCGATAGTTCGCGCAACATCGGCGTACGGTGTTGGGCGTGCATATGGGGCAGGTGTTCCGCCCGCCGTTCGTAGGCAAATCGCGTATCCGAAAAATACCAGGAAAGCTTGCGCTTGTTGATGAACCACGCCTTGCCCAGCGCCAGGCGCAGAGGCGAACGGTGGACCGGCTTTGGAATCTTCGCAGGCACGCCGAAACTCCGTGAAGTGCCGCCTCGCGAATGAAGCTAGCTCGCCAGCGCCAGCGTCTCCGCCTGTTGCAGATCGACTGACACCAGCTGCGAAACGCCGCGCTCGGCCATTGTGACACCGAACAGCCGGTGCATGCGGGCCATGGTCAGTGCATGGTGGGTGATGATCATGAAGCGCGTGTCAGTCCTCTCCAGCATCGCATCGAGCAGATTGCAGAAGCGTTCGACATTATGATCGTCGAGCGGCGCGTCAACTTCGTCGAGCACACAGATCGGCGACGGGTTGGTGAGGAACACTGCGAAGATCAGCGACAGCGCGGTCAGCGTCTGTTCGCCGCCCGATAGCAGCGACAGCACAGTGGGTTTTTTGCCGGGTGGGTTGGCAACGATTTCGAGGCCAGCTTCCAGGGGATCATCCGACTCGATCAGTTGCAGTTCTGCCTTGCCGCCGCCGAATAGTGTAGTGAACAGCTCGCCGAATTTCTGGTTCACCGTGCCGAAGGCATCGAGAAGGCGCTGGCGGCCCTCGCGGTTCAGGCTGGAAATGCCGCCGCGCAGCTTGTTGATCGCCTGCACCAGATCGTCACGCTCCCTGATGAGCCCTTCAAGCTGCCTGGCAACTTCCACCGCCTCTTCATCGGCTCGCAGGTTCACTCCACCCAGCCGTTCGCGGTCCTCGCGAAGGCCCAAAAGCTTCTTTTCGATCTCTTCGGCTGGTGGAAGCTTCTCGGCCTCAAGACCGGCGGTGGCTACAACTTCCTCCGGCTTGCACTGCAGCGTTTCACCGATGCGCCGTTCACAGGATTCGTGGCGCTGCCTTGAAGCTTCGAGCCTGGCGCCGAGCCGGGCGTGGTCTTCGCGCGATGTCGAAAGCTGTTCCTGTGCGGTGCGCAACGCTTGGTCGGCGGCGCGCACGTCGTTTTCGCCCTGTTGCAGGGCATCGGCGGCCGCCTTGCGCGCCTGCTCGGCTTCGGCCAGCGTGTTCATCAGCTTCAGGCGCTTGTCGGCCAGAAGCTGCGGTATGCTGGAAAGTTCCAGAATCGTCGCGCGGGTTTCCTCGGCCCTCGCCGAAAGCTGGCTGATCTGCGCTTCGGCACGCGTGGCACGATCCGTCCACTGAGTATTTTCGCTTGCGATGGCCTTGAGACGCTCGGCCCGGGCCCTGGCTTCGCGCTCCAGCCCATCATGTTTGGCGCGGGCTTCGGCATAGGCAGCACGGTCACTGTTCACGGCGTCGCGTGCCGTGGCAAGCTCGCTCTGCAAGCCATCGCTGGCCGGCAGCGCCGAAGCCTCATTCTCGGCGGCGCTGAGCAGATCCCGCGCTTCGGCGAGGGATTGCACAATGCGGCGCGTGGCTTCGTCAAGCGCCGACGTCTGCGCCAGCCGCTCCGCCATCTGACGTTCATGAACAGCAAGCGCCCGGCGGGCGAACTCAATGGCCGAAACAGCAGCCCGCGCCGCTTCCCGCCTGTTGCGCTCGTCCCGCACCGCCTGTTCGACAGCCGAGCGCGCCGCCTCAAAGGACTGACGCGCATCGTCCGAAGCCTCCTGCGCCTCTGCCATTTCGACTTCGAGCCCGGCCAGCCGGTTGCGCTCCGCCAGACGATTGGCAGCGGCCGACGGCGCATCGGCGGCGGCCGAAAATCCGTCCCAACGCCACACGTCGCCCTCGCGCGAAACCAGGCGCTGTCCGGGCTGCAACTGCGGCTGTAGCGCCTGGCCGAGCGCCCTTGAAACAACACCGATATGCGACAGCCGCCGCTGCAAGGCCTGCGGCGCGTCGACGAAGCGGGAAAGCAGATTCGGCGCCATCCGGAAGTGCTGCGATCGTCATCGAGTGGCGGCAGCCCGCGCCAATGCACGGGTGCCGCCTCATCGGCGGACGCATCGATGTCATCGCCAAGGGCGGCACCCAGTGCGGTTTCATATCCCTGCTGAACCTTCAGTGCGTCCACCAGCGCCGGCCACAAATCGCCGCCGCTGGATTTCAGCAAATTTGTCAGTGTACGGACTTCTGTTGAAAGCCGGTCGGCCTTGCGCCGGGCCTCGTCATGGGTCTGGCGCTGGTCGGTTTCGGCCTGCCGCAGGAATCGCACCAGGCCTTCGGCCTCGCTGACTGCGGCGTCATTACTGGTCTGGGTGGCAGCCGCCACGTCCACGGCGGCGATCAGCTTGTCACCGTCGGTGGCTTGACCCATCTGGTTCAGCAGAGCCGCGCGCCGTGTTTCTGTCTCGGCGGCGTCGCGTTCGAACTTCGTCACGCGATTGCGATGCTCTTCAATTGTCCGTGAGATGGCGTTTCGGCGTGCCGTCAATTCCGAAAGTTTTGCATTGGCAGAATCCGCCGCCTCCTGGCTTCGCGCCAGGGCTTGCGCCACCGTTTGCAGGGCAAATGCCGCTTCGGCGCGAATGTCGGCATCGGAACCGCGCGCCGCCGCCAGCGCCTCGCCTTCTTCGGCCAGTTGCTTCAGTACCCGGCCCGTGTCGTTGAGCAAGTCCTGTTCGCGCGAATGATCGCCGATGATCTGGGCAATGCGCCCGTCAAGCTCGCGCTTTCGCGTCTCCGCCCGGCGTTCTTCTTCGTCTAGCGCGTTGCGTTCCAGCGATAAGCGTTGCAACACCGCCGCGCGGATCGTCTCCTGCTCGCGAAGACCAGGAAGCTTTTCGCCAAGCTCGTCGCGCTGGCGCAGGCTCTCGGAAGCGGCGCGCGTGTGCTCGGCCAGAAGTCTGGTGGCCGCATCGAGCAGCCCGCTGTCGCGGCTTGCCGCCTCCGCCGCATCCTTCCACGCCACGAACAGGCCCGCCGCTTCAAGCTTGCGGATTTCAGCTGAAATTTGCTTGTACTTCTGCGCCTGCCGGGCCTGCCGCTTCAGCGAATTGAGCTGGGTCTCAAGCTGCGAGGTCACGTCCTCAAGCCGAGTGAAATTCTGTTCGGCGGCGCGAAGCTTCAATTCTGCTTCGTGACGGCGGGTGTGCAGCCCGGTGATGCCGGCAGCCTCTTCGAGAATGAGCCTCCGGGCCTGTGGCTTGGCGTTGATGATTTCGCCGATCTGCCCCTGGCGCACGAGAGCTGGAGAACGTGCGCCTGTCGAAGCGTCGGCAAACAGCAATTGCACATCGCGGGCCCGCACGTCCTTGCCGTTGATGCGATAGGCCGAACCCGCCTCGCGCTCGATGCGGCGCGAGACCTCCAGCACTTCGCTGTCATTGTGGGCGGCGGGCGCAGTACGGTCGTCATTGGTAAGGGTGAGCACGACTTCCGCCATATTGCGCGAAGGCCTCGTCGTGGTGCCGGAGAATATCACATCGTCCATGCCCGAAGCGCGCATGGATTTGTATGAGCTTTCGCCCATCACCCAGCGCAGCGCTTCCAGCAGGTTCGACTTGCCGCAGCCATTGGGGCCGACAACGCCGGTCAAACCCGGTTCGATATGGAGGTCCACCGGCTCCACAAAGGATTTAAATCCCGAAAGCCGCAGCCGTGTGAATTTCATAAGCCCCAATCCCCAGTCGTCGAACGCCCGCTTACGCCAGAAGCGGGTCGATAGCTGCTTTCATTGCTTCGAAGGTGCGATCACCGTCGTAGATTTCGCCGTTCAGGAAGAACGCCGGCGTGCCCGTCACGCCAAACTTTTCGCCATCGTCCTTGATCGCCATGATCTTCTCGGCGAGTGCTTTGTCCTTCAGCGTGGCGTCGAACTTCTCGCGGGTGAAGCCCGCCTGCTTGGCGATGCCGAACAGGTTTTCCGCCACATTGCCCGAAGCCCAAGTCTGAAGTGTTTCGAAGAATACGTCCATCAGCGGGAAGTAGGCTTCCTTGGGTGCCGCCCTGGCGATCATGAAGGCGGCAAGTGCCGCATCGTTCAGCGGAAACTCGCGGAACACGAAGCGGATCTTCTTGTTGTCGATGAATTCCGCTTTGAGCTTTTTGCCATAGGTTTCCTTGTGGAAAGCGGCACAATGGGGGCAGGTGGCGGAGGCATATTCGATCAGCGTCACCTTGGTGGCGGCGGCTTCGGCGCCCAGCCACATCTCGCCCAGTTCCGGCTCCTTGTTGAGCTCGGCGAGATCCACGGCAGAGGCCGGAATGGCGCCGAGGGCGAGGCCCGTGGCGGCGGCGGAACCGATCATC
>CAVZHM010000008.1:0-185000 GCA_963775105.1 uncultured Alphaproteobacteria bacterium | reverse complement strand
CGAAATCGAGCCGCTCGATGATGGCAACGAAAATATCACCACCATCACCAAGACTCCGCCGCCCGAGCCGGTGGATCAGACCTTCAAGCTCGCCCAGGGCGGCACACTTGTCGATTCGCTCGTCGATCTCGGCGTCAGCAAGGAATCGGCCCAGGCTCTGGTGGCGCCGATCGAGCCGGTTTTCCCGGTTCGCCAGCTGCAGGCCGGCACCGAATTCGAAATTACTCTGGACCGCCAGCAGAACTTCTACGGCCGCGAAGTGACCTTCCCCGTGGAACTCACCTTCAAGCCCGGCCCGAAAGAGACGATCACCATAACCTCCGACGAGGACGGGCGCTTCACCGCAGCCATCGCAGGCGCCAAGGACGGCACCAAATCGCGCTATGCCGTGGTCAACCAGCTCTTCGCCAAGCAGAAGGTCGGTTCGAGCCTTTATGCCACGGCAAAAGACAACAAGATTCCCGACTACATCATTGCCGAACTGACCCGCGTCTTCTCCTACGACGTCGACTTCCAGCACCAGGTGAAGGCCAGCGATACGTTCGAAGTGTTTTATGGCAACCCGCTGTCGGGTTCGTCTTCGAAGCGCAAGGTTCTGCACTATGCGCAGCTGGTGCTCGGCGGCAAGACCAAGACCTTCTACCGCTACACGGCCGCCGACGGCCAGACCGACTACTATGATGACAGCGGCCGCAGCGCCCAGAAGTCGCTGTTGAAAACCCCGGTCTCGGGGGCCCGCATCACCTCGGGCTTCGGCATGCGCCGCCATCCGCTGCTCGGCTATTCCAAGATGCACACCGGCATCGACTTCGGCGTTCCCCACGGCACGCCGATTCGCGCCGCCGGTTCCGGCAAGATCAAGCTCGCCGGCCGCCATGGCGCTTACGGCATCACTGTCGAGATCGAGCACAATGGCAAATACCAGACGCTCTACGCCCACATGAGCAAGCTCGCCGCCGGCATCCGCCGCGGCAAGACCGTGAACCAGGGCCAGATCATCGGCTATGTCGGTTCCACCGGCCGCTCGACCGGCCCCCATCTCCATTATGAAATCCGCGCCAACGACCGCCCGGTGAACCCCAACAAGGTGAAGATCGCCGGCGGCAAAACCCTCACCGGCAAGGAACTGGCGCAGTTCAAGCAGATGAAGGCCGCGCGTCCTGTCGATGAAGCAGGTGGCACCCACCGCCCTGCAAATGGCCCAGGCCCAGCAATAATTTCCGGTTTGCAAGTTCACGCTCCGCTTGCGAAGACCGGGGCATGCCGGCCTTCCTCACCTTTCTTGCCGCCTATGTGCTGAGCCAGTTCTTTCGCTCGTTTCTGGCGGTGATCGCGCCCGAACTCGGCCGCGAACTGGCGCTCGATCCCCAGGCCCTTGGCAACCTGCAGGCCTTCTGGATCGCCGGCTTCGTCGTCATGCAATTGCCGGTGGGCTATGCGCTCGATCACTTGGGCCCGCGCCGCACCATTGCCACCCTCATGCTTGCAGCCATTGCCGGTGCTGTTCTGTTCGCGGCGGCGCAAAGCGCCCTCGCGCTCAATATCGCCATGGTGCTGATCGGCATTGGCTGTTCGGCCATCTACATGGGCGCCATCTATGTCTTTGGCCGCATCTATCCGCAGCAACGCTTTGCGCTTCTGTGCTCGTGGCTGATCGGCATTGGCTCCGCCGGCAATCTTCTTGCCGCCACGCCGCTGGCCTATGCCGCCGAAGCGATCGGCTGGCGCCAGGCCATGCTGGCGATCGCCGCAGCCACGGCGCTGTCGGCCCTGTCGATCTTCCTGCTGATCCGCGACCCGCCGCGCGCCACCTCGGCTGCTGCGGCGGGCGTGTTTTCGGGGCTTGGCGAAATCATCGCCATGAAACGCCTGTGGCCGCTCCTGCCGCTGACCGCCATCGGCTATTCCGTGGTGCTCTCCGAGCGTGGCCTGTGGGCCGGGCCATATTTTGCCGAGGTCCATGGCCTTGGGCCCGTGGACCGCGGCAACGCCTTGCTGCTCATGGCCGCCGCCATGTCCTTGGGCGCCATGATCTATGGACCGCTCGACCGCTTGCTTGGCACCCGCAAATGGGTCGTCGCCGCCGGAAGCCTGGTCACCGCCCTGTGCTTTCTGACTCTCGGCCTGCATCAACCATCACTTTCGACGGCAATCGTTATCATGGCCCTTCTCGGTGCCTTCGGCATGACCTATGGCGTGCTGATGGCCCATGGCCGGGCGCTTTTTCCCGACCATCTGCTGGGCCGTGGCATCACCTTTCTCAACCTGCTGTTCATCGGCGGTGCCGGCATCATGCAACCGCTGTCTGGCGCCATGATGAGCCGCGCCACTGGCACCCCCGGCAAATCCTACGCGCTTCTGCATATTGCCTTCGGGGTCGCCCTTCTCACCGCACTGGCGATCTATCTGTTTTCACGCGAGGACAGGGCCTCGCTCCGGCAGGCGCGCGAGCCTTGAGACGGAAGGCTCATGCGCTGATCCAATACACTGGACGGCCAAGGCCCACCTCACTATTGTAGGACAAATGCATGGGAGGCCACAATGAGCAACGACAACAAAAAGCCGCTGAAATACCGCTCGCAGGAATGGTTCGACAACCCCAACAACGCCGACATGACGGCGCTTTATCTCGAGCGTTATCTCAATTTCGGCCTCACCCGCGGCGAACTGCAGGGCCATAAGCCGATCATCGGCATTGCCCAGACGGGCTCTGACCTTTCGCCCTGCAACCGCGCCCATATCGATCTCGTAAAGCGCGTGCGGGACGGCATTTATCAGGCCGGCGGCATTCCGCTGGAATTCCCGGTGCACCCCATTCAGGAAACCGGCAAGCGCCCCACGGCGTCGCTCGACAGGAACCTTTCATATCTCTCTATCGTCGAAGTGCTCTACGGCTATCCGCTCGACGGCGTGGTGCTGACCATCGGCTGCGACAAGACCACGCCGGCCTGTCTGATGGCCGCCGCCACGGTCGATATTCCGGCCATCGCACTTTCCTCGGGCCCGATGCTCAACGGCTGGTACAAGGGCCAGCGCACCGGCTCCGGCACCATCGTGTGGATGGCGCGCGAAAAGCTGGCAACCGGCGAGCTTGATTACGAAGGCTTCGTCGAACTCGTTGCCACCTCCGCTCCCTCCACGGGCTTCTGCAACACCATGGGTACGGCGACGACCATGAATTCGCTGGCCGAGGCCCTCGGCATGACGCTTCCCGGCAACGCCGCAATCCCCGCCCCTTATCGCGAGCGCGGGCAGATGGCGTTTGAAACCGGCAAGCGCATCGTCGATATGGTGCATGAGGATTTGACGCCATCGAAGATCATGACCCGCAAGTCCTTCGAGAATGCCATTGCCGTCAACACCGCCATCGGCGGCTCCACCAATGCGCCCAATCATCTCAATGGCATCGCCGCCCATCTCGGCATCGAACTCTCCGTCGCCGATTGGGAAAAGCATGGCTACGACCTGCCGCTCATCGTCAATCTTCAGCCCGCCGGTGAATATCTCGGTGAGGATTATCACCGCGCTGGCGGCGTTCCCGCCGTTGTCGCCGAACTGATCAAGGCCGGCAAAATTCACGAAGGCTGCATCACCGCCAACGGCAAGACTATCGGTGAAAACTGCAAGGAGAAATTCTCCTGGGACCGTTCGGTCATCAAGGAATATGGCAAGCCCATGAAAGAACACGCCGGATTCAAGATGCTGTCGGGCAATCTGTTCGATAGCGCCATCATGAAGACCAGCGTCATTTCGGATGAATTCCGCAACCGCTACTTGTCGAACCCCAAGGACCCCAACGCCTTCGTGGCCAAGGCTGTCGTGTTCGATGGACCTGAAGATTATCACGCCAACATCGACAATCCGAAACTTGCCGTCGACGAAAACACCATCCTGTTCATGCGCGGAACCGGCCCCCTCGGCTATCCCGGTGCGGCTGAAGTGGTGAACATGCGGGCACCCGACTATCTGCTGGAAAAGGGCATCCGCTCTCTTCCTTGCGTTGGTGATGGCCGCCAGTCCGGCACGTCGGGCTCGCCCTCCATTCTCAATGCTTCGCCCGAAGCCGCCGCCGGTGGCGGCCTCGCCATCCTGAAGAACGGCGACAAGGTGCGGATCGATTTGAACAAGGGCAGCTGCGACGTGCTGTTGTCCGAAGACGAACTGAAGAAGCGCCGCGCCGAGCTTGAGAAAGCCGGTGGCTACAAGGTGCCGGAATCGCAGACACCATGGCAGGAACTGTTCCGCGCCAATGTCGGCCAGCTTTCCCACGGCATGGTCATGAAAGGCGCCACCAAATTCCAGCGCATCGCCAAAACCAAAGGCATCCCGCGCGACAATCACTAACGACCCTCCCCTGACCGTCACCCCGGCGAAGGCCGGGGCCCATAGCAGCCATGGATTCCGGCTTCCGCCGGAATGACAGGAATGGTAAGCGGGCGCTATGCTCGAACTTAGATCCGACGTCCTCCGCGCCACCTTCTCGCCACTTGGCGCGCGTCTTGTCTCCGTCTTCTTCGATGGCGACGACATGGTGGCGGGCGGCGGCAATGAGGAGCAGCTCCTGGCGGGCGACTGGACGGCGGGCGCGGTTTGCGGCCGTATTGCCGGGCGCATCAGCAACGCCCGCTTCACGCTCGATGGCGTGGAACACCGGCTCGTGCCCAACATGGGCGAACATCAACTGCACGGCGGGCCATCAAACTTCGGCAATCGCAACTGGGACGTTCAGCATACGGACAAATCCGTGCGTTTTGCCATCCATTCGCCCGATGGCGACCAGGGCTTCCCCGGCGCCGTCGATGCCACGGCGACCTATGCACTCAACGGCAACACCCTGTCGCTCGACCTCGAAGCCCGCACGACGAAACCCACCGTCATCAATCTCACCAACCACGCCTACTGGAATCTCTCTGGCGGCATTCGCAATGCCTTCGATCATGAGATGCAGATCGATGGCGCGCGGTTTTTGCCGTTGAACGAATTGCTGCTCCCCTCAGGCGAACTCCGCGATGTGGCGGAAACACGCTGGGACTTCCGGAAGGCTCGCAAGGTTGGCGAGAACTACGACAATTGCTGGGTTTTGGATGGCGAACGAGGACAATTGAAGCACGGCCTCACGCTCCGCGATCCGGTTTCAAAGCGCCGCATGGACATCTGGTGCACTGAAAACGGCATGCAGATGTACACCGCTTGGCATTGGAACGAGAGCTTCCCCGGAAGAGGTGGCCCCTTGAAGCAATTCGCCGCCATCGCCATTGAACCGCAGAACTTCCCGGACGCGCCGAACCACGCGAACTTCCCTACAGCCGTGTTGCGCCCCGGCGAAACCTACCATCACCGCATCGAGTGGCGGTTTGGCCTATGATGCGGGAGCGAGGTCGGCCGCCGAGAACAACACGCCGAACTGTTCGCACCAGATGACAACTGACTTGTAGTCATCAAGCTTGGCATCGGCGGGAATGACGTAGTTCTGGTCGCCGACATTGCCCTTGAGCGGGCCGAGGCTCAACCACTGGCTTGCCGTCACATCGGCGGAAACCTTTAGGCCGGATGCTTTTACCAGCCAGACTTCGAGATCGGGTCCATTGGTCGCTTCGAACCCGGTGAAGCGCAGAACCCGCGCCCCGGCTGCAGTTTCGAATACTGTGGCCAGGCCCTTGCCCTTATGTACACTGTCGGCATCGCGGAACTCGCCCTTGGCGGCCACCTTCATCTGCAATTCGGCGGGAAGTTCCTCGCTCACCACCCGGTCGATCCACAATGGTGAAGCCAGATACCAGAAGGCGTTCCCGGCCACGAAGCCAACGGCTCCGGCAACCAGTGCGACGGCAAACATACGGCGTTTCATGGGCTTTCCCTCTTGTCTTCTGGGCCTATCGGCTACTTTTTGTTTGGCTGCAACTCACAACATCGGCATGCGCCGTGATCACATAAAGCTATACGGATCGACATCCACACCCATGTGGATAGAACCTTTTGGCTTCACGTCCTTCAGCCACAGCCTGAGGAAATCCTGCACGTTCACATCGCGCCGGGCCTTGATGAGGAACCGCCAGCGGTGCCGCCCGCGCACCAGTGCGATGGGGGCGGGCGCCGGTCCCAGAACGGCAATTCCCTCCGCCAACGGAGCAATTTTTGAAAGCCCGCGCGCGAAGGTTTCGGTTTCCGCCGCATCGCTGCCTGAAATGATAATCGCCGCCAGCCGCCCGAAGGGTGGCAGACCCACGCTTTCACGAATTCCTTTCTCCTGATTGAGATAACCGTCGCGGTCACCCTTTTTCAACGCCTGCATCAGCGGATGTTCCGGCACATAGGTTTGAATGAGGGCGCGGCCCGGCTTCTCGCCGCGGCCCGCCCGCCCCGCCACCTGCGCCATCAGCGCCCAGGTGCGTTCGGCGCCGCGCGGATCGCTCGACTCCAATGCCAGATCGGCATCGACCACACCCACCAGAGTGAGAAACGGAAAGTGATGGCCCTTGGCCACAAGCTGCGTGCCGATCACCAGATTGGGAATGCCCTGTTCCACCTCGCGAATGGCATCGCGCAGCAGTAGCCCGCGCGACAGATCGCTCGACAGAATGGCAATCCGCGCTTCGGGAAAGCGCCGTGTCGCTTCTTCAGCGAGCCGTTCCACGCCGGGTCCGACGGGCGCAAGCTTGCCTTCAGCACCACAGGCGGGACACGCCTTCGGCACCGGCTCCAGATGACCGCAGTGGTGGCACATGAGTTGCCGTTTGAAGCGATGCTCGACCAGCGATGCCGCACAATTGGGGCATTCAAGCCGATGCCCGCAGGCCCGGCACAGCGTCAGCGGCGCATAACCCCGGCGATTGAGAAACAGCAATGCCTGATCGCCCGAAGCCAGTGTTGCCGAAACCTGCGCCACCAATGGATCGGAGAGCCAGTTCCCGGTCTCGATCTTCTCGGCCTTCATGTCGATGAGGCCGATTTCCGGAAGCTCTGGCCGTCCATGCCGGTCCTTCAGTTTGACGACGCCATATCGTCCACGGTCGACATTGACGAGTGACTCAAGTGACGGCGTCGCCGACGACAGCACCACCGGAAACTTGGCGATCGAGCCATAGAGCACCGCCATGTCGCGGGCGTGGTAGGTGACACCATCATCCTGCTTGTAGGCGCCTTCATGCTCTTCATCGACGACGATGAGCCCCAGCCGCTTCCATGGCAGGAACAATGCCGAGCGCGCACCGACGACGATCTTCGCTGAACCATCGGCGACGCCCCGCCACACGCGCTCGCGTTCCCTCGGGCGCACGTCAGAATGCCATTGCGCCGGTTCTGAACCGAAACGCTGTTCGACGCGGGCGATAAAAGTTTGCGTGAGGGCTATTTCCGGCAGCAGCAATAGAACCTGCGCGCCCGACACCAATGCCGCCGCCATCGCCTCGAAATAAACTTCGGTCTTGCCGGAGCCTGTCACCCCGTCGAGCAGCATGACCTTGTGTTGGCGCTGGGCGACGACAGCGCGCAAGGCCTGCGCCGCTTCCTGCTGGTCCTTGTTCAGCGTGTAGCCACCAGCATTGAGGTCAGGCTCCTGAAACCGCTTCAGCGCTGGCAGCGCCACGGCTTCGAGCGCACCATCCTTCACCAAGGCCTTCACAACGCTGGTGCCAACACTCGCTGCGTCCGCCAGTTCCGCAGCCCGCATCGCAAAGCCATCGCGGGCAATCTCCAGAACCCGCGCCCGCTGTGGCGTCATGCGCTTGGGTGCTGCGCCCGAGGCGCGATAGGCCACCTGCTCACGAGGACCCTCGAAAGCCCCCGGCGCCCTGAGCACCATGCGCAATACATTTCCGGCGGGTTCGAGGTAATAGGCCGAAAGCCATTCCACAAATTTGCGGTGGTTTTCCGGCATCGCCACCATGTCGAAACGTTCGATGACATCGCGGAGCTTTTTGTCAGTCCCCGCCTCGGCCTTCAGCACCCAGACAACGCCGATCATCTGCCGTGGCCCCAGCGGCACCGCCACATAGTCGCCAGCGGCCAGCGCCATGCCGGGAGGCACCCGGTAGGAATAGGGCCCATCGAGCGCCAGCGGCAACAGAACATCGGCAATGGCCGGGGAATCGGCGGTCATGGCCCTTGAGATAGGCTTGGACGCAAAACCCCGCCAGTCCTATATGCCTGACCATGAACCAGCAGCGCGCCACGCCAAAGGCCCCGGAGGTCCGCGAGATCGTCTATCTCGAACCCTCGATTCTGGCGGCGCGTCTGCGGGGCGAGAAACACCTCACCCTCCTCGAAAGCGTCATGCGCCAGGAACACCTCGGACGCTATTCCTTCCTCGCTTGCAACCCGAAAGCCACGCTGGAGGTTTCGGCGGAAGGAACGTTCCTCGATGGCGTGCCACAGACCGAATCGCCCCTGAAGCTCATTGATCGCCTCATCGCCGAAAACCGCCAGGCGCATGTCACGGGCCTGCCGCCCTTCCAGGGTGGCCTTGCCGGTTTCATCGCCTATGATTTCGGCAGAACCCTTGAGCCCCACGCGAAGGTCCCGGATTTCGCGCCGATCTCTCCGTTGCTGCTGCTCCACCATTACGACACGGTCATCGGCTTCGACCACATGCAGGAACGCGCCTGGATCATCTCCACCGCACCGAAGAGTGCCGATCATCTCGAAAGCCTTCTGAAGCGCAAAGCACACGCAACAGGATCGCACGCTATCTCCGGCTTCACCTCGAACTTCACGCGCGAGGCCTATGAAACGGCCATTGCCCGCACCGTCGAATATATTCTGGCGGGCGACATCTTTCAGGCCAATATCACCCAATGCCTGGCAGCATCGATCCCCGAAGGTTTCGATCCCTTCGCCTTCTATCGCGTGTTGCGCCAGAAGAACCCGGCGACCTTCGCCGCCTTCCTCGACTATGATGACATCCAGATTGCATCGTCGTCGCCCGAGCGCCTGCTGAATTTCGATGGCACAACCATCGAGGCCCGGCCCATCAAAGGCACCAGACGGCGGGATCCTGATGCCGCCAAGGACGCCGCCTTCATTGCCGAACTCTCCTCAAGCCGCAAGGATCGCGCCGAGAACGTGATGATTGTCGATCTCCTGCGCAACGATCTCAGCCGTGTGTCGAAACCCGGCACGGTGCGCGTACCGGTGCTCTGCGGCCTCGAAAGCTATGCCAATGTCCACCACCTCACCTCGGTGGTGACCGGCGAACTTCGCGACGGCAAGACCATGGGAGATGTGATTGCCGCCACTTTCCCCGGTGGTTCGATCACCGGCGCCCCCAAAATTCGCGCCATGGAAGTGATCGCCGAACTGGAGAAGGCACCGCGCGGCGTGTATTGCGGTTCCATTGGATATCTCGGCTTCAACGGTCACGCCGACCTCAATATCGCCATCCGCACCGCGCAGTTTTCCGGCGGCGTGGCCAGGGTGCAGGGCGGCGGAGGCATCACTGCCCGCTCCAGCCCGGCAGCCGAATACGAAGAGAGCATGACAAAAGTGAAGCGCATCATGGAGGCCTTCGCACCATGATCCTGATCGTCGACAATTACGACAGCTTCGTCTTCAACATCGCCCGCTATTTTGAAGAGTTGGGCGAGACGCCACACGTCGTCCGCAATGACCAAGTGACGGACCGCGACCTCGAGGCCAAGGCCATCGTCATTTCGCCGGGGCCTTGCACACCGCATGAGGCAGGACAATCACTCGCCATTGTGCGCCACTATTCCGGAAAGCTGCCCATCCTCGGCATCTGTCTCGGTCATCAGGTGATCGGCGAAGTGTTCGGCGGCACCGTGAAACGTGCCAGAAAGCCCATGCATGGCGATTCATCCGAGATCAGCCATGCGGGGGACGGTATTTTCGAAGGAGTGCCACAGCATTTCAGCGCCGGCCGCTATCATTCGCTCATTGTCGAACTCGAAGGCAAAACGCCGCTTGAAGTGACCGCAACGAGCGACGACGGCGCGATCATGGGCCTCCGTCACAAGTCCCACTCGACGTTTGGCGTGCAATTCCACCCCGAGTCGATTCTCACCGAACATGGATATGACTTGCTGCGAAACTTTTTGAAAGCCGCCGCGTGAACCGCGTGTCACTCAATGGCGCGATTGTCGAGGGTCCGTTGCCGATTGCTGCGGCGGATCGTGGCCTGACCCTCGGCGACGGCCTGTTCGAAACCATGCTGGTGGTGAACCGCCGCCCCCTGTGGAAGCACATGCATCTCGCCCGCATGGAAGGTGCGGCACGGGAACTCGGCATTACCTACGACAGTGAATTCATGATCGCTGCCATCGAAGGCCTACTCGATGGCGTAGGCCAGGAGCATCACGTTCTGCGCCTCACCCTCACCCGTGGCAGTGCCGCGCGCGGTCTCGCTGGCAATGGCGCCAGCCCAACGCTCATAGCGGCGCTCGAACCCTTCGATGCCAGCCTCATGTTCCAGCCAGCAACACTGTTCACCAGCACCATCCGCCGCAGCCAGGATTCGCTGGCAGCGCGCATGAAAACACTTTCCTACATCGACAACATTGCCGCCGCCCGCGAGGCCGCAAGCCATGGCGCCGACGATGCCTTGATGCTGAACGCCACCGGCAAGGTCGCCTGCTCGACAATTGCCAACATCTTCCTCCTGAAGAAGAACAAGCTCATTACCCCGGCCCGCGATCAGGCGATCCTGACCGGCGTCACCCGCCAGGCGCTCATCGCCGCCGCCCAGCACATCGGCATTTTCACCGAAGAGCGTATTGTCACGGTCACCGACCTGTTCCGCGCCGATGGCGCCTTTCTCACCAACAGCCTGCGCCTCATGCGGCCTGTTGTTTCCATCGACAAGCAACCCCTGCCGCAGCCCGAACTCTCACTGTTGGCCCATGCTCTGTGCGAAGCGGCCCGGCTGCAATGCGGCCGGGACCCGAGGTTGATTTAGCCACAACCGGTGCCTATAGAGTCGCCGGAAACGCTGAGGGATCCGCCATGAAGTTTTTTGTCGATACCGCTGAGGTCAAGGAAATCCGTGAACTGGCCGATATTGGCCTGCTCGATGGCGTCACCACCAACCCAAGTCTCATCGCCAAATCGGGCCGCCCCTTCAAGGACGTGATCGCCGAAATCTGCGCCATCGTGCCGGGCCCGGTCAGCGCCGAAGTCGTGTCGCTGGACTATGACGGCATGATGCGCGAAGCCGCCGAGTTGCGGAAGATCGCCAAGAACGTGACGGTCAAAGTGCCGCTGACGCTTGATGGCCTCAAGGCCTGCAAGGCGCTGACCTCCGATAGCTGCATGGTCAACGTCACCCTGTGTTTCTCGGCCAATCAGGCATTGCTCGCCGCCAAGGCCGGCGCCACCTTCATCTCGCCGTTCATCGGCCGCCTCGACGACATTCACCTCGATGGCACCGAACTCATCGCCGAGATCCGCCAGATCTACGACAACTACGGTTTCGACACGGAGATTCTCGCCGCCTCCATCCGCACCGCCCTGCATGTGAAGCAGGTGGCCCTGATCGGCGCCGATGTCGCCACCTGTCCGGCCTCGGTCATCAAGTCCCTGGTCAAGCATCCACTGACCGACAAGGGCATCGAGCAGTTCCTCGCCGACTGGAAGAAGACTGGCCAGAGCATATGATCCTTGAGCACGCCTTATTGAACGTGAAGGCCGGGCAAGGCGCTGCGTTCGAGAAGGCATTGCGCGAGGCCCTACCGCTGATCAAGGCGACGCCAGGCTTCATCCGACTTGAGGTGAAGCCCTGTGTCGAGACCAAGGACCGCTACTTGCTGCTTGTCGAGTGGCGGACGCTGGAAGCTCACACGGTCGGTTTCCGCGCCTCCGACCGTTACCCCAAATGGCGCGCCCTGCTGCACCATTTCTACGATCCCTTCCCGGCCGTTGAGCACTATGGAGACGCGGTGGTGGCGGGCTGATACCACTCGTCAACCATTCCGCCCCTATCTTCGCCTCATGTCGGGATTTGCCTTGAGCTTTGCCGGGGATGCGGCGGCGGTTGCCGTGGGGTGGCTTCATGCGCTCAAATCCGAGCGCCGCATGGCCGCCAAGACGCTTGAAGCCTATACCCGCGACATCTCGCAGTTTGCCGCCTTCCTGCAGGATCACCTCGGTGCGCCCGCCGGCTGCGATGACCTCAAATCCCTTGCGCCATCCGATTTCCGCGCTTTTCTCGCCAGCCGCCGTAATGAGGGTGCCGAAAGCCGCACACTGGCCCGCCAGCTTTCCGCCATCCGCTCATTCTATCGCCATGCCGAGTGCGCCGAACTGTTCCGCAATCCTGCCGTCGCCGCTATCCGCTCACCCAAGCTTCCCCATTCCGTGCCAAAGCCATTGACTGTGGAAAAAGCCATGGAAATCGCCAAGGCCGATGCCTTGGCAACACCCGAGACTCCCGCCTGGATCACCGCCCGCGACCACGCAGTGCTGACACTCCTCTACGCCTGTGGCCTTCGCATTTCCGAAGCCCTGGCGCTGACACCGCGTGCGGCGCGCGACAATCCCTTGCGCATTACCGGCAAGGGGAACAAGACGCGGCTCGTTCCTATTTTGCCCGATGCCCGGAACGCAATTTACAAGTACCAGTCGCTCTGCCCCTTCCCGCTGCCGCCCAATGCACCGATGTTCAAGGGCGCTAAGGGTGGCTCCCTTTCACCGCGCATCACCCAGTTGCTGATCGAGCGGTTACGCGGCGCGCTCGGCCTTCCCGAAACCGCCACACCCCACGCGCTCCGCCATTCCTTCGCCAGCCATCTTCTGGGCAATGGCGCCGATCTTCGCGTCATCCAGGAATTGCTCGGACATGCCTCGCTTTCGACAACCCAGATCTATACCGAAGTGAACCGCAGCCATCTTCTTGAACAATATCGCAAGGCTCACCCGCGCCCATGAAACGCCTCGGATCAATTCTTATAGGCCTGTTCGTCACGGCCACTGCCTATGCCGAAACCCCGGTGTGCGGCGGCAAGGATTTGCTCGAAGTCATGCGAATGTCATCGCCAGCAATCCACGCCGAGGTGATGAAAGAAGCCGCCGAAACCCCAAATGGCCAGGCAATCTTCTGGAAGATTGACGGCAAGGGCAAACGGCCTTCGTTTCTGCTGGGCACTGCCCATGTCACGGATCCGCGTGTGGTAACGCTTTCACCCGAAGTCGAAGCTGAAATTCGCAACGCCGATGTGATCGCGCTTGAACTCGCCGAACTGCGTGACCCCATGGCAATGGCCGCCGCCACTTTGAAACATGCCACCCTCATGGTGCTGCCACCCGACCAAAGTCTGTGGGACCTCATCCCCGATGCCGACGAACCGGCGATCCGCGATCATCCCAACGTGCCGCAAGGGTCAATCCTCTTCGGCTACCAGCCATGGATCGTCGCCGGCATGCTGTCGATCCCGTTGTGCGAAACCCGGCGCAAACAGCAGGGCCTGCCGACACTCGATGAAACCATCGGCGCTCGCGCCGTGGCTGGTGGCACGGAGCTTGTCGGGCTCGAAACGGTGGAAGAGCAACTCAACGTGTTCGCCAAGATGCCTCTCGAACTGCAAGCCAAGTATCTGGTCGCCGTCGCCCGCATCGGCCCCGATATCAACGACTACTTCGAAACCCTGATCCGGCTTTACGCGCGCCGCCAGATCACCGCCTACATGCCTTTTGCCAAACGCGCCGAAACCAGCGTTTCGCCCGCCGACGATGCCGCCATGATGGCCTTCGTCGAGGAGGAAATCGTCCGCACGCGAAACCATCGCATGGCCGAACGCGCCGCCGGGCTGTTCGCCAAGGGTGGCGCCTTCGTCGCGGTCGGCGCGCTGCATCTGCCGGGCAAGGAAGGTCTGGTGGAACTGATCCGCCAGCAAGGCTATAAGGTCACGCCCATCAACTGAGCGTTTTCCCGTGCCTGTCATCACCGCGATTCCCTCCGACACTCAACTTCCCAAACACGCTTCCATCGTCGTTGTCGGCGGCGGCATCATTGGCACCTGCATTGCCTTGGAATTGGCCGAACGCGGGCTTGATGTGGTGCTGGTCGAGAAAGGCGAGATCGCCGCCGAACAGTCAAGCCGCAATTGGGGCTGGTGCCGCCAGATGGGACGTGACCCGCGTGAATTGCCGCTCTCCAGAGTATCGCTCGATCTGTGGCGCGGCATGAATGAAAGGATCGGCGCCGAGGCAGGATTTCGCCAATGCGGCATCGTCTATTTCAGTGAAACCGAAGCCCAGTTGGCAGGCAAGCGGGCATGGTTTGAAGCCAACGCCAAAACCTACGATCTCAAGACCGAAATGATTGCCGCCGGCCGTGCGGCCGAACTTCTGCCCGGCGCCTCGCGGCCGTTCGTAGGCGGCATGTTCACGCCAGACGATGGCCGCGCCGAACCTTTCATCGCCGCCCCCGCCATAGCACTCGCCGCCCGCCGCAAGGGTGCAAAGATCTTCACCAACTGCGCGGCGCGAGGATTTGAAACAACGGCGGGCCGCGTGTCCCACGTCGTCACCGAGAAGGGCACGATTGCCTGCGATACGGTGATCGTTGCCGGCGGCGCCTGGACCAGGCGCTTCCTGCACAATGCCGGAATTCCGTTCAAGCAATTGGGCGTCACCAACTCTGTGCTGCGCACCGAGGCGCGTGACATTGGCCATGAGCGCACTGGTTCCGGCAGCAAATTCACGTTCCGCAAAAGGCTTGATGGCGGCTTCACCGTTACCCACCAGCATTCCTCGGTGGCTGATCTCATGCCGGATTCATTCCGGCTGCTCTTCGACTTTATCCCGGCCCTCTTGACCGACTGGAGCGGCCTGAGGCTGCGCCTTGGCAAACGCTTCCTCGAGGAGGCCCGCATGCCGCGCCGCTGGAAACTCGATGAGCCCTCACCTTTTGAAATGGTGCGTATTCTCGATCCCGAGCCCGTCGACTGGATTCTCGATGAGGCCTTGCACAGCCTTCAGTCGCTGTTTCCCGCTTTCCGGGGCATAAAGTCCGTCGAACGCTGGGCGGGTTTCATTGATGCCACCCCCGATGTCATTCCGGTGATTTCGGAGACCGGAAAACTCCCGGGCCTGTTCATCGCCTCGGGCTTCTCCGGTCACGGCTTCGGCCTCGGTCCGGGTGCGGCAAGGCTCGCGGTGCAAATGGTTCTTGGTGAAAGACCCTGTGTGGACCCCACACCCTTTCGCTATTCCCGCCAGTTCGATGGCTCGAAGCCTCGCCCAACGACGGGATTGTAGGCTTATGCCGCCATCCGTTGCGCATGCTCGAGGGCCCGTTCGACGGTTTCGAGCAGTTTTTCGGGTTGCACGGGCTTCCTCATGAATTCGAAGAGTTTGAGGTGCAGGGCCCGCATCTGCGTGGCCTGTTCGACATCGGCTGTCACCATCACATAGGTCGACTTGCAACCCAGCGCCTGCATGCGCTCGACCACGTCAAGGCCGGTCTTGATGCTACCGAGGCGATAGTCGAACAACCCAAGCGAGAATGTGCGGTCCATGGCAAATTCGATGGCCAAATCGGCATCAGTGAAGGCTTTCACTTTGTAGCCGCATTCGGTCAGGAGATCGGCAACACTGGTCAACAAATCGACGTCGTCGTCAAGAACAAGAATATCGATCAGCGGGAGAGAACTCATGCCGTCACCTCAATCGTTTGCGCGACATTGGCACCGGCAGGTTGACAAGTGTTTAAGTGCCTGTTTGCTGTCAGGCGTGGATTGCCCGGCCCGCCACCGCCAATGCCGCTTCCTTAACCGCTTCCGAAAGCGTTGGATGAGCATGGCACGTTCGCGCCAGATCCTCAGCTGATCCGCCAAATTCCATGAGCACCGCAACCTCGTGAATGAGTTCGCCCGCCATTGGCCCGACGATATGGCAACCCAGAACCCGGTCAGTTTTCGCGTCGGCGATAACCTTCACGAAACCATCCGTGGTCTGATTGGCCTTGGCCCGGCCATTGGCCAGGAACAGGAACTTGCCTGCCTTGTAGTCAACGCCGGTGGCCTTCAGTTCCTCTTCCGTCTTGCCAACCGAGGCCACTTCCGGGCTGGTGTAAACGACGCCAGGAATGACATCGTAGTTCACATGCCCCGCCTGTCCGGCAAGAATCTCGGCCAGCGCCATGCCCTCATCTTCCGCCTTGTGCGCCAGCATCGGCCCTTTGATCACGTCGCCAATTGCATAAATGCCTTTGACTGAGGTCGCGTATTGCCCATCGACTTCGATGCGGCCTTTGCCGTCGCGGGCAACACCAACCGCGTCCAGTCCCAATCCATCCGTATACGGAACACGTCCTACCGCCACCAGAACCACATCGGCATCAATCGCCTCGGTACTGCCGCCCGCCGCCGGTTCAACACTCAGCGTCACCTTGTCCTTGCCCTTCTTGGCAGCCATCACTTTCGACGACAGCTTGAACGTGAACCCCTGCTTCTGCAGCATGCGCTGGAAATTCTTGGCGACATCGCCATCCATGCCCGGCAGAATGCGGTCAAGATATTCGATCACCGTGACCTTTGAACCAAGCCTTGCATAGACTGATCCAAGTTCAAGCCCGATCACCCCCGCCCCGATCACCGCCAGATGCTTCGGTACTTCGTCGAGTTCGAGCGCTCCTGTCGACGACACGATTTGTTCTTCGTCGATGTCGATGCCTTTGAGCTTCGCAACGTCCGACCCGTGGCGATGATGATCGATTTCGACTCGACCGTCTGCTCTCCTACCTTCACCTTGCCCGGCGCCACGATCATACCGGCACCGCGGAACACCGTCACCTTGTTCTTCTTCAACAGAAAGTCGATGCCCTTGGTGTTGCCGTCGATCGCCTCCTGTTTGAAGCCCATCATCTTGGGAAGATCAAAAGTTGGCAACGCCGTTATGCCCATCTTGGCGAAGGAATGTCCCGCTTCATGGTAGAGTTCGGAGGCATGGAGCAGCGCCTTGGAGGGAATACACCCGACATTGAGGCAGGTGCCGCCGTGTGTCGCGCGCTTTTCGACAACCGCCACCTTGAGCCCGAGCTGCGCGCACCGGATGGCACAGACATAGCCGCCCGGCCCCGTGCCAATGATCGTGACGTCGAACTGTTCGGCCATTTCAAGTCCTTTCAGCAGCGGCCCCCGGCCACCGCGACAATCGTACCGGTAACATAGGATGACTGCGGCCCGCACAGATAGACGATGACGTCGGCCACTTCTTCGGCGGAACCTTCGCGCTGCATCGGAATCTGTTCGCGCATTTTTGCAACACGGCCCGGCATGCCCGCCGTTTCGTGAATCTCCGTGTCGATGATGCCGGGGCGCACCGCGTTGACGCGCACGCCTTCCGCCGCCACCTCGCGCCCCAATCCGATGGTCAGCGTATCGATGGCCCCCTTGGTCGCCGCATAGTCAACCGAGAAACCCGCCCCGCCCAGCACCGACGCGGCCGACGACAGATTGACAATAGCCCCGCCAGCACCACCGTGTTTGATCGACATGCGCCTCACCGCCTCGCGGGCACACAGGATGGAGCCGGTGATGTTCACAGCGACAATCCGTTCGAGCCGTGCAGCCCCCATGTCCTCAACCCGCGACACCTGGTCCATGATGCCAGCATTGTTCACCAGCACCTTGATCGTGCCCAGCCGTTCCGCCGCAGCGAACAACCCGAGCACGTCGGCTTCCTTGGCGACGTCGCCCATTACCGCCACGGCCTTGCCGCCGGTCGTGGTGATGGCCGAGACCACCGCATCGGCCGCCGCCTTGTTCGACGCATAGTTCACCACCACCGCATAGCCAAGCTGCGCCAGCTTGATGGCCGTGGCCCGCCCGATCCCCCGGCTGCCGCCAGTCACAATGGCAACGTCGCTCATCGCCTACAAATCCAGCAGCGCGCGCTGCGGGTCTTCGAGGCCTTCCTTCATGCGCACGAGGAAGGTCACGGCCTCTTTGCCATCGACGATGCGATGGTCATAGGACAGCGCCAGATACATCATCGGCCTTATGACCACCTGGCCATTGACCGCCATTGGCCGCTCCTGGATTTTGTGCATGCCGAGAATGCCGGACTGCGGCGCGTTGAGAATGGGCGTCGACATCAGCGAGCCATAGACACCGCCATTCGAGATGGTGAAGGTGCCGCCCTGCATGTCGGCGATCTGCAACTGCCCGTCACGGGCCTTCTTGCCGTACGCTGCAATAGTTTGTTCGACGCCTGCGAATGACAGCATGTCGGCATCGCGCAGCACCGGAACGACGAGGCCCTTGTCGGTGCCCACGGCGACGCCGATATTGTAGTAGTTCTTGTAAACGATATCTTCGCCGTCGATTTCGGCGTTGACCGCCGGGATGTCCTTCAGCGCCTGAATCGCCGCCTTCACGAAGAAGCTCATGAAGCCGAGCTTCACGCCATGCTTCTTTTCGAACACATCCTTGTAGGCGTTGCGCAGCGCCATCACATTGGTCATGTCCACCTCGTTGAAGGTGGTGAGCATGGCGGCGACGTTCTGCGCGTCCTTCAGGCGCCGCGCGATGGTCAGGCGCAGCCGGCTCATCCGCACCCGTTCCTCGCGCGAGGCATCCTGCGCCGTGGACGCCACGCGCTGCGGCGCTGTAGCCGTGGGGATGACCAGCGGCTTCACATCGGCAGCGGGCTTCGCCAGATGCTCGATCACGTCGCCCTTGGTGATGCGTCCATCCTTGCCGCTGCCGGAAACGGCGGCGGTATCGACCTTGTTCTCCTCGACGATCTTGCGCACGGCGGGTGACAGCGGCGCGTCGGCCTTCGCCGCCACAGGTTCCGCCTTCTTCGGCGCAGAGACATCCACGGCCTTTGGCGCCGCGCCCGCCGCGCCTTCCTCGATTGCACCGAGAAGTGCTCCGACATTCACCGTGGTGCCCGCCGCCGCATCGATGCTGGCGAGCCGTCCGGAAGCCGGTGCCGGAACTTCAACCGTCACCTTGTCGGTTTCGAGCTCGACCAGCGGCTCGTCGGCCTTCACCGCATCGCCGGCATTCTTGAACCATTTGGCGATGGTCGCTTCGGTCACCGACTCGCCAAGTGCCGGAACGCGGATTTCTTTCGCCATGATCTGCCTCTTATTTCTTGTTGTCGCCGAGGGCTTCTTCAAGGAAGGCCTTGAGTTCCGCCAGATGTCTGCTCATCAATCCGGTTGCCGTTGAGGCCGACGGCGGCCTGCCGGCGTAACGCGGCCTGGTGCGCGCCGCGCCGATAAAGTCCAGAACCCGCTCGATGTTCGGCTGCGCGAAGCTCCAGGCGCCCATATTGTAAGGTTCTTCCTGGCACCACACGATCTCCGCCTGCTTGAAACGCGAAAGCAGATTGATCAGTGCCTTGTGTGGCCACGGATAAAGCTGTTCGACACGCACCAGATAGATATCATTGATGCCGCGCTTCTCGCGCTCTTCGTAGAGGTCGTAATAAACCTTGCCCGAACACAGCACCACGCGGCGCATCTTCTCGTCGGCCGCCAGCTTGACCGGTTCGCCCGTCAACATTTCGGCATCGTCCCACAGCAGGCGGTGGAACGTGGTGCCTTCCTCCATCATGGCCAGCGGCGATGTTGCCCGCTTGTGGCGCAGCAAAGATTTCGGCGTCATGACGATCAGCGGCTTGCGGATGTCGCGCTTCATCTGGCGGCGCAGGATGTGGAAATAGTTGGCGGGCGTCGTGCAGTTCGCCACCTGCATGTTGTCTTCGGCGCACATTTGCAGGAAACGCTCGAGTCTTGCGGACGAATGCTCCGGTCCCTGCCCTTCATAGCCATGCGGCAACAGACACACGAGGCCCGACATGCGCAGCCACTTCCTCTCTCCGCTTGAGATGAACTGATCGAACACCACCTGTGCGCCATTGGCGAAATCGCCGAACTGCGCTTCCCAGATGACCAGCTTGTTGGGTTCGGCCAGCGAATAGCCGTATTCAAAGGCCAGCACCGCTTCTTCCGACAGCATCGAGTTGATCGCCTCGAGCTTCACCTTCTGCTCTTTCACCAAATGATTGAGCGGCGTGTAGCGCTTTTCGTTCTCCTGATCGACCAGCACCGCATGGCGCTGCGAGAACGTTCCGCGCTGCACGTCCTGGCCGGAAAACCTGACAGGGAAGCCTTCCATCAACAGCGAGCCGAAGGCCAGGTGCTCGGCCATCGCCCAGTCGAGCCCGGTACCCTCGTCCATCATCTTCTTGCGCGCGTCGAGCACACGCTGCATGGTCTTGTGCACCTTGAAGGTCTTCGGCACCTTGGTGATTTTGGCGCCCATGTCCTTGAGGCGGGCGAGCGGAACGCCGGTCTGGCCCTTGCGCGGGTCTTCGTGGTCGCGGGCCGCCCGCATGCCGGACCACTTGCCGTCAAGCCAGTCGGCCTTGTTGGCCTTGTAACCTTCGGCCACCGCAAAATCTTCGTCCAGTGTCGTGCGATAGTCGGCCTTCATGGCGTCGAATTCTTCCGGCGTCATCACGCCTTCGGCGACCAGCCGCTTGCCATAGATCGCCACCGTTGGCTCATGGGTGGCGATGCGCTTGTACATCAGGGGCTGGGTGAACATCGGCTCGTCGGTTTCATTGTGACCGAAGCGCCGGTAGCAGAACATGTCGATGACCACCGGCTTCTTGAACTTCTGCCGGAATTCGATGGCGATTTTCGCGGCATAGACCACCGCTTCAGGATCGTCGCCATTGACATGGAAGATCGGCGCTTCGATCATCTTGGCGACATCCGATGGATAGGGCGACGAGCGCGACCAATGTGGCGAGGTGGTGAAGCCAATCTGGTTGTTGACGATGAAATGAATGGAACCGCCCGAGCGGTGGCCACGCAGCCCCGAAAGCCCGAAGCATTCAGCGACGACACCTTGCCCGGCGAAGGCTGCGTCACCGTGAATGATCAACGGCAGCACCGAGGTGCGCTCCTTGTCGTCGCGCTGATCCTGCTTGGCGCGCGCCTTCCCGAGCACAACGGGGTCGACGATTTCGAGATGCGAAGGGTTGGCGGTGAGCGACAGATGCACCGTGTTGCCATCGAACGACCGGTCGGAGGATGAGCCCAGGTGATACTTCACATCGCCCGAGCCTTCGACTTCGTCGGGTGTCGAAGAGCCGCCCTTGAACTCGTGGAAGATCGCCGAGAACGGCTTTGACATGACATTGGCCAAAACGTTCAAGCGCCCGCGATGGGCCATGCCGAAGACGATTTCCTTGAGGCCCAATTGCCCGCCGCGCTTGATGATCTGTTCCAGCGCCGGAATCATTGCTTCCCCGCCATCAAGGCCAAAGCGCTTGGTGCCGGTGTACTTCACATTGAGAAAGTTTTCGAATCCCTCGGCCGAAATGAGCTTGCCAAGAATGGCTTTTTTGCCCTCGACGGTGAAGCTGATTTCCTTGTTGGCGCCTTCAATGCGTTCCTGAATCCAGCCTTTCTGGGTGGGGTCGGAAATATGCATGAATTCGACAGCAAGCGTGTTGCAGTAGGTCTTCTTGAGAATATCGGTGATCTGGCGGATGGTGGCGTTCTCAAGCCCCAGCACCTTGTCGAGAAAGATCGGCCGGTCCATGTCGGCTTCGCTGAAACCGTAGGAGGCGGGATCGAGTTCCGGATGGTTTTCGGGCTCCTGCAGTTTCAGCGGATCGAGATTGGCAGCGAGATGGCCGCGGATGCGATAGGCGCGGATCATCATCAAGGCGCGAACCGAATCCATCGTCGCCTTGCGCACCTCGTCGATGGAAAGCCCCTTGCCGGCCTCCTTCGCCTTGGAGTCGATCTTCGGAGCGATGGCTTTTTCCACCGCCGGCCAATTGCCATCAAGTGCCGAAACAAGTTCGCCGGTCGCCGCCAGCGGCCAATCGGCGCGTTGCCACGAGGGCTTCGCCACCGTGGCGCTGCTGTCATCGAGGCTGGCAAAAAACTGCCGCCAGTGGTCATCCACGGCGGCGGGGTTTTCCAGATACTTGCCGTAAAGCTGCTCGATGAATTGCGCGTTGCCGCCATACAGGAACGAGGTTTGCTCGAACGCCGTCACCAGATCCGTCTTGTTCATGTCGCCGCTCTCCCTATCGTTTTCCCTCCCCCTTGTGGGGAGGGATCAAGGGTGGGGGTCGCACCGGCGGATATCACCAGACCCCCACCCCTAACCCCTCCCCGCAAGGGGGAGGGGAACACCGTCTACTTCCGCTTCAACTTTTTCATCAATGTCTTGCCGAGCAATGCGGGCGAATCCGATACCGCGATGCCGGCCCGCTTCATTGCCTCGATCTTCGATTCCGAGCCGCCCTTGCCGCCCGAGATGATGGCCCCGGCATGGCCCATACGCCGCCCCGGCGGTGCCGTGCGCCCGGCGATGAAGCCGGCCATCGGCTTTTTCACCTTGTTCTTGCGAATGAACTCGGCTGCATCTTCCTCCGCCGAACCGCCGATCTCGCCGATCATGATGATCGATTCAGTTTTGGGGTCGGCGAGGAACATCTCGAGGACATCGATGAATTCGGTGCCCTTCACCGGATCGCCGCCGATGCCGACGGCCGTCGTCTGACCGAGGCCCTCCTGCGTCGTCTGGAACACTGCCTCATAGGTCAGCGTGCCCGAGCGCGACACGATGCCGACCGAGCCCTTCTTGAAAATGTTGCCGGGCATGATGCCGATCTTGCATTCGCCGGGCGTCAGAACCCCCGGGCAATTCGGCCCGATCAGCCGCGAGTTGGAACCAGACAGCGCCCGCTTCACTTTCACCATGTCGAGCACCGGAATGCCTTCGGTGATTGCCACGATCAGCGGAATCCCGGCATCGATGGCTTCGAGAATGGCATCCGCCGCAAACGGTGGCGGCACATAGATCACCGAAGCATCGGCCCCGGTCCTGTCGCGCGCTTCGGCAACAGTATCAAACACCGGCAACCCGATATGCCTGGTTCCACCCTTGCCCGGCGTCACCCCCGCCACCATCAGCGTGCCATAGGCAATCGCCTGCTCGGTGTGAAACGTGCCATTGTTGCCGGTAATGCCCTGGCAGATGACCTTGGTCTTCTTGTTGACGAGAATGGACATGTTCAGTCCTTATAAATGGATTTGATGGCCGTTACCGAGCCATAGGTCTGACCGGTGTTCAAATCTTCCGTATACAGAATAGTTGCGTCGAGCCGTTCAGCGGCTGCGACGATTCTGCGCATCCCAATACGAAATACGGTGTGCTTCGCATTTTCGCGCCCCATGATAAGAGCGAAGCGTCCAGAGGCACACTGGGAACTGTTCGAGTTCTTCAATCCAGTCTGATCGCTTCTCCGTAGCTCATCGATTTCAGCTTCCGTGGCAGTGTCGAGAAATAGTCCTGAAGTACCGCGCAGATGTGTGATGGTTCCTCAATTTCCGCAGTAAGTTCAATGACGCTGCTCTGAGGGTCGCTTATGAAATCTCTCCGCTGCAATAGTCGAGAGTTACCGGCAGCTTCGTCATGCGGCGAAAGACCGCGACCGATTGACCCGTGTCCGCATATGCTGCGCCAGCGTTCACTTGTGAGTGCGTCCCGGTTTCGCCGGGGTGACGGAAAACATTGATTGGAGCGGTATCTTGTATTCGATTGGACATCACTTGTCTCTACGTATCCAGAAGTTTTTCGGATTTCTTGTAACTCATTCAATTTTGCCTGCGTAACAATTGCGCTCGTCAGCCGGACTTTGTCGCTCCAAGTTGTCGTTCACAGTTGTCTTTGCTCAGCCGACATGCAGGCATAATTCTTCTCTTAAGCGCTTCTCACCCATGCAAGGTGATGTACTCAATGACAATGCCAAACAGTTTGAAACACAGTGAATATGTGAAGCTCGTGCAACATTTCAAGCTGCTTCCTTCACCGCTTTGACGATCTTCTTCGCCGCATCGTCGAGGTCGTCGGCGGAAATCACGTTCAGCCCCGACTTGCCGATGATTTTCTTGCCCAACTCCACATTGGTGCCCTCAAGCCGCACCACCAGCGGCACTTTCAAGCCGACTTCCTTCACCGCGGCGATCACCCCCTCGGCGATCACGTCGCATTTCATGATGCCGCCGAAGATGTTGACGAGAATGCCTTTGACCTTCGGGTCTGCGGTGATGATCTTGAAGGCCGCAGCCACCTTCTCTTTCGTGGCGCCACCGCCGACGTCGAGGAAGTTGGCGGGTTCCGAGCCATAGAGCTTGATGATGTCCATGGTCGCCATGGCAAGTCCCGCACCATTCACCATGCAGCCGATGGAACCATCGAGCGCCACATAGGAGAGGTCATACTTCGAGGCCTCGATTTCCTTCGGGTCTTCCTCGCTAAGATCGCGCAATTCCTTGATTTCCGGATGCCGGTCCAGCGCATTGTCATCGAAGTTCATCTTGGCATCGAGGCAAACCAGCGCGCCATCCTTGGTGACCACCAGCGGATTGACTTCCAGGAGGCTCATGTCCTTGGCTGTGAACGCCGCATAAAGCTGGCCGATCATCTTCACGCATTGCTTCACCTGGTCGCCTTCAAGCTTCAGCGCCGAAGCGATGCGCCGTCCCACATAACTTGAGTATCCAGAAGCTGGATCGACATGCACGGTGACGATCTTCTCGGGCGTCTTGTGGGCCACCTCTTCGATGTTCATGCCGCCTTCGGTCGAAACGATGAAGGCAACCCGCGATGTTTCGCGATCGACCAGGATCGACAGGTAGAGTTCGCGGGCAATCGCCGTGCCTTCTTCGATGTAGAGCCGCTGCACAAGCTTGCCGGCCGGGCCGGTCTGCGGAGTGACAAGCGTCATGCCCAGGATGCGGCTGGCCTCGGCCTTCACCTCATCGATGGATTTGACCACCTTCACGCCGCCGCCCTTGCCGCGTCCGCCGGCGTGGATTTGGGCTTTCACCACCCACACGGGGCCCGGCATCTTGCCCGCCGCCGCCACCGCCTCATCGACGCTGAAAGCCGCCAAGCCCCTGCCGGTCACCACGCCGAAGCCCCGGAGTACTTCCTTGGCCTGGTATTCATGAATGTTCATGTCGCGCCCTCAAATTTACGTGCCAGTCAAGTTAGGCCAGATCCGGCGCGATAGTCTTGGCTGCCGCCATCAGCCCATGAACTGCATCGACGGACTTCCGGAATGCTGCCTCGTCGGGGCCTGACAGCTGAATTTCGACGATACGCTCGACACCATTCTCACCGATCACCACGGGCACCCCCACATAGGTGTCGTTTACGCCATATTGCCCGGTGAGCCGGGCAGCACAGGGCAGAACCCGGCGCTTGTCCTTGAGATAACTCTCGGCCATGGCAATGGCCGAAGTGGCGGGAGCGTAATAGGCCGAACCGGTTTTCAGCAGACCGACGATCTCGGCGCCGCCATCGCGGGTGCGCTGCACGATCTTGTCGATCTTCTCCTGGCGTGCTCCAGCCCATCTTGATGAGGTCCGGAACCGGAATGCCGGCGACCGTTGAATATTGCGTCACTGGCACCATGGTGTCGCCGTGGCCACCCATCACGAAACCCGTCACGTCTTCCACCGACACATTGAATTCTTCGGCCAGAAAGTGCCGGAAACGGGCTGAATTCGAGCACTCCGGCCATGCCGATCAGTTTGTTGGCGGGAAGCCCGGAATATTTTTGCAACGCCCACACCATCACATCCAATGGGTTGGTGATGCAGATGACAAATGCTTTGGGCGCGTAAGCCTTGATGCCCGCGCCGACCGACGCCATGACCTTGAGGTTGATGCCGAGCAGATCGTCGCGGCTCATGCCGGGCTTTCGCGGCACGCCGGCGGTGACGATGCACACATCCGCCCCGGCAATCGCCTCATAGGAATTTGCGCCAGACAATTTCGCGTCGAAACCTTCGACCGGACCGGACTGTGCGATGTCGAGCGATTTGCCCTGGGGCAGACCCTCGGCGATGTCGAACACCACGATATCGCCCAGCTCCTTGAGGGCAATGAGATGCGCAAGTGTGCCGCCGATCATGCCGCCGCCGATCAACGCGATTTTCTTCCGAGCCATAGCGAGAGTTCCTTCTGAGACGCCGGGATGCCGTTTCACAGTGCAAAAGCGACGTTTGTGTAACCTCGATTACTACCACCTTCAAGACGCCTGCCTAGTCACTTTGACGTAGGAATTTGACCAAAACGTCAAGATTTGGCGATTTTTTTGTTCCGACTCCCCCGTAGAGGTGGTCACCACTTGCCTGACAGAGCTTGCCCGGGATTGTAACCCATGAGGTTCCGTGACAGGTTGTGTGCGGGGGCACGTTTAACCGATGGGACAACACGCATGAAACACTACCTCGCAATCCCTCTCGCTGCCGCTCTCTCCTGTAGTTGCCGGATCAGCCAGCGCCGACGTCTTGAAGGCCACGACCTTTTCAGGAGACGCCGCGGGCGCCGCCCGTGGCGCCCTGCCTTTGACCTCCAGCAATGCCAACACGGTCAACTTCAATATTCCTGGCAAAAAAAGGGAACGCATTGTCATCACCTATACGGCACATTGCTCGGCCGAAGGCCCCAAGACAGGATTTGTTGATATCGACATCGAGGTCGATGGCATCGAAATCTCGCCGACGAATGTGCCAGGTGACGTCTTCTGCTCCGCCGATGATACTCTCGCCAATGACTCGTTGGTTCACGCCACAATTATCGGCGTGAAAACCCTCGACCCGGGAAATCACACGGTTCAGGTCTTTGCCACCGCTACAGGTGGCGCAACTCAGTTCCAGCTCGGCTCGTCCACGCTGGTCGTCCAGGAGTAGATCGCAAGCGAGACGTGCGGCCCCGGCCTCACGTCTCGACGATCTTCTTGCCCCACCAGCTGGCCGACTGCATTTCCTTCAGCCGCGAAACCGTGCGGCCGAACTCGAAGCGATGGTCGCCCGCCGGATAAATGCCGTCCGGCGGCTTTTCCGAGGACGCCACCAGCCGCACGCCGGCATCATAGAGCGTGTCGATCAGCATCACGAAGCGCTTGGCCTCGTTGCGTTGCGACGCCTTCAGCGCCGGAATGTGCTCCACGAACACCGTGCGGAAATTCTGCGCCAGCGCCAGATAGTCCGGCGGCCCCAGTGGCTTCTCGCACAACTCGGCGAAACTGAAGCGGGCGCAGGCATGCGCCGCCTGCGGCACGTGAAGCTTGCGGCCCAGCACGTCGATCTCGAGAGGCTCGCCCTGTTCGGTGTCCGTCAACCGCCGCCACAAATCCTGCACCGCCGCATCGGCGGCGGCACCCAGCGGATGCAGAAACGTTTCGTGCGATTTGACCCGCCCCAGACGATAGTCGGTGCCGCCGTCGAGCGACACGACATCAAGTTCCTCGTTGATCAGCGCGATGAACGGCAGGAACAGCTGCCGGTTCAGACCGTCCTTGTAGAGATCGTCGGGCTTGCAAGTTGGATGGTGGTCACGATCACCGTGCCTTGCGCCAGAAGCCCTTCGAACAGCCGCCCGATGATCATCGCATCGGCAATGTCGGACACCTGCATTTCATCGAGGCACAACAGCCGCGCTTCGGCGGCCAGCGCCTTGGCCACCGGGCGCAATCGCGTCGGCTGCATTTTGCCGCGCCGCGTGTAGCCGCGGTGAACGTCCTGCATGAAGGCGTGAAAATGAATGCGCCGCTTCTCGCCACATCCACCTCGGCGAAAAACAAGTCCATCAGCATGGTCTTGCCGCGCCCAACCTCGCCGTAAATGTAAAGGCCGCGCAAGGGCTCGCGCCTGGCGCCGAACACCCGGCCGAGCAGCGACCGGCCCATCGTCCGCCGCCAGGGCGAGTCGCCAGGGCCTCGAAGCGCTCCGGCCACCGCCGCCTGCGCCGCATCGGGCTTCAGCTGCCCTCGGCGATCCGCTGCCGGTAGGACATCAGATGTTGGCCTTCTCCAGCAGATAGCGGATCTGCACCGCATAGGCCGCCACGATCGACATGAAGGCAAAGGCCGAAATCACCACCTGCAGGCGGCTCAATGGCTCGATTCCGGGATCGATCGTCCGTGGGCGGAGGTTCACCAGAACGGCCAGCGCCCCGAACACCAGCAGCAGCACCTGCTCCGTCGCGATGCCCGGCCGCAATGATCGCCGCGCCGATCAGCAGATGCCCGGCTTGCGCAAAGCGGCCCAGGCTCGAACTCAGCACATAGCGCAATGCCACGCCGCCATCGAGTGGCTCGACCGGCAGCATGTTGAACAGGTTGAGGCCGCACAGCACGATGCCCACCGCCACCCACACATCAGTGGAAGGACCGGGTTCGCTCCACACGATCAATGTCACGATCACCGCGAAGATGGCGCTGAACGCCGGGCCCATCAGCGCCGAGAACACTGTTTGCCCCTGGGTGGTAAAGCCGATGCGCGGCACCGCGATGCCGCCGAGAAACGGCAGGAACACCATGCGCCCCCACGGCTGGCCGATCAGCCGGTAGGCCAGAAGATGCCCGAATTCATGAATGAACAGCGCCCCCAGCAACAGCACGGCGACGATCCAGTTAAAGGCCAGAGCAAAGGTCGCAAGGGTGATCAGCCCCGTTACCATTGCAACGCCGAGTGAGATCAGCCCATCCGATCACGTAGTCAGGCTTGCCGCGTTTCCGCGACACCCTTGAGGCGATAAACGCTGCCCCACAGATCGGTGCGGGCCAGAAGCTGGGCGAGCAGCGGCCGCGGCCCCCAGAAATAGGCCAGCGAAACCGTGTGCCATCGCCCTCTGGCGCCAGCGTGGCATGAATTTTCAGAAGTTGATTGTTCTGCGGCTTGCCCTCAAGCCCGGCACGGTCCACTTCCAGCAATCGCGGCTCTTCGCGCCGCATCACCCGGAACAAGCGCGTTTGAGGATTGCACCGCGCCGGTCGCCAGCGGCGTCACAAATGTCAGCCTGTAGGTTTGGCTTGCGGCATCGATCAGGTCGCAATGCACCTTGGTGCGTTGCCAGCGCTGCATGTCGCCCTCACTTGAAAGTCGATCAGCGGAAATATTTTCTCCATCGGCGCCCGGATGAACACCGAAGCTCGTGGATTCACCCGCCAGCGGAAACCCAGCAGCGCCAGAAGAATCAGGATGAACGGCAACTCCGGTGCCGCCTGGGTAATGTAGTCTGGCATCCGCCCTGCCCCCTGCCGGCGAATCTCGCCGGTTCCACACGCACGATAGCAGCAGAGGAGTCATAACAAGAAGCAAATGCAGCAAGACAGCTGCTGGTTGGACGCCGTCAGGGTTAAGAATTTATGAACGCCCTGTTGAAAATGGGCCTTCAGCTTTCAATGAGCGGCACCTGCGGGCTTGCTTCGCGTGGTAAATGGCCCGTAAGCCGCGGGTCATCATGCACCTCCACCATGAACTGGTAGGGCATGAAGCCCGAGCGCCGGTAAAAGCCAAGCGCATTGGGATGATCATAGGAGCAGGTATGCACCCAGAAGCGGGTGATCGGCCGTGCCCAGGCCCGTTCGATAGCGGCATCCATCAGGGCGGCACCGGCGCCGGTCCCGATCGCTTCCGGCGTCAGCCCGAAGAACGCCAGTTCACATTGGCCGTGTTCACGAAAGTCGAGATCGAGAATTCCGATGGGGTGGCGGTCTTTCATCAGCACACAGGGTTCGTAGCCAGGATTAGCCAGAATGGCGGCCAGAGCATCGTCAGCCATCACCAGCCGCGAAAACCACATAATGTCGCGCCCGACTCCGCAAATAGCGCACGATAGGCGGCAAGATCGGGGCGGTCGGCGGCTACCAGCTACAAGCCCTGGCTTGAAGCCAATGCCGCGTGACTCTGGCTTCGCGGTCATTTCCAGGCAAGTCACCACGTTGGCAAGCTTGCCGGGCGGCAGGACATGATAGCCGTTTCCGAGGGGGGAGGTCACTGCGAGGGTTCCAGTTGGGAGTAAAGCGTGACCGCTGCCTTGAGGCCCGCCAGATATTTTTCCATTTGCCGATCCGGTACGCCCGTGGCCGTGGCACTGATCGCCTTGAGCCATGACAAGGTGCAGGCGATGCTGATTTCAAAATCGAAGGCTTCGGCGGCGCGGCTTTCCTGTTGCGCCAATTGGTAAAGAGCGGTGGCGATCTGTTCGGACGTGGCGCCCGTATAAATGCCACAAGCAATGACGTCCTGATATGGCGATCCGGTGTGCATGATGTCGATGTCGACGACATGCACTTCGCCCGCCGCGTTCAAAACCATATTGCCGGTTTGCATGTCATTGTGGATGAGGCAGTCTTCACGGCCAGGTTCGGCCTCCTTGGCATGCTGGCAGGCTCTCCGGCAGGCATCGAAAACGCCGGCTTCGGTCAGGGCGGCAACCACCGGCGGCGGCAGGTTGTCCGGATCGCCAACTGGCGTTGGCCGCTGAGCCCGGCGCACGGCGGCAACCAAAGCCTCTGGCATCTTGCGGAAATCCTCGCGCAGGCGCACCGCCACATCCAGTGGCGCCGCCGCAGCCTTGGGCGCGCGACGTTTCGGGAAGAAATCGCCGAGCACACCCACGAACGGAAACAGCATGAAGAGGCCACCATCCTCGGCCCGGTGCCGGAAGGTCTTGCCGATGCGCTGCGGCGCCACCACCGTGGGGTTTTTGAGGCCCGCCAGAAAGGCACAGAGCGATTCGACGGTGGCAACATCCAGCCGGCCCAGGGTGCAATCCGGGTGAATGCGTTTCAGTACCATCGGCCCCTTGGGCGAGGTCACCAGTTCGATGGCGTTGGCGCCCCGCATCAGCGAAACGTCAAGCAGGTTCAACTCGCCGGAAGCAGAGGTTGGCAGGCTGGCGCCACGCAGGCCGGAGGCGCGGAGCAGCACCCGCTTCGATCCCGGCATCTTTCCGAAATAGGTCATGAACCGCACCACTTGCACGTCGGTGAAATGCCGAGACAGTTCGCGCAGAATGAGTTCGATGTTGTAGCGCTCTTCGGTGATGATGCCCTTGCTGGCAATCGATGGTTCGTGAATGTCCCACGGCGTCTCGAGGTACAGCGTGTCATGGGTCAGCGCCGCCAGCTTGGCGATGGTATCCGGCACGTTGCCGCCCTGGTCGACAATCCAGTGCAGAACTTCCATGAACAACACGATGTCGGCGGCGTCCTTCGCCTGGTCGAGTTGGGCAAAGCTCCGGCGCTCAACGGTGATCGGCAGCTTGTGCCGCGCCACCACACTGGCGAAGAATTCGACGAGCGGCGCCTGCACATCGACCGCCTGCACCGACGAAGCCCCCAGCTGATGCGCCCGGAGCGACAGGATACCGGTGTTGGCCCCTATATCCAGAACCCGCCGCCCGCTGAATTCGGTGTCTTTCCAGCCCAACTCCATCAAGCGCACGAAGGTGCTCTCGTTTCCGGGCATGAGCGTCTTCGGGTCATACACTTCATAAGCGCAGGCGTTTTTGGGGAAATCGGGAATGTTCATCGTGTTCGCTGGTGCAAGCCCCTCGGTCACAGGGCTGGGCTCGCCCGCATTCCCCGTCCAATCCTTCCGTACCTACCCAAGAAACCGCTATGACTTCAACCTCTACTTATTCGAATGCTCCGTGCCGGAACTTCGGCATGGTTCGCCGCTGAAACTTGTGTAAGCTACGATTTGAGTTAACCCGTTGTCCAAGAGTGATGAATTGGAGATTGATGCGGTCATTGCATGGGTCGATGGCAGTGATCCGCTGTTCCGCGCCAGCCGCGACAGCCATGCGGCAAAGTCCAGGAACGATCCGTTGGACCCGGACCATGAGTCTCAACTCGCTTTCTCGAACGTCCGGTATGAAGACTGTGGTGAACTGAGATATTGCTTGCGTTCCATTTTCCGGTTTGGTGGCTGGATCCGCAAGATTTGGGTGGTGACCGCCGGCCAGTTTCCCAGATACCTCGACAGGTCCCGTCTCCCTTCGGACAAAATACAGTTCGTTAGCCACGACGACATATTCCGCGGCTACGAAAACTATCTGCCAACATTCAATTCCGAAACCATCGAGACAATGATCTGGCGCATTGACGGCCTCGCCGACCGCTTCCTGTATTTCAACGACGACGTCATGCTTCTCGCCGGCGCCCGCCGGGAACATTTCTTCGCAGACCGGATTCGATTGCACGGCCTGTGGAAAGGGCCTGAACTGCTCGAGACGGCGAAGTGGATGCAATCCCGCTACAACGCCGCCAGATTGTGCGGCTTTGAAGCGCAAGGCGTGTTCATCCAGGCCCACACAGCGCATCCCCTGATCCGCAGCGAGTTCGCAGCGCTGTTTGCCGGGATGGAGGACGTGTTTCTCGAAAACCTGCGGCACCGGTTTCGCAGTCCCAATTCCGTCTACCCGGTGTCGCTGCTCTACCACAGGCTCATTGAATTGGGCCGCGCCGAGGTGCGAAGGCCCGTCGGCACGGTCGTCATTGACCGGCCCGAAAGCGTCATTCAGAACGGCGGCGTCGAGCACCTGAGAGGCAGGCTGATAGATCCCAAATCGCGCATGGCATGTTTCAACAACTACAGCCTCCTGAAGCGCCAACTCCCCGGCGTGGAGGAACTGCTGGATGACGTGTTCGGGCCTCCACTCGATTTCGAACGATAGAATTGACATGACAGGATTTCTCTACACGCTCAACCTGCTGGGGCTCGCAAGCCACTACAATCTCGCCGCGAAGGACGAGCGCAAGAGGTCGAACCTCGATCTCGTTGAACTGTTTTTCACACTGGTGAGAAGCGCCAAGCCAGGCCTGTTCGTTGAAGTGGGTGCCCATCGTGCCGAAGCTTCGCGAAGGTACAAGCGCATTGTTCCAGACGGCAGAGCCGTTGCATTCGAGGCGAACCCAACCAATTTCGAGCGTTTTAGCGGCCTGTTCGGCGATGGCGGCCAATCCGTCGAGTATCGCAACCTGGCAGTGTCGGATTGCGATGGCAAGGTGACATTCAAGATCGTATCGGAGTTCATGAACAAGCCGTGGTCTCCTGGCGAGGGCAGGCACTCGTTGATGGCCCGCAACGCCGAGGCCGTTTCATACAACGATGTCAGCGTCGATGCCGTCACCCTTGACAGCTTCTTCAAAGACGACAGCAGCGATGGCGCCGCAATGTGGATCGACGTTGAGGGTGCGGTTGGCAAGGTGCTGGCAGGTGGGCCCGGTTTCCTGAGCAATGCCGCCATCGTTCTTGTCGAAGTCGAAGACAAACCTTTTTGGGAGGGCCAATGGCTATCGGGAAAGGTGGCGGATCACTTGGTTTCTCTCGGACTCATTCCCATTGCGCGAGATTTCGAGGCGCTGAACGGCTTCCAGTACAACATGGTGTTCGTGCGCCCGGCGAGTTTTCAGGACCATGAAATCAATGCCGCAATGATCAAATACATCTCACGGGCCGCGCGGATAAACCGGCCTGAGGCGCCGGCAGTATAAACGGCTACCTCTCCATCCCCAACTCTGCCCGCACCTTCTTGGTCAGGTTCAGCGCCGCCAGCCTGTGGCTTTCGGCGAGATATTTCTCGAAGGCCTTGTCCTTCAGCGTGGCGCCGCTGGTGCGTTGCAGCCACTTCATGCCGCGCGAGGCGAAATAGGGAGCGGGCCGCATGCCGGGCCTGTCCTTTAGCATGTCGTAACTCATGTCGGACGCCTTGAACGTCACAAGCAGCGCGCCCTTCGCTTCCGGCCAGGCGACGGCGAACACCTTTCCCGCCACCTTCCACACATGCGCCCCGCCCCACTGCACCACTGTCGAGGTGTGCGGCAGGGTAGCGCAGAAGGCGTTGTAACGGTCGAGGGTCAATCCAAAAACTCTCCATGGCCGGGCTCGACCCGGCCACCCAGTGGCTCAGCCAGAATAGCATTGGCCGAAATGGATGGCCGCCTCAAGGGCGGCCATGGAGAGATTGTTTTCCTCAGTGCAAACTCACCACCTTGCGGTCGATGGGGGCGCCGCCGACGCCAACGCCATTGAAGGTCAGCGTTCCGGCCACCACGTCGATCTCCACCGTGTCGCCGTCCTTGACACGCCCTGCGAGAATTTCCCCGGCCAGCGGGTCTTGCACGTTTTTCTGGATGACCCGCTTCAACGGCCGGGCCCCATAGGCCGGGTCATAGCCCTTGTCAGCAAGCCAGGCCCGCGCCGCGTCCGACACCGTTATGGCGATCTTGCGGTCGTCGAGCAGCTTCTGCAGGCGCTTCAGCTGAATGCCGACAATCGACCCCATGTGTTCACGCCTGCAGGCGGTGGAACAGGATGATCTCGTCAAGGCGGTTGAGGAACTCCGGCCGGAAGTGACCCTTGACCACCGCCATCACCTGATCCCGCACCTCGTCCACATCCTGGCCCTCGCTGAGGTTCACAAGATACTCCGACCCGAGGTTCGAAGTCATGATGATGATGGTGTTCTTGAAATCCACCGTGCGGCCCTGGCCATCGGTCAGGCGTCCGTCATCGAGCACCTGCAGCAGCACATTGAAGACATCCGGATGCGCTTTCTCGATCTCGTCGAAGAGCACAACCTGATAGGGCCTGCGCCGCACCGCTTCGGTCAAGGCGCCACCCTCGTCATAACCCACATAGCCCGGAGGAGCACCAATGAGCCGCGACACCGAATGCTTCTCCATGTATTCCGACATGTCGATCCTGACCATGGCGTGTTCGTCGTCGAACAGGAACGAGGCCAGCGCCTTGGTCAGTTCGGTCTTGCCCACACCCGTGGGGCCCAGGAACATGAACGAGCCCATCGGCCGGTTCGGGTCCTGCAAACCGGCCCGCGCCCGGCGCACGGCGGTTGAGACGGCTTCCACCGCCTCCGCCTGGCCAACCACGCGGGCCGCGAGATCCTTCTCCATGTGCAGCAGTTTCTCGCGCTCGCCTTCCAGCATCTTGTCGACGGGAACGCCCGTCCAGCGCGAGACAACCTGCGCCACGTGCGACTCGGTCACCGCCTCTTCCAGCATGCGGCCTTCGCCGGCGGCTTCGGCTTCTTTCAACTGCTTTTCGAGGCCGGGAATCTTCGAGTAGGCGAGTTCGCCCGCCAGCGCGAAATCGCCCTTGCGCTGCGCCTGGTCGAGCTGATGCCGCGCCTTCTCAAGCTCTTCCTTCACCTTGGAGGCAGACGCGAGCTTTTCCTTTTCCGATTGCCAGCGCCGGGTCATCGCCGCCGACTCTTCTTCGAGTTCGGCCAATTCCTTCTCAAGCTTTTCCAGCCGGTCCTTGGAGGCCCGGTCGGTTTCCTTCTTCAGCGCCTCGCGCTCGATCTGCAATTGCATGATCTTGCGGTCGATCTCGTCAAGCTCTTCCGGTTTCGAATCGACTTGCATGCGCAGCCGCGACCCCGCTTCGTCCATCAGGTCGATGGCCTTGTCGGGCAAAAAACGGTCGCTGATGTAGCGGCTGGACAGTGTCGCCGCCGCGACAAGCGCGGAATCGGTGATGCGCACGCCATGGTGCAATTCATACTTTTCCTTGATGCCGCGCAGAATGGAGATCGTGTCTTCGACCGTCGGCTCGTTCACGAACACCGGTTGGAAGCGCCGGGCCAAGGCCGCGTCCTTCTCCACATGCTTGCGATATTCATCAAGTGTTGTGGCGCCAACGCAATGCAATTCGCCACGCGCCAGGGCGGGCTTCAGCAGGTTGGACGCATCCATGGCGCCCTCGCTCTTGCCCGCACCCACCAGCGTGTGCATCTCGTCGATGAACAGGATGATGCCGCCTTCGGCCGCCATCACCTCCGAGAGCACCGCCTTGAGGCGTTCCTCGAATTCGCCGCGATACTTGGCGCCAGCGATGACCGCGCCCATGTCGAGGGCCATCAGCTTCTTGTCTTTCAGGCTTTCGGGAACGTCACCCTTGATGATGCGCAGCGCCAGACCCTCGGCAATCGCCGTCTTGCCAACACCAGGTTCGCCGATCAGCACCGGATTGTTCTTGGTGCGCCGTGATAGCACCTGGATGGTGCGGCGGATTTCCTCGTCGCGCCCGATCACCGGATCGAGCTTGCCGTCACGCGCCGCCTCGGTGAGGTCGCGGGCATATTTCTTGAGGGCGTCATAGCCTTGCTCGGCCGAAGCGCTATCCGCCGTGCGGCCTTTGCGCACCGCGTTGATGGCGCTGTTCAAACCCTGCGGCGTAACACTCGCCGCTTTCAGGATCTTGGACGCCTCCGACGGTTCAATGGCCAACGCCTGCAACAGGCGCTCGGCGGAAACATAAGAGTCACCTGTCTTCTCGGCCATCTTCTGGGCGACCTCGAACACTCGCGCCAGTTCCGGCGCCAGATAAACCTGCCCCGCTCCGGAACCCGAAACCTTCGGCATTTTCTTGATCAGCGCTTCGGTGTCGCGCAACGCCGCTCGCGAATCGCCACCCGCTGCGGAAATGAGCCCGGCAGCGAGGCCTTCCTCGTCATCGAGCAGAACTTTCAGAAGATGTTCCGGGCTGAAACGCTGGTGGCCTTCACGCAGCGCCAGGGACTGGGCGGACTGCACAAACCCGCGCGACCGTTCGGTGTATTTTTCAAAATCCATGGTCTTACTCCTCCTCGGCACGTTCCCCCGGGCCCGCAATGGCACCCCTGAAACGCCGTCAACGGCTGAAGTCGTGGATATAGGTGTTACTTCTCAAAGAAAAAGGGGGCCGAATTCCGGCCCCCATCTTTTGATCCTGATCATTCGCCCTGTGTTTCAGGTGCTGGGGTCTCTTCCACCGGGCGTTCCTTGCGCGGGCGGCCAACGCGCGGGCGCTTCTCGGCCACCGCCTCTTCGACCACTTCCGGTGCCGTGTCGATAACCGGCGCCGGCCGCCTCAGGAAGCTCGGGGCCTCCCACTGAGGCGCCTCGTCGGTATTGCCATTGGCCGGCGCGGCGGGTTGCTCGCGCGGCGGCTCTTCGGCGCGCTGTTCGCGCGGCTGGAAGTTCTGCTCGCGATTTTCGCCGCCGTTGGGGTTGCGGTCGCGGCGATCCTGCCAGCGCGGCTTGAAGCGGCCCTGCTGCTGACCATCACGATTGCCCTGGTTGTCACGGTTCTGGCGGAAATTCTGTTGCTGTGGCGGCCGGGCGTTCTCGAACTCCGGCGGCTCGCCCTGGATGTCCGGCTGTTCGCCCATGCCGGTGGCGGCGATCTGTGGCGCGCGGTTGTCATCGCTCTCGCCATCGCCATCATCGCCGTCTTCGTCGTCGAATTCCTCACCCGGGCGGCGAAACTGCTGCTGCGGTTGCTGCTGATAGCCCTGGGCTTCCGACAGGATGCGGAGATAATGTTCCGCATGCTGAAAATAGCTCTCGGCCATCACATGGTCGCTTGACGATTGCGCGTCCCGGGCCAGCTGCAAATACTTCTCGGCGACCGTCTGGGCGTTGCCGCGCACCTTCACGTCCGGGCCGTTGCTGTCGTAAACGCGGCTCAGCGGATTGCCGCCGCCACTTCGCCGCCGCCTCCGCCACCACCACCGCTGCTGCGATGGCGATTGCGGCCACGGCCGCGCTTGTTGTGCTGCTGCCCAGGTCTCATGATCGTCCTATCTTAGAGTTCTGAAGTGCCATAAAGGCTGTTTCGCCGTTCCAATGCGCCAAACTCGGGAAGCGCGCCCCAAAAACCGGAATTCCGGACTTTCCAATACCTTACCCGTTGGTTTCGGTAAGTTTTACTCCGCCCTCCGGAGTGTTTCCTGGCCCGGAAACATGGCCCATGCCGACACCGGTTTTGGCGAAACAAGCAAACTGTTGCTGGATTTCAACCACCCGCCCGGTGCTGTCATCGAGGGCAGAAGGATTTACCTGAGCTCCTTCTAGCGGAATCGCCCCGGAATTCCAATGTTTTTATCGCCGCATCCACAAGGTGGAGTTAACCCAGGGCAAAGGCCAGAACCCGCACGTGCCCGCCAAGGTCCTGCCATTGCCCACGGGCGGCATAGCCTTCCGCCGCAAAAATCCGGCCCACTTCGCCCGCCTGCCCGGCGCCAATTTCCACCATGAGTAGACCTCGCGGTGTGAGATGGTCACGCGCGCCAGCGGCAATCGCCCGATAGGCTTCAAGCCCATCACCGCCACCCGCCAACGCAATATGCGGATCATAGTTCCGCACATCTGGCTCAAGCCTCGCGATATCCGCCGCCGGAATATAGGGCGGATTGGAAACGATCAGATCGAACGTGCCCACCACCGGATCGAACCAGCTACCGGCAACCGTCAGCAAACGCTCCGCAACTCCATGCCGTCGCGCGTTGTCCATCGCCACGGCGAGGGCCGCTGCCGAAATATCGGTGGCAACACCCGTCATCTCCAGCCGCTCGGCCAGCAGCGTCACGATGATGGCGCCGGAACCAGTCCCGAGATCGAGCACCCGCATGCCCGGCTTGAGCAACGGCAGTGCCGCATCGATCAGCGTTTCGGTATCGGGCCGGGGATCGAGCACGTCGGGCGTCACCCGGAAAACCCGGCCATAGAATTCGCGCTCGCCCAGAATGCGCGAAACGGGCTCGAAGGCCAATCTGCGCCGCACCAATGCTTCGAAGACACTCGCGGCCTCGGTCACAATCTCCCTATCCGGATCGGCGACAATGTCGCTGTGCGAGAGCCCCGTGGCCCGCTGCAGCAGTAACCGCGCATCAAGCGCCTCGTCACCCACGTCGGCCGCGCGCAACCGCCGCCGCGCCGCCGCCAGCAGCGACCTGACCGTGTCAGCCATTGTCCGCGGCGGCCAGAAGCTCCGCCTGGTGGTGGTTCATCAGCGCCGTCACCATTTCGTCGAGCGCCGGGCCTTCGATGATCTGGTCGAGCTTGTAGAGCGTCAGGTTGATGCGGTGATCGGTGCAGCGCCCTTGCGGAAAATTATAGGTGCGGATGCGCTCCGACCGGTCGCCCGAACCCACCTGGCCCTTGCGCGCCGCCGAACGTTCGCTGTCGATGCGTTGGCGTTCGAGATCATAGAGCCTTGAACGCAACAGTTTCATCGCCGCGTTCTTGTTCTTGAGCTGGGATTTTTCCGTCTGCTGCGCCACGGCGAGGCCGGTCGGCAAGATGGGTGATGCGCACCGCCGAGTCGGTCGTATTCACCGACTGCCCGCCCGGACCCGACGAGCGGTAGACGTCGATCCGCAGATCCTTGTCCTCGATCTTGATGTCCACCTCTTCGGCCTCGGGCAGCACCGCCACGGTGGCGGCGGAGGTGTGAATGCGCCCCTGCGTTTCGGTGGCCGGAACCCGCTGCACCCGGTGCACGCCCGAATTCGAATTTCATGTGGGCATAGGGGCCGGAGCCGAAGATATTGGCGATCGCTTCCTTGTAGCCGCCATGCTCGCCATCGCTGGTCGAAACCACTTCGAACTTCCAGCCCTTGGACGCCGCATAGCGCTGATACATGCGGAACAGGTCACCGGCGAAAATCGCCGCTTCGTCGCCGCCGGTTCCGGCCCGCACTTCGAGGATCACGTTGCGCTCGTCGGCGGCATCCTTGGGCAGCAGCAGGATGCGGATGCCGTGCTCCATGCCGGCGATGCGGGCTTCGAGTTCGGGCCTTTCGGCCTGCGCCATCTCCGCCATTTCGCCGCCGGCCTTGATCATCTCATCAAGCCCGAGGCGCTCGTCATAGGCCTTCTTCAGCGAGATCGCCGCCTTGGCGGTGGGTTCAAGATCGGCATATTCCTTGGAGAGCTTGACGAAGGCCTCGCCCGAAACGCCGGCCGACATGCCATGCTCCACCGTGGCGTAGCGGTGGATGATGCGGTCAAGTTTTTCAACGGAAATGGCGCTCATGGCGGGGGCTTGTAGCGGAGGCCCCCACCGCTTCGCAACGCCGGAAAATCAGCCCTGGCCTTCGAGCGACCTTGAGATCGAGCGGGCGCCCGACCAGAATTTCGCCGGGGGTTCCGAGAACGCCCTTTTCCTCGCCGTCGATCACATAGCTCAACAGCCCGCCATCGCGGGCGATGACGACGAGGCCCTCGCGGTCGGGAACGTGATAGGTGTCGCCCTTCATCAGCATCTGGGTCATGACGACATTGCCGGTGGTGTCTTCGATCCGGACCCACACCGGCGCCTTGGCCTTGAGCACCAGCCGGTTGCCGCCGGTCTTGGCGCCGAACACCCGGCCTTCCGGCGTCAACTGCACATCGCCAACCGAGGTCACTTCCAGGGGCTGCGGCACATCCGTGGCCTTGGCTTCGGCTTTTGTGCCCTTCTTCTTCTTCACCGGTTCTTCGCTGACGTTCTGCTCGATCAATGCCGCGAGGCCGTCGAGATTGGTTCCCGCCGTTTCATCCTCCGCCACTTCGGCGCCAGCGCGCAATGTCGTCCGGCAGTTTTTCCTCGGTGATCGCCACCTCCGCCACTTCCGGCCCGGTCGAGGCGGTCGGCATGGTGTCGGCGATTTCGGCCACCTGCTGTTCCGGCGGTTCATCGCTTGGCATCGCCACATAGGCCAGACCCGCAAACAGGAATATGGCGCCCGCAACGCCCGCCACAAGGCCGCCGGGCCCGCCCGGAATGCCGGTCACGTTGAAGGAAAATTTCGGCAGCTTCGGCATCTTGCCGAACTTCAGGATCTTGGCGCTCGACAAGCGGCGCCGGATTGGCCGGATGCGCGGGCCTTCGGCGCAACCGCCAGGCGCGGCAGGAACTGCGCGTAGTGAACGACCAGCGGCTCGGGATCGAAGCACAGATACTGCGCGTAGATGCCGATCATCTCGAGGGCTTCCATGCGCGCCGGCATGCGCGTCATGTCGCCGAATTCGATGGCCTCGATGTGATAGGGGTGAATGCCCGTGGCCTCGCCCGCCATTTCCAGCGTTTCGCCGCGCATTTCGCGCTCGCGCTGCAGGAACCACCCGGCCTCGCCGGCGGGATCGAGCGCGCCGTCGGGCTTGGCCCGCATCATCGGCACATTGTCGTGGGACTCGTCGTAGCCCTGGACGTCGAACTCGGCATTTACGGTTTCTTCACTCATGACACAACGCTCTCGCAACGCGGGGCACATTAACCCGCCACTAACGATGAATTTTTCCGAGAATGAACGAGAATGGTGAACACGAGGCTAACGGCGGCGTATTTTCGCGGGTTGCAATGGAACATGACTTATCCTTTGTGGAAACGGTCATTCCGCTTCCGGGGGTGTTCTTCCCCTTCCGCCATGGGAAGGGAGGCGCGGGCGCTGCCCGGCGCAGAATGTCAATAGCAACCGGGGGTGACCACAAGAACTGTCATTGCCGGGCTTGTCCCGGCAACCCATGGTGCAAACGTCCAGACGCACCGGAATCTGCACAATGGGTCCCCGCAACACGTGCGGGGATGACAGGTTTTTGAGAGGACCGTCACGCGGACAGGGCCCTCATCCGGCCTGTCGGCCACCTTCTCCCATTTCGCTGCGCTCAATGGGAGAAGGCGAAGCTGAGGGAGCTCCATCCGCATTCGCCTTCTCCCGTGCGCAGCATGGGAGAAGGTGGCCGAAGGCCGGATGAGGGCTGGTTCAGCGTGGAACACTTATAGCACCACGCCATTGCGCTGACCGAACTCCAACAGTTCCGGGCGGATCGAATGCAGCGGGCTTTTCAGCGGCGGCTCCGTGAAGGCCCACGCCCTGGCGTGGTCCTACTTCGTGACTGACGGCCCGCCCAGCACTGCCTCGTCCATGCACTCGGCATAAATCCAGTCGGTTGCGCCGACGCCGAGTTTGTTGCAGAGCGTCTTGGACGGCACATTGTCCTGCCGTACGCCTGTGGTAAATCCCCGCGCGCCATGGTTCTCCCACATGTCGATAATCACCTGCGCGCCGAGTTGTAACGCGATGCCTTGTCCGCGTCTGTCCTCTCTGGTCGCGAGGATGCCCCAGAAAGCATCGCTTGCCCGCGAACTCTGCGGATGATGAACCATGAACGCCGAAGCCGTTGCGACCGGCTGACCTTGCCGGTCCGTAGCAATCAGGCATAAGCCTTTTGATGTCTGTCCTCTCATCCGGGCGCCGGGGATGGGCATCACACCGCATGACCGGCAAAGTTCTGCTATGGCAGCGATGACCTCTCTTGGCGTGCCCGCATCGACTGCGGAAACAGTGAGATCGTCCGGGAGCGAATACTCTTTCCGGACCCTGAGGCTGCTCGCCAGAGCCTGCTCGCCACCCCAATAATGCTCATGCCGGTCAGTGGTCAAACCAAGGGCTTCGAGCCGCGCAAACAGGCCGGGAGCCAAAGCAGCCGGGTAATAGCTGCACACGCCCGCGCCCTGGAGCCTGGCAAGAGCCGACAGGATATCAACAGGGTCCTCGTCAGGTTCGCTCAACAGCACCAACCTGCCAGAATACGAATAATGAGGATTGTCGCGGAGCAACGACCAGAGATTGCGCCCGCGCTTCATCAGGCTGATTTGTTCAGGGGTGCCGAAAAGCTCGTCGTCGAACATTACACTCAAAGCACCACTCCATTGCGCTGCCCGAACTCCATGAGCTCCGGCCGGATCGAATGCAGCGGGCTTTTCAGCAGGGGTTCCATGAAGGCCCACAGCTTGGCGCGGTCGAGCGAGTCGCACCATGGCTTTCACCGGGCCGATGGCCGACGGCACCATGGAGATCGACGTGAGGCCGACGCCGATGAGGCCCATGGCTTCGAAGCGGCCGGCCACCCAATTCGCCGCACAGGGTCACGGGCTTGCCGTGCCGCGCCGCCGCCTCGACGATCATGCGCATGGCGCCAAGGGCGGCGGGGCTCAGGGGATCGTAGCGGCCCGCGAGTTTCGGATTGCCGCGATCGGAGGCAAACAGGAACTGCACCAGATCGTTGGAGCCGATCGATGCGAAATCAACCAGCGGCAGCAGATTGTCGAGCTGCCAGAGCAGCGACGGAATCTCGATCATCACGCCGATCTTGAGCGGCGACGGCAGCTTGTGGCCGCGCGCCGCGAGATGGCCTTTTCAAGCTCGACAGCTTCCAGCGCCCGGCGGTATTCGTCGACATCGGCGATCATCGGGAACATGATCTTCATCGGCGTGCCCGCGGCCGCCAGCATCAGGGCGCGAAGCTGCAGCCGGAGCAGTGCCGGCCGGTCGAGCGCCATGCGGATCGAGCGCCAGCCGAGCGCGGGGTTTTCTTCCTTGGGCTGGCGGAGATAGGGCAGCGTCTTGTCGGCGCCGATATCGAGCGTGCGGAAGGTGACGGGCTTGCCCTTCGCCTGTTCGATGATCGACGAATAGTGCCGGACCTGCGAATTGAGCCGGGGAAACCGCTGGGCCATCATGAACTGCAATTCGGTGCGGTAAAGCCCAACGCCTTCGGCGCCCGAATCATGCAGGTGCGGCATATCGACGATCAGCCCGGCATTGATGTTGAGCTCGATCTTCTGATGCCGTCGTTGGTCACCGCCGGCACATCGCGCAGGCTGCGCGTATTGCGCCTGCTTCCTGGCATAGAAGCGCACCTTCTCGGCATAGGCCTTCTGCAAGTCTGGCGACGGGCGCACGAAGATTTCGCCGGTGCCGCCATCGACGACGATCGGCGCTGCCGGTATCGACAAGATCGATCAGCCCTTCCGCCTGGCCGACCGCCGGAATGCCGAGCGCCCGGGCGACGATCGCCACGTGGCTGGTGCGGCCGCCCTCCTCGAGAATGACGCCGCGCACCTTCGAGCGGTCATAGTCGAGAAGTTCGGCAGGCCCCATGTTGCGCGACACGATGATGGCATTCTGCGGCAGGTCGGAGCGCGATGCCGTGGCCATGGCGCCGGTCAGAATGCGCAGCAGCCGGTTGGCCAGATCGTCGAGATCGTGCATGCGCTCGCGCAAGTAGGGATCGGGCGTGCGCATCATGCGGGCCCGGTTGTCGTTCTGCACGCGGTCGACCGCGGCTTCTGCCGTAAGCCCGGTATCGACCGCCTCGCGCAAGCGGTTCACCCAGCCCTTGTCATGGGCGAACATGCGGATGGTTTCGAGCACGTCGGAATAATCCGTGGCCCGCATGGCGTCGGAGCCATCGACCAGTTCGTCGACATGGGCGCGAAGCTGCGCCACGCCTTCATCAAGGCGCTTTCGTTCGGCGGGAATGCTTTCGGCCAGCATCTGTTCGATGACGACGCGCGGCTCGTGCAGCACCACATGGCCAAGGGCGACACCTTCGGCCAGCGAATCGCCGCGAATGTGGTGGCTGCGCATGTGGGCGACATCGGCCGCCACCTCGCGCGCCACTTCCTTGAGCTCGCCCGAGGCAATGACCTCGGCCAGCACCATGGCGGTGGTTTGCAGCGCTTCTTCTTCTTCGTCGGTGTAATGGCGCTGGGTGCGGTTCTGCACCACGAGCACGCCGATCACCGTGCCGCCGCGCATGATCGGCACGCCGAGGAACGAGTGATAAATCTCTTCGCCGGTTTCCGGCAGGTATTTGAACGACGGGTGCGAAGCGGCATCCGCGAGATTGAGGCCGATCGCCTGGTCAGCGATGGTGCCGACCAGCCCTTCACCCACCTTGAGCCTGCGACTGGTGCACGGCCTCGCGCTTCAGGCCCTCGGTGGCATAGAGTTCCAGCACCTGGCCGGGCCGCATCACATAGATCGAGCACACCTCGGCCACCATGTTGGCGGCGATCAGGCTGGCGATCTTGTCGAGACGAAATTGCGCCGTCACCGGCTCCGCCATGACCTCGCGGAGCCGCTTCAGCAACACGCGCGGGCCACGGGCGGATCTGAGCCATCAGCTGCTCCCGCCGCAAGGGCCGCACCCGCCGGTTTGAACCGGCAGCGCTGCATCAAGTTATGGCGGCCCGTGTGTCTCATCGCATCAGTGCTTGCCCTCAAGCCCGTAGGCCGTATGCAGCGCCCGCACGGCAAGCTCCGTATAGGCCTCGTCGATCAGCACCGAGACCTTGATCTCGGACGTGGTGATCGCCTGGATATTGATGCCCTTGTCGGCCAGCGAGCGGAACATCTTGGCGGCAACGCCGGCGTGGCTGCGCATGCCGATGCCGACCACCGACACCTTGGCGACATCGGCCGAATGGGCGAGCTCGGCGAAGCCCACCTTGTCCTTGACGCCATTCAAGACTTCCAGCGCCTTGCGCAAATCCTTGCGGGCGACCGTGAAGGTGATGTCGGCGGTCGAGCCATCGGACGAAATGTTCTGCACGATCATGTCAACGCTGATGTCGGCCTCGGCCAGGGGGCCGAACACCGAAGCCGAAACGCCGGGCTGGTCCTTCACCCTGCGGATCGACACTTTCGCCTCATCGCGCGAATAGGCGATGCCACTGACAACATGCTGTTCCACAATACGTTCCTCATCGCAAACGAGTGTTCCGGGACCCGAGCCGTCGGGCTTGTTCTGGTTGGGCGAATCGGGCGGCTCAAAGCTCGAGCGCACCTGCAGCGGCACCTTGTATACCATGGCGAGTTCGACCGAGCGCGTCTGCAGCACCTTGGCGCCCAGCGAAGCCTGTTCCAGCATCTCCTCATAGGAAATGCGGTCAAGCTTGTGGGCCCCGGTGACGATCCGCGGATCAGCCGTATAGACGCCGTCGACGTCCGTATAGATATCGCAACTGGCATCGAGTGCCGCAGCAATCGCCACCGCCGAGGTATCCGAGCCGCCACGGCCCAGCGTGGTGATGCGCTTGTCGGGGCCGATGCCCTGGAAGCCTGCGACCACCGCCACCTGGCCCTGCTCCATGCGGCGGCGAATCTCTTCCGCCTCGATCTCGGCGATGCGGGCCGCCCCATGGACGCCATCGGTCTTGAGCGGAATCTGCCAGCCCGACCACGAACGCGCCGGAATGCCCATGTCCTGCAACACGATGGCCAGAAGACCCGCCGTCACCTGCTCGCCCGAGGCGACGATGGCGTCATATTCCCGGGCATCATGCACGGCGGCAGCCTCGCGGCACCAGCCGACGAGCCGGTCGGTGGTTCCAGCCATCGCCGAGACCACCACGGCCACATGGTGGCCGGCCTTCACTTCACGTTCCACATGGCGCGCCACATTACGGATATGCTCGATATCCGCAACCGACGTGCCTCCAAATTTCATTACCAGACGGCCCACGGCCAAACCCCTCAACCCCCGCGCTGGACCAGCTTTCCCGGCGCGGCCAAATGTCGTTCACCAACCTGTTCTGCGGTGCGGCGTACTCATAGATGAGGGGCTTCGCTTGTGCAATATTGACGGCAGCAAAAACTGGAAATGCCCATGACATCAGCAACCGCCCCCAGCCTCGACCCCGCCGAGGTCGAGAAATTCTCGAAAATGGCCGCCGAATGGTGGAATCCGAAGGGCAAGTTCGGGGTTCTCCATGTGTTCAACCCGGTGCGGCTGGCCTGGATCAAGGAGCAGGTCTGCGCCCGCTTTGCCCGCGACCCGCTGGAACGCCAGCCCTTCAGAGGGCTGCGGTTCCTCGATATCGGCTGCGGCGGTGGTCTTCTGACCGAACCCATGGCAAGGCTCGGCGCCACCATTGTCGGCGTTGACCCCTCGGAAAAAAACATCAGGACGGCGAGCGTCCACGCCGCCGAACAGGAGCTTGAAATCGACTACCGCGCCGCCACGGCAGAAGACCTGGCGGCGGCCGGCGAACGCTTCGACGTCATCCTCAACATGGAGGTGATCGAACACGTGGCCGACCCCGCCGCCTTTACCGCCACCTGTGCAGCGCTGCTGAAGCCCGATGGCCTGATGTTCGTGGCCACCCTCAACCGCACCTTCAAGTCTTTCAGCCTCGCCATCATCGGCGCCGAATATGTGCTGGGCTGGCTGCCCAAGGGCACCCACCAGTGGGAGAAGTTCATCACGCCCACAGAACTCAAAGGCTGGATGAAGGACAATGGCCTGAAGACGGTTGATGAAAGCGGCGTCACCTACAGCCCGTTCAAGAACGACTGGCGCCGATCCCGCGACATGGATGTGAACTACATGGTGGTGGCGGAGAAGCATGGCTGACATCGTCGATTTCGAGTCCAGTCGCGAGGCGCTTCGGCCCGCCTTGCCGGTTCGGTCACATGTCTTCGCCCATCCGGCGGCTGCATGTGACTGAATGGGCCGAAGAACTTGATCTTGCCGCCGATCCCCATTTCGTTCTCAAGCTCTTGGAGACTGCGAACATTGCGCCAACAAAAATGCATTTCGCGGTTGGCCGTAACAAGTCACAGGATCTGATCTGGAAACGCAGGACCGTGTTCAAGAAGGATACCGTGCTGGGGAGGCTTGGCGAGTTTCCCCAGTTTGATTGCTGCCATTTCTACAAGCCTACGCCCGGAAGCAATCTCGATTGGCAAACCGAAGCCTCATTTTCATGGGATAGCTACGACCATCTGCTCGGCAGGAAATCACCCTGGATGTACCGAAAAAGGGCGCTCGCAATTGCCAATCGCCCCTGCAAGTTGCCAGTGTCTGGGTTGATCGATTGCCTGAAATTACTTGGAACGCGAATTGCACCGACTTATGGTTTTTCTTCAGTCTTTGATGGAAGCACCATTGCACTAATGTACCAGGGCGGCGGCAGCACGACCGGCATGTCATCCGAAGAAACGCGGCGAGCGAGTGAGGTCAGGCACAACCGAAAGCAACATCTCGCTGGACTACTTCACGATGTTTACGAATTGAATGTCATTTCGCCTGCCCATCTGCAGAACAAGGTTGGAAAAAGCACTTTGGCGGAATGGATCGAAGAAGGAGATAGAGGTAGTCTTGTTTGCATCAACCCCAAACTGTTTGCCTGGTCAGTACCCGCCGCCATTCGCCAGCCCATTCGCGAGAGACTTCACAGGGCTGGCTTGCTGACAACCAACTTCCCCTATTCCGAAAGCAATCGATTTTGATTTGCGAGATGCGGCCCTACCGTGCAGAGGATGCGGCGGCGCTGGCTGAAATATTTCACCGCGCCGTGAGCATCATTGGCGCCCAGATTCTATTCGCCCGAACAAATAACCGCATGGCTGTTCGATCCGCCGGATGCCTTGTCGGTTGATGCCAAGAACAGCGATGGCCGTTTGGCGCTTGTGGCTGTTGATGACGATGATCGCCCCATCGCCTGGATCGATTTGGAATCAAACGGCCACATCGACATGCTGTTCTGCTCACCCGAACATTCCGGCAAAGGCGTTGCGTCGGCACTCTATCGCGCACTGGAACAGGAAGCCCGCGCCATGAACCTCTCGCGGCTTTTTGTCGAAGCCAGCGAAGGTGCAAGGCCGGTGTTCGGGCATTGGGGGTTCAAGACCTTGCACCGCCGCGACTTCGTCGATAACGGCCAGCCGGTGCACAACTACGCGATGGCAAAGCTCATCGTGCCGCCCGGTACATGACGCACCGTCGGCGCGCCGTTGTAGGTGGTGCGGCGGTCTTCGATGAAGCCGAGTTTTGCCGCGACGCGGAGCGAGGCGGTGTTGTCAGGGTCGATGATGCAGGCGGTACGTTTCACTTTGAAGTTCTCGTCACCCCATTGGGTGATAGCCGCCAGCGCTTCGATGGCGAAGCCCCGGCGGTGGACGGCGGGCGACAGCACCCAGCCCAACTCCGGCGTGTTTTTCAGCGCAGTCATTTTGTTGCGATGATAATCGGCGAAGCCCATTTCGCCAACGAACTCACCGGTGGCGCGCTCTTCCACCGCCCAGTAGCCGTAACCCAACAACTTCCAGTGACCGGCATAGCGCAACAGCCTGCCCCAGCTTTCTTCCGGCGTTGGTGGCCTGCCGGTGATGAACTCGTGGACAATGGGTTCGGTCCACATGGCGTGCAGTGCTGCGAAATCCGTGGCGCGATGGGCGCGCAATGTCAGCCGGTTGGTCGATATGACCGGCGCTGCTGTGAAGCTCACGCCCGGGCCTTGCGGCGGGGGGCGGCGCTGCTTCACCGGCTCTTGGCGCCTTCTCGTCGAACAATTCGGCAAGCTTCTCGGTCATGGCGCCGCCCAATTCCTCGGCATCGACGATCGTCACCGCGCGCTTGTAATAGCGCGTGACGTCATGGCCGATGCCGATGGCGATCAGCTCGACCGGCGAGCGGCCTTCGATGTCGGCGATCATCTGGCGCAAATGGCGCTCGAGATAATTGCCGGAATTGACCGACAGCGTCGAATCGTCGACCGGCGCGCCGTCCGAAATCACCATCAGAATGCGGCGCTGTTCCTGCCTCGCGAGCAGGCGGTTGTGCGCCCAGATCAGCGCCTCGCCGTCGATGTTCTCCTTGAGCAGGCCCTCGCGCATCATCAGCCCGAGATTGCGCCGCGCCCGCCGCCACGGCATGTCGGCGGATTTGTAGATGATGTGGCGCAGATCGTTGAGCCGGCCGGGATTGGCGGGCTTGTTGGCGGCAGCCACTTCTCGCGCGACTGGCCGCCTTTCCACGCCCGCGTCGTGAAGCCGAGGATTTCGACCTTCACGCCGCAGCGTTCCAGCGTGCGGGCGAGAATATCGGCGCATGTGGCGGCCACGGTGATCGGGCGGCCGCGCATCGAGCCGGAATTGTCGAGCAGCAGGCTCACCACCGTGTCGCGGAACTGCGTGTCCTGTTCCATCTTGAAGGACAAGGGATGCATCGGATCGATGATGACGCGCATCAGCCGCGCGGCATCGAGCATCCCTTCCTCGAGATCGAAATCCCACGAGCGGTTCTGCTGGGCCATCAGGCGGCGCTGCAGGCGGTTGGCCAGCCGCGCCACGACGCCCTGCAGGTTCGAAAGCTGCTTGTCGAGATAGTTGCGGAGCCTGGTCAGTTCCTCGGCATCGCACAGATCCTCGGCGGAAATTTCCTCGTCGAACTGGTTGGTGAAGACCTTGTAGAAATCCTCGTTCGACAGGCTCGAGAACGGAAGCTGCGGCCGCCATGGCTCTTCGCCATCGGTCTGGTCTTCGCCGTCGGAATCGTCGGGCTGTTCGTCGACGTCCATCTGCTGGGCGTCCATTTCGGCCTGGTCGCTTTCGCCCTCGGCATCCTGGGCCTCTTCCATGGCCTGCTGCTGGGCTTCCTGCTCTTCGCCGTCCTGGGTGTCGTTGTTCTCGCCTGAATCGGGTTCGGCTTCCTGCTCGTCGTTCTCGTCGGACTGGTCGGGGTCCTCGCCCAATTCATCGGCCATGTCCAAGGCGGCGATGATGTCGCGCGACATGCGGGCGAAGGCCGCCTGATCGTGAATTGAGTCCGTTGAGATGCGAAAGCTTGGAGGCCGCACGGGTTTCCACCCAGTCGCGCCACAGATCGACCATGGTCTTGGCCGCTTCCGGCGGCTTGGCGCCGGTCAGTTTCTCGCGCACGATCAGGGCCACGGCCTCTTCGAGCGGCGCGTCCTTCCGGTCCGTGTAACGCGCCACGTCCTTCTTCTTGTAGCGGTCGTCGAGCACGGCGGCGAGATTATTGGCCATGCCCGGCATGGCATTGGCGCCAAGCGCTTCGATGCGCGCCTGCTCGACGGCTTCGAACACGGCGCGGGCGTTCTTGCCTTCGGGCTGGTATTTGGCGTGAACCTGGTCGGAATGGTTGGCGACGCGCAGCGCGAAGCTGTCCGAAAGCCCGCGGGTGATGGCGATTTCCTTCGCCGTGAAGTCGTTGGAGAGCTGCGGCAGCTTGGCCTTGTTGCCGGAAAGCCCGGGCGTTTCGCTGCCGAAGGCAACGCTCATTTCGGGGTCGCCGGCGATGGTCTTCATGGCGACCGCCAGGCAGCGTTTGAAATCGCCCGAGGGAGTGTCCTTCTCGGCGGCCACAGGCTCTACTCCACTCAGGCGATGGCGACGTGGGCGGAGGATTCCGGCAGTTCCTCGCCGAAGCAGCGCTGATAGAACTCGGCCACGATGGCGCGTTCCAGTTCGTCGCACTTGTTGAGGAAGGTGACGCGGAAACCGAAGCCGACATCGCCGAAAATTTCGGCGTTCTGGGCCCAGGTGATCACCGTGCGCGGGCTCATCACCGTCGAGAGATCGCCCTGCATGAAGGCGTTGCGCGTCAAGATCCGCCACCCGCACCATGTTGGCGATCTGTCTTGCGGCCCTTGTCGGTCTCGTAGCTCTTGTTCTTGGCGAGCACGATGTTGGTTTCCTGGGCGTGCGGCAGATAGTTCAGCGCGGTGACGATCGACCAGCGGTCCATCTGCGCCTGGTTGATCTGCTGGGTGCCGTGGTAGAGGCCGGTGGTATCGCCCAAGCCAATGGTGTTGGCGGTCGAAAACAGCCGGAAGGCCGGGTGCGGGCGGATCACTTTCGACTGGTCGAGCAGCGTGAGCTTGCCCGAGCTTTCGAGAATGCGCTGGATCACGAACATCACGTCCGGGCGGCCGGCGTCGTATTCGTCGAACACCAGCGCCACGTTGTGCTGATAGGCCAAGGGCAGAATGCCTTCGCGGAATTCGGTGATCTGCTTGCCGTCCTTCACCACGATGGCATCCTTGCCGATCAGGTCGATGCGGCTGATGTGGCTGTCGAGGTTGATGCGGATGCACGGCCAGTTGAGGCGCGCCGCCACCTGTTCGATGTGCGTCGATTTGCCGGTGCCGTGATAGCCGGTCACCATCACCCGGCGGTTGTAGGCAAAGCCTGCGAGAATCGCGAGCGTCGTCTCGCGGTTGAAGAGATAGTCCTCGTCGATGTCCGGCACGTGTTCGGTGCGTGTCGAATAGGCCGGAGCTTCGATATTGGAATCGAAGCCAAACTGCTGCCTGACCGACACCTTCATGTCGGGCATGCCATTGGCTTCGCCATTTGCCTTTGCGTTCATGAACTTGCGCTTTTCCTGGTTTCGGGCGGCGTTTTAGACGTTCGCAAACGGTGCCGCAAGCCGTGCCTTGCTAACAAAAGCCGCTGGACCGCAAATGATCGTAAGCCTGGATCACCGCCTTCAAAGTGTCTTCATTGGCGCGGCTGCCGCCATTGGCATCGGGATGCAGGCGTTTCACCAGGGTTTTGTACTTGGTTTTCACCTGATCGGGCGTTGAGGTTTCGTCCAGCCCCAAGGTTTGCAGGGCTTTCAACTCTGTATTGCGAAGCGCACGGCCCTTGGGATGGTAGCCCGCGGCCTTGTCCTTGGCCTCGTGGAACAGGTTGAAGGGATCCTTGGCGCTGGCGGTGGCCTTGCGGCGGCTGCCGCCGACGTTGGGGCTGGCCCCCTGGCCGAGTTTCCAGGTGGGGCGATGGCCGGTCTGGGCATCCTTCTGGAAGCGCGACACGTCGTCGTCCTTCATGCCCGAGAAGTAATTGTAGGTCTTGTTGTATTCCTGCACATGCGCGGTGCAGTAGTTGAAGAACTGGCCCTCGGCATCGCGGCCCTTGGGGGCCTTGTGTTTGCCGGGGCGCGGGCAGCCCGGCCACTCGCATTGCGGCACGCTCGCGGCGGCGGCCTTGCGGTCTTCACCGGGCTTCACGCGAATCTTGTCGAAATATTTTGAATCGAGCTTCATTGCGGCAATTATGGGGGCGAAGGCTTTGCGCCGCAACCCCGGAAAGATATTCTGATCGATGCTAGGTCCCGTCGGCAACACCATCAAAGACAAACTTGCAAGCACATTCGCGCCCGTGAGGCTCGAAGTGATCGACGAATCACACCACCACGCCGGCCATTCGGGAGCGCGGCCCGATGGCGAAAGCCACTTCCGGGTCGAAATCGTGGCCGAAGCGTTTCGCGGCAAATCGCGCGTCGACCAGCACCGCATGGTGAATGCGGCACTGGCCGACTTGCTCAGGGACCGCGTGCACGCACTGGCCATTCAAGCTTCAGCGCCGGTTGAGGATTGGCTCATCCGGCTTCCGCCCGCCGGTGGAAATACACTTGCCGGGCGAACCAGCGCATGGGGGCTGTGCCGATCAGCGTGTTGTAGAGCCAGTTCGGCGGGCCTGCGTCCATCACCTTGCGCAGCAGCAGCTTTCTTGGTGAATGACGGCAGCTCCTTTGCCAGCTCGCGCTCGGGCGGCGGGCCATTGCGCAGTGAGGTGATCGGCGACAAGTTGCGCCGATCTTCGCCCAAAACGAAACGCCAGGCGAATGCCACCGCCGGTCAAGGGCGAGACATGGCCCGCCGCATCGCCGATCAGCAGCACATTGGGTGCGGCGAAAGGCTGCACCGGCCCGCCACAGGGAATGAGGCCGCTGCGGCGTTCTTTGACCTCGGACTTTGAAAATTCAAACACCGGCTCGGTGTGCGCCATGAAGGATTTGAGATCGGGCTTCACACGATCATTGGTGGCAAGACCCACCTGAAAAAAGCCGGGTGCCGGCGCCACCCAGGCAAGATAACCCCGCGCATGTTTGCGTATCGAGAAAGCAATGAAGGAGATCGGGATCGGCCTTCGGCAGTGCTGCGTATTCCACTTCGAGTCCGGTGAGAAACTTCGTGTTGCGGCCGAGATTGAAAAGCTTGGCGACCGTCGAGCGCGCGCCGTCCGCACCCACCAGAAATCGCGTCAAAAGTTCGAACTGCGGCAAATGGATGTGGCCATCTTGCCGGATGGCCTGTTCCAGCTTGCGCCCACACAGGATTTCAGCCCCGGCGTGGCGCGCCTCATCGGCCAGCCAGCGCATGAGGCCTGCCGTATCGGTGGTGAGAAAATAATACTCCGGTGTCGCCAGATCGATGAATTTGAGCGACGGCGCATAGAGCCTGACGCCGTGGATGGCGCGGGAAAATTGCGGCGGCGTATCGACCTCTTCGGCCGCTTCCTTCACCAGAATGCCGGTGGTGTGAATGCGCGCACCGGGCTCGGCCTTGGCTTCGATCACCACGGTTTTCAAACCGCGCTGAGCGGCGGTGCGGGCGCAGATGAGGCCCGCAAAGCTGGCGCCCACAATGACCAGATCGGCGGTCCGTGGCGCCATGTCAGCCGGTTTTGAGCGGCGAGACCCTGAGCGCCGTGACCTGATGCTTGCGCTTTTTCAGCACCTCAAAGCGGAAGCCGTGGAAGTTGAAGGTCTGGCCCACCTCCGGAATCATCCGCGCCTCGTGAATGACGAGGCCGGCGATGGTGGTTGCCTCTTCATCCGGCAGGTCCCAGTCGAAGGCGCGGTTGAGGTCGCGCACCGGCACGCTGCCTTCGATGAGGTAGGAGCCATCGGGCTTGGGGCGCACGCCGGTTGTCACCGTGTCATGCTCGTCGCTTGATGTCGCCGACGATTTCCTCGATGATGTCTTCGAGTGTGACCAGGCCCTGCACTTCGCCATATTCGTCGACGACGATGGCGAAGTGCGATTTGCGCCGCAGGAAGGCGTTGAGCTGGTCGGGAATCTTGCGGGTGTCGGGCACGAACCACGGCGGCAGCAGAATATCCTCGATGCTGACCTTTTTGGCGTCGCCGCCGTGCTTCTGCAGTTCGGCGAACAGGTTCTTGGCATGCAGCACGCCGACGATGTTGTCGGGCGTATCCTTCCAGACGGGAATGCGGGTGTGACCGCTCTTCAAAACCTTGGTGACGACGTCCTCGGGGGCTTCGCCACCGTCGATCAACACCATCTTGGTGCGGTGAACCATGATGTCGGCGACCTCGAGATCCTGCAGATCGAGGATGCCGCCCAGCATGTCGCGGTCTTTCTTGATGACGGCACCTTCCTTGTGGTGAAGGTCGATGGCGCCGCGCAATTCGTCGTGGGCAGACAGCACGTTCTGGGCATCGTCGATATTCACGCCGAACACCCGGAGCACGCTCTTGACGATGTATTCGACGGTCATGACGACCGGGCCGAACACGGCAACGAGAATGCGAACCAGCGGCGCCACGACAAGCGCCGACGCGTTCGGGATAGGCGATGGCATAGGTTTTCGGCATCACCTCGCCGAAAATCAGAACGAGTACCGTCATCACCGCCGAGGCGATGACCGCGCCGCTGTCGCCGAACAGCCGGACCAGCACGACCGTGGCCAGCGCCGAAGCCGAGATGTTGACAACGTTGTTGCCAAGCAGCAGCGCGCCGATCAGCCGTTCGCGCATGTCGGTGAGTTTCAGCACCGTGCTGGCGCGCTTGTTGCCGCGCCGTTCAAGCTCGTTGATGCGGGCCCGCGAGGTGGCGGTCAGGGCCGTTTCGGAACCGGAAAAAAACGCCGACATCAACAACATGCCGAAGATGGCGGCAATGGAAATCCAGATTTCGGCGCTCATTGTGCTTTCATGTCCTCCTTGAGGAAATCGGATGACGTCGGCATCGGCGACATCTTTGGCAATGAAGCTTTCGCCGATGGCGCGGGCCAGAATGAAGGTGAGCTTGCCGCCAACCGCCTTCTTGTCCTGGCGCATGATGGCGACGAGATCTTCTGGCGGCGGAAGCGCGCCGGGAATTTGCGAGGTGTGCGTGGGAAGACCGCAGGCCTTCAGGTGACGCGCCACCCTGTCCGCGCGTGCCCGCCGCGCAAAGTTTCTGGCGTTCGGAGAAGCGGAAAGCCTGCACCATGCCGATGGCAACACCCTCGCCATGCAACAGGCGTCCAGAATAGCCGGTTGCCGCTTCCAGCGCGTGCCCGAAGGTGTGGCCAAGATTGAGAAGGGCGCGGACACCCGTCTCGGTTTCATCCTCGGCCACGATCTTGGCTTTCGCTTCGCAGCACTTGCGGATGGCGTGAATGCGCGCCTGGCTGTCGCCACGCAGAATGGCAGGGGCTGCACCCTCCAGCCACTCGAAGAACGGCGCATCGCCAAGCAGGCCATACTTTGCAACTTCAGCATAGCCCGCCGCCAACTCGCGCTTCGGCAACGTATCAAGCAGGCTGGTGTCGGCAATTACCGCAACCGGCTGGTGAAATGCGCCGATCAGGTTCTTGCCATGGGCCGAATTGATGCCGGTCTTGCCGCCAACCGATGAATCGACCTGGGCCAGCAGCGACGTCGGGATCTGGATGAAATCGACGCCACGCCTGAGGATCGCCGCCGCGAAGCCGGTGAGATCGCCGATCACACCGCCACCTAAGGCAATCACCTTGTCACGCCGCTCAATACCCGCCGCCAGCAATGCGTCGCAGGTTTCGGCGAGACGGGAGAAGCTCTTGGTCTTCTCGCCGGCCGGCAGGATGATGGCTTTCGCTGCAATGCCTGAGGCTGCGAGCGAGGCTTCAAGCCGGGCAAGATGATGTTGCGCCACATTCGCATCGGTAACGATGGCGGCCAAAGGCCTTTTGAGAAGCGGACGGATGATCCGCCCCGCTTCATTCAATAATCCTTCGCCGATGTGAATGTCATAGCTGCGGTTGCCGAGAGCCACAGCAACGGTTTCGCGCCGCTGTTCTTCAGATTTCTGCATGTTCGAACTTGTCCCACCCCTGCCATTGGCCGAGGGTCTTGATCACGTCATTGACCATTTGCCCGTGCTGCACGTCGCGGCTTTCGACTGTCACATCGGCTTGTCCATAGACAGGGTAACGCTGGCCGATAAGGCCGCGCATGATGGCTTCCGGGTCATCGTTTTTCAGCAACGGCCGGTCCTGGCGCTTCATCACCCGCTTCATGAGCAGCGGCAGCGAGGCCTTGAGCCAAACCGAAACGCCACCCGCCTGAATGCGGGCCCTTGTCTCGTCGTTCATATAGGCGCCACCGCCGGTGGCCAGCACCTGGGCGCCATTGCCCATCAGCCTGGCAATCACCTTGCGTTCACCGTCGCGGAAATAAGCCTCGCCATGTTCGGCGAAAATGTCGCTGATCGATTTTCCGGCGGCGGTCTCGATTTCATGGTCGGCATCGACAAATGGAATGCCAAGTTTCTCCGCCAACCTGCGGCCGACGCTCGATTTGCCAGCCCCCATCAGCCCCACCAGAACGATGGGCCGGCTTGCGAGCTTCTGCCTGACAAATTCGACATCCTTGGCTATCGAGCGCCGCGCCATATTCCTCAATTCCCGACTTCCGGCGGTTGTATCGCGCCCACCCCCGCACCGCAAAGGCTTTCCGCCGCGAACGGATCAGGCTAGACTGGTGCTAACATGCCGGACAGCATTCGTTTTCTGTTAATCATCGCGTGCTTGGGTGGGGCCGTGTATGGCGCTGCCTGGGCCCTAGCCAATTTTCCCCCGGAGCAGACCGAGATCGTGAAGGCCTTGCCCCATGAAAAGCTCCGGCAGCAATAGTCAGAGACTGATCCAGCGCTTTCTGGAAATGATGGCCGCCGAACGCGGAGCGGCGCGCAACACGCTTGCCGCCTATGGCCGCGATTTGGCCGCCTATGACGCGTTTCTCACCAATCAGGGTCAGGGGCTCAAGCAGGCGGGGCCCGAACATATTCGCAGTTTCCTGATCGAACTCGAGACACTCGGGCTGGCGCCCAGCAGTGCGGCGCGCAAGCTGTCGGCGATCCGTCAGTTTCATCTGTTCCTGCATGGCGACGGCTTGGCCACCGGCAACCCGGCAACCGCCATCGAAAGCCCGCGCATCGGCAGGCCCCTGCCCAAGACCATCGGCGAACGGGATGTGACGTTACTGATCGAGACAGCCCGCACCCGGCGCAAGAATGCCAAGGGCAAGGCGAAGTTCAAGGCCTTCCGGCTCGAAATGCTTCTGGAGCTTCTATATGCCACCGGCCTGCGCGTTTCCGAACTTGTAGGCCTGCCGGTTGCGGCGGTGAAGGCTGACCCGGATTTCATTCTGGTGAGGGGCAAGGGCGGCCGCGACCGGTTGGTGCCGGTGTCGGAAACTGCACAAGCCCTGTTCAAAACCTATGTGCCGCTTTTGGGCGATGGCAAATGGCTGTTTCCTTCCCATGGCGCATCCGGTCATCTGACGCGCCAGCACTTTGCCCTGGAGCTGAAGGCGCTGGCCGCCGAAGCGGGCCTCGAGCGCGACAGGATTTCGCCCCACGTGCTGCGCCACGGCTTTGCCAGTCATCTGCTGGCGGGCGGTGCTGACCTTCGCGCCGTGCAGCAAATGCTGGGGCATGCGGACATATCGACGACACAAATCTACACCCATGTGCAGGCCGAGCGGCTGCAACAGGTGGTGGAGAGCCATCACCCCCTGGCCAAGAGACGTTGACTTTGGCCGCCTGCACGGCCAGTTTCGGCGCAAATTCACAGTATGTTTGAGGCCAGATGGCGTCCTATCTCGATTTCGAATCCCAGATCGCCGACTTTGAAGGAAAGATCGCCGAATTGCGCGCCCTCGCCGCCAAGGACGCGACCGTTTCCATTTCCGATGAGGTAAAGGCACTGGAAAAGAAGGTTCAGAAGCTACTGGGTGATCTCTACGCCGGGCTTGAACCGTGGCAGAAAGCCCAGGTGGCGCGCCACCCGGAACGGCCCCATGCGCTGGCCTATATCGACGCGCTCATTACCGAATTCACGCCCTTGGCTGGCGACCGGAAATTCGCCGAGGATTTCGCCGTGGTCGGCGGCCTTGGCCGTTTCCGGGGAGCCCCCGTCATGGTGATCGGCCAGGAAAAGGGCGAGGACACCGCCTCGCGTCTCAAGCGCAATTTCGGCATGGCGAGGCCCGAAGGCTATCGCAAGGCAGTGCGGTTGATGGAGCTGGCCGACAAATTCGGCGTGCCGGTTTTGTCATTTGTCGATACCGCCGGCGCCTATCCGGGGATCGATGCCGAAGAACGCGGCCAGGCCGAAGCCATCGCCCGGTCAACCGACTGCTGCCTGGCGCTCGGTGTGCCGATGATTGCCGTGGTGATTGGCGAAGGTGGCTCCGGGGGCGCCATTGCCATTGCCACCGCCAACACCGTGCTGATGCTCGAACACGCGATCTACAGCGTGATTTCGCCGGAAGGTGCCGCTTCCATTCTGTGGCGTGACGCCACCAGAGCCAAAGACGCGGCGGCGGCCATGAAGATCACTGCCCAGGATTTGAAGAAACTCGGGATCATCGACGAGATCATTGCCGAACCGGTGGGTGGAGCCCACCGTGGCGTGGCACAAACCATCGCGGTGACCGGCGAAGCGATCGCCCGCACCCTCAATGCCTTCTTCGGCGTTTCCGGTGATGTGTTGCGCACCCAGCGGCGCGAGAAATTCCTGGCGATCGGGCGGGGGTTGTGAAAATCAGAACCGGTTGAAGTAGCCTTCGACGCGGGTGTAGAGCGAGGCCATGCCGCTCGTGGTGTTGGTCAGGACGGGCAGCAGAGCGATACCGAGAATCGAAGCAATCAGCGCATATTCGATGGCCGTTGCGCCGGTGTCGTCACGGACATATTTGCTGAAGGCTTGTTCGATCCCGTTCACTGTCCTGCACTCCAACTTGCCGGTTCGCTCCGGCTTGTAGGAGCAATAGACCATGGGCCTGGAAACAAGGTCTTAACGGGTCTGTTAAGATTTGGCGGCGAGGCACTTCAAGAGCTTGATAAGTGGCAGGCGGCACCGCCCCTGAACGCGCCACCAGAAAACCACGGTAACCATATGAGAACTCCAGAAACATGTGGGAAACAAGGCTGTAGTGAAAATCCGGTGTCAGCCGCACCAGTATCTTCGCACTGCGGAAGAGTTTGCTAACCACCCCAGAGAATTCAGGCAGCACATGCTCTGGAAATTCCGGCCAAACCAGCCATGCCGGAACACTGCCGGAGAAACGATAACATTGAATTAAATTGCAATGACATGAAGGTGCATTGCATGTCGGAAATCTGATCGCCATTTACGAGTGGCAAATGCGAGGACACAGGCATGTTTTTAAGAACCAGCCGCCGGCAGGCACTTGGTCTTCTGGCGGCAGCACCCCTGGCCGGCATGGCACGCGCCGCTGAGCCGCCAGTGCCGCTCCGCGCCGTCAAGCGCACACTGGAGGTGAATGGCAAGGCGGCTTCGGTCTATGGCCTGGTTGGGCCCGACGGCCGGCCGGGCCTGGCGATGAAGTTCGGCCAGCCCTTTCGCGTACGGCTGACCAACGAGATGGACGTGGCCAGCCTCATTCACTGGCACGGCCTGACGCCGCCCGCCACCCAGGATGGCGTTCCTGATCTGTCACAGCCGGTGCTGCAACCCGGTCAATCCTATGACTATGATTTCCCGGTCACCCGTTCCGGCACCCACTGGATGCACTCGCATGTGGGTCTGCAGGAGCAGCAGCTCCTTGCCGCGCCGCTGATCGTGCGCGAAGTGGATGAGCCGCTGTTCGACGACCAGGAGCATGTGGTGCTGCTCCATGATTTCACCTTCCGCGACCCGGCCGAAATCCTCGCGGAATTGCAAGGTGGCGGCGGCGGCCATGCCGGCCACACCATGGACAATTCGCAGATGGACAATTCGCAGATGCCGGCTGGCGGCGGCATGGCTATGCTCAACGATGTCGCCTTCGATGCTTTTCTCGCCAACGACCGTACGCTGGATGACCCGGAACTTCTGAAAGTCGAGGGTGGCAGCACCCTCAGGCTCCGCGTGATCAACGCCGCCGCTGCCAGCAACATGTGGATTGATCTTGGCGCTCTTGAAGGCGAAGTGATTGCCGTTGATGGCCATGCTGTCATCCCGGTAGCGGGAAGCCTGTTTCCGCTGGCCATCGCCCAGCGCGCCGACATTCGCATCCGTCTTCCCGCAGGTTCCGGTGCCTATCCCGTGCTGTTTCGCCCAGAAGGCCTGACGGCCCGCACCGGGATCGTAATGATCGCCGGCAATGCCCGGATGGAAAAACTATCGAACGAAGGCGAACCGGCGCCGCCGCTAGATGCGTCATTCGAAACCCGGCTCAAGTCAGTTGCCCAACTCCGCCAGGAGCCGGTAACCCGCGCTGAAATGGTCATGCTGACCGGCGGCGATGCCAACTATTCCTGGGGCTTCAACGGCACGCCGATGATGCACCAATCACTGCTCAGCGTGCGCGAGGGCGAGCGCGTCGAGGTGACGTTCCACAACATGACCGCCATGTCCCACCCCATGCATCTGCATGGCCACTATTTCAAGGTGGTCGAGGTCAACGGCCGGCGTTTTGACGGCGCCATCCGCGACACCGTGCTGGTGCCGCCCGGGCAAACGGTCACCATCCGTTTCGATGCCGACAATCCCGGCACCTGGGCTTTCCATTGCCACCACCTCTACCACATGAACGCCGGCATGATGGCGACACTGAATTATGTGAACGCCGCCTGACGGGGCTTGCCATCGATTCTGCGGCAAGCCAATGTGTTCCGGGGCAGTGGCGGGACAGTATGGAAGCAGTGCTTGAATTTTTACGGCCCCTCGACGAAGGTGTCGCGCTGTATCTCAATTCCTTCGCCAACCACAGCCGGGTGTTCGATGCTTGCGTGGGCTACCTTACGCAAGCCAGGCTGTTCAAGCTCCTGCCAATGGTGCTTTACCTGTGGTGGATGTGGTTCAGACCAGCCGGCATGCCGCGCCACACGCGGATGGTTGCCGAGGCAATTCTGGCCACCGTGATCGCCCTGGCCATCGCCCAGATTGCCCAGACCTTCATGGTCGAGAGGCCCCGGCCGCTGCACGATCCCAGCCTCGGATTCATTCCGCCCTTCACCATCAACCCGAATTATCTGCGGGGTTGGAGTTCGTTCCCGAGCGATCATGTCACGGCCGCTGCAGCGCTCGCCACCAGCATTTGCCTGTTTCGTTCGCGGGCGGGCATCGTGTTTCTCGCCTGGGCGGCGCTGATTGATCGGCTTTCCGCGAATCTATGCCGGCTATCACTACATTTCGGATGTGGTGGCCGGCATGTTCCTTGGCGCGGCCATCGCTCTGGCGGTGAACAGCCTGTGGTTCATGAGAAAGCTCCCGGCCCGCATCGAAGCCATTGGCGCATCCTATCCTGGCTTCCTTCATGCCACGTTGTTCCTGATTCTTTTCGAGTTCGCGCAACTTTTCGACGAGACACGCCGGTTGCTTGGCACTCTCAAGTTCATCTGGAATCTCGGCTAACCCTACGCCGACGCGAAGCTTCCGTGGCAGTGCTTGAACTTCTTGCCGGAGCCGCACGGGCAGGTCTCATTGCGGCTGACGGTTCCCCATGATGCCGGATCCTTGGGGTTACGCGCCGGGCCCGGTTCAGACCCGAACACCGCATCGACCACGTCGTCTTCGCCGGTCGAGGCGTCGATGTGATGGGCCTGCATCAGCGGCAGATCATCTTCATCCGGCAGCATGTCGTCGTCTTCGCCCTGGCCCGCAGGCCGCACCTGAATTTCAACGCGCATCAGTTGCGAGGTGGTGTTCTCGCGCAGCTTCGAGATCATCGCCTTGAACAGTTCGTAGCCTTCGGTCTTGTATTCGTTCAAGGGGTCACGCTGGCCATAGCCGCGCAAATGAATGACCTGGCGCAGCTGTTCCACCGTGATGATGTGGTCGCGCCACAGGGCATCAAGGGTTTGCAGCAGCACCGCCTTCTCGACCTGGCCCATGATCTCCGGACCGTACTTGGCGCGTTTCGCCGCATAGGCCTCGTCCACCGGCTTTGATACGCGCTCGCGGATTTCTTCGTCGGCAATGCCTTCTTCCTTGGCCCAGTCATCGACCGGGAAATCCATGCCGACGGCTTCGCGCAAGCGCTCGCGCAAGGCTCCGGCATCCCACTGCTCGGCATAGGCGTTGGGCGGAATGTGCTTGGTGATCAGTTCGTCGATGATGTCGTGACGATAGTCGTCAATGGTCTCTTCCACCTGTTCGCCGTTCATGATGGCGATGCGGTGCTCGAAGATTTCCTTGCGCTGGTCGTTCATCACGTTGTCGAACTTGAGCAAGTTCTTGCGGATGTCGAAGTTGCGCGCTTCAACCTTCTGTTGGGCTTTTTCCAGTGCCTTGTTGATCCACGGATGGACGATGGCCTCGCCCTCCTTCAGGCCAAGCTTCTGCAACATGCCGTCCATGCGCTCGGAGCCGAAAATGCGCATGAGATCGTCTTCAAGTGACAGATAGAACAGCGAGCGACCGGGGTCGCCCTGGCGTCCCGAGCGGCCTCTGAGCTGGTTGTCGATACGGCGGCTTTCATGGCGTTCGGTGCCGATGACGAACAGCCCTCCCGCCGCCAGAACCTTCTGCCTGTTGGTTTCGATTTCGGCCTTGATCTGCTCGATGCGGCGGTCGCGCTCCGCACCCGCCGGAACCTCGGCGAGTTCGGTGGCGACACGCATTTCGAAATTGCCGCCGAGTTTGATGTCGGTGCCACGGCCCGCCATGTTGGTGGCGATGGTGACCGCACCGGCAACGCCCGCTTGTGCGATGATCGCCGCTTCCTGCTCGTGGAAGCGGGCATTCAGCACATTGTGCGGAATATTCTTGGCCTGCATCAGTGCAGGCGAGAACTTCCGACTTCTCGATGGAGGTGGTGCCGACCAGCGCTGGCTGGCCCTTGGCGCGGGCTTCATTGATGGTCTCGACGATCGCCTCGTATTTCTCGCGCGCCGTGCGGAACACCTGATCGTCTTCGTCCTTGCGGGCGACGGCCACGTTGGTGGGAATTTCGAGAACATCGAGACGGTAGATGTCCATGAACTCTTCGGCTTCGGTCGAAGCCGTGCCGGTCATGCCCGAAAGCTTTTCATAAAGCCGGAAATAGTTCTGGAAGGTGATTGAGGCGAGCGTCACATTCTCCGGCTGGATCGCCACGTGCTCCTTGGCTTCCAGCGCCTGGTGCAGGCCTTCCGAATAGCGCCGTCCCGGCATCATGCGGCCGGTGAATTCGTCGATGATGACGACGGCATCGTCCTTGACGATATAATCCTTGTCGCGATGGAACAGCTTGTGGGCCTTGAGCGCCTGCTGGATGTGGTGAACGATGGTGACGTTCTCGGCGTCGTAAAGGTTGGTGCCTTTGAGCAGACCTGCCGCCCCCAGCACCTGCTCGAGGTGCTCGTTGCCCTTTTCGGTCAAGGTGCAGGAGCGCTGTTTTTCGTCGAGTTCGTAGTCTTCGGGCGTGAGTTCCGGCACATATTTGTTGACGGTATTGTAGAGGTCGGACTTGTCGTCGACCGGCCCCGAGATGATGAGCGGTGTGCGCGCTTCGTCAACGAGAATCGAGTCGACTTCGTCAACCACCGCGAAGCGGTGGCCACGCTGCACCATCTCCGGCAGGTGATACTTCATGTTGTCGCGGAGATAGTCGAAACCCAGCTCGTTGTTGGTGGCATAGGTGATGTCTGCAGGCATAGGCCTTGCGGCGCTGCTCGTCGTTGAGGCCATGGACGATGACCCCGGTGGTGAGCCCGAGGAAGCCATAGACCTGGCCCATCCAGGCGGCGTCGCGTTTGGCGAGGTAGTCGTTGACGGTGACGACGTGAACACCCTTGCCTTCGAGCGCATTGAGATAGACGGCGAGTGTGGCGACCAGGGTCTTGCCTTCACCGGTCTTCATTTCGGCGATGCGGCCTTCATGCAGCGCCATGCCGCCCACCAGCTGCACATCGAAATGGCGCTGGCCGAGCGAGCGTTTGGCCGCCTCGCGCACCGTGGCAAAGGCTTCCGGCAGGATATCGTCGAGCGTCTTGCCATCGGCGAGCATCTGTTTGAATTCGCCAGTGCGGGCCTTCAGAGCCTCGTCCGAAAGCCCCGTGGTGGCCTCTTCCAGGGCGTTGATCGCGTCGATTTTTCCCTTGTATTTCGCGACCTTGCGGTCATTGTTCGTGCCGAAAATCTTTGCCGCGATCGTGCGCAGTCCAAACATGTGATTCGTTCCTGAAACGTCGGGGAAGAGCCCCTGGGATTTGCCGCTTTCTAGTCGTTACGCGGGGCCGGGGCAATTGGCTGGCCGTAACATTTGCAGCACATAGTCTCATCGCCCCGGCATTTCAATGTGTTGCGGACGCGCAACAAGGGTCACAAGTCATTGTGTCCCACTTGCATCATCGGTTTTGCCGGACCATTGTGCGGTGCAAATCACAAGCCCCCTTCCCACCCGCAGAGGCTTAATCTCGCCTTGATTCCCGATCATTGACCGCGGGGGCCGGGCCGGGGGGTTCGGAAGCGAACTGCACGGTGGAATTGATGTTGCGCTACAAGTACCTACTGAAGGCCCTATTGCTCGCCACCGCGCTGGGATTGCCGCTGGCCGCCCAGGCCCAGGAAGCCCCGGCGGGCGAAGACAAGGTGGTGGCCATCGTCAATGGCCATGAAATCAAGGTCTCGGAAGTCCAGATGGCGATGGACGACATCATTGGCCAGTTGCCCGATCTGCCGCCCAAACTGCGCTACCCCTATGTCGTCGAATATCTTGTCGAGCGCCACATGATGGCCCAGGCCGCAGTGACGGCGGGCATTGCCGACACCGAGGAATACAAGCGCCGCCTGGCGCTCTATCAGGCCAAGGCGCTGCGTGACGCTTATTTCTTCCAGAAAATACGCCCGATGGTGACCGAAGAGGACATCAAGAAGGCCTATGACGAGGAAGCCGCAAAGGTGGCCGAGACCGAGCGCATTCGGGCCCGGCACATTCTGGTCGGATCCGAGAAGGAAGCCTCCGATATTATCGCGAGGTTGCAGGCCGGCGAAAAGTTCGAGGATCTGGCCAAGCAGTATTCGCTCGACGGCTCCAAGGATTACGGCGGCGATCTCGGCTATTTCACCGCCCCCGAAATGGTGGCGGAATTCTCCAAGGCGGCCTTCGCATTGAAGGCTGGCGGCATTTCCGCCCCGGTGAAAACCGACTATGGCTGGCACATCATCAAGGTCGAAGACCGCAAAATGGGCGCCGCCCAGCCCTATGACCAGGTGAAGGTGGCGATCCGCAATGTGCTGATGCGCAAGAAGGTGACCGAAGTGCTCGAGGCGATCCGCAAGGAATCGAAGATCGAGGTGCTTGATCCCGACCTCAAGAAATATGGCGCTGAAGCCGCCGCCCGGGCCCGCGCCCTGCAAAGCGGCAATGGCAAGCCAGCCTCCCAGCAGACGGCCGAGGACGGCGAGGCGCCGCAAGAGGGCGGCGAAGAAGCCGCACCTGATTCAAGCGGCAAGGGCGATTTGCAGCTCGAACAGTAGTTTCGGCTTTGGCCAGGGGGCACGGGATGGCGCATCAGGTTTCACCTTTGGCACCGGAGCGGTTTCCGGAAATGCCCGAAATCGCCGGTGTCAAGCTGGCGTCCGCCGCCACCGGCATTCGTTACAAGGGCAGGCCCGATGTCCTGCTTGCCATCATGACAAGCGGCACCACGGCGGCGGGCTGCTTCACCACCTCGAAATCGCGCTCGGCACCTGTCGACTGGTGCGTAAAAGCCCTCAAGGGCGGCACGGCGCGCGCCGTGGTGATCAACGCCGGCAACGCCAACGCCTTTACGGGCAAGGCCGGTGTGGCGACTGTTACCACCGTGGCCAAAACCACTGCAAAAATTCTCGGCTGCAAGCCCACCGAAGTCTTCCAGGCCTCCACCGGGGTGATCGGCGAACCCATGAACCCGGCACCGATTACCGGGGCATTGCAAGACTTGGCCGCGGCGGCAAAGGGCGATCAATGGGCCGAAGCTGCCCGCACCATCATGACCACCGATACCTTCGCCAAACGATCGACGGCAAAGGCCAGACTCGGTGGCAAGTCGGTTACGATCAATGGTATCGCCAAGGGCTCGGGCATGATCGCCCCCGACATGGCGACGATGCTCGTCTTCATCTTCACCGATGCGGCGATCCCCGCGAAAGTGCTGCAGAAGCTCTTGTCGGCAAGCGTCAAGCCCTCCTTCAACTGCATCACTGTCGATGGCGATACCTCAACGTCCGATACTGTGCTGCTGTTCGCAACCGGTGCCGCAGGTGCCGTGTCTCCCGCCCTCAAATCCGCCGGTGACAAGCGCCTCGCGGGCTTCGCCAAGGCGCTCGATGCCGTGTGCATGGACCTCGCTTTGCAAGTGGCAAGAGATGGCGAGGGTGCGGAAAAGCTCATCGAAATCGCCGTCACCGGAGCCGAGACTGACAAGGCGGCGCATCGCATCGCCATGTCGGTGGCCAATTCGCCGCTCGTCAAAACCGCAATCGCCGGCGAAGACGCCAACTGGGGCCGCATCGTCATGGCCGTCGGCAAGGCCGGTGAGAAAGCCAACCGCGACCGCATGCGGGTGAAGATCGGCGGCATCACCATCGCCAAAAACGGCATGCGTGATGCGGCATATAAAGAGGCCGATATCATGCCGCACATGAAAGGCCGCCATATCGTCATCGCATGCGATGTCGGAGTTGCCAAAGGCAAGGCCCGGGTGTGGACCTGCGATCTCACCCACCGCTACATCGACATCAACGGTTCGTATCGTAGTTAGCGCGATGCCAACCAACATTCCGTCATCCCGGCGAAAGCCGGGACCCAGACTTTCAGCACGACAGCTGCATCGGCGGTTGTGCGGCAAAGCTGGGTCCCGGCTTTCGCCGGGATGACGGACGGAGGGGCAATGCACCTGCTTCTCGTCGCCGCCGTGGCCCTGATCGATTCAGATGGCCGCGTGCTCATCTCGAAGCGCCCCGAAGGCAAGCAGTTGGGCGGCCTGTGGGAATTTCCCGGCGGCAAGGTGGAACCGGGCGAGCGCCCCGAAACCGCATTGATCCGTGAACTGAAGGAAGAACTGTCGATCGACGTCACCGAATCCTGTCTCGCACCCCTCACCTTCGCCAGCCACGCCTATGACGATTTCCACCTGCTCATGCCACTTTATGTCTGCCGCCGCTGGCAAGGCATTGTGCAGGGCGCCGAGGGCCAGGAGATCAAATGGGTGATGGCCTCAAAGCTCAAGGACTATCCCATGCCCCCCGCCGACCTGCCGCTGATCCCGCATCTCGTCGAACTGCTCTAGATTTTCTCCTCCGGCACCTTCAGTGCATCGGCGAAGCGCATTTTGGCGCTGCCGGGTTTCAACGGTTGTTGCTGACTCTCGTGCGGCGACCAGGCGGTGAGCCAGGCGAGTTCCAGCGTGGCGCGGATGCGGCCGTCCTCGTCAGAGAAATTCGCGTGATAGGCGTTGGTGGCGGCCCCCAACAACCGGCGGCTGACAGGCCTGCGGCTGCGGTCCTCCAGCATGTTGGCCATGCCCAGCCCATGCACCTCGTGAATGAGTGCAACGGCATCGGCGTAACGCACCACCGTGCGATCAAGATCGGCAACCGGCAGCGCCAGTCCGGCACGTTGCAACAATGCTCCCAGTTCGCGCACGCTGATCATCGGCGCAACGCGCGGCGACACGCCACCCGTTACCACCGTTTCGGCGGCAAGCCAGGATTGCCGGAGTTCGGTCAGACGTATCGCCAGCGAACAACACCGCCAGCAACAGTCCATCGGGCGCCAGCGCCCGCTTCATTTGTGCCAAAGCGCCTGGCACATCGTTCATGGCGTGAAGATCGAGAACATTGAATATGGCGTCGAAGGCGCCAGCCACGAATCCAAAGTCTTCGGATGCGGGCGGCGTCAACTCCTTCACAACGCTGACCCGCCCCGTCGCCCGCAGGGCTTCGGCAATCAACTGGGGATTGGGCGCAATTACGCAGGCCCGTTTGAAATCGCGGGTGATCAGCGACTGGCGCTCCACGAGTTCGCTGGCGATGGTGCGATTGAGAATGTCGGGCCCCTGCCCCCGGGCCCGCGCCAGCCTTGCGCAGTAGAGCGCCCGGTCAAAGAGTTTCGGCGTGCCGTTCATGTCAGGAGGGCAGCATGCAGCGCCAGCCACGATGTCTTGTCGGGTGCCAGCAGCAGGCCACCGGTGGTTTGCGACGGTGCATAGGGGCTGCCGTCGTAGCGCGCGTTATAGCCACCCGCTTCGCTGTGGATGAGAACGCCCGCCGCATGGTCCCAAGGCATCAGCTTGTAGTGCAGGCCGAAGTGAATATGACCATCGCAGATCAGGCGATACTCATACGCCGCACAGCGATAGGCAAAAGCCCCGCGCACATTTGGCAGATTGGCGGCAATGCGGCGGCGGTAATGTTCTGGCGCCATGTGCCACGACGCCGTGCCCGCCATGTCGGCAGGTGCGGCGGGGCTCGCCACTTTCAAATCACGCGCCGCACCGGTCTTGGCCACCGCCCATGCACCTTCACCACGCAGCGCCAGACGCCAGTCGTTGCACACCGGATCGTGAATAATACCGGCCACCGTTTCGCCCTTCATGGTGACGGCGGCGAGTACCCCGAACAGCGGCAGGCCCCAGGCGAAATTGCTGGTGCCATCGACGGGATCGATGATGATGGCGAGATCGGCACTGGCGATTTTTTCGAGCAGCGACGGGTCGCGCTCCACTGACTCCTCGCCGATGAAAGCAGCCGATGGAAAGGCCTTGGCAATAGCCTCGCGCATCATCCACTCGGCCTTCTCATCGGCATCGGTCACCACATCGAGCATCGAGGTCTTCTCTCGCACCCCATCGGCCTCGAGACTGCGAAAGCGCGGCATGATTTCGGTGGCAGCGGCGTCAGCGACAATGGCGCACAGGCGATCGAGATCGGCACGGGTAAAGGTCATGGCTTCTCCTTGGCGCCGCTGTTAGACGATTGGGGGTTCGAATCCAATATGCTAGCCTGATCTCATGGCGGCAATTTCCCAAACACTCCAGCGGTTGTGGACCGGGTTTCTCGACACGGTCACCCCGCCCCATTGTCTCGCCTGCCATGCCGAAATCACCACGCCGTCGTCGCTGTGCATCACATGCTGGCAAAAACTGAAGCTGATCGAGGAACCGGTCTGCAATGCGCTGGGAACGCCCTTCGCCTATGACCAGGGGGTGGGCGCCTTGAGCGCCGCAGCCCTCGCCAATCCGCCCGCAATGGGACCGGGCCCGCGCTGCCGTCGCCTATGATGATGCCGCACGCCCCATCGTCCACGCCCTCAAATACCGCGACACCCAGGAGGCGGGCCTCCTCATGGCACGGATGATGGCGAGCGCCGGCCGGAAGCTATTGCAAGACGCCGATGTTATCGTCCCCGTGCCGCTCCATCGCTTCAGGCTGTGGCGGCGGCGCTTCAACCAGTCGGCCTACCTCGCCCATAACATCGCCACGGCCAGTGGCCTTCCCTGCCGCACTGATTTCTTGCTGCGGGTGAAGCGAACCCGCTCGCAGGTGGGCCTGCACGAGACCGAGCGGCGCAAGAACGTCGCCCGGGCCTTTGCCGTGCCGGGCGATGTGGACGGCAAAAAAATCCTGCTGGTCGATGACGTGATGACCACCGGCGCCACTGCCTCGGCCTGTGCCACCGCCTTGCGCAAAGCCGGAGCCAGGCGCGTCGATGTGCTCTGCTTTGCGCTTGTGTTGCAGACCACCCGACTGCATATCTGAAAGCATCATGCCGAAGATTACCATCTACACCACCCCCTGGTGCTCTTACTGCGATGCCGCCAAATCGCTGCTCGTGAGGAAGGGTGCAGCCTTCGAAGAGATCGACGTGGGCGGCGACCGGGGGCTCCGCCAAGCCATGACATTGAAAGCCAATGGCGACCGCAAGGTGCCGCAAATCTTCATCGGCGAAAACCACATCGGCGGTTGCGACGAACTCTACGATCTCGACCACCAGGGTGGGCTGGATCCACTATTGGCCGCGCTGTGAAGTTCACCGCAGCCCTCATTCAAATGCGCTCGGGCCGCGACATGGCCCGCAACTTCGATGATGCCGCCGGGCTGATCCGTGAAGCCAAGGGGCGTGGTGCGGCCTTTGTCTCAACCCCGGAAATGACCAACATTCTGGAGCCCGACCGGCCGCGACTGCGCGCCCTTGCAAAACGCGAAGAAGATGACGCATTGGTTCAAGGCTTCGCGGATTTGGCAAGGAACTTGGCCTGTGGCTCAACATTGGCTCGCTGGCTCTCAAAGGCGATGGCGAAAAGCTGGTGAACCGCTCGCTGCTCTTCGCACCCGATGGCACAGTGGCGGCACGCTACGACAAGATCCACCTGTTCGATGTCGATCTCCCCACCGGCGAACGCCTGCGCGAATCGGAAACCTATGACGGCGGGTCGCGGCTCGCCATCGCCGAAACACCGTTCGGCAAGCTGGGGCTGACCATCTGCTACGACGTGCGCTTTCCGGCCCTCTATCAGTCCCTGGCGGTGAACGGCTGCGGCCTCATCACCGTGCCCTCGGCGTTCACCGTACCGACCGGCGAGGCCCACTGGCACGTGTTGCTCAGGGCAAGGGCCATCGAAACCGGAAGCTTCATCCTCGCAGCGGCCCAGGGCGGCATTCATGAGTTCGGCCGTGCCACCTATGGCCATTCGCTGGCGGCAACACCGTGGGGCGAGGTCATCGCCGAAGGCGGCACCGATCCCGAAGCCTTGGTGTTCGAGATCGACACCAGTTTGATCGATTTGGCCCGGTCGCGCATTCCGGTCTTGAGCCACGCCCGACACTTCGCCTTGAATGCGCCGCCTGCGGTTGCTACCTAGTTGGCATGATCCGCTACGACCTCACCTGCGACCATGGCCATGACTTCGATGGCTGGTTCAGCGACAGCGCGGCTTATGACGCGCAAGCCGCAAGTGGCCTCGTGGCGTGCAGCCATTGCGGCTCGGCGAAGATTGAAAAGCAGCTGATGACGCCAGGCGTTCCCGCCAAGGCCAATCGCAGGGCCGAAACCAGCCAGACGATGGTCACCGCTCCCGACCCGCGCCTCAAGGCGATGATGACCATGATGCGCGAAATGCGCAAACATGTGGAAGCGAATTCCGAGCATGTCGGCGACCGGTTCGCCGAGGAAGCCCGCAAGATCCACTACGGTGAATCCGAAAAACGCGGCATCTACGGCGAGGCGACATCCGACGACGCCAAGTCGCTGATCGAGGAAGGCATCGAAGTCCACCCCCTGCCAAGGTTGCCGGAAGATACCAACTAGCCGGAATAATCCCGGTGCTTGCGGCGTAACTTGATTGGGTGCACTTTTCACCCGGCAGATGAAGGGGCGGCAACCAACCCCGAGGAGGAGCGGACATGAAAAAGTATATTCTGGCAGCAGCCATGACCATGGCTCTGGCGGTTCCGGCAATGGCCGCGCAATGCCCGGCAATCATGGCGAAAATCGACGAGGCGATAAAGACCGCCACCGTCGATGACGCCACCAAGGCCAAGGTCATGGAACTCTATGCCAAGGGCAAGACCGAACATGCCGACGGCAGTCACGATGCCTCGGTCGCCACGCTGAACGAAGCGCTGGCCCTGCTCGGCATGTAATGACGTTTACTGTGATTTGAATATGCCCGGACCAGTTCCGGGCATTTTTCATTGGTACTTTGCTGCAAAGGCCTCGGCACTCAAGGCCTGCATGTCGGGAATGGCCTTGGCCAAGCGGTCGTGGTCCCAGTCCCACCAGGCAAGCGCCATCAGGCGCGCCGCTGTTTCCGGTTCAAAGCGCCACCTTAGAAACGTAGCGGGAATTCCGGCAACAATCGCATAGGGCGCCACATCTTTCGTTACCACCGCACCCGCCGCCACCACAGCACCGTGGCCAATGGTGAGGCCCGGCATGATGATGGCGCCATGGCCGATCCACACGTCATGGCCGATGGTCACCAGACTGGCGATGCGCCCATCGCGAAACGCCCTGTCGATCTTGTCCCAAGAAAATATTCATTGGGCCGGTAGGTGATCTTGTGCTGGCTTACCCGCTCCAGCGGATGGTTGAGGGCGTTGATGCGCACATCCGAAGCAATGGCGCAGAATTTGCCGATCTGCGCGTAGATCACTTCCGAGTGGCGCTCGACATAGGAATAGTCACCAAGCTCCGAATCCCAGAACTGCACTCGCTCTTTAAGTTCCGTGAACCGCCCAAGCTTGGCATTGCGCAGGGAGGCAGAGCCATGCACGCGCGGGCGTCGCGCGTGGCGGCGGCGAATGGCGCGTGGGTGTTTCAGAAGAAGTCATTGCATATCCCATGCCCGTCATCCCGGCGAAACCGGGACCCAGACTTTCCACGCCAAGACTGCAAGACCAGTTAGTTTGAAAGCCGGGTCCCGGCTTTCGCCGGGATGACGGCTCCGTAAACGACATAAAGCAAAAGCCGCCCGGTGAGGAGCGGCTTTGCAAAATCCGGAAACCTGAAAGTTCAGGCGGCGGCCTTCTGGGCTTCGAGCTTCTTGGCGATCGAGCGCTTCAGCTTCACCCGCCTTGATGGAAAGCTTTTCGCTGTCGGCCTTCATCAGGAAAGCTGTCGAGGCCGCCATTGTGTTCCACCGACTTCAGCGCAATGGCGCTGATGCGGAAGCGATAGGTGAGACCCATGGCGTCGCTCATCAGGCTCACGTTGCACAGGTTCGGCATGAACCGCGTCCTGGTCTTGTTATTGGCATGGCTGACATTGTTGCCAGACTGCGCATCCTTACCCGTCAACTCACAGCGGCGAGCCATATCACGATCCTCATAAACAATTGGGGCCGGACGCAAGTTTGCTCCGGCACGGTCGGCGGGTTCTATAGGGGGGCGAAGCGGCGTGGTCAAGCCTGAAACACCGCCGCGCGGCCGGCCACAACTCCCGCATTTGCCTAGCAGACAAACCGGTCTAGTCTTGGATTTTACGGCCTCGCGGCGCAATTTGTCCGAACCATCAGCAAAGGGAGATTGCACAAATGCATATCCGGATTTATTCGGCGCTATCGTCTCTGGCGGTCCTGTGCTTGGTCGCAAGTAGCCAGCCAGCCACTGCAAAAATTATCGCTCAGCCGCCTTGCGACTACGGCGCCAATGCCTTCTGCATGAACTTTCTGTCGGAGGCCACACCTTCGCCGTTTGTCATCCGGTCCTTCAAGTTCAAAATGAACAAGCCGGGCAAGGCTCTGGTTCGCTTCGACGGTTCAATGGCCTGCCGTAACCCGGGCCCGGTACCTTTCGCCTACTCCTTCGATTCCCAGATTGTCACGTCGCAAGCCGCCACTGTTTCCCATCAGGGGCCGGGAGGCGCCCGTTTCGCCATGGTTTTTATCGATGGTGGCAAGGAAGCCATCAATTTGGGTTCCAGCCGGGTCATTTCATACTCGTCGGCAGGAATGAAGCAGGTGTTTCTGAAGTTCGGCGTGCAATTCACCGGAAGTGGCATCTCCTGCGATGTATTTTCCGCAGCGTTTGTCGTCACAACCCAGCCTTAGGGCGTAGTCTGGCGGTGTTTCGAATTGGCACAATAGTTTAAGTGGCGGTATTAGACCGCGCGCCAAAAGCACCAATTTCCACATCAATATATGCATTCAGCGAGCTTCATCTACCACCCATGGCGTGAACAAACCGGGAAAATCATCCCATCAGCGATTCGGGCCCGCTCCGTTCCGGAAAGGGAACGCTTCGTTAATGCCGGCGGCCAAAGCCAACAGGATCGCGCAATAAACTGTTAACAAATCCGCTGGGACCTTAACACCAGGTAACGCCAAACCGCCTCGAGTGTGCCAGGAACCTTCCCCAAGGTCGCGGTCCAACCTCCTAATTTGCTTGGAAAATCGAGAGAACAAAGCCGGAATTCAGGAGGCGTCAGCGATTCGGGCTTTGTTCGTTCCCCTTTGAATCCAAAGCTTAACGCCGTGCGCCAGGGTGGAACGTTTTACTTGACCGGCAAGCCCCTGCACCCCAATTCAAGGACAAGCAACAGCTGTTCGAGTTCCATGCCTCCCGTCCGCAACGTGACCGCCGTGTTGGGGCCAACCAACACCGGCAAGACCCACCTCGCCGTGGAGCGCATGCTGGGCCATGGCGGCGGCATGATCGGCCTGCCGCTGCGGCTTCTGGCTCGCGAAATCTATGACCGTGTCAGACTTCGCGCCGGAGACGCCGCCGTGGCGCTGGTGACCGGTGAAGAAAAAATCATTCCTGCAAACCCGCGCTATTGGGTGGCCACCGTCGAGGCCATGCCCGCCGATATCGATGTGCCGTTTCTGGCGATTGACGAAGTGCAGCTCTGCGCCGATTTCGAGCGCGGCCACATTTTCACCGACCGCGTATTGAACCGCCGGGGCCGCGAGGAAACCATGCTTCTGGGGGCCGCCACCATGCGCCCCATCCTCGAACAGCTTTTACCCGGCACCACATTCGTCGCGCGCCCGCGCTTTTCCAAGCTCACCTACTCCGGCCAGAAAAAGATCACCCGGCTGCCGGGCCGTTCTGCCGTCGTCGCCTTCTCGGCCGAGATGGTCTATTCGGTCGCCGAACTGATCCGCCGCCAGAGGGGTGGTGCCGCCGTGGTGCTCGGAGCCCTTTCGCCCCGCACTCGCAATGCGCAAGTGGCACTCTACCAATCGGGCGACGTTGATTACATCGTGGCAACTGACGCCATCGGCATGGGCCTCAACATGGATGTCGACCATGTGGCCTTCGCTTCAACCCGCAAGTTCGATGGCTTCCAGTTCCGCAATCTCGCACCCGGCGAATTGGGCCAGGTGGCGGGCCGCGCCGGACGCTACATGAACGACGGCACGTTTGGCGTGACGGGAGAGGCCGACCCCTTCGACAATGAAACTGTCGAACGCCTCGAAAACCACCACTTCGACAATGTGCGGGTGCTGCAATGGCGCAACCGCGACATTGATTTCCGCTCGCTTGATAATCTCGCGCCGCAGCCTGACGACCCTGCCGCGGCTCGAAGGCCTGACCCGCGCCCAGTCCGGCCCCGACGTTCTGGCGCTTGAAGCGGTGGCCCGCCAGGCCGATGTCGCCGGTCTGGCGAAATCGCCGAGGGACGTCGAGCGCCTGTGGGAGGTCTGCCAGATCCCCGACTACCGCAACATATCGAATGCCGAACACGCCCATCTGGTGGGCCGCATTTACCAGTTCCTGCAATCAGGCGACGGCCACATCGACGAAGACTGGTTCGCCAAGCAGCTCCGCCTCTGCGCCAAGACCGAGGGCGATCTTGACACGCTTGTCAAATCGCATCTCACACATCCGCACCTGGACGTTTGTGGCCAACCGCGCCGATTGGCTGAAAGCGCCCATCTATTGGCAATCGCTCGCCCGCGATATAGAGGACAGTCTCTCGGATGCCTTGCATGAACGGCTGACGCAGCGCTTTATAGACCGCCGCACCAGTGTATTGATGAAGCGCCTGGCCCAAAAGGAATTGTTGATGTCGACTGTGGAAGAAGATGGCGCCATTCATGTGGAGGGCGAATATGTCGGGCGCATCAAGGGATTCAACTTTGTTCCCGATGGCGTGTCGGAGGGTGCGGAGGCCCGGGTTCTGAAAGCCGCCGCATTGCAGGCGGTGGCCGCCGAGGTGTTGGCCCGTGCCAAAGCCGTGTCGATGTCGGCCGATCCGGATTTGAAGATTGACGCCCAGGGACTGATCCTCTGGCACAGTGCCGCCGTCGGCAAGCTGGAACCCGGTGCCGCCCTGTTGAAGCCTCGCGCCACCGTGCTGGCGGGTGACCAACTCGCGGGTGCTGACCGTGAAGAGGTGCAGGCCCGCCTGCAGAAATTCACTGACCGCACCGTTGCCGCAACCATCGAGCCGCTGCTCAAGCTGGAAGAGGGCGAAGGCCTCGAAGGCATTGCCAAAGGCATCGCCTTCCGCGTGGTCGAACATCTCGGCGTGCTGCCGCGCGAGCAGGTGTCCGAGGAAGTGAAAGGCCTCAGTCAGGAAGACCGCGCCAAGCTGCGGAACTTCGGCATTCGGTTTGGCGCCTTCCATCTCTTCACGCCCCTGCTGCTGAAGCCCGCCGCCACCGAGCTCCGCCTGCTGCTCTGGGCCTTGACCCAGCAGAAGGAAGGCAAGCTCGATATCGCCACCCTGCACAAGCCGCCGGGCCAGGGCCTGACTTCCACCGCCTTCGACCGCACCACGCCCAAGGGTTTCTATGGTGTTTGCGGCTATCGCATCTGCGGCACCCGTGTCGTGCGCATCGATATGCTCGAGCGTTTGGCCGACCTGATCCGCGACCGGGTTTTCTGGCGCCCGCGCATCGACACCGAAAAGCGCCCCGCTGGTTCTGTCGAAGGCGGCGGCTTCACCATCGTGCCGGATATGATGTCGCTGGTCGGCTGTTCGGGCGAGGAATTCCAGGGCATCCTGAAAAGCCTCGACTTCCGCATGCAAAAGAAGAAAGTCACGCGCCAAGCCGCCACTCCGGCCGAGCCCCCGCCACGCGTCGAGCCTGTCGCCTATGAGGCACCGGCAGAGGCGGCTGTCACCCTTGCCCCGCCAGTGATAGAGGACGTGACCCCAGCCGAAACCCCGATCGAAATCGCACCCGCCACAGCTGAGACCGAAGACGCTGAGATCGAGGTCTGGTGGCCGCGCGATACCGGGCCCTTCCGCCACCGCCAGGAGAACAAGGCCGAGGGCGCCAAGCGCCACCATCGCCGCCCCGCCAGGCCGCCAGAGGCTGCAACCGGTAGCGAGCCAAAACCCGAAGGAGAGCGCCCAAAGCGCGAAGGCCGCCCACCGCGCCGCGACCACCGGAAGCGTGATGATTTCACGCCCCGCGAAGAGGTAAAGCCCGTCCGGCGCGAAAAACCCATGGACCCCAATTCCCCCTTCGCGGTACTCGAAGCCCTGAGGGCCAAGCTGGCGGGGAAATGACCTGAACCGTCAGCGCCTCGACAAATGGCTGTGGCACGCCCGGGTGGTGAAAACCCGGAGCCTCGCCCAGGACTTGGCCGAAGCCGGTCACGTCCGTCTCAACCGCGTGAAAGTCACCAAACCCGGCCATGACGTGGCGGTGGCCGATGTGCTGACCGTGGCCCTCGGCCAGCGCGTTCTGGTCTTGAAAGTCCTAGGCTTCGCCGAACGCCGTGGCGCCTATTCCGAAGCCCGCCTGCTTTATGAAGACCTGAGCCCTCCTCGGGACGCACCTGCACAAAAAGAGGGTGCAAGTGAAGCCGGAAATTGCTAGGAAGCCCCACGTTTTAGCCAGTGGTTGAGGCCGAATGACCTATATCGTCACCGACAATTGCATCAAGTGCAAGTATATGGATTGCGTCGAAGTTTGCCCCGTGGATTGCTTTTACGAGGGTGAAAACATGCTGGTGATCCACCCCGATGAATGCATCGATTGCGGCGTCTGCGAGCCCGAATGCCCGGCCGATGCCATCAAGCCCGATACCGAACCCGGCCTTGAATCCTGGCTCAAGCTCAACACCGAATATGCCGTCAAGTGGCCGAACATCACGGTGAAGCGCGATGGCCCCGCCGATGGCAAGGACTTCGAGGGCGTTGAAGGCAAGCTCGAAAAATACTTCTCGCCCGAACCAGGCGAAGGTGACTGACCGCCTCCTGATATGCGTGCAGCGCAAGATAGCCCTGCCAAATACCCGTTTCCGTTAACCTTTTGCACAGGAATATCCGCGTGCGGCGCAACAAATACGCCGTACACGGACATCCGGCGCTTTAATTTTCGCTAAACCTGTGCTATATTGAGGTTAATGAGCAAGCTGACCTAGTTGGACATGAAACCCGAGCCGCAAAGCTCGGATTTTTTTCGCCACAAGCCGGGAGTAACGACCAAGGGTGCGACGCGTGTGCCCCGGGTGGGTTACCGGTTTTCCGGCGATCCTTGATCCTCAACGGCCAGCTTTATGGGCACGGGAAAAGGCGAAGGACAAAACATGACAAAGCAGAAAAAGAAGAAGACCGTGGCCAGAAAGCCGGCCGCCAAGGCCAAGACCAAGTCGGCCCCCAAGAAGGTGTCGAAGCCGCTGGTGAAGGCCAAGGCCGCTGTTGCCAAGGCCAAAGCCGCCCCGAAAAAGGTCGAGAAGAAGCCCGTTGCCAAACCGGTTGCCAAGCCTGCCGTCAAGGCCGAGGTGAAGCCTGCCGTAAAGCCGGTGGCTGCCAAGGTGGCCGCGCCGGTAAAGCCCGCCGCCACCGCTCCAATACGCCCGGCCACTCCGGCCCCGCAGGTTTACGTGCCCGCCCAGCGCCCGATGATGTCCGGCCCCGTGGTCGCCACCCCGGCGCCCAAGAAGCATGCCTTCAAGATTCACGATCTGGTGGTTTACCCGGCCCATGGCGTGGGCAGGGTCACGATGATCGAGGAACAGGAAATTGCCGGCGCCAAGCTTGAACTCTATATCGTCGATTTCGAGAAGGAAAAGCTGCGTTTGAAGGTGCCGACCGGCCGTGCCGAACAGAAGGGCATGCGCCGTCTGTCCGACCGCAACCAGATCGAAGCCGCCATGCGCGTGTTGAAGGGCCGGGCCCGCGTCAAGCGCACCATGTGGTCGAGGCGCGCCCAGGAATATGATGCCAAGATCAACTCCGGTGACATCATGTCGGTGGCCGAGGTGGTGCGCGATCTCTATCGTTCCGAGCGCCAGCCCGAGCAGTCCTACTCCGAACGCCAGCTCTTCGAGCAGGCGTTGGAACGCATGGCCCGCGAAATCGCCGCCGTGAAGAAAATCGACGACGACATATCGATCAAGGAAGTCGAGGAATACCTCTCCAAGAACGCCAGGCGCACCCCGGTTGCCGGCGAAAAGACCGAGGAAGAGGTTGCCGCCGACGAAGCGGCATAAACGCCACCCAATCCATTGCCAAAGGCCCGGAGCAATCCGGGCCTTTTGGCTTTTGCGCGGCCCGCCTTGCCGCCTACTTGATTTGCCCTCCCGCTATGCTACCCAGTCAAAACCGGCGTCACGCTGCGCCGCACAAGGTCCCGTAGCTCAGCTGGATAGAGCATCAGTTTCCTAAACTGAGGGTCACAGGTTCGAATCCTGTCGGGGCCGCCAATAATTACAATAAATTCAAACTCTTAGAATGTCGGCGTTTGGGAGCGCAGTCCTGTTTAAGCTCGGGTCACCACCGGGTCGCCACCGTTGGTTTGCTTTCCGATTGGAAGTTCACTCAACCCATCATCGCCACAAGCAACGATCTTCGCGGTTGATACAAACCCTGCGGATGCAGAAAGGGGGAAGCCGAAATCCACTAGCAGAGGAAGGTGAATTCAGACTTTCGCGCCAGGATGGCTCAATCCGTTGCCGACTCGCCTCACCATTGTCTTGGCGCTCTATGCATCATCTCCTCTTTGCCAGTTCAATTTTTGCAGGTGTGAATCAGGCAACAAAGTTGAAGTGGTGAAAAATAACCCAACCCGGCATGGGTATTGAACCGAGCCGCCAGCGATCACGTGTGACGGCCGAATGAAACCCTGCCTATCCGATTGGTGATGAAATTTAGACTCAAACACCTGGGAAGTGGCACCAAAGGCCCGCCGGTAAACGGCTGCACGCCCCTAACCTCAGGAATACGGAGTTCGGCAATCGGCCTCGGCTGGTGGGTTGACGTGTCTCGGACACCGTTGTCTAGTGAAAATTGGTCACTAACTTTAGCGGTTCCTGGGGTCAATTCTTAGAACGGGTGCAAACGGCGCAATGCGAAAGACAAGTAATCTCGTATTTGGCTCGATCTCTGCGAGCATTCCGTGAACTCCGTCCTTCGCCTGCTGGTGGTTTCCATCGGCATCGCTTTCCTTCACGCCGCAGCCCTGGCTGCGGGTGAGAACGTTACCGGCAAATGGTCGCCAGTCACAAATTTGCCGCTCGTTCCTTCCTCTGGTGCCGTCCTACCGGACGGCAAAGTCGTCCTTTGGGCGGCAGACGGAGAGTTTTCCTTTGGGTCCGGAACTTCGGCTCATTCAGTAACTATTGACCCGGCGACTGGCGACCAGCAAAGCAAGACCACAACGACCGGGCACAACATGTTCTGCACCGGCACCACCAACCTGGCCGACGGCAAGATACTCATTAACGGCGGCAACTACGGCAAAGTTACAACACTCTACGACCCGGCGAGCGACAGTTTCGTTAGGTCGGACAACATGAGTGTCGCGCGCGGCTACAACAGCAACACAATTCTGAATGATGGCTCGGTACTCACGATTGGCGGATCGTGGAATGACAACAATCCCGCCCGCGATAAAACTGCCGAATTGTGGACCCAATCCGGGGGGTGGCGCACCCTGACAGGTATTCCGGCTGCACCCCTGTCTTACTTCGATTCCTACCTGAACCGGGTCAATGACTACCACTACTGGCTGATACCCTCCGGCAATGGCAAGGTTCTCTTCGCCGGACCGTCACCGGACATGCGCTGGATCAAGACCGGCGGTTCTGGCTCGCTCGCGCCAGCCGGGCCACGTGGTGACGACGAGTTCGCGGTGAGTGGCAACACTACAATGTTTGCAGCAGGCAAAATCTTGAAGAACGGCGGGGCACCCAGACACTCACGTGCTGTTGCCAGCAACAAGTCGTACATCATCGATACGACGTCAGCGTCTGCGGTGGCTGCACCTACTGGCAACATGATCTACCAGCGGGGCTATGCCAATTCCGTTGTGCTGCCGGATGGGAAAGTTATCGTCATTGGCGGCCAGAGTTATGCTGTGATTTTCTCCGACAGTGACGCCGTATTGGCTACTGAAATCTGGAATCCAGCCACCGGCCAGTACAGCCTCGCGGCACCCATATCGGTCCCGCGCAACTACCACAGCATCGCCATGCTATTGCCCGATGGTCGCGTGCTCTCAGGCGGAGGCGGCCTGTGTGCCTGTTCTGCTGACCATCCCGACTACCAGATTTTCACGCCGCCGAACCTGCTCGATGAAAACGGCGACCCGTTGAGCCGCCCGACGATCACCAGCGCGCCTTCGACGATCGCCTACGGTGGAACTGCCATGGTCACGACCGATCAGGCCGTGACATCCTTTGCGCTTGTCCGCTTGTCATCCACCACTCACACCGTCAACAATGACCAGCGCCGCCTCGATGTCGACTTCACGCAAACCGGGGTCAATCAATACGCACTGAGTATTTCGAGCAATTCGAACTACTTGCTGCCTGGATACTGGATGTTGTTTGCGCTGGACAGCAACGGCACATACTCCGTTTCTAAGATTGTTCATGTTGCTCCCAACGCGATCGCTCACATCGTAACGGATCCGGTCAGCGTGCCGCTCGGTGCAGCAATCAGTTTTCAGCCGGAGATCACCAAGGTTGCCGCCGACGTCACGTTTGGCGGAACAGGTCTTCCGCCGGACGTTACCGTCGACGCTACCACCGGCCTGGTCTCCGGCACACCGGCGGCGGCCGGCATTTTTCATGGCGCGCTCACGGCGACCGATGGCATTCGTACAGTGAGTGCTGACCTCGTCATAACTGTTTCGGACCGCGCGCCAACCATCACGACGCCTGCGGCCCAGAACGGCGTTGTTGGCATTGCCGCAGCGCTTGCTCTTTCGGCAAGCGACCCCGACGACGGCACATTGACCTATTCGGCAACCGGCTTACCGCCAGGTCTCACGGTCAACGCCGCTACCGGTGACATTTCCGGCACGCCAACCGCAGCGGGAAGCTACACGGTGACAGCAACGGCAACCGATACGGACGAACTCGCGGCCGCGGCATCATTCTTCTGGAATATCGCTATCCCCAACCGTGCACCGGCCATTACCACGCCTGCGGCCCAAACGGGTGTTGTGGGAACGGCTCGCACGTTGGCAATTGTTGCCAGCGACCCCGACGGCGATACGATGAGATTTGCTGCTACTGGCCTTCCACCTGGCTTGACCATCAATGCCACGACCGGCGTTATCAGCGGAACGCCCATTGCCGCCGGAACATTCACGCCGGCGGTTACAGCTACGGATTCAGATGACTTGTCGGCCAGCATCAGCTTCAGTTGGTCGATAGGAGACATCACGCCCTCGGTCGTAGCACTCTCGGTGCAACCGGGTTTCGCGGGTGCTGTTATCACCTATGCGCCGCAGATCGCCAATCGTACGAGCGTGACCTACCGTTGGAACTTTGGTGATGGCACTGCCGATACGTCCTACCAGACAGTGGCCGATGCCAGCCACGTATTCCAGCCACCTGGCATCTACTCGGTTACTCTGACAATGCGGAATTCGAGCGGCAACCTGTTCACCTACCGCTTCGATCAGGCAATTCATGCGCAGCCACTGGCCGCACTTGGCGCAAGCAGCAGCGGTTTGGCATTCGAACCTCGCGCTGGCACCAAGGGCAGATTGTGGGCCGTCAATCGCGACAGCGACAGCGTTGCCGTGATCGACCTCTCGAACAATACCATGGTTGCAGAAATCGCAGTGGGCGTCGAACCGGTCGGTATTGCACGCCATCCCGGTGGCAATATTTGGGTAGTTAACCGCCGGAGCTCGTCGATCTCAATTGTCGATCCTGCCTCCTTGGCTGTGGCCCGCGAAGTGCAGTTGCCGCGTGCTTCACAGCCTGGCGGCGTCGTCTTCGCCGGTGCCAAAGCTGACGGCTATGTGACACTCGAAGCCCGAAGCCGGGTCGCCATCGTGACGGCAGCGGGGAACTTTGCAGGATCGTTGGTTTCTGGGGGCCGTCCGCGCTTCATAGCCACAAATGGACCGGGCAATGCGCTCTACGTATCCAACTTCATTACGCCGCCACTGCCGGGCGAGAGCACGGCAATCGTCTCGACGATTGACAGCGCGGGCAGTCCCCTTGGCGGCCAGGTGAACGAACTGGCAGTTGGCGGCAGGCGTCTGCGGAATTTTGTACTGGCTCACTCAAACCGCGTCGATACCGAAGTGAGCGCCCGGGGAATTCCAAACTATCTCGGCGCTGCTGCCCAATCGCCCGACGGGGCCAGCCTTTGGGTTCCGTCCAAGCAGGACAATATCCTGCGCGGCGCGCGGCGTGACGGCAATGATCTGAACTTCCAGAACACCGTGCGCGCCATTGTCTCGCGTGTTGACCTCACAACCGGCTTGGAAATCCTCGCAGACCGTATCGACGTGGATAACTCCGGCATCGTGAGCGCAGTTGTGTTCCACCCCACCGGGGCCTATCTCTTTGCTGCACTGCAGACCAGCCGCGAAGTTGCGGTTCTGGACCCGGCGTTCAAGCGTGAGCTGTTCCGCTTCAAGGTCGGCCGCGCGCCATCTTCACTGACGATTTCTCCGGATGGCACGACGCTCTACGTTGGCAACGTCATGGATCGCAGCATAACGATCGTCGATCTAGCACCCATGCTGACCGCCGGCCGGAAGCAGGTCAACATCGTCGCAACCGTCGGCACAGTCGCAACTGAGAAACTCTCCGCCACGCTACTGGCGGGCAAACAGTTCTTCTATGACGCTGCCGACACCCGCCTGGCCCGCGATGGATACATCAGTTGTGCCGTCTGCCACGACAATGGCATGACCGATGGCCGGGTGTGGGACTTCACGGGATTTGGCGAAGGCCTCCGCAGCACGATCAGTCTGGAAGGTCACGGCGGCATGGCCCAGGGCTTCCTTCACTGGTCGGCGAACTTCGATGAAGTGCAGGATTTTGAGGGTCAGATTCGCGACTTTGCGGGCGGTACGGGGCTCATGGCTGATGACGATTTTCTTGCGGGGACGAGGTACCATCCACTTGGTGATACCAAGGCTGGCATCAGCGCTGACCTGGACGCGCTGGCTGCCTACGTGTCATCGCACACGGCAGCCGCGGCCAGCCCTTTCCGGAAGAGCGATGGCACCCAGACCAACGCTGCCCTGCTCGGCAAGCGCGTATTCAAGCGTAGCGGTTGCGCCAGGTGCCATGCCGGTAACGCACTGACGGCCAGCAGCGATGCTTCGGCTCTTCGTGATGTGGGCACCATCACGCCCGACTCGGGCAATCGCCTCGGAGACCCACTCACCGGCATCGATATTCCAACGCTTCGCGGGCTTTGGGGAACAAGACCCTATCTGCACAATGGATCGGCATCGACACTCAGGAAAGCCATCCGCGCCCACACGAAGGTGAAAATCACCAGGCGCGACATGAAAAATCTGGTCCGGTTCCTGCTCCAGATTGAAAAGAAGCCTTGACGGATGCGGCAAGTGCCCAAGGCCCAACTCGGCCGCCGCTGGCTGATTCTTGCGACGATCGTGCTGGTCGCGCTAGCAGCAGTTGCCACTTTCAAGGGTTCATGGCTCCTGGGCCTCGCCTACTATCATGGTCAACTGCCACTGGCGGCGCAGATATCAGGCCATGATTGGCAATTGCCGGTGAGCACCACGCGATGTAGAAACTGCCACGATGCCGCGAGCGGAAACGGCGCGACACGGCGCGTTATTTCGCCACTCACAGCTGCATCACTCACAAATCTCCAGACAAGGCGTGGCGGACCGGCGACCCAATACAACCAAGAGAGTTTCTGCACCTTGTTGCGCGATGGCTTGGACCCGGCCCTTGTTCAGATTTCGCGCACAATGCCACGTTACGAAATGCCGGATTCCACCTGCGCGGCCTTGTGGAGCTTCGTGAGCCGCCGATGAGGTATCCCCTTCAGTGGCCGACTTTTCTGCTACTAGCATTTATTGCAGTCGCGGCAGCGCCATTCTTGATTACCCGCGAGCCACCACCGCTTCCAGTGTTGCCGGAAGGAGGGGAGGTCGACGGTGGACATCTGCCATTTGGTCGCATCCGTCCAGCCCGGACATTTCCCGCCCTGACCGTCTTTGCCAACGACGGCAGCAGCACCGACTTGCGGGCCATGCTTGAAGGTCGCTGGACGCTGGCCCAGTTCATGTTCACAGGCTGCAGCACAACTTGCCCGCTGCAAGGCGCTATCTTCCAGGAAGCCCAACGGCGACTGAAGACTGAGGGGCTCGACGTTTCGCTTCTATCTATTAGCGTCGATCCCATCGGCGATACTCCGGAGACACTTTCTGGTTGGCTGGTCCAATTCGGGGCAGGAGAAAGGTGGACAGCAATCATTCCACGGCCAGGCGACCTCATTTCGCTTCTCGATCTGATGGGAGGCCGTGGTGAGGGCATCGATGTCCACGATGCGCGCGTTTATCTCATCCAGCCGGATGCCAAACTCACCTACATCACCGAAGAAATGCCCGCGCCAGCGGCGCTCGTCGGCCTCATCAAAGACGCCATTGCAGCCGGCCCGCAGCGGTAGTTTGGGAATCTGCGCGGCCGGTTACCGGGACCGTTGGGCCGGACTCTAATTGCTTTTGGAGGAAATCTTCAGGGGCAGGTCGCCATGGGTGCGTTTTCGCATTGCCGCAAGCGATGCGGTCAGAGATGCCGGAACCAGTTCACGCCATGTCCTATATTGCTGCACCGGCCAACTTTCTGCCAAAACAATCAACCAAGGCCGAATTGAAGGAGGTTCTTCAAGCCTTGCGGCGGCGGGATTTGGCGAAGGTGTCGAAGGCCACAGCCAGCACGATGATAACACCGATGATAATCTGCTGGATGTAGGAGTTGACGTTCATCAGGACGAGCCCATTGAGCAGCACACCGATCAGGATGGTGCCGATGACTGTGCCGAAGATCGAACCGGCTCCACCGAACAGACTGGTACCGCCGATGACAACCGAGGCGATGACGGTCAGTTCATAGCCGGTGCCGGCGACGGCTTCCGCCGAGTTCAAGCGCGCGGCGAGGACGAAGGCGCCAAGCCCGGCAAAAAAACCCATGATGACGTAAACGCTGCAAATAATGCCGGTGACATTCAGGCCGGCAAGCCGGGCAGCTTCGGGATTGCCGCCGACCGCGTAGACCCGGCGGCCATAGCGTGTGTAGCGCAGCACAATATGGGCAATCACCGCACAGAAGAGAAAGATGATGACCGGCACAGGTACCAGGGAAATCTTGCCTTGGCCCCACCACGCGAAGTCAGGCTGAAAGCCGGAGATCGGGCCACCCGACGCAAACAGCAAGGCAGCGCCGCGGAACACCGACATGCCGCCCAGAGTCACGACGAAAGCCGGAACCTTGAGCTTGGTGATCGCCACACCCTGCAAGGTGCCGCCGATGAGGCCGACGGCTATGGCCGCAAGAGCCGCGAGTGGCCAGCCATAGCCAATGGTTTCGTCGCCGACGGTGAAGCGGTCCTGCATGCCACCCTTGGCGACGGCAGCCGCCACCAGGCCTGCAAACGCCAGCAGCGACCCAATTGAGAGGTCAATGCCCGCAGTCAGAATGACGAAGGTCATGCCGATCGCCAGCAAACCTACGATCGACACTTGCCGCATGACGTTGAACAGGTTGAGAGGCGTGAAGAAGCGTGGTTCGATGATTGCAAACACCAGCATCAGAAGCAGCAGGAAGATCAGCGGCGCAAATCGCGCCAGAAAGGAAAAGGTATCGAAGCCCTTGTCTGCCTGCCGTGCTACAGCGTCAGTCATCAGCGTTCCTTGTCAAGCTGCGCGCTTCGAACCAATGGTCATCAGCGTCATGAGATTTTCTTGCGTCGCGTTGTCACGCATCACTTCGCCGGTCACCCGGCCTTCGCGCATGGTGACGATGCGGTCAGCGAGCGCCAGCACTTCTGTCAATTCGGACGAAATGACAATGATGGCGATACCAGTCTCGGCCATCTGAAACAGCAGATTGTGCACTTCGACCTTGGCACCGACATCGATTCCACGCGTCGGCTCGTCGACGATCAATACTTTTGGCCTGAGCGCCAGCCAGCGCGCAAGCACCACCTTCTGTTGATTGCCGCCCGACAGATTGCCCACCAGCTGGTCGCCAGAGGACATGCGGATATTGAGCAGCTTGCGGTATTCCTCGACCAGCGCGTCTTCCTTGGCGCCACTGATGAAAACCTTCTTGGTCGTAATGCGGTCATGTGCGGCGATCGATAAGTTGGTGCGGATGGCAAGTGCGAGGAACAGCGCCTGCTGCTTGCGGTCCTCGGGAACGAGCCCTACGCCATGGGAAATCGCGTCGCGCGGCGAGGTGATGCCGACAGGTTGGCCAGCAATCAGAACGCGGCCTGAGTCAAACATATCGGCGCCGAAGATGGCGCGCGCCGTTTCGGTACGGCCAGCGCCCACCAGTCCGGCAATTCCAAGAATCTCGCCCTTGTTTACCGACAGCGATACACTATGCAATTCGATGGCACTTGAATCGGTGCTTTTACGGCGGCGCGACAATTGCTCGATGGCTAGCGCAACCTCCGGGGTGACAAAGGACTTGCCGCGCGGCGCCAGCAGTCCCAGTTCACGGCCCACCATCAGGCGGATGATGCCGTCCATGCTGGTCTCGGCCACCGCACCTGTGCCCACATGGCGGCCATCACGCAACACCGTAAAGCGATCACTGATCTCAAAGACTTCGTCCAGCCGGTGGGTCACAAAGATTGTCGAGATGCCCTCGCGCTTCAGGCCACGGATGATCGAGAACAGCTTCTCGACTTCGGTGCGGCTCAAAGCACTGGTCGGCTCGTCCATCACGATCAACCGCGACTTCATCGACAGTGCCCGGGCAATTTCCACCATCTGTTGCTCGGCCACCGAAAGATCGCGCACCAGAGCGCGTGGGCTGCGATCGAGGCCAATGCGTTTGCACAGAACTTCGGTCTGATCCTCAAGTTGCCTGCGGCTGATGAAGAAGCGCGATCCGGGCTCGCGGCCGATAAAGACATTCTCGGCCACTGTCATGTCGGGAGCCAGCGTGAATTCCTGGTAGATGGTGACAATGCCCGCCGCTTGCGCGGCCTGCGGACTGGCAAAGCTCACTTGACTGCCGCCAAACGAGATAGCGCCGGAGTTCGGGCGCCTGTGCTCCCGAGAGGATCTTCAACAGCGTTGATTTGCCGGCCCCGTTCTCGCCAAGGAAGGCATGGATCTCCGCTGCCCCGACTTCGAAGTCAACGTTTTCAAGTGCCTTCACACCGGGGAAAGACTTGGAAATCCCGGCCATGCGCAGCAGCACTGGCGTATTTGATACACTGGTCATCGCAAATGCTTGCCGGCCGGGCTGTTCACCCGGCCGGAGGCTCGTTGCAACTGGCTTACTTCACTTCGCCGAGGCGTTCGGCGATGTTCAGGTTGTCCTTGGTGACTGCAACAGGCGTCAGGAGGAGAACCTTTTCGGCGGGCTTGGTGCCATCCTTGAGGAAATTGACGAGTGTCTGCACGCCAAGTGCGCTCTGCTGGCCGGGGAATTGCTCGATGGTGGCGGTGAGGCCACCGTCGCGCACCTGGGCCAGAGCTTCCGGCAGGGCGTCGAAGCCGATGATGACGATGCCGCTGAGGCCACGGGCCTTCACGGCTTCCATGGCACCCAGCGCCATGTCATCATTGGCGGCAACGATCACTTTCGGTGCCTCGGCGAGACCTGAGAGTGCGGCTTCGGTCACGGAAAGGCCCCTGTCGCGGGCAAAGCCTGCCGTCTGCTCGAAGACGATCTTGTATTTGTCGGCCATGCCGTCGAGCACGTTGTGCAGGCCCTTGTTGCGGTCGATGGCAGGCGAAGCACCCGACTGGCCTTGCAAATTGATAATGGTGGCGCCATCGGGGAACATCGCGACGATGAGGTTGCCTTGAGCTTCGCCGCCCTTGACATTGTCGGCGCCCACATGGGCGAGAATGCCTTCGACCGATGGCACGCGGCGATCAACGGTTACAATCGGGATGCCTGCTTCGACGGCCTGTTGCAGAGCTGGCGCCATGGCGTCGACTTCATTCGGGCTGATTACGATACCCTTCACACCCTGGGTAATGGCGGCTTCGACGTCTGCCGTCTGCTTGGGCGAGGAAACCTGGCCATCGCTTTCGATGGCTTCGTAGCCCTGCTTGACGATCTCCGCCTTGAAGGCGTTCATCATGTGGACAAAGAAGGGGAAGCTGAGGCCCGGTACCGAGGCCAGAATTTTGTCCGCCGCAAAGGCAGACGTTGACATGAGCGACAGCGCAAACGCACTGCCGATAACCAGCCTTCTGTTTAACTTCTGCATAGGTAGTCCTCCCAATTGCATAATGCTTTGACGATGTCTGGGGTAAGCCCATGGGAACGGCTCGTTCTTCATATTTTTTCGATCCGTTTCCGCACCGGAACCTAGTTCGCTTTCCGAAGCTTGTCTAGGTCCGCATTCGCCGGGCAGCATTGTGATTTGAGGCGTAGTGAGAGCAATTCAGAAGTATCTAATCAACAAACCAGGGTTCGGACTCAAACAACGCACATGCAACAGGCCGCGGTCGAAACCAGGCAAAACTTTTTTGGGTCTGGACCCCAAAGAGATTTCAGGCTTTACGGTGCCGGGATGGGGAACGGCGCATTGCGCCGCTCCCGGTGGTGCTTACGACCAGAACTGGTCCCAGTTGTAGAGGTCGAAGAAGTGCTCTTTGCCTGAGATGATCTTGCCATCCTTCACTTCGAAAGTGATGCAGCACATCGAGTTGAGCTTCTTGCCGCCCCGCGTTCCGGTGTTGCGATGGACACCGATGACCCGGCCCTGGCCATTGGCGGCGACATACTGCAGTTCGGCCTTGAACGTACCGTCGGAGTCGCCGAGGTAGGCGCCATACTGGGCTTAGACCTCGCGCCTGCCGTCGGTGTCGAGGCCCAACTTGCCGGCCAGGCGCATCGCCAGAACGCATGACCTTAACGCAAAGTCCCGCGACTGCCCGGTGGCGAGATCCGTCGCATAGGCCAGCACCATCATGAAGTCGGCACGGCGAATTGAAAGCGTTTACATTGGACCGGTCCCCAAGGCTTGCGATCCAGCATTCACCCGGCATTGTTGGTCAGGCAAGGGTTGCGAAGGAAGATTCGCTGCCAGACCCAGAATGATCTACCGGTCACGCGACGGAACGGGCATTCTCGTACGTCTTAGTGTTGGCGATGGCAATGCATGGGAAGGGAACGCACCAATGACCCGATTGACCGCGAAGGATTTTGCTCCGGAACTGCTTGAACTTTATGACTTCTATGTCCACGGGCGCATCACCAAACGCGAGTTTCTGGAACGCGCCGGCGTGTTCGCGGTTGGCAGTGTCACCGCCGCTTCGATCCTCGCTTCGCTGTCGCCCGACTATGCGATGGCCCAGCAGATTGCCTTCACCGATCCGGATATCGTCGCCGAGTACATTTCCTACCCGTCGCCGAAGGGCCATGGCGAAGTGCGCGGCTACATGGTTCGCCCGGCCAAGGCGGCCGGAAAAATTGGCGCGGTCGTCGTTGTACACGAGAACCGTGGGCTCAACCCCTACATCGAGGATGTAACGCGCCGCGTTGCCAAGGCGGGCTACATTGCCCTGGCGCCGGACGGGCTGACCTCCCAAGGCGGTTACCCCGGCAACGACGAGAAGGGACGCGAACTGCAGCAGAAGGTCGATCCCGAAAAACTGATGAACGACTTCTTTGCGGCGATCGAGTTCCTGATGGCCCATGAGGCGGTGAACGGCAAGGTTGGCATCACCGGCTTCTGCTATGGCGGCGGCGTGTCCAATGCCGCGGCGGTTGCCTATCCCGAATTGGCCTGCGCCGTGCCTTTCTATGGCCGCCAGGCCAAGGCCGAAGATGTCCCGCGCATCAAGGCGCCGATCCTCCTGCACTACGGCGAGCTCGATACCCGCATCAATGAAGGCTGGCCGCCCTACGAGGCCGCACTCAAGGCCAACGGTAACACTTACGAAGCGCATATTTATCCCGGCGCCAACCACGGCTTCCACAACGACTCGACACCGCGCTATGACGAAGCCGCCGCAAAACTCGCCTGGGACCGCACCCTGGCGTGGTTCGGGAAATATCTCGTCTGAGCCTGAGTTCAAAAAACTTGGCCTTGCCAGACGGAGTCACGGTTCCCTAGACTGCGGCCGGTACGATTGAGTCCTGCTGGAATCGTCTTCTTCGCGGAGTGAAGCCATGCCTCGCCTTGCCATCGCGTTCATTGCCGTCTTGCTGTTCACCCTGCCGGCAAGAGAAGCCCGCGCCGGCGCCATCGAGCATGTCATCGTCATTGCCATGGAAAACCAGGATGCACGGCGCGTCTACGGCAACACCCGCGACGCGCCCTACATCAACAAGAAGCTCATGCCAATTGCCGCGCGCGCCAGGAACTTCAACGACATTCTGCCGTTGAGCTTGCCGAGCCAGCCGCACTACATGCTGATGCAGGCCGGCACCCGAAAGTTCTTTGATCACACGTTTGAAACCAGCAATGATCCGTCAGCCAGGAATTCGACGGCGAGCCTAGCGCACCTGATCCGCATGCTCGACCAGTCGGACTGGCCGGTCAAGCCCACATGGATATCCTACCAGCAGGGCCTCAGCGACGAGACAGGAGCATGCCCTATCAACAGCGCAGGGCGCTATGTGGCGAGACACAATCCCTTTGTGTACTTCCAGGATATCTCCGGCAACCCGCCACGCAAGAACAACGCCTACTGCGCCGCCCACCATAAGCCCTTGTCAGCACTTTCGGGTGATCTCGACGCCAACACCATGGCAAACTATGTGTTCATCACCCCCAATCAGTGCAACAACATGCACGACAAATGCAGCGCCCCGAGCCGCATTCGCGCCGGTGACCGCTGGCTGGAAAAACGCATGCCGAAACTCATCTCCTGGGTTGCGGACAAGAAGGCGGTGATCTTCATTATCTGGGATGAAGGCCGTGTGACCCGCCGGATACCGTTTCTGGCAATTGGCCCGGGCGTGAAACAGGGCTTCGCATCGGATGTCGAAGTCGACCACCTGTCCTATGTCAAATCGCTCTCGGAAATCTTCGGCTTGCCCTTGCTGCCCAAGGTCGCAGACGCGACGACGTATTCGTCGCTGTTCCTGGCCGGTCAGTATCCGTGACGAACGACCGTTTGCCGCCGCCATTCACGCCATTGGCGGAAAGCCTTCCGTCCTCGATTCCCTTCGTCGGCCCGGAAGCGCTTGAGCGCCGCGTCGGTGCGGGCTTTGCGGCCAGGCTCGGCGCCAACGAGAATGTCTTCGGGCCTTCGCCAATGGTTATTGCCGCCATCGCCAAGGCCTCATCCGAAATCTGGATGTATTGCGATCCGGAAATCCACGCCCTCAAAGAGGCCCTTGCCCGCCACCATGGCGTGGAGCCCGGCAACATCACAGTGGGCGAAGGCATCGACGGATTGTTCGGCGTCACCGTCAGGCTGTTCGTCGAAAAAGGTGTAAGTGTTGCGACCTCGCTCGGCGCCTATCCGACATTCAATTTTCATGTCTACGGTTTCGGCGGGCGGCTGGTGACCACGCCCTATGCCGATGACCGCGAAGACCCATTCGCGTTGCTCGATCTTGCCCGGCGCGAGAAGTCCCGCCTCATCTATCTTGCCAATCCCGACAACCCGATGGGAAGCTGGTGGAAGGCAGAGGCGATCACCGCGATGATCGACGGGCTTCCGCCACAAACCCTGCTGCTCATCGACGAGGCCTATGGCGAATTCGCCCCCGATGGAACACTGCCGCCACTCGATGTCGAAAACCCCCAGGTGCTGCGTTTCCGCACCTTCTCGAAAGCCTATGGCATGGCGGGACTGAGGGTCGGTTACGCCATCGGCCACCACGTCACCATCGAGGCCTTCGACAAGGTGCGCAACCATTTCGGCGTCACCCGGATTGGCCAGCAAGCGGCGATTGCAGCACTTGCTGATCAGACACATCTCGAAAATGTTCTGCGCCTCACAAACCAGGGCAAGGCCGCCATCGCCGCTATCGCCCGCAACGCCGGTCTCCTGCCACTTGCCTCCGCCACCAATTTCGTGACCATTGATTGCGGCGGCCCCGGACGCGCCAAGGCCATTCTCGATGGCCTGATCGCCCAAGGCATTTTCGTGCGCATGCCGGGCGTTGCACCCCTGAACCGCTGCATCCGGGTGACGGCAGGGTCTGCCGCCGATCTTCAGGCCTTCGAGACGGCCCTCGCCGCCGTCATGCATCAAATCGGTGGATGAACGCCGCTAAGCCTTGAGTTTCGGGGGCCGCCCCGCGACAATGCCGCCAACTGCAAGTCAGGACATGCCCCATGCCGCAAGCCGATCGCCCGAAAAACCTCACCGTCGTCGACCATCCGCTGGTGCTGCACAAGCTCACCCTGATGCGCGACAAGAAAACCCCTTCGGCGGTGTTCCGCCAGCTGCTGCATGAGATCAGCCTGCTCTTGGCCTATGAGGTGGCAAGGGACCTGCCGATGACCACCAAGATCATCGAAACGCCGCTCGCCGAAATGGAAGCTCCCATCCTCAAGGGCAAGAAGCTGGTGATCGTGTCGATCCTCCGGGCCGGCAATGGCCTGCTCGAGGGCATGCTCGACTTGATGCCCTCGGCGCGGGTTGGCCACATCGGCCTCTATCGCGACCCCAAGACGTTGCAGCCCGTCGAGTATTATTTCAAGGTGCCCGACGATATTGCCGAACGCCGGGTGATCGTCGTCGATCCCATGCTGGCCACCGGCAATTCCGTGTCCTATGGCATCAAGCGGCTGAAGGAAAAGGGCGCGAGGGACATTCGGCTTGTGTGCCTTCTTTCGGCCCCCGAAGGCATCAAGCACATCGCCGAAACCCATCCCGACGTACCGGTTTACACTGCGGCCATCGACAGCCACCTGAATGACCACGGTTACATCGTGCCGGGGCTGGGCGACGCAGGCGACCGCATGTTCGGCACCAAATAGGCCCCCGTTAAGCGCTCGTTAGCTATCGGCGGCATTTGCCGTTTCCAGTCACCATTTGGGAACCAGCGCCCACCTAATCTCTGCGGCGTGGGTGATTTGATGTTTGGACGAAGATGCTGGACGGCGAAATGAGCAGCGTTTCAAGGCCGATGGCATTGCGCACGCTTGAGGGCAATCGCCCGCGCCTGTTGCTTGCTGAAGATTGCGACCCGGTGCGCATCGTCACCACCGCCATGCTGAAAGGCATGGGCTGCGAAGTTGAAGCTGCCATTCACGGCGAAGAGGCCGTCCGCCTGGCCGCCGAACAGGACTTCGATCTTATCGTTCTCGACATCGAAATGCCGATCATGGATGGCATTGCCGCCGCCAAGTCGATCCGCCGCATGGGCGGCGAGCGTTGCGGCACGCCATTGATGGCGCTGTCGGCCTTCCTTGCCGATGCTTCGCAACAGGCCTCGTGGAACGAAACCTTCGACATTGCGCTTCCCAAACCCACCAACAAAAGCGAGCTTCACGCCGCTGTACACCAGGCATTGAGTTGGACCCCGGCCCGGCAGATGACGGCACCTCTGGCCAGTGAGCCCGTGGTTCAAGGTTCCAAAGTCATGGAACTCAGAACCGGCATCGACGATCTGGTGTGGCGCGAACTCATTAACCTTGCTTGCCAGGACATTGAAACCAGCATGGCGGCCATTGATGCCATGGCCGATCGCCGCGACTACGCCAATCTGAAAACCTATGCCTTCCGCCTCAAATCGATTGGCCGCACTTTCGCCGCCCCGCGCTTGAGCCTCGCCGCCTGCCGGCTCGAAGCAGCCAGCAGCCGCCGCGAGATTGAAGTGCTGGTCGATCACCTGCGCGGGGTGATCCGCGAAACCCTCGAAAGGCTCGCCGCCTGAGCCAAGCAAAAGGGCGGGGAAAACCCGCCCGGTGTCGATCACGCTTGATGTGTTCTCAGCTCTTTGAAGCCGTCTTGGCGTCCTTGACCTGCAACTGGCCTTCCAGCGCATCAAGCATATGCAGGAATTCGTTGATCTCCGGGCTGAGCCGCGAACGTGTGCCGCGTGTCTGGCCTTGCGCTGAGTTTTGCAGTCCGTTCATGACGTCCACCTGAATTTTGTTTGTCACTTTGTTGACCAAGGACTCTACCGCGTTCAACCTAAGAAAAGCCTAAACCATTATGTCTGAACGCCGTGCCAATCCGGTATTCATCTGCCGTTCATGGGCCAATGCACGCTTTGTGCCACTGGACTGTGGGGGGCGGGCGGCGCTCATGCGCCTTTTTCGTGTCAACACCGAAAAGCGCTGGTCCCCCCTATGCAATCACAATTTATTGTGATGAAATTGTACCTGTAGTTGTGGCGTATTGATCATGCGGGGGTTTCCCCCAAATCACCACGCTGGCGGAGGAGAGTTTGATGCCGTTCGGAAAATTGCTGAAAAGCGTTGCAGGAAGCGCGATCATTATGGGCTTTGGGGTCACCATGGCCTATGCCGCCGCCGATGATGCGATCAAGGGCCGTCAGGCCTGCATGAAGTCGAATGGCGCCATGATGGGTGTCATGGTGCCAATGGTGAAGGGCGAGAAGCCGTTCGATGCCGCCGCCGTCAAGGCCGCAGTCGATGCGTCAGGAGCAGCTTGCTCCGGCTGGGCTACCTTCTGGGGAGCAGATACGCAGCAAGGCGAGACACTGGCAACCCGGGCGAAGGCTGAAATCTGGACCGACACGGCGGGTTGGGAAGCAGCCGGCAAAGCCTATGGCGCGGCGATTGGGCCGGTGGCCGCTGCCACCGACGACGCATCGTTCAAGGCGGCCTTCGGGGCACTGGGCGGGTCCTGTCAGGGATGCCACGAGAAATTCCAGAAGCCGAAGGAGTAGCTGCTGGCTGTATTCTCCAAGCGCAATCTGCTGGTCCTGGCGCTGCTCGCAGCGCTGGGTCTGGTTGCGTTCTGGCTGTTGAGCGCGCCGCGCCCACTTGATGTTGCGGCGTTGCCCCAGCACCAGGCTGATCCGGTCAACGGCCAACTCATGTACAACATCGCCGGCTGCCATTCGTGCCACAAGCCCGGACCCGATCTCAAGGATGTCGATGCCGCCTCACCAGCCGGTGGCGCGCCGTTCAAGACGCCGATCGGCACATTCTATCCGCCCAACCTGACGCCCGATGCTGAAACGGGCCTTGGCTCATGGACTGACATCCAGTTCGTCAATGCCGTGCAGCGGGGCATTTCGCCCCAAGGTGCACACATTATTCCTGCCCTGCCTTATACTTCCTATGCCCATATGCGGACCGAAGATGTCCTCGACATCAAGGCTTATCTGGGCACGCTCAAGCCGGTCGTCTCGCCCGGAAAGCCCGCCGAAATCCCCGTGGCCTTCGTCATCCGCCGCGGCATTGGACTGTGGAAACTCCTTGGCCTAGACACGACGCCGTGGGCGCCCGAGGCCGGGCAATCCGAAAGCTGGAACCGTGGTTCCTACCTCGTCAACGGCCCTGGCCATTGCAACGAGTGCCACACGCCACGCAATTTCGCCATGCTGCAGAGCGCTGCCAACAAGTTCGCCGGCGGGGCCCATCCCGAAGGCGAAGGCAGGGTGCCTTCGCTCCGCGACCTGATCGGCCGTGGCCGCTACAAGGACGTGAACGATCTGGCACTGGCTTTCGCCAATGGCGGCTTGCTGGGTTTTGACAAGCTGTCGGCGGGCGGCATGGGTGCTGTGCAAAGAAACTTGGCCAAGCTTCCCGAAGCCGACATCAAGGCCATCGCCGAATACATCGCAAGCCTCAGGTAAAGCCGATTTGCAATCGGCGGGGCGCAGGTTATCGTGGCCTATGCGCGCATTTACCTTTTTATTCGGCCTGGTCATTGCAACAACGCTGGCTCGCGCCGAAGCACCGCCATCGCCGAAGCCGTTCCTGCGCATCGAAGCGGGCATGCACATTGCCGCTACCTTCTCGGCGTCCTTCAGCGCCGATGGCAAGCTGTTCGCAACCGCCTCGTCGGATCGCACCGTTCGTTTGTGGAATTCTGCCGATGGCACACTTCTCAAAGTGTTCCGTCCACCGGTGAACGACAATATGGGTGCCGAAACCCGCGAAGCGGCACTTTCGCCCGATGGCCGCCTGCTGGCCACTGGCGGCCCCAGCGGTGACGATGACGCCTATGGCAAGAAGGCCTATCTCTACATCTTCGACACCGTGACCGGTGACATCGTCACCCGCACGGGCCCGCTCGCCGACAACATTCAGGACATCGAGTTCTCGCCCGATGGCCAATACCTCGCAGCGGGACTCGTCAACAAGGGCATCCATCTGTGGAAAGCGCCGTTCACCGGCCAGCCCTTGAGCGACACGACATTCGGTGACTACCGGCAGGTGACGGACGTCGACTTCGATGGCCAAGGCCTACTCTACACCGCCGCCGAGGATGGCACCGTGCGGATCTACGACATGGACCTCCGTACCCTTGCCAGGGCAGCACTTCCGCACAACGCCCTGCCCCTGTCGCTTTCAGTGTCGTCGGACCGCAGCCGTCTGGCCATCGGCTACAAGGGCGAACCGCGCATCGACATCCTGTCACTGCCGGAGTTCAAGCCGCTCCCACATCCCGATTTGTCATTCGCGGGCTTTGGCGACGTGGGCCAGCTCACCTGGTCGCCCGATGGTGAAACGCTCTTTGCGTCTGGCACCTATTACGATGCCGCACTCGACAAGTTCCAGGTCTATGCCTTCGACAACCGGGGGACAGCACCGGCGCGTGTGTTGACCGCGACCCAGGGCAATGTCCTTGATCTTGTTTCAACGAAACCCGCAGGCGCGATCTTCACATCCGGCGATCCTTCGATTGTTGGTGTCGATGGCAACCCGCTGTTCATCGGCCCCGTGGCGGCCGACATGAGCAACAAGCTCGGCGATCATTTCCTTGTGTCGGCGGACGGCAACTCGGTGCGCTTCAAGGCCGACTATGCCGGAAACGACCCGTGGCTGTTCGACGCTACGAAACTAAAGCTTTCGCCATCGCCTGAAGCGCCCGTTGGATTCCTGAAGCCCGATACCACATCATTCAGCATCACCAACTGGGAAGACACAGCCGAACCAACACTCAACGGCGGCCCTATGCCGATGTTCCCCAGCGATTTCTCCCACGCCATTGCGATTGCCCCCGACAAAAAAAGTTTCCTGCACGCCACATCCGGCTATCTCATCCGTTTCGACCCGCAAGGCGGCATGCTCTGGCGCCAGCCCGCCCCCGCCGAAGGTTGGGGAGCGAACGTCTCGGGCGATGGCAAGCTGGCGCTGGCGGCCTTCGGCGATGGCACCATCCGCTGGTATCGCATGGCCGATGGCGCACCGCTGTTGTCGCTGTTCATGCATCGCGCTTCGAAACGCTGGATTGCCTGGACGCCATCGGGTTACTACACGGCGTCGCCCGGCGGCGAAGATCTGATCGGCTGGGTGGTGAACGGCAAGAGTTGGACCGACGCCCCCACCTTCTATCCCGCCTCGCGCTTTCGCGAAAAATTCTATCGCCCCGATATTGTCGGGCGTGTGCTGACGCTGCGCAACGAAGCCGGCGCACTGGAGGAGGCCAACGCCGCGTCCGGCGCGTCCACCGATCAACAGCCAGTCGAAGCCCTGCTTCCGGCGACCATCTCCATCGTCGGCGAAGACCGGGTGATCGAAACCAAAACCCGCGACCTGACCCTCACCTATTTGCTCGCCTCGCCAACCGGCCGCGAGGTGACACGCATTGAAGCCCGCATCGATGGCCGGCCCATCGCCACCCGTGGTGTTTCTGAAACTAGCGCCTATCCATTGGGCGAAGAACTGGAACTTTCCGTCGCCGTGCCGCCACGCGATGCCGAACTGTCGATCATCGCCTTCATTGATGACCAGCCAGGTGTTGCCGCCACCATGGCGGTCAAGTGGAAGGGCGCCTCGAATGAGCCGAAGAAGGGCAGGCTCGTCGCTCTCCTCGTCGGTGTCAGCGATTATGAAGACGCCGCCATGCGCTTGAACTTCGCCGCCAAGGATGCGCACGACTTCGCCGCCGTGCTCAAGTCGCAGGACGGCGTGTTCTACGAAAAGGTCGAGATCACCACGTTGACCGACCGGGACGCCACCAAGAGCGCCATCGAAAAGCAGTTGGCCCTGCTGAAAAAGAATGTGTCGGAACACGACACCGCCCTGGTGTTTTTCGCCGGCCACGGCATGACCGACGCCGCCCATGATTTCTACTATCTCTCAGCCGACGCCACCATGGACCCGGACCTCCTCGAAGCCAGCGCCGTCGCGGGCCGCCTCATCCGCAAATCTTTGGCGGCAATCCCCGGCCGCGTTGTGCTGATGATGGACACCTGCCGCTCGGGTGCTGGCATCACCGGCGTTGTCGACATGAGCCGGGCCGCCAACGACATGGCCCAGGACACGGCGGGAATTGTCATGTTCGCATCGTCGCAAGGCCGCGAAGATTTGCTCGAAAGCCGGGAATGGGAAAACGGCGCCTTCACCGAAGCGCTGCTGTCAATCATTGATGACGCGAGCGTCTATGGCGATGATGGCCGCCTGTCGATTCCCGAGCTCGAGGAAGCCATCACCGTGCGCGTCGGCGAACTGACGGAGGGCCGCCAGAACGCCGGCATGACCAAATACGGTTCAACGCCTCGGTTCTTCATTGCCGGACTGAAAGGCCGTTAGCGCAACGGGCGCTCAAGTGCAAAGCGGTTGAGCGCGAAAAGTTGCGCCAGTTTATTGATTGCCGAGCAGCCGTGCATCCTCCAGCCAATGTACCAGTGCCGCCGCCGTCTCGTCGGGATACTCCAGCGTCGGAAAATGCCCGCATGCGGCAAGTTCCACATAGCGCCCGTTGGGCATCAGAGACGCCATGCGCAGGCCATCGGCGGCGGGCGAGAACTGGTCATGCTTTCCCCACAGCATCGAGGCCGGGCATTTTATTTCGCCAAGCCTCGGCCATAGATCGCCGCGGTGGGCCAGCGCATCCGACTGCCGTGCGATGAATTCGGCGCCCTGCCTCCGCATCATGGCAATGAAGGCTGTCGCGGGTGGCAGGGCCTTTGGGGCCGGGCAGATGCGAAATGATCGCTCCCATCTCGGCGGCGACCTGCTCCAACTCGCCATCGCGCAACCGCTTGCTGCGGCGGAGACCTATTGCCGGATCGGCAGCGGGCCCGGCGGAAGCACCGATCACCACCAGTCCTTTCACCCGCTCCGGTGCTGCCAGTGCCACCTCCAGCGCCACCCGCCCGCCGAACGATGTGCCGAGAATGATGAAGTGGTCCGGCGCTTGTGCCAGGATGGCTTCGACGCAGCCCGCAAGGCTGGTCTCGCTGACCACAATGACCTGTGGCGCAACGCGCGAGTCGAGCATCGCCATCACCGCGCCATAGAGCGCCGCGTCGCAGCCCAGCGCCGGGATCATCACGATGGTATTCATGCATGGATAGTGTAGCGCACCGCCCAAAATAGCAAGGCGGAGCGCTTGACTTTGCCTGCCCCGTGGTCCGATCAGGTCCGCCGCAACACAGGAAAACCCCATGAAAAGCCTCGACCAGAAGCTCAAAACCATCCTCGCGGGCAAGTACAAGCCCAGGGATTTCATCATCGCCGACGCCAAGGATCCGAACATCGCCTTCGGTGTGGCCGGCACCGGCCCTCTCGACCTTAGGAAGCCTGCGGGCCCCTACCGCACCGTGGCCAAATTCCAGTCCGACATGGCCGACATCGTCCGCCTCAAGCTCGCTGATATCATGCTGGGTTCGGTCAGCAACATCGAGCCGATGGTCAAGGCCAAGGTCTTCGCCAAATCCGTGGCAACGCCAGCCATTCGCGCCAACGACACCAGCGACATCTGGCACCCGCGCGGCGGCAACTATGCCAAGGAGCCATCACGCCCTTTCCGCACCGCCAACCTGGCCCTGGTCAAGAAGTTCTGCGACCTCGGCCTCTACTCCGTCACCTTCAACAACATCCTCGATGCCGATTACGCCTCGGCCGAAGCCTATTGCCGCTTCCGCGAGGACGCCGTGAAGCACGGCTTTCGCCACTTCCTCGAAATCTTCAATCCCAACACGCCGAAGAATCTCTCGCCCGAGGCGATGCCGCATTTCGTCAACGACTCGATCATCCGCCTCTTGGCCGGGCAATCGTCGGCCGAGCGCCCGCTGTTCCTCAAGATGCCGTTCAACGGCAGGAAGGCGCTGGAGGAACTCGCCTCCCATGACTCCTCGATCGTCGTCGGCATTCTCGGCGGCTCGGCGGGAACAACCCGCGACACCTATGAGCTTCTGACCCAGGGCGAGCGCGCCGGCGCCCGCGTCGCGCTGTTCGGCCGCAAGATCAACCTGGCCGAAAGCCCGCTTGATCTGCTCGCGCTGTTCCGCCCGGTGATCGAAGGCTCGATCACCGCCGCCGACGCGGTCAAGAGCTATCACGCAACACTTGCCAAGAAGAAGATTTCGCCCATGCGCGCCCTGGCCGATGACCTGGTGATCACCGAGGCGGTGCTCGAAGGCCACAAGGGATGAGCCGCAAGGGCATTGTCCTTGCCGGTTCGGTGATCCTCGATGTCGTGAACACCGTCGATCACTGGCCCGCCGAAGAGACCGTGTCCTTCATCAAGCGCACCGACTATGGAGCCGGCGGCCCGCCGCACAATGCGGCGGCGGGCCTCGTCAAGCTCGGGGCGCCATTTCCGGTAAAGCTCATCGGCGCCACCGGCGGGGACACCTACGGAACGATCCTCCGCCAAAGTGCCGAAAGCCTCGGCCTCGATGTTTCGGGTCTCGCAGAGCGCCCCGGCGTCGAGACCAGCTACACCCACGTCATGCAGTCGGCTGAAAATGGCCGCCGCACGTTTTTCCACCAGCCCGGCGTCAGCGATGTGCTGGCCATCGACGATCTTCTGCCTACGGATGATTCCGCCAGGATGTTCTACGCCGGAAGCCCCGGCGTGATGCGCGCCATGGACGAGGGCGGGTTGTGGCCCGAACTCTTCCGGCGTGCCAAGGCCCGCGGCTTCCTGACCTGCCTTGAACTCGTGCCAGTCGCCAAGCCGATCATCCATCGCATCGTGCCGCCCTGCCTGCCCCATTGCGACATTCTGGTCATCAACGATCACGAGGCCGAGGCGATCACCGGAGATATGATCGTCACCGGTGGCAGATTGAATGCCGCCGCCGCCCTCGCCGCTTGCCGCAAGCTGCTGGACATGGGGGTGGGCGAACTCGCCGCCATCCATCACCCCGATGGCGCCGTGGCGGTGGCGCGCGATGGCAACACCGCCGCGCGAGGCTCGGTACGCGTGCCACCCGGGCACATCACCGGCACGGTCGGCGCCGGCGATGCCTTTTTCGCCGGCATGCTGCTCGGCATTCACGAAGCCTGGCCGCTCGAACGCTGCCTCGACCTCGGCAACGCCGCCGCCGCCACGTCACTGCAAGCGGCGACCACCAGCGCCTCTATTCGTCCGTGGGCGGAGTGTTTTGATTATGCCCGCGTTCACGGCTTGCACCCCTTCGCGTAACGTCCGTCCGGTGAAGTGGCCACGGGACTTGACGCATAATTGAATTGGGTTCAGCATTGCGCCCAGGTCCATCCGGAGGAGCGGCGCATGAAGCGATGTCTCATGGCTCTGGCGGCTTTGGCCGCACTGATATCTGACGCCCACGCCGGCTGCTCAAAGGCGGGCCTTGCCGGGCGGTGGTTATCCGACAGCGGTGGCCTGGGCATTCCCGTCAGGATCAACAACAATTCTCTCATGGTCCTCACGTCCGGTTCGCGGATCATGACGTTGAAGATCAAGTCGTTCGGGCTGAACTGCCGGGGCAAGGGCACGCTGACGGTGAAAGACCTGAGCAACACGCCCTACACCATCAAGATGAAGGCCGACCTCCGAAGCGAAATGGTGAAGGGCGAAGGCAAGCCAAACCAGCTCATGGTGATGGGAAACTACGGTGTCTTCATTGTTCTCACCCTCATCCGTCAACCCTAGCTCCAACCGGAGGACCGTGATGCGGCTGATCGTTACCACGCTCCTGCTTGCCACATCCTTTGTGGCGGCGGAGGCACGCTGTTCGAAGGCAAGTCTCAATGGCAACTGGGCCTATACGCTTGCCGGCGGAAACGGCACCGCCGCGACCGCTTCGAACGGTATAATCGATCTGGGCGGCGGCGAAGTCATCATCGTCAGAAGCTTCGGCACGAAATGCATGGGCCAGGTCACGTTTGAACGCAATGGCAACCCGGTCGCCTTCGGCACCATCGTCAGCGAAAAAATATCGCGGCGTTCGGCGAAGAAGCCCAACCTGCTGTTCGTGAACCTGAGCTACACGCTCGTCTATCTTGTCCTCCGGCTTCAACGCCGGCCATGAGGATTGTAACGATGAAGAAACTGCTTCTCGCCGCTCCCATGTGGTGCCTGCTTGCGTCCGGCGCTCAGGCTGGCTGCTCGATCGCAAGCCTGAACGGATATTGGATCCACCTGTTGGGCAACGCCGGTTTTGAGGCAATCATCAGCGGCGGTGTATTTTTCTTTGGCGACGACAAATTGACGATCACGTCTTTCGGCGCCAATTGCCGCGGGGCCGGAACCTATTTTGACGATAGCGCTGCTGCCACCTACGACGCCGTCGTGGCGGCCGAAGCCGGCGTCATCGGCACGGCGCGAAAGCCCCTCATTCTCGACGTCGCTTACGACGAGGCAGGCACCTACAGGTCGTTCCGGTTGGTTCGCCGATAGCGCGGCCAAGCAGAGATTCGCAAAAAGCAAAATTTAATCTGTCTACTGAATATCTATCGCGCCACGCAGGCGGAACTTCGTAACATTTCGTAATATTCTTTTATCAGCCTACTGAACATGCCCCAACACGCAGTTCATCTCCGGTTCAGCCACCATGGCGCAAAAGCGGCGTCGAGATGTTCCCAATAGGGAAACAAGCGGGCTTAACGAAGGAGACACATCATGAAGAAGTTCATCATCGCCGCCGCGGTTCTTGCGGCTTCCGTAACCGCCGCCCAGGCCAAGTGCTCGAAGTCCGCCATGAACGGCGACTGGTTGTGGGCGTTTGAAACCGGCGGCACCGCCTACCGGTTGGTTCTCGCCGACGGCAACATGACGTTCGGCGGCGCACTGATCGGCACTTACACCATGTCATCGGCCTGCAAAGGTACGGTTATCATCAACGGCATTCCGGTGATTTTCACCAGCCGCGCCGACAAGATCGAGCCCGATGAAGACATCAAGCCGGGCAAGCTCAACTTCGGCTTCGAAGATGGCGCCGGCAGCGGCGTCCTGTGGCATATGATGCGCCTGTAGAACCGAAATAGCTTTTCGCTCGAACCTCCCGCATCAAGTTGCGGGAGGTTTTCGTATTTCGCGCCAAGGTAGTTCCCCGGCCATGACGCTTGACCCCTGCCGCGAACCGGTTCAATCTGCAACGCGTGAGGGGGCTCCTTAAAGGAGCATCACATGAAGACAAGTCTTGTTGCAATCGCGGTTCTCGCGCTCAGCGCCACTGCAGGAAGTGCAGCGTGCTCGAAGAGCGCCCTGAACGGCAATTTCATCTCCGAACAGCCCGCCTCGCCCGGCCTCAACTTTCCCTCGCCGATCATCCGGGCAAAACCACCATCATCGGCGGCCTTGATTGCCGACATCGTGGATATCAAGATCACCAGTTTCGGTTCGAACTGCAAGGGAACGGCGGCGGTGAAGTTCACCGATCTCTCGGTGCCGTTTCATATACCCTGCAGGGCCTTGTGTCGTCAGAGGGCACAGTCGGGGCCACGTCGAAACCGAACCTGATCACCGTCAGCGTGCAATATGGGCCGCAGGCGCTGCTGTGGCGGTTCTCGCGCATACCCTAGGTCGGTTTCCATGCCCTGGTGTGGCCGTGGAAAATCAATTCAGGAACTGCGCAGCCCCCGTCGCGGCCACTCAAACTACCTTGCCACAGTGATGCCCCGGGCGCCTAAAAATGGAGAAATCAATGAAAAGAATAGCGATGGCATCAGCCGTTGTTCTGCTGTCCTTCGGGGCCGCCGAGGCGGCGTGCTCGAAGGCCAACATGAACGGAGCCTGGTTTGTTTACCTTGGCCCAGGCCGGTGAACAATTTACCGATGAGTGGCGGCGTCATCGATCTGGGCGGCGGCATTTTTCTGCGAGTGAAGTCGATGGGCAAGAACTGCATCGGAATTGGCGAATACGATTCAGGCGGAACCATTCTCCCGGCGGTGGTCACCGCCGACCGTGTGCCCAACGGGTCATCGGCCAAGCCCAACCAGGCGACCTTCGCCGTCAACTTGGGCGGCATCTTCCAGGCTTTCCGGCTGGCGCGCAAATAGCCGACGTGAACGCGAAACTGAAATTTCCAGGAGAAATGACATGATCAGAACCCTCATCGGCGCGGCGGCCCTGCTGGCCTGCGCAACATCAGCTGAAGCCGGCTGCTCGAAGGCAGCGCTCAACGGAACGTGGCAAATGAACCTTGGCGGCGCAAATCTCGGGATCACGACCATTGTGACCAACGGCGTGTTCTACTACACGTCCGTCAAGTTCACGGTGAACACCCTCAAGGCAAACTGCCGTGGCTCGGGTAGTTTTGTTTCTGGTATGACGAATTATCCGGTTTCCTACACGGCCGAAGGCAGCGTCATCGGCACGTCGAAGAAGCCCAACATCCTCACCGCTTCCGTCGATATGGGCGGCGGCGTTTTTCAGCCCTTTATACTGACCCGCCAGTAGGCTCTAAAGACCTCCCGCATTTCATTGCGGGAGGTTTCTGCTCTTCGCGCTGGGGTAGAGTGCGCCATTCAAACACATACACCATCCCGGTGCCGTAATCCTTGACCCCTGCCGCGAACCGGTTCAATCTGCCGCGTGTGAGGGGGCTCCTTAAAGGAGCATCACATGAAGACAAGTCTTGTTGCAATCGCGGTGCTTGCGCTCAGCGCCACTGCGGGCAGTGCAGCGTGCTCGAAGAGCGCACTCAACGGCAATTTCATTTCAGAACAACCCGCCGTTACCCGGCATCAACTTTCCTTCACCCATCGTCGGTGGAAAAGCGACGATCGTTGGAGGCGTGATTGGCGACATTGTGGAGATCAGGTTCACCAAGTTCGGATCGAACTGCAAGGGTGCGGCGGCGGTGAAGATCACCAATATATCGGGTCCAATTATTTACACCTTGCCGGGCACCGTGTCATCGGAAGGCACGTCCGGGTCATCGGCGAAACCCAACCTGATCACCGTCAGCGTGCAGTACGGACCGCAAGCCTTGCTGTGGCGGTTCTCGCGCATACCCTAGGTCTGGTTGCCATGTCCCTGGTGTGGGCATGGAGAATGCAATTCAGCAACTGCACAGCCCCCGCGCGGCCACTCGAAGCAAGACTTGATCACAGTGAAGCCCCGGGGCGCCTAGAAACGGAGAAATGCAAGATGAAAAGAACGATGATGGCGGCAGCGATGCTGCTGCTCAGCTTTCGGGGCCGCCGAGGCGGCGTGCTCGAAGGCCAACATGAACGGAGCCTGGTTCGTTTACCTTGGCCCAAGCGGCCAACAATTTGCGATGAGCGGCGGGGTTATCGATCTGCGGCGGCGGCAGCTTCCTGCGGGTGAAATCGATGGGCAAGAACTGCATCGGAATTGGCGAATACGAGTCGGCAGGCACCGTTGTTTCGGCGGTGGTCACCGCCGATCGTGTGCCCAACGCGTCGTCGGCCAAGCCCAACCATGTGTCCTTCGCCGTCAATCTTGGGCGGCATCTTCCAAGCTTTCCGGCTTGTGCGCAAATAGCCGCCGTGAACGCGAAATTGAAATTTCCAGGAGAAATTCAAATGACCAGAACCTTGTCTGCGCGGCGGCCCTGCTGGCCTGCGCAACATCAGCCGAAGCCGGCTGCTCGAAGGCGGCGCTTAACGGTACGTGGCAAACGAATATTGGCGGAAAAACATCGGGATAATGACCATTGTGTCCAATGGCGTATTTTATTTCGGGGCCGCCAAGTTCACCGTGGCACCCTCAAGGCGAACTGCCGTGGCACGGGCAGCTCGTGATCCGGCGGCACGACCTATCCAGCCTTTTTACCGCCGAAGGCAGTGTCATGGCACGTCCAAGAAGCCCAATATCCTTACGGTTTCCGTCGATGTGGGCGGCGGACATTGCCACCTTCCACTGACCCGCCAAAAAGCTTGTCCCGCTAAGGTGCGAAGCGCTTTGGCGATCAGGACAAGCTCCAAAACAGGGTAGCCCAATTTGTAAACACCAGAAGCGGGGCGGGTAATATCCCGCCCTACCTGACAACTGTGATTGGCATCACAGACTTACGCGGCATGTTTCGTGCAAAGGGCGCTACCAGCCGCGCCACTCACCGTGGCTCAGTCGCCAAGCCCGACTGTTTTTGAGTTGGAACCCCTGGCCAATCCTGGCCAATTTTTTTTGGAGAATGACATGAAGAAAATCGTCCTTGCCGCAGCAATCGCCGCCGCCAGCTTCAGTGCCGCCGAAGCCAAATGCTCGAAGAAATCCCTGAATGGCAACTGGATGCTGCATGTGGCGGGAGAAGGTTTTCCGGTTTCCATATCCGGCGGGGTAACCACAATCGAGGGTCTCACCATCACCTTCAAACTGGGCGACAACTGCAAGGGCACGGGAACGATCGCCGATGCCATGACGACACTGCCGACAACCATTGCCACCGAGAAAATCAGTCCGAATTCCACGCTCAAGCCCAACCTGATGGAAGTGTCGTTTGATGGCGGTAGCAGCATTACCGTCTTCTCGTTCTTTCGCCGGTAATTGACGCAGACGTGGGGCTGGCAATGGCAGAAGCGGGCCATTGGCCCGCTCCCGCATCAGTGAATTCCTAGAAATCTTGACGGCCCAGCGATTCCGGCTCATTCTCGCTGCGGGGGCCTAATCACAATGGAGGACGACATGAAGAAACTGATTTCTGGCGGCGGCAGTACTTGCGGCGAGCGTGGGGGCTGCGGAAGCCAAGTGCAGCACCAAGTCGCTGAACGGCAACTGGATGCTTGGCGATGATGAACTAGGGTTGCCAATTCCGGTGATCATCAACAACGGAACCGCGACTGTGAGCGGAACGCCCATATTTACTCTTACGCTTAATGGCAAGTGCAAGGGAAATGTCACATTCAGCAGCCCTAACTTTGCGGGCCGCGTGGCGACCGAAAGGCTTGCCAAGACGTCGACATTGAAGCCCAATGTGCTGCAAATCGGCGTTCCGCAGCAGACCGTTGGCCCGGACAGCACAACAGGCGCAATCTTAACGCTGTTCCGGCTCTAGCGTCATCGCAATTGAAGTTCGGCGCGGGAGCTCGCTTCCGCGCCTTTTTTATTGATTTGTAGCGTTTATCCATGGTTACGGAATTGATTGACCCCTGTGACTTTCCGGTCCACATTTTACCCAGGGCGGTAAGACCCTATTGGGAGACGATCATGAAGCATACAGGATTACTTTCTTCAGCGGCTGCCGTTTCGCTGCTGTTCGCAGTGGGCCTCAGCGGCCACGCCATGTCCCACGAGGGCGGCGTTCCGGGCATCAATGTCAAGGTCAAGGACGTTCGCAAGCATCAGGCCGCCCTGCAAGAGGTCGCCGACGACAATGGCGGCACGCGCGCCTCGGGAACGCCGGGCTACGAAGCCTCGCTGCAGTATGTGAAGAAGCAACTCATGAAGGCCGGCATTTCGGTGACCGAGCAACCGTTCGAGTTCCCGTTCTTCCAGGAGCTCACTCCTTCGGAACTTGAACAGACCGCGCCAACGCCGACGGCCTATGTCAATGGTACCGACTTCGCGACGATGGATTACTCTGGCCCCGGCGACGTGACCGCGCCGCTGCAAGCCGTCGATCTCATCGTGCCGATGCCGGACGCTGCTCCCGCCAGCACCAGCACCAGTGGTTGCGAGGCGGCGGATTTTGCGGGCTTCGTGCCCGGTAACATCGCGCTTGTCCAGCGCGGCACCTGCACCTTTGGCGCAAAAGCTGCGAATGCCCTGGCGGCGGGCGCCGCTGGCGTCATCATCATGAACGAAGGTCAGCCCGGACGCGACGGGCTGCTGTTTGGTACGCTCGGTGGGCCGGTGGACATTCCCTCATTGGGCGCCACGGCAGCACTGGGTGAAGCCCTTGCAGCAGCGCTAGGCGGTGGCCCCGTGACCATGCGCATCAAGACCGACACCGATTCGGCCATCAAGATCACCAAGAACCTGATTGCCGAACTGCCGGGTGGCCGAGCTGACCGCGTTGTCGTGGTCGGTGCCCATCTCGACAGTGTCATCGAAGGTCCGGGCATCAATGACAATGGCAGCGGCACGGCGATGAATCTCGAAATAGCACTCCGCATGAAGAAGCATCACCTCAGGCCCAAAAACAAAGTACGCTTCATCTGGTTCGGCGCCGAGGAAGCGGGCCTGCTGGGTTCCGAGCACTACGTCTTGAACCTCACGCCGGACGAACTTGCCAACATCCACCTGAACCTCAACTTCGACATGGTGGGTTCGCCCAACTTCGTGCGCTTCGTCTATGATGGCGACGGCTCCGATACACCCGACGCTGGCCCCGCCGGCTCGGACGTGATCGAACAGGTGTTCAACAACTTCTTCGAATGGCGCCACTTGCCGGTCGAACCGACAGCTTTTGACGGCCGCTCCGACTACGGTCCGTTCATCGATGCCGGCATTCCGGCGGGCGGCCTGTTCACCGGCGCCGAAGCGCTGAAGACCCCGGAGCAGCAGGCGATCTATGGCGGCACGGCGGGCGAACAGCTCGATCCGTGCTATCACGCAGTTTGCGACACCTATGACAACAACAGCAACGAGGTGCTGCGCCAGATGTCACACGCCGCCGCCTTCACCACCATGTGGTTCGCCTACAAGACCTTGGCCGACAAGCCGCCCAAGGCCAAAACCGCGCGGAAAGCTTCCGACACCTGGCTCTACAAGGGCAGCCGTCTGCAGCGCTGAGCAGGTATCCTTGAATCAAGAGGGGCGGGCCAATGGCCCGCCCCATCTCATTTACTCGTCGAGAACGATCAATCGCCCTGCGGCGCGTCGTCGGAGGCGTTGCCCTCTTCGGACTGCTTCTTCGAGATGTCTTCGCCGGTTTCCTGGTCGACCTGCTTCATCGACAGGCGCACCTTGCCGCGGTTGTCGAAGCCGAGGAGCTTGACCTTCACGGCCTGGCCTTCGCTCACCACATCCGAGACCTTGTTGACGCGCTTCGAGGCAAGTTCCGAGACGTGAACGAGGCCATCCTTGGCGCCGAAGAAGTTCACGAAGGCGCCGAAGTCGACGACCTTGACGATCTTGCCGTCATAGATCTCGCCCACTTCCGGTTCCGACACGATGCCCTTGATCCATTTGAGCGCGGCGGCAATTGCCGTGCCGGAAGACGACGCGACCTTGATCGTGCCATCGTCCTGGATGTCGATCTTGGCGCCGGTCTTTTCGACGATTTCGCGGATGACCTTGCCGCCGGTGCCGATCACTTCGCGGATCTTGTCGGTGGGGATCTTCAGCGTTTCGATGCGCGGCGCATGCTCGCCGAGGCTTGAACGCGCGTTGGTCAGCGCCTCCGCCATCTTTTCGAGAATGTGCAAGCGGCCATCTTTCGCCTGCCACAGGGCGGTCTTCATGATCTCCTCGGTGATGCCGGTGATCTTGATGTCCATCTGTAGTGCTGTGATGCCTTCGGTGGTGCCCGCCACCTTGAAGTCCATGTCGCCCAGATGATCCTCGTCGCCGAGAATATCCGAGAGCACGGCAACCCGGTCACCTTCCTTGATCAGCCCCATGGCGATGCCGGCGCAAGGCGCCTTCAGCGGCACGCCGCCATCCATCATGGCGAGCGATGTTCCGCACACCGTTGCCATCGACGATGACCCGTTCGACTCGGTGATCTCCGAGACGACGCGGATGGTGTAGGGGAATTGATCCGTAGGCGGAAGAAGCGGATGAATGGCCCGCCAGGCCAGCTTGCCATGGCCGATTTCGCGGCGGCCAGTGGCCCCCATGCGTCCGACTTCGCCGACCGAGAAGGGCGGGAAGTTATAGTGCAGCATGAAGGTGCCCTTGTGGGTGCCGTCGAGCGAGTCGATATACTGCTCGTCTTCGCCGGTGCCCAGTGTCGTCACCACCAGCGCCTGGGTTTCGCCACGGGTGAACAGTGCCGAGCCGTGGGTGCGTGGTAAGACCGAGGCTTCGGCGACGATCTTGCGCACCGTCTTGGTGTCGCGGCCATCGATGCGAAGGCCGGTATCGAGGATCGAGTTCCGCACCACATCCTTTTCGAGATGCTTGAAGGCATCGGCGATCTTGGTGGCGGGCGGCGCATCGGGCTTGTCGTCGCCAGTCAGGGCGGCGAGAACCTTGTCCTTCGCCTTGGCGATGGCGTCCTGGCGGGCTTCCTTGGTGGGAATGGCATAGCCGGCGCGAACGTCCGCTTCGGCGATGGCCTTCACCTTGTTGTAGAGCGCCTCCTCGTCGGGCGGCGTGAAATCGCGCGGGGCCCGCGATGAACGCTCGGCCAGGCGGATGATGGCTTCGATCACCGGCTGGAAACCGCGATGACCGAACATGACCGCACCCAGCATGATCTCTTCCGAAAGCTCCTTGGCTTCCGATTCGACCATCAGCACCGCATCCTGCGTTCCGGCGACGATGAGATCGAGCGACGACAGCTTCTGCTGTTCGATGGTCGGGTTCAGAACATATTCGCCGTCGATGAAGCCGACGCGCGCCGCACCCACCGGGCCCATGAAGGGAATGCCGGAAAGTGTGAGCGCCGCCGACGAGGCAACCAGCGCCAGAATGTCGGTGTCGTTCTCGAGATCGTAGGAGAGCACCGTGGCGATGACCTGCGTTTCATTGCGGAAGCCTTCGACGAACAGCGGGCGGATCGGCCGGTCGATGAGGCGCGAGATCAGCGTTTCGCGTTCCGTGGGCCTGCCTTCGCGCTTGAAATAGCCGCCCGGAATCTTGCCGGCGGCGTAGGTCTTTTCCTGATAGTTGACGGTGAGCGGGAAGAAGTCGATCCCCGGTTTCGCCGAACGCGCCGCAACGGCGGTGGCCAGCACCGTGGTCTCGCCGATCGAGGCGAACACCGAGCCATCAGCCTGGCGGGCCACGCGGCCGGTTTCAAGGCGCAGCTTGGCGCCGCCCCATTCGAGTTCTTCAACGTCGATATTGAACATGTGGATTTCCTCTGTGCCCTTCGCCGCCGCTTGAAACGCGTCACCACACCTGGACGGCATCCCCTTTGGGCAAGGCGTGAAGCCCTATTGCTTCACGCATTGGCGGGGACGCGGGCGGCGAAAAAGGTGATCCGCCCGCTCATCTTCTTGCAGCCAGTCCTGATCGCAAAAGTCTTCAACTTTTGCGGGACGGGCTCGTCGTCACATCCGCTTAACGGCGGATTTCGAGACGCTTGATCAACGCCTGATAACGGCCCTCGTCCTTCGACTTCAGATAGTCGAGGAGCGTGCGGCGCGTTGCCACCATGGTCAGAAGGCCACGGCGCGAGTGGTTGTCCTTCTTGTGGCTCTTGAAGTGTTCAGTGAGGTAGGTAATGCGTTCCGTGAGGATCGCCACCTGCACTTCCGGCGAACCCGTGTCACCGGGCTTGGTGGCAAATTCCTTCACAAGCGCGACCTTGCGCTCAGCAGTCATCGTCATCGGTCATCTCCCAAAATGGGTTACAGGTTGAAAAGGCGCTTCGGTTTGAGCGACCCCTGCTCGATCGTACAAATGCCAACCGGCGTACCGCCGAATGTCACCAGTACCGCATCTTCCGCAATGGGAGCGCTTGCACCTCTGAGCAGGACCGGTTGGCCCTGCTTCAGGCGTTGGGTCTGGCTTCCGTCAATGGCCAGTGCCGGGATGCCGTCCAGCACGGTCTCGATCGGGAGCAGAACCTCCTTCTGGGCGTTATCGCCCGGCGCCTTATGGCGCAATTCCTCAAGGCTTTCCAGCGGAATCATGTGGGCTTCGGTGAGCGCCCCCACCCGGATGCGGCGAAGCTCCGTCACATGGCCCGAAGCACCCCAACGCCCGCCCCATGTCGCGGGCCAGCGACCGGATATAGGTACCCTTGCCGCAAGTGACTTCGAACCGGGCATGGTCCGTGTCCGGGCAGTCGATCAGCCGCAATTCGTCGATGCGCACCGGCCGGGGCGCCAGGTCGACAACTTCCCCCGCCCGCGCCAGATCATAAGCCCGCTCGCCCGCCACCTTGATGGCCGAGAACGCCGGTGGCGCCTGCATGATATCGCCTGAATACTGATAAAGTATCGACTCGATGTCATATTGTGAAGGTCTGGTGGAACTCTCGGCGGTCACCGCACCTTCCAGATCATCCGTCGAGCGCTCCTCGCCCCATTTCACCGTGACTCGATACGTTTTTGTACCATCCATGGCCCAATTGACGGTCTTGGTCGCTTCACCCAGCGCAATCGGCAACAGCCCCGTCGCCAGTGGGTCCAGCGTCCCGCCATGCCCCGCCTTCTGGGCATTGAACAGCCATCGCACCTTGCCGACAGCCTGGGTCGACGTCATGCCCAAAGGCTTGTCCAAAGCCACCCAGCCATGAACAGGTTCACCGCGGCGACTCAACACCCTTCTCCCGTTTGCGCAGCAAAGGGGAGAAGGTGGCGCGCAGCGCCGGACGAGGGCCCGAGCGCAGCGAGGGTGCCGGTGGTTCCGCGAAGCTCCGCATCGCGGCCCTCATCCGCCCTTCGGGCACCTTCTCCCGGCTGCGCCGGGCGAAGGAGGAAGCTGGAACGTGCCGTCATTTCTTGGGTTCGAGGTCCCGCGCCACCTCAGGCCGGTGCAGCAACTCGTCGATCTTGCTGGCGTAATCCAGCGCCGTATCGATCTTGTAACGCACCTCGGGCATGAACTTCATGTCAACCTTCCTGGCCAACAGCCCGCGAATGTATTTGGCGTTGCGATTGAGCGCCTCCAGCGCACGGGCGTCCGCCCCCGAAACCAGAGTGCGCACAAAGGCCGTGGCGACCTTGAGGTCAGAGGACATCTGCACTTCAAGTACCGACATGCCGAGGCTTTCAAGCTCCGGATCACTGGTCTCGCCGCGAAACAGGATTTCCGACAGCCCATGCCGGATCAACTCGCCAGCCCGAAGCTGGCGTTGGGAAGGGGCGTTACTGCGGCTCACTTGCTAGGCTTTCGTTTGACTGAGCATTCATTTGACTTTCTCATAGTCCGGAAATCTTCCGATCAGAAATGCCCGAAGGTCTTCCACCATCCGCTCATTGTTCAAAGCGCGCTTCGGAATGACGTAAGCAACCAGTTTTGCAAGGCGTAAGAAGAAGTGGTTCTCTGTTTCCTCGAGTCCTTCGAACCGCTCCCATGCAATTTCTTCATGCAAAAGGGGCACAGAAACGGCAAGTCTGGTGTCAGTCAGTCTTAGAAGGGTATGGACCGGCAGATCAGCAAAACTCCGGCTCTTTCTTCCCATTCGCCACCGCCAGACGGGGCCGAAAAAACACCAAGAGTAAATGCTTCCAACGAATATGAATATTATCGCTGCCAATAACTCATCGGATCCAACATGCATGTTCTCTTGGTTAAGATATGCGAGCAAAAGGCCCATCCCGAAAAACACTAGGCCCGCCACAAAACGTGCACTGCGAATGGTGCAGCCACGCATGCCGAAGTAACCTGACCGAGCCACAAGTGCCCAGCAATGAGAGTCTTCCACTTCAATTTGGTAGCTTAGCTCTTCGAACGGTCGCGCTTGTGGGAGCGGCGTCAACAACGGCATTTGCGTGTGCGCTTTCCTGCATGTGCCACACTCTGCTCAGCCTACTCCAGCTTGCGCTGCACCTTCTCCACGCGGAAGCATTCGATGATGTCGCCGGCGCGCATGTCCTGGTAGTTTTCGAAGGCCATGCCGCATTCCTGGCCGACCTGAACCTCTTTCACTTCGTCCTTGAAGCGCTTGAGGGTCGAGAGCGTGCCTTCGTGAATCACCACGTTGTCGCGGATCAGGCGCACCTTGGCGCCGCGCTGCACGTTGCCTTCGGTAACCTGGCAACCCGCCACCTTGCCGACCTTGGTGATGTTGAACACCTCGAGGATCTTGGCATTGCCGAGGAAGGTTTCGCGCATTTCCGGCGCCAGCTTGCCCGACATGGCGGCTTTGATGTCATCGACGAGATCGTAGATGATGTTGTAGTAGCGGATTTCGATGCCGGCCCGTTCAGCCGCATCGCGCGCCTGCCCTGAGGCGCGCACGTTGAAGCCCAGCACCACCGCACCAGACGCCTGCGCCAGGCCGACGTCGCTTTCGTTGACGCCACCCACCGCGTAGTGAATGACACGGCTGCGGATTTCGGCATTGCCGATTTTTTCCAGCGCCTGCACGATGGCTTCCGCCGAACCCTGCACGTCGGCCTTGACGAGGATCGGGAACTCGGTGACGTTGCCTTCCTTGATCTGCGTCATCATCTGCTCGAGCGACGAACGCCCCGAAGCAGCACCACGCGTTTCGCGGCGCTTGCGCTCGCGATAATCGGTGACTTCACGGGCCCGGGCATCGTTCGGGACGACGTCGAACTGGTCGCCGGCTTCCGGCGCTGAATTAAGACCCAGAACTTCGACGGGAACCGAAGGTCCCGCTTCCTTGATCTGCACGCCCTTGTCGTCGACGAGAGCGCGAACCCGGCCCCAGGCCGAGCCTGCCACGAAAATATCGCCAAGCTTCAGCGTGCCACGCTGCACGAGAACCGTGGCCACCGGGCCCCGGCCCTTGTCCAGTTGGGCTTCGACGACGAGACCACCGGCTTCACGATCGGGATTGGCCTTGAGATCGAGAACTTCCGACTGCAACAGAATGGTTTCCAGCAGCTTGTCGAGATTGGTGCCCTTGAGTGCCGACACTTCGACATCAAGTGTGTCGCCGCCCATGCTTTCGACGACGATTTCCTGTTGCAACAATTCGCGCCGCACCCGGCTGGCGTCAGCGCCCGGCTTGTCGATCTTGTTGATTGCCACGATGATCGGCACCTCGGCGGCGCGCGCGTGATTGATGGCTTCGATGGTCTGCGGCATCACGCCGTCATCGGCGGCGACAACCAATACAACGATATCCGTGGCCTTGGCGCCGCGGGCCCGCATGGCGGTGAAGGCTTCATGGCCCGGCGTATCGATGAAGGTGATGAGTCCGTTGCGGGTTTCCACCTGATAGGCGCCGATGTGCTGGGTAATGCCGCCGGCTTCTCCCGACACCACATTGGTCTTGCGGATGGCGTCCAAGAGCGAGGTCTTGCCGTGGTCGACGTGACCCATGATGGTGACGACCGGCGGCCGCGATTTCAGCTGTTCGGCGGCGTCGGTATCGCCCGACAGGCCTTCGACCACGTCGGATTCCGACACGCGCTTGACCTTGTGGCCCATCTCTTCGGCGATCAACTGGGCGAGGTCGGCATCGATCACATCGTTGATCGTGTGCATCTGGCCTTGCTTCATCAGATACTTGATGATGTCGACGGCCCGTTCGGCCATGCGGTTGGCGAGTTCCTGAATGGTGATCGCTTCCGGAATGACAACTTCGCGCATCATCTTTTCGGTGGGCATCTGGAAGCCCTGGGCCTGTTTCTTCAGGCGCTCGGTGCGGCGGCGGAAAGCGGCAACCGAGCGATTGCGCTCGCTATCCTCTTCCAGCGCATTGGCAACCGTCAGCCTGCCCCGGCGTTTGTCGGCATCGGCCTTGGTGCGGGTGGGAGCGGGAACATTGACCGTGCGCTTGATGGCCCCGGCACCGGCTCCACCGGACGGGCGGCTGACGCGCGGGCGCGCCCCTTCGTCTTCATCGCCCATGTCGCGCGACGTCGGCACGGTGGATTTCGGCGCCAGCTTTTTGGCGGCTTCTTCGGCCTTGCGCTTGCCTTCTTCCTCGACACGGTGCCGGGCATCATCCTCGGCCTTGCGCTTGGCAGCGGCTTCGCGTTCCTTGTGGTCGCGCACTTCCTGTTCACCGCGGCGGCGGGCGTCTTCTTCCTGGCGCTTGCGGTCTTCGGCTTCGCGAACCCGGGCCCCGGCGAGAGCCCGGTCGCGCGCTTCCTTTTCCTCGGCCGACAGTGTGCGGAGAACAACGCCGGGCCGCGCCGGTGCGGGCTTTGCACGTTCCGGCGTTTGCTGCGCCACCTTGGGCTGGGCCACGAAGGTGGCGGACTTGGCCTCGGGCGCCGGAGTGTGAGCGCCCGCCGGCTTGTCATCGCCGATGCGCTTGCGCTTGGTCTCGACCACCACCGTTTTGGTGCGGCCATGGGCAAAGTTCTGCTTCACCCGGCTCTGTTCCATCGCCGCCGGGCGCTTGATGGTCAGCGTGCCGCCTGCGGGGCGGGAACCATCGGTCTTGCGGTCGTTGTCACGTGTATCGGTCATGCTCTCTCTTCAACTATCGGCCCCGGTTGGGCCTCGTATATTCCAATGCGCCGCACCCCGGCGAGCAGCTTTTCGGCAAGCGCTCCCTTGGCCACGGCAGCATGTATCACATTTGACCGGCCAAAGGCCAAATCCAATTCATCGAGGGTGAAAAGCCCGCAAGCCACGGTTTCCGGCCCCATCAGCTTGTCGAGTTTGCGGCAGCCATCGGGTGCGGCCTCAACGGCATGAACCAGCACCCGGGCCTTGGCCCGCAGCAGCATTTCCTCGACCTTCATGAAACCAGTCACCGCCACGCCCGCCTTCTTGGCCAGCGAAAAATACGACAGTGCCTGTTTCCGGAGCAGGCTGGCGATCAACGCCGGAAGTTCCGGTGAAGCTTCGGTTTTCTCCGAAAACCCCTTGGAAAACAGGTTCTTGCGAACAGCCTCCGCGACCCGTTGGGCGCTCAGGCCGACCCACACGCCGCGCCCCGGAAGCTTGCGGGCAAGGTCCGGCACGGCCTGTCCCTCGGGACCCCGTACGAAGCGGATCAGCTCCGCTTCGTCATGGGTCTCGCGGCTGACAATACACATGCGCGTCGCCAAGTCCTCGTTCACTCCGTTGCGCGCCCTCTCAGGTTTGAGCCTCTTCTTCGGCGGGGGCTTCTTCCGCCACCGGCGCTTCAATCCAGCCCGCCGCCACGCGGGCCTTCATGATCAGCACATTGGCCTCGTCGGCTGCCACATCAAGGTCGCTGAAAGCCCCCTTGTGCTTCACCGTCTCGCCCTGTTTGCGCTCGCTCCAGCCGATGAGGTCGTCGGTGGCGCAACCGGCCAGATCTTCTATTGACTTGAGTTCGGCCTCGCCCAACGCCACCAACATCGTAGGCGACAGGCCTTCGATGGTCTTGAGTTCGTCGAGCACCCCAAGCTCGACGCGCTTGGTTTCGAGTTCGGCAGCCAACCGCTCGAGATATTCGCGCGCCCGGTTCTGCAACTCTTCCGCTGTCTGTTCGTCGAGGCCATCTATCGAGGCAATTTCGCGCAACTCCACATAGGCAACTTCCTCGACCGTGGCAAAGCCTTCGGAAGCGAGAAGCTGGGCCAGCGTTTCATCGACATCGAGGGCTTCCACGAACTGCGCAGTGCGGGCGTTGAATTCCTTCTGGCGGCGCTCCGATTCCTCGGCTTCCGTCATGATGTCGATGTCCCAGCCGGTAAGCTGCGAGGCAAGCCGTACGTTCTGGCCGCGACGGCCGATGGCCAGCGACAGCTGCTCGTCCGGCACCACCACTTCGATGCGCTCGGCTTCCTCGTCGAGCACCACCTTGGACACTTCGGCGGGAGCCAGCGCATTCACCACGAAGGTCGCCACATCCTGCGACCACTGGATGATATCGATCTTTTCGCCCTGCAATTCGTTGACAACAGCCTGAACGCGGCTGCCGCGCATGCCGACGCAGGCGCCGACCGGATCGATGGAGCCATCTTTCGATCTGACCGCGATCTTGGCGCGGCTGCCCGGATCGCGGGCCACCGACACAACTTCAACAACGCCATCATAAATCTCCGGCACTTCCTGGCCGAACAGCCGGGCCATGAATTCCGGGTGGGTGCGGGAGAGGAAAATCTGCGGTCCGCGCTGTTCGCGGCGCACGTCATAAACATAGGCGCGAATGCGGTCGCCAGGCCTGAAGGTTTCGCGCGGCAACGATTCATCACGGCGCACGATGCCTTCGCCACGGCCAAGGTCGACGATCACATTGCCGTATTCGACACGCTTCACCGCGCCATGAACGATCTCGCCGATGCGGTCCTTGTATTCGTCATACATGCGCTCGCGCTCGGCATCGCGCACCTTCTGGACGATCACCTGCTTGGCGTTCTGGGCGGCGATGCGGCCGAAATCGACGGGCGGCAGCGGCTCGGCGATATAGTCGCCAAGGGTCGCCGCCGGATTGCGCCGGTTGGCTTCCACCAGGCTGATTTCGGTTGCTTCGTTCTCGACCTTCTCGACCACCAGCAGAAGCCGGTTCAGCCGCGTCTCGCCGGTCTTGGCGTCGATCTCGGCGCGTATCTCGTTTTCCTGGCCATAGCGCGCCTTGGCCGCACGGGTGATGGCGTCTTCCATCGCCTGCAGCACGACGATCTTGTCGATCGACTTTTCGCGCGCCACGGCGTCGGCGATTTGCAACAGCTCAAGCCGGTTGGCGCTCACTGCGGGTTCAGCCATTGTCGTCACTCCTCGGTTCAGATGATTTTGTCTTCGTCGATTTCAGCGCCGTCGCCATAGCCCTTCTGGGGCAGGCGAGCCCGCGCCGCGGCAATCAGTTCGTCGGTCAAAACCAGATGCGCCGAGCCGATATCGGCAAACGGCACACCCACCAGCAGGGGCGCGCTGCCGCCGTCGGGATTTTCGATGAACAGGCGCACCTCGCCATCGTGAAAGCCTTCAAGATCGCCGCGAAAGCGCTTGCGCCCCGCCACCGGCACGGCCATCTCGATCTTCACTTCGTGCCCCGCCCAGCTTTCGAAATCAGTAGGCCGCACCAGCGGCCGGTCAATCCCCGGCGAAGAAACCTCAAGCTGATACCGCGACGAAATTACGTCTTCCACATCGAGGAGCGGCGACAGCTCCCGGCTCACCTTCTCGCAATCGTCGATGGAGAACGTGCCATCCGGCCGCTCCGCCATGATTTGCAAAACCGGCCCGGTCATCTTGACGCGCACCAGCCGGAAGCCGAGGTCGGCCAGCACCGGCCCGGCAAGTGCCGCCACCCGCAAGGCGGGCCCGGTTTCGCGTGTCAGTCTGTCGTCGGTCATCACGTCCTTCAGGCAACAAAAAAAGCGGGCCCCGGTCCGGGACCCACTCTCATGTTCCACTTTCGTGGCTATGTGAGTGAACTTAAGTTGGAGCCCATATAGGCTGAAATGCTGTGGCCTGCAAGGGCGTCAATTTCCCGGCAGCGGCAGGGGCTCGTCCGACAGCGTCCGGAGATAGGCGATGAGGTTAACCCGCTTGGCTTCATCTGTAAGGCCAGGTGTCTCCATGAATACGCCCGGTGTTGTCACCATCGGGCTCCAAATATGAAGTGTTCAAATCCTCGTAGGTCCAATTGCCCTCCCAGGCCAGAAGGGCATCGGAATAACCTCCGGCAGGCAGTGAAGCCTTGTCGCGGCCGACCACGCCCCATAACTCCGGACCAATCTTCCGGCCCCTGCCGCGCCCGTCGAAATGGCAACTGGCACAGTTCATGGCAAAGACTTCTTTTCCCTTTACGGCGTCGCTGGCCGCCAGTTTTGCCGAGATCGGCGGAGGCTTCGGCAGGATCACCCCGTGGTCCATCAGATAGGCCACCACGTCGTGACGCTTGAACAGCTTGGCCAGATGAATTGCCGTTTCCTCCACCATGTCTGCGCATTGACATCGGCGCCCGCTTCCACCAGCAATTCGACACATTCAAGTAACCCGTTCTGGGCCGCGGCGTGCAGTGCGGTCTTGGTCTTGAAGTGGCCGTTGGGGTTGGCCCCGGCAGCGAGGAGCAGCTTCAGGGCATCACCATGGCCAAGAGGACGCGGCCGCAAAGAGGGGAGGGCCCCAGATGCCCGCATTGTCCACTTTCGCGCCGCGCTCGATCAGCAGCTTCACCGCCGCCACATGGCCGCCAGCTGCGGCGTAATAGAGTGGCGTGGCCAGTCCATTGCTCTGGTTGGCGTCGGCACCGCCATCGAGGGCGGCAGCAATGCCTGCCGCATCGCCCTTCTTCGCGGCGTCATGAATTGCCGCTGCCCGGGCGGCGGCGGGAAACAGAAAGAACGCTGAAAAAAGCAGGATCAGGCACGCGCGCATGATGAATCTCCCGTGGTTGCACAAAGGGAAAAAGCTCGGCACGTCACGAATACCGCCACTCTACACGCAAGCAGCCGCAATCGCAAATCGCACCGCAATGGCCGCCACAACTGCGCAGCGGCTGCTTCGTCGTCTTGCGCGCACCAGCCGGCGGATATCGCTGCAAAATTGCCTCGACCTCGTTTTCACGCTACGTCTCACCGGAAAGCACATGCATAGTGCCAACGGAATTACTGTCCGTGGCGTGAATGTGCTTTCGAGCCCAGGAACCGTGATGGACCTGAAAGAGACCGAAATTCTTGGCGAAGGTGCCGCAGGGCATTGGTACTATCGCTCGAAAGCCCGCGCCATGATGAAGTTGCTGGGTCCGAATGCTCCAACCAGGGTTCTCGACGTCGGTGCCGGTTCAGGATTTTTTTCGCGATACCTGCTGGCCAATTCCAATGCCAGCGAAGCCTGGTGCGTCGATCCGGGTTACGCGGAAAATTCTGACGCAGCCGAGCACGGCAAGCCGCTCCACTTCCGGCAATCGATCGAAGTGTCGAACGCCAATACCGTCCTGGTGATGGATGTTCTCGAGCACGTGGACGATGATATCGGCTTGCTTCGGGAATATGCCGGCAAGGTTCCGAACGGCGCGAAGTTCCTGATTTCGGTGCCCGCGTTCCAGTTTCTGTGGAGCGGTCACGATGTTTTCCTTTGCCACCGGCGCCGCTACACCATCGATCAGATCGAAAAAGTGACGAAGAGCGCCGGTCTGAATGTGTTGCGGGGGACATACTATTTTGGCGCGGTGTTTCCGATAGTAGCAGCCATCCGGCTGGCCGGAAACATGGCCAGGCGCAGCCAGCCGGAAGTCAAATCGCAGCTGAAACGGCATAGTCCAGCGGTGAATGCAACGCTTGCGGCCTTGTCCTACGCCGAACTGGCGCTGATTCCCCACAACCGTCTTGTGGGACTGACAGCCTTCTGCCTGGCTGAGAAGGCCTGAGATTTCCAACCACCGAAGGGCCCACCGGGCTGGTTTCAGCAATGGGTCTGGCGGGGCGGCATTTGCCCAACTAATGTCCCGCCCCATGAATCAGGAAACCTTCGCCGTCACCACATCGCGCGGATTTGAAAGCTGGCTGGCCCGCGCCGGGGGCTCCATTGCGCTGACCACCTATCAGGCGGGAAAATTGTTCCTGCTCGGCCAGAAGTCCGATGGCAAACTCGCCGTGTTCGAGCGCACCTTCGCGCGCTGCATGGGGCTCGCCGTAAGCCCCGACAGCCGCAGCCTGTTGCTCGCCACGCAATATCAGCTCTACCGCTTCGACAACGCGCTCCCTCCCGGCCAGTTGCAAGGCGTCCACGATGCGGTGTTCGTGCCGCGCCTGTCGTGGATCACCGGCGACCTCGACATTCACGACGTGGCCTTCGACGCCACCGGCCGCCCGGTGTTCGTGAACACTTTGTTCTCAACACTTGCCACTGTCTCCGAAGGCTGGAGCTTCAAGCCCACCTGGCGGCCTCCCTTCATCACCAAGCTGGCGCCGGAAGATCGCTGCCACATGAACGGCATGGCGCTGGAAAATGGCGCGCCGCGCTATGTCACACTCGTTGCCTCGTCCAATGTCTCCGATGGCTGGCGCGACCGCCGCGCCAATGGCGGCATGGTCATGGATGTGAAGGACAGTGCCATCATCTGCGACGGCCTCTCCATGCCACACTCGCCGCGCCTGCACGAAGGCAAGCTGTGGTTGCTCAATTCCGGCACCGGCGATTTCGGCACTGTCGACTTGAAAAAGAAATCCTTCAAGCCCGTGGCCTTCACCCCGGGCTTCTCGCGCGGCCTCAGCTTCGCTGGCGATCATGCCATCGTCGGCCTGTCGCTGCCGCGCGACAACCGCACCTTCCAGGGCCTGCCGCTCGATGATGCCCTGAAGAACAACGGCAGCGAACCGCGCTGCGGCCTCAACATCATCGACACCAAATCCGGAGACACCGTCGCCTGGGTACGCTTCGAAGGCATCGTCAAGGAACTCTATGATGTCGCCTTCATCCCCGGCGTCATCAACCCCTCGCTCATCGGCTTCAAGACCGACGAGATTCTCAGGATCGTGACCATCGACGAAGGTTAGGCGCGCCTGAACCGCAGATAGCTCGACCCCCGCCCCTCGCGCCGGGCCTTGGCTTCGTAGCGGGTTTCAATCCAGTTCTCGAAAGGCTGGGCGGCATCGCCCTCTTCCGCAAACCCGCCATGGGCCGCCACATGCTGCGCGCGTCCATGCCACATAGTCTGCAATGTCGCTGGCGAACAGGAACAGCCCACCAGGCATCAGGACGCGGTAAATCTGCGCCGAGGTTTTCCGCACTCACGAAACGCCGCTTGTTGTGCCGCGCCTTGGGCCACGGGTCGGGATAGAGCAGATAGACCCTTTCGAAGCGCCATCCGGCAAAGCCTCCAGCAAATAGCGCGCATCGCCATCGTGAATGCGCATATTGCGCAAGCTGCTTCTCTTCGATGAGCGCCAGCAGCTTCGCCACGCCATTGACGAAAGGCTCGGCGCCGATGAACGAAACGTGCGCGGTGAAGTGCCGCCTGATGCGCCAGATGTTCGCCGCCGCCAAAACCGATTTCCAGCCAGCGCGGCGCCGTGAGGTCTTGCAAGGGATTGGCGAGATCGACGCGCAGTCCCGGCAGCAGTTCATCGGTCAGCAGTTGCAAATGATGACGGCGCAAGGCATGTCCCTTGCGCCGCCCGTAGAACTGGAATTTCTTCTCTGGTCTCGCTCACTTCACCGCGGCTTTGAGCTTCTTCGCGAGGTCGGTCCTCTCCCACGAGAAGCCGCCGTCCTTGTCCGGCTTGCGGCCGAAATGGCCATAGGCCGAGGTGCGCGCATAGATCGGCTTGTTGAGATCGAGATGCTTGCGAATGCCGCGTGGGCGAGAGGTCCATGACCTTGGACAGCGCCTTTTCGAGCTTGGCTTCCGCCACCTTGCCGGTGCCGTGGGTATCGACATAGATCGACAACGGCTGCGACACGCCGATGGCATAGGACAGTTGGATGGTGCAACGCTTGGCAAGGCCTCGCCGCCACCACGTTCTTGGCGAGATAGCGCGCCGCATAAGCCGCCGAACGGTCAACCTTCGTCGGGTCCTTGCCCGAGAACGCGCCGCCGCCATGCGGTGCCGCACCGCCATAGGTATCGACGATGATCTTGCGGCCGGTAAGCCCGGCATCGCCATCGGGTCCGCCGATGAAGAACTTGCCGGTGGGGTTCACGTGCCACACGGTCTTCTTGGTGATCCAGCCCTTGGGCAGGGCCTTCTTCACATAGGGCTCGATCAGCTTGCGCACGTCCTTCGACTCGAGGCTCTCGTCGAGATGCTGATGCGACACGACGATCTGCGTGGCGCCGACCGGCTTGCCGTTCTTGTATTCGACGGTCACCTGGCTCTTGGAATCGGGACCCAGGCGCTTTTCGCCGCCGTGGCGGGCATCCGCCAGGAGTTTCAGAATGCGGTGCGAGTAATAGATCGGCGCCGGCATCAGTTCCGGCGTCTCGTCGCAGGCATAGCCGAACATGATGCCCTGGTCGCCCGCCCCTTCGTCCTTCTTCTCGCCCGCATCGACGCCCTGGGCGATGTCGGCCGATTGTTCGTGCAGCAGGATTTCGATCTTGGCGGTCTGCCAGTGGAAGCCCGATTGTTCGTAGCCGATGTCCTTGATCGCCTGGCGCGCCGCCGCTTCGATCTTGGCGTGGGTCACCGACTTCGGCCCGCGGGTTTCGCCGGCGATCACCACGCGGTTGGTGGTGGCCAGCGTTTCGCAGGCGGCGCGCACCGGCCACGGATCCATGCCCTCGGCCAGCGCTTCGCGATAGAACAGATCGACGATTTCGTCGGAGATGCGGTCGCAGACCTTGTCCGGATGGCCTTCGGAAACCGATTCGCTCGTGAACAGGTAATTCTTGCGTGCCATGCCCCACCCGAATTTGTATGAAAATCGCGGGCGGTTTTGGCAGTGAACAGCAAGTGCGGTCAAGAACGTTTGCAAGCGCCAGCCGAATACGCTGGCGCCTATTCCTTGGATTCGGCGATCAGCTTGGCGATGCTGGCGATCAGCCGGCGCTTTTGGGCGCTGTCGGCACTCGCGGAAAGCCTTGGCGATCGTCACGCCTTCGGCATTCATCAACGAAGACAGCACCGAGTCCTCCTCGCGCGCTTCGCCGAGCCCGGTGTTGGGATCAAGCCCCGGCAAATCGTCGAAGAAGAACTGCACCGGCACGCCCAGCACCTTGGCCGTGTAATACAGCCGGCTGGCGCTGATGCGGTTTGAGCCCTTTTCGTATTTCTGCACCTGCTGAAAGGTGATGCCCAGCATCTCGCCAAGCTTCTCCTGGCTCATGCCGACCAGTTGCCGCCGCACGCGAATACGGTTGCCCACATGGACATCGATAAAATTCGGATCACGCCGCGCCATACTTGCTTCCTCAGACCCTTCACCCCCGGCCTGATTCTGACGCCGAATTGCAATCGTTCGCAATCCTGCGTTAGTCAGCCGGGAAAATTAGTACACATTTTCGTGATAGGCAACGTAAATCATTCATACTCACAGATTTTCTACCCGGCTAAACCTTGAGTGAAACTTGACTCGGGCAAGTGCTGTCCCATGCTGACGAACAATGTACGCGACGGCAAGGCATAACAGCACCAGTGCCAGCAAAGTGAAGTCGCCAAACCGCCCGTAAAGCGTTGGCGGAAGCTCCACTGGCAAGGCCGAATCGATGACGCCGCCTCGACGCCGAGAGCAAGCGAACGCGATGCGCCGCCCATGGCCATCGATCACCGCCGAAATGCCGGTGTTGGCGGCGCGCACCAGCGGCAGGCCCTGTTCGATGGCCCTGAGCCGCGCCTGGGCCAGATGTTGATAGGGGCCGGTCGAATGCCCGAACCAGCCATCGTTGGTGACATTCAGCAGCCACGACGGCCGCGCCGCGCCATCCACCAGCCCATGCGGGAAAATCGCCTCGTAACACACCAGCATGCCGGCGGGCGGCGCGCCCGGCACGGCAATGCTGACGGCACCGGGCCCCGCCGCGAAACTTCCGGGCACCGTCACCACGCGGCGAAACCCCAGGGGCTCCAGCAGCCATTCGAAGGGCAGGAACTCGCCCCCGGGCACCAGCCGCCACTTGTCGTAGCGCGCCACGACTTCGGCCTTGCCATTGAAAGTGATGATGCTGTTGTGAATGGCGGGCTCGCCATCCGGACCGATTATTTCCTTGTCGCGGCGCATGGCGCCGGTGATCAGCGTTGTCTTTCCCGCGAGCAGCCGCGACAAGCTCGCGCTCGTGCGACATCGCTTTCATCGATCAGAAATGGCACCGCCGACTCGGGCCAGATCACATGGGTGATCGAGGCAATGCCATCCGGATGTTCCGCACTCGCCGCCGCCGACATCGACAGATACTTGTCGAAGATCGTGCCGCGCATTGTCGGAGCGCCATTTGTCGTCCTGCGAAATGTTGGGCTGCACGATGCGCAGCGCCACACCCGGCACTGTGGCATCGGTTGCCTGCGACAGCCGCCACACGCCGAAGCCGTAGAGCAGCGGCAACAGCAAGACCGCCAGCACGGCAGACGTCTTGATACCGTTCTTGGCGCAGCAAGATCGAGCGGCAACCCGGCCCACAGCATCAGCAACAGCGTGAACCCGGTCATGCCGATGAGCGATGCTCCCTGCGCCAGCGCGCCCATGCCATCGACCGCCAGCCCCGGCGCCGACCATGGAAAGCCGGTGAACAGCCGCCCGCGCAAGTTCTCGCCAACGGCCAGCAACGCCGCGAAGCCGAACACCAGCGAGATGCCGCGCCAGCCCAGCGCATGAACAGCCAGCGCCGCCAGTCCCCAATAGACCGCCATGCTGGCGGCAAGCGCTCCCACCGCGAACGGCATCATCCACAGATAGGTTTCGGCATCGACCAGAAAGGCGTAGCCGATCCAGTGAAACGCCACCACGAAGTAACCGAAGCCCAATGCCCAGCCGAGCCCGAAGGCGGCGCGGTACGAAGCCTTCTCCAGAGCTTCCAGCATCATCAGGAAGGCTGGAATAGTGACGAACAGCAACGGCCAGAAATCCAGTGGCGGCATGGCGAGCGCCGCTACCGCACCCAGCACCATGGCGAACTGCCAACCGCTTCCAGCCACGCAGCCCTTGCAAAACACGAATCATGGCGCGCACTATAGGCGGAGTTTGGCCACCAGCGGGAGTAAGCCCCTTGAACGAAGCGCCGCGCCTCCTGAAGCCCGATACCGGCATGGTCCTGATCGAACACCTGCCGTTCGAAACCGATGCCGGCATCGCGTCGCAGGGCCCGCATCGGCCTGATCGTGCTCGCCACCGATTTCACCATCGAACACGAATGGCGCAGGATCATCACCGGGCTTGAAGGCGTGGCGCTGTACCAGAGCCGCATCCTCAACGACAACCAGATCACCCCGGAAACCTTGCGTGCCATGGAACCGCGCATCGCTTCGGCCACCGATGTCATTCTGCCCGGCAGCGATCTCGATGTCGTAGCCTTCGGCTGCACCTCGGCGTCGATGGCCATCGGCGAGGAGAAAGTATTCGAGCGCATCCGCGAAGCGCGGCCAGACGCCAAATGCACAACCCCTATCACCGCCGCCTTCGCCGCCTTCCGTGCCTTCGGGGCAAAACGCATCGGCGTGCTCACCCCCTATCGCGCCGACGTCAATCGCATCGTCGCCGATTACATTCGCGCCCGGGGATTTGATGTGCCGGTGTTCGGCTCCTTCAACGAGCAGGATGATGGCGTGGTCTCGCGCATCACGCCCGCATCGATCCGCGCCGGCGTCAACAGCTTGTTGAAAACCGCCGCCGTCGATGCCGTCTTCGTCTCCTGCACGTCGGTGCGGCTCGCCGAAGCCGCAAGCACAATCGAAGCCGAAACCGGCGTTCCCATCACCTCGTCGAACCACGCCATGGCCTGGCACGCGCTCAGGCTTGCGGGCGTAAACGATCAACTTCCGCAGTGGGGCAGGCTGTTCACGCTGGCCGCCACATGATCCGCCATTGTTGACAAAGGCTGGCATCCCAATCTATATCCGAGTGAATTACTCGGATATATCAAATGGCAACCCGGCTCGACTGTTCAAACTGCCCGGCCCGTTATCTCGACCGCGCCCCCGAAAGACTGGTGATCGAAGGTTATCGGCGCTGGATGGGTGGCTATGACTCAGGCCAAGTCGAATGCTGGGAACAGGCCTGGGATCTCTACACGCAGGAACTCGGCAGCGCGTCGGCAGGACCGGTGCTGTTGGCCATGGCTGGCTGGGTGCGTTGCCTCAGGCGCAGCACATCGCGCACCATGGGTTTCTTTCCCTACAACTCCTGTCACCTCTGCAAGGACGAATGCCTGGTGATTGCCATGGTGTCCGCCAGTCAGCATCATGATCGTCACATGGCTGAACGCATAGCCGCAACTCTCACCGAGAACAACAATTCCGCCGAATGTTGCGCCACCTGCGACCACTTTGCCGAAATGCTCGATCACAGTGGCAACCGGCTGATGCACGTGCCACAGACAGTGATTGAAACGATCCTTGGCAAGCCATCCAGGGAAACCTACTACTGAACGTGTCTCACTTGAAGGCGATCAGCAGCAGCCCGCCGGTCATCAACGCCACGCCGGCCCAGTTCGCCGTTGAAAGCTTCTCCCCCAGAAACACCACGCCGAAGATCGCCACGAACACGATGGAAAGCTTGTCGATGGGGGCAACCCGCGACACGTCACCGAGCTTCACGGCGCGGAAGTAGAAGAACCACGATCCCGCCCCGGCCAGTGCCGATAGCGCCAGAAACACGAATGCCTTGCGCGGAATGGCGTCAACGGCGTGATACTGTCCGGTGATATATACCAGCGGCACGAACAGCAGAAGCAAGACGAAGGTGCGGAACAACGTGGCGAGATCCGGCGGAATATTGTTGACGCCCACCTTGCCGAAGATCGCCGAGAGTGCAGCACACAACGCCGAACCCAGCGCCAGTACCTGCCAGGAAGCGTTTTTCACCTGCGCCGCTTGGCGACATCTTCCGCCATCGAGCACAAGATCTCGAACATCATGGTGACGCCGGCATAGGCCGTCATGCCGGAAGGATCGAAAGGCGGCGACACTTCGACGACATCCGCGCCGATGATGTTGAGCCCGCGCAATTCGCGCAGCATCTGCTGCGCCTGGAAGGTGGTGAAGCCGCCGATCTCCGGCGTGCCGGTGCCCGGCGCATAGACCGGGTCGAGCATGTCGATATCGAAGCTCACATAGGTGGGGCCATCGCCGACGATCTTGCGGGCCTCCGCCATGACCGCCTTGGGACCTTTCTCCATGGCCTCCTCGATGCGCACGATCCTGACGCCCATCTTCTCACCGTAGTCAAAATCCTCGAGATCATACATCGAGCCGCGAAGCCCGATCTGGATGGTGCGCTTGGGATCGAGCACGCCCTCTTCGATGGCCCGCTTGAACGGCGTGCCGTGGGTATATTTGAAACCGCCGAAATAGCTGTCGTAGAGATCCGTATGGGCATCGAAATGGATCATGCCGACAGGCTTTTTTTCGCCAACCGCCCTGAGCACTGGCAACGACGACAGATGGTCACCCCCCGCCGACAGCGGACGAATGCCCTTGGCCACCAGTTTCTTGAAATAGGCTTCGACACGCTTCAGCGCATCATCGACATTGGCCGGGTTCACCGGGCAATCGCCAAGGTCCGCCACGTTGGCGAGGTCGTAGGGCACAATATGCGTGGTCTGGTGCATGCGCCGCACCATGGAAGATTGGTCGCGCATCTGCCGTGGCCCGTGGCGCGGCCCCGGCCGGTTGCTGGTGCCGCCATCCCACGGAATGCCGACAATTCCAATATCGATATCCTTCGCCTCATCAAGGCCCACATGCGGCAGCCGCATGAAGGTGGCAATGCCGCCAAAGCGCGGTGAGACAAGGCCCGAGACGGGTTGGTTGAACGGAGCCATAAATCCTCACTTCTTGATAACGAGTTTGCGTGGCGTCTGGCACAGGCATTCCGCACCTTGCGCGGTGATCAGGATGGTTTCGGACAATTCCAGCCCGCCGTCGTCGAGCCACAGGGCGGGCATGAAATGCAGCGTCATGTTGGGTTCGAGGACCGTCTTGTCACCACGCCGGATCGACAAGGTTCTCTCACCCCAGTCAGGCGGATAGGACAGTCCGATGGAATAGCCGGCCCGTGAATCCTTGCTGAAGCCGAGTTTGGACAGCGTGCCGAAAAATGCCTCCGCCACCTCGCCACAGGTGGTGCCGGGTTTGCACATGGCAAGCCCGGCATCGGTCGCCTCTGAAACAGCCTTCTCGGCTTCAAGAAATTTCTGTGGCGGCGTTCCGAGATAGACCGTGCGCGACAACGGCGCGTGATAGCGGCGATAGCAGCCGCCCAAGCTCGAAGAACGTGCCTTCATTGGTGCTGAACGGCCGGTCATCCCAGGTGAGGTGCGGGGCCGTGGCATCGAGGCCCGACGGCAGCATCGGCACGAAGGCGCAATAGTCGCCCCAATGGCCATCGGCTCCGAGAATGGCCTGTTTCTGGATTTCGGCGACCAGCACATTCTTGGGCAAGCCCGGCTCGACCAACTCGATCACCTTGGCATGCATGGCATCGGCGATTTTCGCCGCCCGGCGGATGAATTCAACTTCGAAGTCGCTTTTGACGATGCGCTGCCAGTTCACCAGCCCGGTGGCGTCGTGGAATGAGGCGTCCATCAGATGCTTGCGCAGCGAGCTCATTGGCCGCCGCCGAAAACCAGTAATTGTCCATTTCAACGCCGATCCGCGCCTTGGCAAATCCGCGCGCCGCGATGGTCAGCGACAGGTCATCCATCGGATGCTTGGCGGGGTTCTGCACATAGGTGTCGTCGTAGCCCAGAATGTTATCATGGCCCATGAACACCGTGCGCTTGGCGCCATGTGCATCCATGCCCCGGCCCCACCAGATGGGCTCGCCCTCAAGTCCCAGCAGCACCGCCTGATGCACATAGAACGACCAGCCGTCATAACCTGTCAGCCAGGCCATGTTGGAAGGGTCCGACACGATGATGAGATCGAGACCTCTGGCCGCCATGGCGGCCCGCGTGCGGGCGATGCGCCGTTGGTATTCGGAAAGCGGAAAATGCAGTGCAGCGCCGGTCATGGTGCCCTCGTTGGACGGACACTGTGGCTGGAGTCCGGGGATTAGGCAAGATCGGCGGCAACACCCTCGTGCTTGTCGATGGAGAGTTTGAGCGAAGCAATACAAAACAGCGCAGCGGCTATCATCCACAGCGTCGGCACTTCGGCGAAAAACAGATAACCGAACATCAGTCCTGCCGCCACCGCCACGAAATCCGCACAACTGGTGATCACCGCACCATGGCGGCGTGACAGCAGTGCGAAGATGTAGAATTCTCCGGCAACCGTCACGCCGAATCCGGCGATCGCCCAGATGCCGTTGAACGAGTTGGCATCGAGCCCGTAATTGGCGCTGGATGTTAACAAGACTGGAGTAAGCAGAACCGTTCCCGCCAGCAGGTTTCCTGTCGCCACCTGCAGGGGATCAAGCCGCCTTGGCCAGAACTTCACCAGGATGATGGCGCCCACCGCCTGCGACAGCGGCGCTGCAAAGGTCAGCGCCAGCCACCAGATGCCGGAATGCCCGGCAAGCGCGCTGGGCAGCATGATGGCGGTGCAGCACAGGGCGGCGATCAGATATTCCCACCACCCGCTTGGCGGTTAGCGGTTCGGTGCGGAACACCGCCGCCATAATGAGCACGAAGACCGGGAACAGCGAGATAATCAGCGTGAGTTCGCCCGCCGAGATGTGATGCGCCGCAATCAACTCGATGCCCAGTTGGCCGAGATTGGCGAACAGCGCCACCAGCACGAAGAACAAAATCTGGCCAGCGGTGACCTTGAAGGTGCGGCGCGACAGAATGAGCGCGCCCACAAACAACAGCGCCAGCACGACGATGGATCCAGAACAGCGCGCCCACCGGATCGACCTTCGCCGCCCCCATCATGCGCGCCATGGCATATTGGAAGCCAAAGCAGCACCCCAGCACCACGACGAGGAAGTATAGAAAGGCTTTTTCGCCAAAACCAGGCGCGCCAACGGCGGTCTGCGGAAGTGTTTCCACGCTCATGTGCCCTGCGTCCCGGTTGTCGGCCCGCCACCAACCTAACAACCCAGACGCCGAAGTACTGTGACGGAAGTCACATTTTGCGCGGAAGTGGAAAAATTCTCTGCAACCCGGTAATGGACGCCGCCATGAGCACAGAATTCGACATCATCGTGATCGGCGCCGGCATCGCCGGTGCTTCGGTGGCTGCCCACCTCGCGGAAACCCACCAGGTGCTGGTGCTCGAAATGGAAGAGCGCCCCGGCTACCATTCCACCGGCCGTTCGGCCGCCATGTTCGAGCCGAATTATGGCCCGGCCCCAATCCGGGCCCTGACCAGGGCGGCGCGCGGCGCCTTCGATGGGCTGGGTGTTCTCACCCCGCGCGAAACCATCTTCTTCATGACCGAGGGCCAGGACATGGCGTTCGAAGCGCTGATGCAGGCGCAAGTCGGCATGCACGAAATTTCCGTTGCCGAAGCCCACGGAAAGTATCCGCTGCTGCGCGCCGAAAATCTCAAACGCGCCATTCTCGATCCCGGCACCGCCGATATCGATGTCGATATGCTGCACCAGCACTTCTTGAAGACGTTCAAGAGCCATGGTGGCGAAATCGCCTGCAACAGCCAGGTCAAATCGATTTCGCGCGCTAACGGCACATGGCAGGTGAAAGCCGGCGGCGAAACATTCCGTTCACGGATCATTGTCAACGCCGCCGGCGCCTGGGGCGACGCGGTGGCGCAAATGGCGGGTGCCGCACCTGTTGGCCTGCAACCCAGGCGCCGCTCCATGGCGGTAGTGCCCATGCCCGAAGGCCACGATGCCAAGGATTGGCCGATGATCGGCGATGTCGGCGAAACCTGGTACAGCAAGGCCCAGTCCGGAAAGCTGCTGGTATCTCCAGCCGACGCCACTCCCGTCGAACCCCATGACGCCTTCGCCGACGACATGACGCTGGCCGAAGGCATTGACCGTTTCCAGCAGGCCGTCACCTTCGAGATCACCCGTGTCGAACATACGTGGGGCGGGCTTCGTTCTTTCGTCGCCGACGGCAATCCGGTGGTCGGATATGACGGAAGCCTGGAAGGTTACTTCTGGCTCATTGGTCAGGGCGGCTATGGCATCCAGACATCCCCCGCCCTCGCCCGCACCGCCGCCGCCATGGTGCGCGGCGAACCCGTCCCCGCTGACGTGCTGGCCGAAGGCTACAACCCGGCAGACCTCTCGCCGCGAGCGTTTCAGCTCAGCCGTTCAGCAACGGAAACTCCGGCGCATCCATCACGTCGCCGTGCTTCAGCGTCACGCCGCGAAACGGCGGCGAGGTGTTGATGCCGTCGCGCCGGGCAAAGCGCACGTTGTCGCCCATCAGGCGGAGCGAGAAGGCCCGGCGCTGCTCGGCCTTGGAGGTGTTGGCGGGTGCGCCGTGCAGCGTCAGATAGTTGAAGGCCACCGCATCGCCCGGTTCCAGCGCCCAGCCAAGAATGTTGAAAGCTGCCCGGTTGCCGTTGATATCAGGCACCGGTTCCAGCCCGTCGTTCTCATTAAGCGCCGTCTTGTTGAAGCGTTCGGGGCGATAATACTTGCCGGACTTGTGCGAACCGCCGACGAACTCCAGGGTGCGCTCGCGCGGCACGCTATCGAGTGGAATCCACAGTGAAACCGTGTCGCTGCCATCAACGCAATAATAGGGCTGGTCCTGGTGCCATGGCGTCGGCACGTCGGCACCCGGCTCCTTCACCAGCACATGCTCGTGAAACAGCCGCACCTGTTTCGTCCCCATCAATTGGCGGCCAATGGCGGCGGCATCGGAATTGAAGATGAAATCCCGGTATTCGGCGATGCGCCCCCAGTTGCAATAGTCGCCAACGAAACGCCCGGCACCGCTCTGGCCCTGATAGATTTTCACATCCGCCGATGGTTCAGCCAGATTTCGGGAAACCCCTGCCCTCAGCGTCTCCACCCAGTCCGTGAACACCCCGCGCAACACGGCAGCACCGTCACGGCGGAAGGCATTGATGGTTTCGGCTGATATGTGCATGTCAAGTCCCCGGTTGGTCCAGCCTACCGGAAGCGCTTTTGCCTTACAAACAGCAAGTGAAAGATCAAATTTTGATCGTCCGGAAAAAACGTGCTTAGATGCCTGACGCCCCGGCTGGGGCGATCCAAAAATGTCAGGGAGACAATAAATGAAATCCACAAAACTCTTCGGCGCCGCCTTGCTCGTTTCGACGATGCTGGCTGCCGGCGTGGCAAATGCCAAGTCGCTGGTCTATTGCTCGGAAGGTTCGCCCGAGAACTTCAGCCCATCGATGAACACCACCGGCACCAGCCTCGATGCCGCCCGCCCGATCTACAACAAGCTCGTTCAATTCACCCCCGGCGCTACGGCTGTTGAGCCCGGCCTCGCCGAATCCTAGACCGTTTCCGAGGATGGCAAGATCCATCACCTTCAAGCTGCGCGCCGGCATCAAGTTCCATTCCGGCGTGAACGGTTTCACGCCCACCCGCGATCTCAACGCCACGGACGTCATCTGGTCGTTCGAACGCATGTGGAAGGCCGACCACCCGTATGCAAAAGTTTCGGGCGGCGCCTACGACTATTTCAACGACATGAGCATGCCCGATCTTCTGGCCTCGGTCGACAAGGGCGGCGACGATCTGACCGTGGTCATCACGCTCAACAAGGCCAACGCCCCGATCATCGCCAATCTGGCCATGGACTTTGCAACGATCCACTCGGCCGAATATGCCGATTACCTGATGAAGAAGGGCACGCCCGAACAGTTCGACCAGATTCCGGTCGGCACCGGCTCGTTCTCCTTCGTCGACTACCAGAAGGATGCAGTCATCCGCTTCGCCGCCTTCGATGGCTGGGCCGGCAAGCCCAAGGTCGACGATCTGGTCTACGCCATCACGCCCGATGCTTCGGTACGCTACCAGAAGCTCCAGGCCAATGAGTGCCAGATCATGATTGCCCCGAACCCGGCCGATCTCGAAGCCATGGGCAAGGACCCCAACATCAACCTCATGTCGCAGGCCGGCCTCAACATCGGCTACATGGCGATGAACGTCCAGAAGCCGCCCTTCGACAAGGTGGAAGTCAGCAAAGCCATCGCCATGGCCATCGACCGCGACGCCATCCTCAAGGAAGTCTATCAGGGTGCCGGCCAGAAGGCCAAGAACCCGATTCCGCCGACCATGTGGTCCTATGACGACTCGACGGTTGACCATGAGTACAACCCGGCAAAGGCCATGGAGATGCTGAAGGCGGCAGGCGTCGAAAACCTGCAAACCGATATCTGGTGGATGCCGGTGCAGCGCCCCTACAACCCCAACGCCAAGCGCATGGGCGAAATGGTCCAGGCGGATTTGGCCAAGGTCGGCATCACCGCAACGCTCGTCTCCTACGAGTGGGGCGAATACCGGAAGCGCATGCAGGCCGGCGAACACCAGATGGGCTTCCTCGGCTGGACCGGCGACAATGGCGATCCGGACAACTTCCTCGCCGTGCTGCTGGGCTGCGACAAGGACGGCAAGCCCAACGCCAACAACATTCCGAAGTGGTGTGACGCGACCTTCCAGGAAGCCATCGTCACCGCCGCGGAGATTTCCGACCAGGCGCGAGCGCACCAAGCTCTACCAGGCGGCCCAGAAGATCGTCGCCGAGCAGGTGCCGTGGCTGAACATCGCCCACTCGACGGTGTTCGAACCCGTCACGCAAGGCAGTCTCCGGCTACAAGATCAGCCCCTTCGGCGCCCACGAATTCCAGAACGTGGACGTGGCCGAGTAAGTTCCGGTATTTAACCTTCCCCCCTCGCGGGGGAAGGTAATCGCCCAAACGTCCTCCCGCGAAGCGGGAGAGGACGGGGCCCGCACTGCACAGCAGTGTGGGAAAGGTGAGGGACAACTTGCGCGAATGTTGAATTTCCTTGCGTTCTTCGCGAGGCTTCCCCTCACCTCCCCGCCGCCTTCGGCGACGGGTCCCTTCCTCTCCCGCTTCGCAGGAGAGGACGATTGGCATAAGCGATCCACCTTCCCCCGCGAGGGGGAAAGGCAGAGGTATTCCACCCCATGCTCCGATTTCTCCTCCGCCGTCTGGCGCTGACGCTTCCCACCTTCTTCGCCCTGATGTTCATCACTTTCATGATGATCCGTCTGGTGCCGGGCGATCCCGTGGAAGTGCGCCGCGGCGAGCGCGGCATTTCACCCGAACGCCACGCCGAACTGCTGAAGGAAATGGGCCTCGACCAGCCCATCTGGAAACAATTCGGCGACTATGTCTGGGGCCTTGCCCACGGCGACTTCGGCACGTCGATCATTTCCAAGTCGCCCATTCTCCATGAATTCTTCGCGCTGTTCCCGGCCACCCTCGAACTCACCATCTGCGCCATCATCTTCGCCGTGGTGCTGGGCATTCCGGCGGGCGTTCTTGCCGCCTCGAAGACGGGGCTCGTTCTATGACCAGTCGCTGATGGGTGCGGCCTTGACCGGCTATTCCATGCCGATCTTCTGGTGGGGCCTCGTGTTGATCCTCATCATGTCGAACACCCTCCATCTCACCCCCGTGTCGGGCCGCGTCGACCTCATCAAATTTTTCTACAAGCCGGTCACCGGCTTCATGCTCATCGACTCGCTGATCTCCGGCAAGAGCGGCGCCTTCAAGGACGCGGTGATGCATTTGATCTTGCCGACCATCGTGCTCGGCACCCAGCCGCTGGCGGTGATTGCCCGCATGACCAGAAGCTCCATGCTCGAAGTGCTGGAGGAGGATTACGTGCGCACCGCGAGGGCCAAGGGCCTGTCGCTCCGCCGGGTGATCGGCGTCCACGCCCTGCGCAACGCGCTGATCCCGGTGGTCACCGTCATCGGCCTGTCGATCGGCGGGCTCCTCGCTGGTGCGGTCTTGACCGAAACCATCTTCTCCTGGCCGGGCGTCGGCAAATGGCTGATCGAATCGATCGGCCGCCGCGATTATCCAGCACTGCAGGGCGGCATCATGCTGATCTCCACCATGGTCATTGTCGTCAACGTGCTCGTCGACTTGCTCTATGGCCTCATCAACCCGAGGATCCGCCATGGCCACTGATGTCAGCATCGACCACCGTCCACGTGCCGCCGGGCCCGCTGACCGCCTTCTGGCGCGCCTTCCGCGAAAACAAGGGCGCGGTCATCGGCCTGTGCGTTGTGCTGTTCATCGTCGGCCTTGCGGTTTTTGCCGACCTTCTGCCCCTCCATGATCCCATCGAACAATATCGCAGCTTCACCAGGCTGCCGCCGGTGTGGACCGAAAAGGGCAACTGGCAGTTCCCGCTTGGCACCGATGCGCTGGGCCGCGACATGCTTTCGCGCCTGATCTATGGATCGCGCATTTCGCTGTTCATCGGCCTGGCGGTCATGACGGTGTCGATGGTGGTGGGCGTGGCGCTGGGCCTCACCGCCGCCTGGTTCGGCGGCCTCATCGATGTGGTGATCATCCGCATCATGGACCTGATCATGTCGATCCCCTCGCTGGTACTGGCCATCCTCATCATGGCCATCCTGCAGCCGAGTCTCACCAACACCATCATCGCCGTCACCGCCGTCGGGCCTGCCGCGCTACGTGCGCCTGGTTCGCGCTTCCGCACTGACTGAATTGACCAAGGACTATGTCACAGCGGCGAAAGTTGCGGGCGTCGGCCCGTGGCGGCTTGATGACAGTCACAGTGCTCCCCAACTGCCTCGCCCCCTTGATCGTGCAGGCCGCCCTTGGCGTTTCCGATGCCATTCTCGAGGCAGCGGGCCTCGGCTTCCTGGGGCTCGGCGCCCAGCCACCGCTCGCCGAATGGGGCGCCATGCTGGCCGACAGCCGCGAATTCATCACCGCTGCCCCGTGGATCATGGCGATGCCTGGCATCGCCATCCTGATCACCGTGCTCGCCATCAACCTGATGGGCGACGGCCTGCGCGATGCCCTCGACCCGCGCCTGCGCCGGAGCTGAGCTTGGAAAGCGTCTTCGATACCGCCATCATCGCCATCGCCGTTTCGGCGGTGGTGACGGCGCTGGGCTGGTTCGCCACCCACTGGAGCACCCAGCGCATCGACGCCCGCCGCCGCATCGAGCGCATCATCGATGTGCAATGGGCGCTGCTGGCCGAAATCGAAAGCAACCTGCTGCGCTATGCCGAGATCGACCTCGAAGATCATCAGCAGGAGATGGAACGCATGATCCTGCGCCGTGGCGGCAAGGCCGGCTTCACGCCTTTCGTGCCGCGCTATGCCACCGAGATCGTCTTCGAGGCCTTCATTCCAGACATCCACATCCTGCCGACCGAAACCATCCGCGACGTGGTTGCCTACTACAAGCAGGAATACAAATTGCGGGAACTGGTGGAGGATTTGCGCAGCGACCGTTTTGCGATACTGGACCGCGACCGCAAGGCGAGGCTCTATTCGGCCACTATGTCTGGCAGATCAAGACGGTGCTGGCCTGGGGCGAACGGGCCCGGGCGGCCCTGGCTGGTCAGCTTGGACCGGAAGCCGAAAAGAACGCGATCAATAGCCGGGCAATGGGCCCGAGCCCGGTTTCTGAAACGTAGATGGTTTGGACTGTGCCATGACCTTGAACCTCTCAATGCCGTTATATGGGAACCGGCCGGACCCTTGCAAGGGCGCAATCGTGAAGGGAAAAACTTAACATGGCCCTCCTCGAGATCGAAAACCTCACCGTCGAATTCAAGACCGGCTCCGGCGCTTTCCGGGCAGTGGACAGCGTATCCTTCACCGTCGATACCGGCGAAGTGTTGGCAATTGTTGGGGAATCGGGCTCCGGCAAATCGGTCTCCATGCTCGCCGTCATGGGCCTCTTGCCATGGACGGCGAAAGTCACCGCCGACAAGATGAGCTTCGATGGCCGCAATCTCCTCACCATGCAGGCGCAAAGGAACGCCGCTCGATCACCGGCAAGGACATCGCCATGATCTTCCAGGAGCCGATGTCGAGCCTCAACCCGTGCTTCACCGTCGGCTACCAGCTGACCGAAGCGATCAAGACCCACATGGATATGGACAAGCGTGCGCGCCGGGCCCGTGCCGTGGAGCTTCTGGCCAGTGTCGGCATTCCTGCCCCCGAGCAGCGCCTCAGCAATTTTCCGCACCAATTGTCGGGCGGCATGAACCAGCGCGTGATGATCGCCATGGCCATTGCCTGCAACCCCAAGCTCCTGATCGCCGACGAGCCGACAACCGCGCTCGACGTCACCATCCAGGCGCAGATTCTCGAACTTCTGGTGAAGCTGCAGAAGGATCGCGGCATGGGCCTCGTGCTCATCACCCATTCCATGGGCGTCGTCGCCGAAACCGCCGAGCGCGTGTCGGTGCAATATGCCGGACAGAAGGTCGAAGAGCAGAAAGTCGCCAGCCTGTTCACCGATCCGCACCATCCCTACACGGCGGCCCTGCTCTCGGCCCTTCCCGAACGCGCCACGGCGAAGAAGCTGCCGTCAATCCCCGGCGTAGTGCCCGGCCAATTCGACAGGCCGAAGGGCTGCCTGTTTTCGCCCCGCTGCCAATTCGCAACAGCACTGTGCCATTCAACAGCACCTCCAAGGACGGACGGCACGCTCTGCCACTATCCCCTGAAAAACGGCGTGCCCCAGAACCGCCCGGCCGAGGAGAAAGCCGCATGAGCACCGTTCTCACCGCCCGCAATCTCGCCCGCTATTACCGCGTGTCGCGCGGCCCCTTCGCCGAACCGGCAATCCTCAAGGCGCTTGATGGCGCCAGCTTCACGCTGGAGCGCGGCAAGACCCTGGCCGTCGTCGGTGAATCGGGCTGCGGAAAATCGACACTTGCAAGACTTGCCACCATGATCGAGTTGCCGACCTCCGGCTCCCTCAACATCTCCGGCAATGAGATCGTCGGCGCCTCGAAGGAAACTCTGAAATCGCTGCGCCCCAAGGTGCAGATCGTGTTCCAGAACCCCTATGGCTCGCTCAACCCGCGCCAGAAGATCGGCCACACGCTGGAAGAACCGTTGAAGGTCAACACCAATCTCGCTGCTGCCGAACGCACCGAAAAGGCCCGCGCCATGATGACCAGCGTCGGCCTCCGCCCCGAACATTACGACCGCTACCCCCACATGTTCTCCGGCGGCCAGCGCCAGCGCATCGCCATCGCCCGCGCCCTGATGCTCGACCCCGAAGTGCTGGTGCTTGATGAACCCGTGTCAGCGCTCGACGTTTCCATTCAGGCCCAGGTGCTGAACCTGCTCGCCGACATTCAGGAGCGCCACAACCTCGCCTTCCTGTTCATCAGTCACGATCTTTCCGTCGTCCGCCACATCGCCAATGATGTAATGGTCATGTATCTGGGCCGCGCCGTGGAGCAAGGGAGCCGCGATCAGGTGTTCGGCAACCCGCAGCACCCCTATACCAAGGCGCTTGTTGTCAGCGACGCCGCATCCCGATCCCACGCGCAGGCGCGACCGCATGATCCTCAAGGGCGAGTTGCCCTCGCCGTTGAACCCGCCGTCGGGCTGCACCTTCCACCCGCGCTGCCCCATTGCCTTCGAGACCTGCGGCAAACTCAACCCAGCGCTGATTTCCCATGACGGTGCCCTTGTGGCATGCCATGCGGTCAATCCTACGGACACTCAAACGAAAGCCGCCTGACATGTCGAACCGCGCAGAACTCTCCACGGGCGAAGCCCTCGTCGGCCTCCTCGAAGCCTATGGCGTGGACACCATTTTCGGCATTCCCGGCGTTCACAACATTGAAATGTACCGGGCCCTGCCGCGTTCGAAAATCAGGCACATTCTGGTGCGCCACGAACAGGGCGCGGGCTTCATGGCCGATGGCTATGCCAGGGCCACCGGCAAGCCCGGCGTGTGTTTTACGATCACCGGTCCCGGCGTTCTCAATATCTTGACGCCGATGGGCCAGGCCTGGTCCGACTCCAGCAATATGCTGGTCATTGCCTCCGCACTTGACATGGCCGACAGCGCTCAAGGCCGCGGACGGCTGCATGAAATGATTGACCAGCGCGCCGCGGCTGCTTCAGTGACCAATTTGCACATGCGCGCCTACACCCCGAAAGACGTGCGCGACGGACTGGCCCGTGCCTTCTCCAGTTTCGCCAGCCAGCGGCCGAGGCCCGCCTATCTTGAAATTCCGCTCGACATGCTGAAGGTTGCTGCTGGCGATGGCTGGCATGTGCGGCCGTTGCCGCGCCGCCCACTGCCACAAGCCGACCAGATCGCCGCCGCAGTGGCAAAACTGAACGCCGCCAAGCGCCCGATCATCATTCTTGGCGGCGGCGCCCTGGACTGCGGCAAGGCGGCCCTGATGATTGCCGAAAGGCTCAACGCCCCGGTTCTGACGACCACCGCCGGCAAGGGCGCTATCCCCGAGGATCACCCTTTGGCCATGGGTTACAGGATGGGCCGGGTTCCGGCGGTTGATTTCATCCGCTCTTGCGATGCCATCCTGTGCGCCGGTTCGCAGTTGTCGGAGACCGACTTCTGGCAAGACAACGTGGTGATCGACAAGAACCTGATCCGCATCGACATCGATTCCGACTCGCTGGCCCAGCCGCACACCGCCGAGATTGCCATTCAGGCGGATGCCAAGGCGGCACTGGAAGCAATCGCCGATGGCCTGTTGCAACACTCCGGCCAAGGCAGCGGCGATATTGCCGAGACCGCCAGCGACTATCTGCACGCCGTCGTAACCGACGGCACCAAATTGACGATCGCCAAAGTGCTGGCGGTGGTCCGCGAGGCCTTGCCACGCAACACCATCGTCTGTTCCGACATGACGCAGATCGCCTATGTCGCCAACGAGGTCTTTCCTGTCTACGAGCCCCGCACCTGGATTCATCCGGTCGGCTTTGGCACCCTGGGCTTTGCCCTTCCGGCTGGAATTGGCGCCAAATTCGGAAGGCCAGAGTCTCCGGTCGCTGTGTTGATTGGCGATTACGGGCTGCAATATACATTGAATGAGCTGGGCACGGCAGCCGAGCACAAGTTGCCCGTTATCATTCTCCTCTGGAACAACGAAAGCCTCGGCGCCATCCACGACAACATGGTGCTGCACGGCATCCAGCCCAATGCCGTCACCCTCAAGAACCCGGATTTTCAGGCGCTGGCCAAAGCCTATGGCTGCAACGCCGAAAAACCCGCGAGCCTGAAAGCCCTCGCCGCCGCCATCCAGGCTGCCTTGAAAGCCGATGGCCCGACGCTGATCGAAATGACGCCACGGATGGTGAATGGCTGAAGCGCCTCGGGCCGCCTCGAAACACCCTGAAAATTATCCGCGACCTTTGGGCGGCCTCTGACATATTCGGGGAAAATGGGGATCCGCATGAGCGACCAAAGCCAATTCGCCCTTCTCAAGTCCAGAAGCTTCCTGCCGCTGTTCGTGACGCAAGCCGTCGGCGCCTTCAATGACAACGCGCTGAGGAACGGCATCGCCATTCTCATCACTTTCGATCTGGCGGCCAGGCTGGGCTTCGAGGCCACCAATTTCGTGCAAGCGGGCCTGGCGCTTTTCATGGTGCCCTATTTCCTGTTCTCGGGCCTCGCCGGTCAACTGGCCGACAAGTACGACAAGGCCATGCTCGCCCGCTACATCAAGCTGTTCGAGCTGGGCGTCATGGTGCTGGGCGCCGCCAGCCTGTGGTTCGCCTATCCCTACCTGCATCTTGCCGTGCTGTTCCTCGCAGGCACCACGGCGGCCTTCTTCGGTCCCATCAAATACGGCATCCTGCCGCAATATCTGCACGCGACGAACTGGTGGCGGGCAATGCGCTGCTCGAACTCGGCACCTTCGTCACCATCCTGCTCGGCACCATGTTCGGCGGCTTCCTGGTGCTGCACGATGGCGGCCGCATGGTGCTCTCCGCCACCATCGTGGCGCTTTCGCTCATCGCCCTTTACGCCGCCTGCCGCATGCCCGCGACGTCCGGCAATCCGGAAATGGTGTTCGACTGGAACGCGCCGCGCCAGACCATGAAGCTCATGTGCTATGCGGCGGAGAGGAAGGACGTGTTCTGGGCGGTGATCGGCGCTTCGTGGTTCTGGTTCCTGGGGGCCGCCATCCTCGCCCAGTTTCCGGTGTTCACCAAAGACGTGCTGCTGGCCGATGAAACCGTCGCCAACATCTTCATCGCCACCTTCACGGTGGGCATCGGCGCCGGCTCGATGATCACCACGCAGCTTGCTGAAGGGCGAAGTCTCGGCCCGCTTCGCGCCCATCGCGGCGATCATGATGACGGTATTCCTGATCGATCTCTATTTCGCGGCGGGCAGCGTCAACAGCGTGTTCGCGGGCAGCACCATGAATGCCGCCAGCAGCTTCTTCAGCCATTGGTCAAGCTGGCGCGTCGGGCTTCGATCTGTTCTTCATCGCCTTTTTCGGCGGCATCTATGCCGTGCCGTTGAACGCCATCATGCAGCACCGCTCGCATCCGGCGAAACGTTCCCGGGTCATCGCCGCCAACAATGTGATGAACGCCATCTTCATGGTGGCCTCGACCATTGCCACCGTCACGCTGCTGAAATTCATGTCGACGCAGGGCTTCTTCCTGCTGCTGGGGCTTGCCAATGCGGTGGCCGCCATCTGGGCTTGCAAGCTGCTGCCGCAGGAAACCTTCGCAAGCTTCGCGAGGCTGCTGTTCCGCCTGCTCTATCGCGCCGAAATCAAGGGCCTTGAAAACCTCAAGGCGGCGGGCCGCAAGGCGGTGATCGTCGCCAATCACACCTCGCTGCTCGATGGCCCGCTGCTGTCCGCCTTCCTGCCGGAACGCGCCAGCTTTGCCATCAACACCCATGTGGCCAAGCGCTGGTGGTCGAAGCCCGCCTTCTTCCTGTTCAACATGATCCCCATTGATCCCACCAATCCCCTTGGCCATCCGCGCGCTTGTCGAAGAGTTGAAAAAGGGCCGCAAGGTGGTGATCTTCCCGGAAGGCCGCCTCACCGTCACCGGCAACCTGATGAAGATCTACGAAGGCCCCGGCGCCATCGCCCAGATGGCCGGCGCCCGCGTGCTGCCCATCCGCATCGATGGCGCGCAATACACCGCCTTCTCGAAGATGCGCGGCAAGCTCCGCCTGCGCTGGTTTCCGAAAATCACCATCACCATCCTGCCGCCGGTGAAGTTCGATGCCCCCGAAGGCATGCGCGGCAATGCGCTTCGCGAATACCAGGCCGACAAGCTCTACGATGTCATGACCGACATGGTGTTCCGCACCTCGAACATCGACCAGACCCTGTTCGAAGGCCTGCTCGATGCCCGCGCCACCCATGGCCGCAAGCACATGATCCTCGAAGATATCCAGCGCAACCCGCTGACCTATGACCGGCTGGTGCTCGGCTCCTTCATCCTCGGCCGCAAGATCGCCGCCGCCACGGTTGGGAAAAACATGTGGGCGTACTGCTGCCCAATGCGGCGGGCACCGTCGTCACGATTTTCGGCTTGCAGATTTTTGGCCGCATTCCGGCCATGCTGAATTTTTCGACCGGCGCCATCAACATGTCGGCGGCCTGTGTCGCCGCACAGGTCTCAACCATCGTCACCTCGCGCCGCTTCATCGAAGCGGGCGAAATGGAAGAGGATCTGAAAATCCTCGGCCAGAACCGCAAGGTGATCTACCTCGAAGACCTGCGCGAAAGCCTGAAACTCAGCGACAAGCTCTACGGTCTCCTCGCCAAAACCTTTCCCCAATGGGCCATGCGCAATGCCGGTGGCTCGCGCGATCCCAACGCGCCGGCCATCGTGCTCTTCACCTCGGGTTCCGAAGGCGTGCCCAAGGGCGTCGTGCTGTCGCATCGCAATCTGCACGCCAATCGCTGTCAGGCCGGGGCGCGCATTGCCTTTACCGCGCAAGACATCATTTTCAATGCGCTCCCCATGTTCCACGCCTTCGGGCTCTTGGCTGGCGTCATTCTGCCGGTCATGTCGGGCCTGCAGAAGTTTCCAGTATCCCTCGCCGCTGCACTACAAGATCGTGCCGGAACTGACCTACGACACCAATGCCACCGTGCTCTACGGCACCGACACCTTCCTGATGGGCTACGCCCGCACTGCCCACCCCTATGATTTCTTCAATGTGCGCCTCGTCGTCGCCGGAGCAGAACGCGTGAAGCCCGAAACCCGCGACATATGGATCGAGAAATTCGGTCTCCGCATCCTCGAAGGTTATGGCGCCACCGAATGTTCGCCGGCTGTTTCTTTCAACACGCCGATGCACAACAAGACCGGCAGCGTCGGCCGCCTGTTCGACCAGATCAAATACCGCCTTGAAAAAGTCGAGGGCATCGATGAAGGCGGAAGGCTTTTCGTCAAAGGCCCCAATGTCATGCTGGGCTATCTCCGCGCCGACAATCCCGGCGTCATCGAAGCCCCGCCGGAGGGCTGGTACGATACCGGCGACATCGTCAAGGTCGATGGCATGGGCTATGTCACCATCCTCGGACGCGCCAAACGCTTCTCGAAAATCGCCGGAGAAATGGTATCGCTCACCTCGGTTGAAACCAAGGTCCAGGCCCTGTCGCCCGAATGCAGCCACGCCGTCGTCGCCGTGCCCGACGCCAAGAAGGGCGAACAACTGGTGCTGTTCACCACCGATGAAAAACTCGACCGCAAGACTGTCGCCGACGGCATGAAGAAGTCCGGCGCATCGGATCTGATGATTCCCAAAACCATCATCGCCGTGAAAGACATGCCTATCCTCGGCTCCGGCAAGACCGACTACCTGACCCTCAACCGCCTCGCCCGCGAAAAGGTTCCGGCGTGATGCCACCGGCCCCTCTCCTCCCCCACCACGCTTCGCATGGCGGGTCCCCTTCCTCTCCCCGCTGGCGCGGGGCGAGGACATCTCCTTCACGTCCTCCCTCCCGCACTGCGGGGGGAGGAAAGGGGCCCGCCGCGAAGCGGTGGGATAGGAGAGGGGCAAGCGGGAATTTCAGATCGTGATCCTCGACGACCACGACCGCGCCCTGCTGGATGGCACCCATGGCCAGGCCATGCAGCTGGCCATGCGTCTGGTCCTCAAAGCCGCAGCAATCATGGGCGCCGAAACGCTTATCCCCATTACCTTCGCCCACATCGATGCCTGCTTCTACACGGGTCACGCCCATGTCGATTTCGCCCGCTACATGCTGGACAATGGCGCAACGCTCGCCGTTCCCACCTGGACCAACAATGGCGTCGTCAGTCTCGCCAATCCCGAGTTGCGGCGCGAGGCGGATGATCCCGAAACCGTGGCGGGCGCCCGTGATCTCATGCATCTCTATGCGCAACTCGGCTGCACACCCACCTGGACCTGCGCGCCCTATCAATTGCCTGGTGGTCCGAAATTCGGCGACCACATCGCCGTGGGAGAATCGAACGCCGTCGCCTATTACAACTCGGTGCTCGGCGCCCGCAGCAACAAATATGGCGACTATCTCGACGTCGCCTGCGCCGCTGTTGGCAAAGCCCCCTTCGCCGGACTCCACACCGATGAAGGCCGCCGCGCCGAACTGCATTTCGATGCCGCAGCACTTCCCGAAGCCTGGCGGCGCGAGGATATTTTCGCCCACCTCCTCGGCTATCATGTGGGCCGCATTGCCGGCCAACGCCGTCCGGTGATCACCGGCCTTCCGGCTGGACATCTCGAAGGACAGTCTCAAGGCCATCTCGTCCGCTGTTGCGGCTTCAGGCGGCGTTGAACTCTGGCATGGCGTTGGCGTCACGCCGGAAGCACCGAGCCTTGAGGCGATTTTCGATGGCGGTGAACGCCACATCATCACCGCCGATGATCTCGCCCGCGCCCACCGCGAACTTTCGACAGCACGCGATGGCCCGCTCAACGCCGTAGCGCTCGGCACGCCGCATTTCTCCCTGAGCGAATTCGCCGAACTGGTGCGCCTGCTGGATGGCCGCAAGGTGAAAACGAAACTCCTCGTTTCCACCAGCCGCGCCGTGCGCCAGCTTGCGGCGGCGCAAGGCTGGATCACATCGCTTGAAGCGTCTGGCGTCGAAATCCCCGTCGATGTCTGCACCTATTACTCCCCGCGCATCCGCGCCCTGCAGGGCCGCGTCATGACCAACGCCGCGAAGTGGGCCTATTACGCGCCAGGCATGCTCGGCGTCGAAGTGGCCTTCGGTTCGCTGAAGGAATGCGTGGAAAGTGCGGTCAAAGGCGAAGTGTGGCGCGATCCACATCTCTGGCTGTCGCAATGATCACGGCCCGCGTTCTGAAGGAGGGCGCAGCCCACGGCCCGGTCCTCGCCCTCGATGAACCCCTGAGTTTCTGGGGCGCCTTCGAGCCGCGCACCGGCGTCATCATCGATGTCCATCACCCGCAGCGCGGCGCCTGCGTGAAGGGCACCATCCTCATGATGCGCGAAAGCCGGGGTTCGGGCTCCGCTCCCGGCGCCTTGGCCGAAGCCATCCGCCTCGGCACCGCGCCTGCCGCCATCATTCTCATCGCTCCCGACATCAATCTGGCGATCGGCGCCGAGGTGGCGGAAACCCTCTATGGCCGCACCTGCGCCATTCTCGCCGTCAAGCCCGATGAATATGAATTCACTGAAGGGTGAGGCGCAATTACGCATCGCAGCTGATGGTGCAATCTCGAGCGAAACCGTGTAACAGGCGGCCCATACTCAAGGGTCAATCATGAAATTCGCTGATATCACCAGAAGGCTCGAAGGCCTCGGCGCCGCCAAATGGGCCGTTCACATCGAAGGCAAGCGCCGCGCCGCCAAGGGTGACAACCTCATCTTCCTGTCGATCGGCGAGCCCGATGCCGCACCCCCCGCCGCCATCCTCGACGTCGCCGCCCGCCAGATGCGGGCTGGCCGCACCCGCTATGCCAGCAATCGCGGCGAACCCGATGTGCTCAGGGCGCTGTCTCGTCTGTACACGGAGCGAACCGGGCGGATGATCGGCGAGAACCAGTTCATTTTCCTGCCCGGCACCCAGTCGGCGCTTTATGCCGCCATGATGACGGTCGTCGACGAAGGCGACGAAGTGCTTATGGTCGATCCCTACTACGCCACCTATGAAGGCGTCATTGCCGCAGCGGGCGGCATCGCCGTGCCGATCAAGGCCGACCCCGATCACAGCTTCCATCTCAAGGCCGAGCAGATCGAGAAGGCCGTAACGCCGCGCACCCGCGTGCTGCTGATGAACACGCCGAGCAACCCGACGGGCGCGGTCTTCACGCAAGGCGAAATCGGGAGGATCGGCAAGGTCTGCGAGAAGCATGATCTGTGGATCATCTCCGACGAGGTCTATGCCAGCCTCACCTATGGCAACACGGTGTTCGCCTCGCCCTTCGATGTGCCGGAACTTGAGAAGCGCACCGTTGTCGTGTCGTCGATCTCCAAGTCCCACGCCATTCCCGGCTTTCGTTGCGGCTGGATCGCCGCCTCGCCGGAGTTCTGCAACCACGCCATCCGTGTCGCCGAACCCATGCTGTTTGGCTCCCAGCCCTTCTTGCAAGACGCCGTGGCCTTCGCACTCGACACGCATTTCGCCGAGCTCGACGACATGAAGCGGCAATACGAGAAGCGCGCTCGTGCCCTGGTGGCGGGCCTCAAGGGTTCGAAAAAAATCCACGCCCGCATGCCGGAAGGCGGCATGTTCATCATGGTCGACGTTCGCCCCACGGGACTGTCGGGCGAAGACTTCGCCTGGAAACTGCTGAAAGAGGAAAACGTCGTCACCATGCCCGGCGAAAGCTTCGGCGCCGGTGGTGCCGGCCACGTGCGCGTGGCGCTGACCGTCGATGAATCCCAAATCGCCGAAGCCGCCAAACGCATCGTGCGCCTGGCGGAGCGGATTGGCTGATCAGCGCACCTGATACCCGTACTCTTCCGCCTGCTCGGTGATCCACTCCCAGAAACTTTCCGCGAACCCGCGGAACACCGACAACTCATAGGCATCATCGCCCACCCGCGTCAGATGCACGCCGACATGCGCCATCTGGGTCAGTGCACTCTTGCCCACTGGAAATTCATCCGGGTAAAGATCAACCGGCGTACCCTTGGAAAGAACCGCGCGAGCCTTCGGGCCTTCAATGCGAATAACCACGCGGCCATGGCTCTGATCCGACACCGACGCGATGCCGGCGAGAGCGCCAGCCAATTCGGCATGAAGCGCGCCCTCACCCCGGCCCTCGGCAATCACGAAATATTGGTCCGGCCCGGCCCAGCGCGGCTGGTATTTCGAAAGCCCTTCGGCCACCGCCTTGCTCTTTGCCCTTGCGGGCAATCACCGTGAGGATCGACAGCGGATGGCGCACTGCGAACATCACGCCGGGTTCACCCTTGTCGGCGCCGAAGCGGCCCTGCAACGCCACATCGGCCAGCGGCGATACCCGTGGGAACATCCGCTCGGTGAGCTTTGCGGCCTTAGCCATGGAGCCTCGCATTGTCGTTGTCGAAGTGCATGGGCGCGCAGATTTCGCCAATCATGTGGATGCCGCGCAAGCCATCGAACACCTGCACCTTCTCGCCGATGCGCGTCGCGCCCGTTGGCAAGCAGCGCCAGCCCGATCCACATGCCGAGCATCGGCGACCACGCCACCGAGGTGATGTAGCCCTGGTCATTGGCCATCGACGGCTTTTCACCCATCGTCAGCAGATGCGAGCCGGAACGGATCTTGTCCGCCTTGTCGAGCGGCCGGATGCCAACCACGCATTGCCGGGCCTTGTCCGTCAACCCCTCGCGCCCCGCCATCATGCGGCCGATGTAGTCCTTCTTCGTGGACATCATCTTGCCGAGCCCCAGATCGGCGGCGGTCGTCGTGCCGTTCAACTCGCCACCCGCCACATGGCCCTTCTCGATGCGCATGATCGACAGCGCCTCCACGCCATAGGGCGTGATGCCGAACGCAGCACCCGCCTGCATGATGGCGCGGGCCACCATGTTGCCGAAGTCGGCGGGCACGGCGAGTTCATAGGCATGTTCGCCCGAGAACGACAGCCGGAACAATCGCGCCGGAATGCCGCCAAGAACCGTCACGGGCCTCGCCGCCATATAAGGGAACGTCTCGTCATTGAGTTCAATCCCATCGATGATCTTCTGCAACGTCGGCCGCGCCTTGGGGCCCGCCACCGCCATCTGCGCCCATTGCTCGGTGACCGACACATATTGCACGTCGAGATCGGGCCACAGTGCTTGGTGGCAGAATTCCATGTGGCTCATCACCTTGGCGGCATTCGCCGTGGTGGTGGTCATCACGTAGTGATCTTCCGCCAGCCGCGAGGTCGTGCCGTCATCCATCACGATGCCATCCTCGCGCAGCATCAGCCCATAGCGCGCCCGGCCCACGGCCAGCGTCGAGAAGGTGTTGCAATAGAGCTTGTCGAGGAACACGCCCGCATCCTTACCCTGTACATCGATCTTGCCGAGTGTCGAGACATCACAAATACCGACACTCCCGCGCGTCGCCAGTACTTCGCGCGAAGCCGCCGCCAGCCAATCTTCGCCATCGCGGGGGAACCACGAAGAGCGCATCCACAATCCGGTTTCAACAAAGACGGCGCCCAGTTCATCCGCCCAGTCATGCAGCGGCGTCTTGCGCACCGGCTGGAAGTGATGGCCAGTGAAGGCGCCCGCAAAGGCGCCGAACGAAACCGGCGTGTAGTAGGGCCGGAATGTCGTGGTGCCCACTTCGGCAATGCTCTTGCCCGTGGCCTCGGCCAGAATGGCGATGGCATTGACATTGCCAAGCTTGCCCTGATCCGTCGCCATGCCGGTCGTCGTGTAGCGCTTGGCGAGTTCGATGTCGGTATAGCCCTCGCGCGCCGCCAGTGGCAGGTCCTTGGCGGTTGAATCATTCTGATAGTCGATGAATGCCTTGCCTTGCGACTCTTTCACCCACCACAGGGGCGAAATGGCGAAAGCCTCGTCGCGGCATTTCGGAATGGCGGGCGCTTTGCCCTTCAGTGTTCCGGCGTGAGCACCTTCGGCAAGACATTCGCGAAAGCAACATTGATCCTTTGGCCGACCCGGCAGCTACAAACGCCTCTCCCACATCGGGGGGCACGAAGGCTGCAATCTTTTCATTCCAGAGGGGCTTGGCGCCGCGATGGCACATGAGATTGATGATCGGGCTCCATCCGCCCGACATGGCCACGGCATCGCAGGCGAAGTGGCCATGACCGGCAAGTACGACACCCTTTACCGACTTGCCGCCTTTCACATCGGCGACGCTCTTGCCATCTCGCCAGTCGATCACCGCCGCCACATGAATGCCTTGGGCTTTCAAATCCCGTGCCGTGCGCTGGCCCGATGGATTATTGGCGAACACCACAACCGACTGGCCCGCCGCCACCGCGTAGCGGTTGGCGTAGTGGCGCATGGCGGAGGCCAGCATCACGCCCGGCACATCGTTGCCACCGAACGCGATGGGCCGCTCTTCCGCACCCGCCGCCAGCACCGCCTTCCTGGCAAAGATGCGCCAATAGCGCTGCCGTGGTTCATAGGGCGAAGGCTCGAGGACGTGATCGTTCACCCGTTCCACGGCGCCAAAAATATTTCCGTCATACCAGCCGAACACCGTGCTGCGCGGCATCAGCGTGACGTTCGGCATGGACATCAATTCGGCGATGACGCCCTGCGCCCAATCGAGCCCGCTGGTGCCGCCGATCTCTTCTTGCTCGAACAGCAACGAACCGCCAAGACGTGAGCCTTCATCGGCCAGTATCACTCGGGCGCCGGACCGCGCCGCCGTCAGCGCCGCCATCAAACCCGTGGGTCCCGAACCGATCACCAGCAGATCGCAATGGGCATAGGCCTTTTCGTATTTGTCGGGGTCGGCTTCTAGCGATGCGGCACCCAGCCCCGCCGCCTTGCGGATGATCGGCTCGTAGATCTTCTCCCAGAACTTCGCCGGCCACATGAAGGTCTTGTAGTAGAAGCCCGCCACGAACATTTTCGAAGCCAGCTGGTTGATCGCCCCCACATCAAACTCAAGCGACGGCCAGCGGTTCTGGCTTCTGGCGATGAGCCCGTCATAAAGTTCGATCATCGTGGCGCGGGTGTTGGCCTCCCGGCGCCCACCTTCGCGCAAGGTCACCAGCGCATTGGGCTCGGAAGCGCCCGCGGTGATTACTCCGCGTGGCCGGTGATACTTGAACGAACGGCCCATCAGCGAAACGCCATTGGCCATCAGCGCCGAAGCCAGCGTATCGCCCGTCGAAGCCAGAATATCGCTTGCCGTCAAAGCTGAAATCGAGCGGCACAGTGCGGTCGATCAGTCCGCCCGACGAAAGCCGGAACGATGTCATGCCTTGGCGCTCCGCTTTTTCGCATAGTCACGCGCCGTCACCGTGCCGTGAATCTCATGTGTGCCGGTGTTGCGCGAAACCACCAGCCAGGCCCGGCAGCCGCCGGAATGGTGCGCGTACTCATCAAACGCCCCCCGCGGATTTTCGCGGAGATACACATAGTCGAACCACTGATCCATCGCCGCCGGATCATTCGACTGAGGCCGCACCGGCTTGGCATCACCGAGAAAGGTGAACTCCTCGACGGGCCTCGTTCCGCAATGCGGGCATTTGATCAGCATACCAAACCACCCTCATGCTGAGGTGCGACCCCGGACATGTCCGAGGGAGCCTCGAACATGCGCCACCGGGTTGGAAGGAGACCCTTCGAGGCCCGGCTGCGCCGGGCACCTCAGGGTGAGGAATGTCTGTCGTGCCATCATCATCTCAGTGCAGATTGGGCGTGGCGCCCTGGCCTTTTTCGTCGAGCATGTAGCCGCGCCTGAAGCGGTCGAGACGATAGGCGGCGCTGAGCTTGTGCGGTTCGTTCTTGGCAATCGTGTGGGCAAAACACCAGCCGGAAGCGGGCGTCGCCTTGAAACCGCCGTAGCACCAGCCGGCATTGAGATAGAGGCCGTCCACATGCGTCTTGTCGATAATCGGCGAACCATCCATCGACATGTCCATGATGCCGCCCCACGAGCGCAACACCCGGACGCGAGACAGCGCCGGAATCATCGCCACCCCGGCTTCGATCACATGCTCCACCATCGGCAGGTTGCCGCGCCGCGCATAGGAGTTGTAGCCGTCGATATCGCCGCCGAACACCAGCCCGCCCTTGTCCGATTGCGACACATAGAAATGCCCCGCGCCGAAAGTCACCACGCCATCAATGAACGGTTTCAAGGCTTCGGAAACGAAAGCCTGCAACACATGGCTTTCGATAGGCAATTTCATGCCAGCCATCTCAGCCGTTTCCGAGGAATTTCCGGCGGTAGCCAGCCCCAATTTCTTGCAGCCGATGAAGCCCTTGCTCGTCTCGACGCCCAGCACTTTGCCATCGGCGATCTTGATGCCTTTCACTTCACAGTTCTGGATGATGTCGACACCTCGGCCATCGGCACCCCGCGCATAGCCCCAGGCCACCGCATCATGGCGCACCGTGCCGCCGCGCCGCTGCAGCAGCCCGCCCTTGATCGGAAAGCGCGCATTGGAATAGTCGAAGAACGGATACATGCGCTTGACGTCATGCGCATCGAGTAACTCGGCATCGACACCATCAATGCGCATGGCATTGCCGCGCCGTGCAAAAGCATCGCGTTGCGCATCGGTGTGGCACAGGTTGAGAACGCCGCGCTGCGAAACCATGGCGTTGAAGTTGAAGTCCTGCTCGAGGCCTTCCCACAGCTTCATCGACCATTCGTAGAACGGATTGTTGCCGGGCAGCATGTAATTTGAACGGATGATCGTGGTGTTGCGCCCGACATTGCCGGAACCGAGCCAGCCCTTCTCGATCACCGCCACGTTGCTGATGCCGTGTTCCTTGGCGAGGTAATAGGCCGTCGCCAGCCCATGCCCGCCGCCACCAACGATGATGATGTCATAGTCTTTCTTGGGAACAGGCTCGCGCCACGCCGGAGCCCAGTTCTTGTGGCCGGTAAGCGTGTTCTTCAGCAGCGAGAAGACCGAGTATTTCATTCAGCAATCCAGTGTCGTGTCGCGCTCCCATTGCGTGAGGTGGCGGCAGTACTGGTTCCACTCATTGTGCTTGAGCTTGAGGTAACCCGCCGAAACCTCCTTGCCGAGTGCCTCCTGCAAATGGCTGTCGCCTTCGAAGTTGCGCAGCGCGTCCAGCAAATTGAGCGGCAGCTTCTTGGCGTCCTTCACCGTGTGGCCTTCGGCATACATGTCGATGTCGAGCCGCTTGCCCGGATCGATCTTGGCTTCGATGCCGTGCATGCCGGCAACCAGAATCGAGGCGAGCAGCAGATAGGGGTTCGCGGCATTGTCGGGCAGGCGGTATTCGCAACGCCCGGCATCGGGAATGCGCACCATGTGCGTGCGGTTGTTGCCGCCATAGGTGATCGACGACGGCGACCAGGTGGCTCCCGAAATGGTGCGCGGCGCGTTGATGCGCTTGTAGCTGTTGACGGTGGGATTGGTGATCGCCGTCATCGCCGCGGCATGCTGGATCAGCCCGCCGATGAAATGATAGCCGAGCTTCGAAACTCCAAGCTCGCCCTTCTCGTCTTCGAACAGGTTTTTCTTGCGCCCATTGTCCCACACTGAAAGATGTACATGGCAGCCATTGCCGGTGAGGTTGATGAATGGCTTCGGCATGAACGTGGCGCGGAGGCCATGCTTCTCGGCGATCGACTTCACCATGAACTTGAAGAACGCCAGCTGGTCGGCGGTTGTCAGCGCGTCATTGAAGTTCCAGTTGATCTCGAACTGGCCATTGGCGTCCTCGTGATCGTTCTGGTATGGGCCCCAGCCAAGCTGGATCATCGTCGTGCAGATTTCGCCGATCACATCGAGCCTGCGCATGATCGCCGCCTGATCGTAGCACGGCTTGTCCTGGGTATCGCGATGGTCGGAAATGCCCGAGCCATCGGCGTTGATCAGATGGAACTCGGGTTCAACGCCGGCCATCAGCTTCAAATCTTTGGCCGCATATTTTTCCGTGAGCTTGCGCAAGACAACGCGTGGGCTTTGCGCCAGCGGTTCGCCATTCATCCACGGCTCGCCCGCCACCCATGCGACTTCCGGCCGCCATGGCAGCTGGATCGGATCGGCCGCCGGCATCACCAGAATGTCGGGATGCGCCGGTGTCTGGTCAAGCCATGTGGCAAAGCCTGCGAATCCCGCACCCGCCTTCTGCATCCGGTTCGCCGCTTCGGCCGGAACGAGCTTTGCGCGTTGCACGCCGAACAGATCGGTGAAATTGAACAAGAAGAATTTGACGCCGTGGTCCTTGGCAAATTTGGCGAGATCGCCCATCGATAGTCTCCTGCCCTGTGTGTCTTTTTATATCTTAGAACCCGCCGCGCCCGGGAATCCAGCTGGTTCCCGCAAGTGGCACTTGCGCCATCGCGGCGGCCTCCAGTGTGAGTGCGCACAAATCCTCCGGTTCGAGATTGTGCAAGTGGCTCTTGCCGCAAGCCCGCGCCACGGTCTGGGCTTCGAGCGTCATCACCTTGAGATAGTTGGACAGCCGCCGCCCGGCCTTCACCGGATCGAGCCGCGCCGCCAGAACCGGGTCCTGCGTGGTGATGCCCGCCGGGTCGCGGCCTTCATGCCAATCATCATAGGCACCCGCCGTTGAACCCAACGCACGGTATTCCTCTTCGTGAACGGGATCATTGTCGCCCAGCGCCACCAGTGCCGCCGTGCCGATCGCCACCGCATCGGCACCAAGCGCCAGCGCCTTCGCCACATCGGCACCCGAACGAATGCCGCCGGAGACGATGAGCTGCACCTTGCGATGCATGCCGAGGTCCTGCAGCGCCTTCACAGCGGGCCGCATGGCAGCGAGAATGGGGATGCCGACATGTTCGATGAACACATCCTGGGTCGCCGCCGTGCCGCCCTGCATGCCGTCGAGCACCACGACGTCGGCGCCGGATTTCACCGCCAGCGCCACATCGTAATAGGGCCGGGTGGCGCCCACCTTCACATAGATCGGCTTTTCCCACGAGGTGATTTCGCGGAGTTCATGGATCTTGATTTCGAGATCGTCGGGCCCCGTCCAGTCGGGATGGCGGCAGGCCGAACGCTGGTCGATGCCCTTGGGCAGGCAGCGCATGGCAGCCACCCGGTCGGAAATCTTCTGGCCCAGCAACATGCCACCGCCGCCGGGCTTCGCACCCTGGCCCACCACCACTTCGATGGCGTCGGCCTTGCGCAGATCGTCGGGGTTCATGCCATAGCGCGAGGGGAGATACTGATAGACCAGATACTTCGATTGCCCGCGCTCTTCCGGCGTCATGCCGCCGTCGCCGGTCGTGGTTGACGTGCCGGCCGCCGTCGCACCGCGCCCCAGCGCTTCCTTGGCCTGGGCCGACAGCGAGCCGAAGCTCATGCCGGCAATGGTGATGGGGATTTTGAGTTCAATGGGCTTCTTGGCAAAACGCGTGCCCAGAACCACATCGGTGCCGCACTTCTCGCGATAGCCCTCCAGCGGATAGCGCGAGATCGACGCGCCGAGGAACAACAGGTCGTCAAAATGCGGAACCTTGCGCTTGGTGCCGGCCCCGCGAATGTCATAGATGCCGGTCTGCGCGGCGCGGCGGATTTCCGCCAGCGTATAGTCGTCGAAGGTCGCCGACTTGCGCGGTGGTGTTTGCGGAATGTTGCTGTCCATCGGAAACCTCAGTATGCGTCGGCGTGGTCGACGTTGAAATTATACAGCTTGCGGGCCGAACCGTAGCGGCGGAAATCCTGCGGCCGGTCCTTGCGCTTGGCGGCTTCCAGAAGCCGCGCCAGATCACCGAGGTGTTCGTCGCGCATGTCCTTTTCGATGCAGTCGGAACCGAGGTCGGCCACTCGCCCCTTCACATAGAGGCGCGCCTCATAGATTGAATCGCCCAGCGCTTCACCGGCATCGCCACACACCACAAGATTGCCACGCTGTGCCATGAACGCCGACATGTGGCCGACATTGCCGCCCACCACGATGTCAATGCCCTTCATCGAAATGCCGCAGCGCGACGAGGCATTGCCATCGATCACCAGAAGCCCGCCATTGCCGGTAGCACCAGCCGATTCCGAAGCATCGCCCTTCACCCACACGAGGCCCGACATCATGTTCTCGGCCACGCCAACGCCGGCGTGACCGTGAATGATGATCTCCGCTTCCTTGTTCATGCCGCCGCAGTAGAAGCCGACATGGCCGTGAATTTCCACATGGTAGGGCCCATCGACGCCGCAGGCGATGGCATGCTGGCCCATCGGGTTGCGGATGATCCAGTGCCGCTGGTTGGTGTCTTTTGCAAGACCATGCAGCGTACTGTTGACGCCGCGAATGCCGGCGGTCTTGACATCAATCTCGTTCATGCGTGTCCGCCCCAAGTGTAGACTTTCGTCGGCTCCGGCTCCCACACCCTTGCGTCGTCCGAACCCGGCAAATGGGCGATGGCCCGCCATTCGGTAGCCATCGCCACCCAGTCGTCGGTCTCGGCCATCACCGCATGCTTGCAGGCAATGGGATCGCGCACCACCGCAAAGCCATCTGCCGTGCCAACCAGGAATGTGTAAAATCCATCAAGATCCTTGAGCCCGTCTTCAAGGGCTTCCTTGAGCGTGGCGCCACCGCGCAGTTTCCACGTCATGTAAGCAGCGGCCACTTCCGTGTCGTTCTCGGTCTGGAATTCCATGCCTTCGCGGCGCAAATTTTCGCGCAGGCGATTGTGGTTTGAGAGCGAACCGTTGTGCACGAGACAGAGATCGGCACCGGTGGCAAACGGATGCGACCCTGCTGTCGTCACCGCACTCTCTGTTGCCATGCGCGTGTGGCCGATGATGTGCGTGCCCTTGGCACTTTCAAGATCGAACTTGTCGTAGACGTTTTCAGGAAGTCCCGTTTCCTTGAAAATCTCGATGGTGTGGCCCGACCCGACGACCCGCACCTGCGGGTGGTTTTTCTTGAGCCAGGCCACGGCGGCATCCTCATTCGCGGTGGTCACCAGAATGCAATGGTTGCCAATCTTCTTGATCGTCGCATCGCACTTCAGTGCTTTCTCGAGGCCCGTATCAACCTTTTTCCAGTCGTAATTCGCATCATCATGTGCGAGTGAAAACTTCACCTGGTTCTTCTTCACCGGGTTGCGATAGATGGCAACGCCGGCCGAATCTGGCCCGCGGTTGGTCATCTCGATGATCATGGGTTTGAACATGGCCCCGAGCTTTGATTGCAGCTTGGGGTTCTTGAGATAAAGTCCGACGATACCGCACATGGGTCTCACCTCTTGAAGTGGAAACGACACCCTAACAGGGCGCGCCAGCCCTTTCAACTGTCAGGAAACAATTTTTCACTACGGGAAGGGCTACTGGAAACCGGCAGGATCGACAATCCCGCCCGGGCAACCTGGGTCGGTGGGGTTGGACCCCAGTATGAGCCCCGAAACTGGAGTTCCCGACGCGAGATTGCCCCTGAGGCCGATGGTCAGTTCGACGATCACCTGCCGCCCGCCATCATCATCGCAAGCCACCCGCACCCGTTCGCCCGCCCCCAGTCCAAAGGCCTCGTCAAACGCCGCCCGGATTGCGTCGGTCGAAATCCGCCGGCCGATATTGGCGGCCAAATAAGTCCGCACCACCGAGTCGTTGATCGCAGCGGCAAGACTTGTGGTCTCCCGGAAGTAGGCCTCGGCGTCTCCGCCCCGGTAGCACGTCCCGTGTTTGATCCATTCGTGCCGGTCGAGCAGAGATTGCGTGCCGGGCATCATCAGCTCAAGCGCATCGCGTGTCGCCAGCGAAAGCTTCGGTTCCGGAATGTCCTGCCAGCGCCCTTGTTTGTCGGCGGCGATCAGCGCCTGCGACACGCCGCAATAGACATTGCTGCCCGGCTGCGGCCAAAGCCCATGAATGCTCAGGTGTGTCGCATCAAATCGCGCATCCGTCATCGACTTGCATTCGCGCTTTCGCTCATTGCCTTCGCAAAACGCTGGCTGCCACGACAGCGCCAGAACCGAACGCTGCCCGCCTTCGATACTTTCAAACAACCTGTCCGGCCCGACATAAAGCGCAATCGCCAGCACGATAAGGGCAAGAACCGAGGCGCCTCCTGTCACCGCCCGGCGCATTACGTTTTCGCCTGCCAAGCGAGAGGATGATTGCTCAGCGCGCGATCAAGGGTGACCAGCTTCATGCCCTCGGCGGCGCACACGCCAAGCAGCAGCCGGTCAAACGGATCTTTGGTGACTGGCTCAATGCCAATGTCGGCAATTGCATGGCCGGTCTGACTGCGACACTCGCGCCCATAGGGCCTCGTCTCGCAGAAAGCAGGCAGCCAAATAAGGGCGCGGATGTGGAAACGGTAACTGTCGCTCAAACCGGTGCCAATTGTATTTGCAAACACGAAAAATCCACGCAAAAAACCAAATACACAGTGCTTCATTTGATACCATTTTCTCGCTGCAAAGTCGTGGTGCTATCTAGGCTCTCGGGCAGAGGCCTCCTGGGGACGAGTTGAGCCACCGGCTTCCCACGCCGAGTAAATATCACCGTTACTCCGGCTGCGGCTTTGCTAAGTATCCAGCGAGCCTTCTTGTGCGTCTCTGTCATAGTCACAACGATCATTGACGCCACTCCGAGTACTTTAGGTCATAAAGTTTCCAGAATTTAATCCTTGACTACAAAGTACTCGGCTTGATGCGCGGCCATGTACTTCTTGACACACTCCATAGTCTCATCCCGCTTGTCCAGATAAGCTTGATCTACTGGATTGAGGCGGTTTCCTTCCTCCTGAGGGAAATACTTCTCAACAAGTTCCGTGAATGCTTTCCAGGCCCGTTCTTTATCGCCAGAACTGCCTGCACTTGTGAATTCTAATTTGGCTTTGGTCCACTTGTCGACAAAATCCGTCTGAGCAAGGCGGTTTAATTCGCTATTGAGCAGTTCCGCCGCGAACTTGCATCCCATTTCCTCAAAGGCATCTTGCATCGCTGGCACGGAGCCGCCTCGATTGAAGAACAACTGCCCGATTCCGCCGTTGCCAATTTCACCATCCGCACTGCCGGCCAATACGAGTAGCTGCTGGCCACGAGTCGAGCATTCCGAAGTGATCTGTGCCTGCCACATCCCAAGACTTGAATTCCTCGAGTTTCGCATTATCCCAGAATGCAAGTTGCCAGATATCACTTTCCGGATCGGCAAAATACGCTTTCAATTCTGAATGTGTGATTTCAGCACGAAGGTCAATTGGCGTTTTCGAATTTGAATTCTCGACCGTAGACATCAGCGCACCGCCTATCCAAATTGCAATTAACAGTGCTCGGAATAGCCCTTCTGGGGTCAAATCACTCCTCCCGGCGGTACGAAATCACCGACAGATACCTGATCGGCAACTTCCGCAAGTCTTCCGGCCCGTGCGGGGCGTCGGCATCGAAGAACAGGGCGTCACCGGGATGCATGTCATAGGTCTTCTCGCCATGGCGGTAGACCACATTGCCTTCCAGCATATAGAGGAACTCCAAGCCCGGCATGCTGGAAGGTCGGGAACACGTCGGATTCGTGCGTAATGGTGATCATGTAGGGCTCCACCATCACCGGCCCGTGCGGGCTGTGGCCGAGCAACTGGTATTGGTGGCCGGCCCTGGTGCCGCGCCGCTCGATGGTGAGACCCTGGCCCGCCTTCACGAAGGTCGCATCGCGGATTTCCTCGAAACTCCGGAACAGTGACGTGACAGGCACTTGCAGCGCCTTGCCCAACGCCTGCAACGACGCCAGCGATGGCGAGGTCGCGCCATTTTCAATCTTTGAGAGCATGCCAGCCGACATGTCGGCGGCCTTGGCCAGTTCCGAAATCGTCAGCCCCAGTTTTTCCCGGAAGCGCTTCACCTCGCGGCCGATGGCCTCTTCCAGATGCCTGGCCCGGCTAGCACCGGTTTCATGGGGGTCCTGGAAGGGAAGGCTGGCGGCGGATGTCTTGACGCTCATCTCAATACCCAATTTTTCCTGACAGGAAACCTAATGCGACCTCACTCACCTTCACAATAGGCAATCTTGATAGGTTATTACCCAATAATTGGAGCCAAAACACGAGATTTTTGCTCGACTCTTCACTGAGTCTATCGGTAAGAACCTATTCATGGATACCATCGCCCAATCTTTCCTATCGGAAATCGAGCGCTCATCTCGCCGAATCCGGCTCCGACCCCACGTCCTTCGGGAAACAGGCCCTGGGCGACCCGTCATTCGTCTTCGATCTGCGCAAGGGCCGCTCGCCCTCCACCCGCACCTTGGGCAAAGTCCGCGATTTCATGCGCGAAACCCGCAAGCCCCAAATCACAACGGTGAAAGCTCCGATGACCGCCACAGCACAGCCTCACCCATCTCGAGCGCCTCGAAGCCGAGTCGATCCACATCATCCGCGAAGTCGCCGCCGAATGCGAAAAGCCGGTGATGCTCTATTCCATCGGCAAGGACTCGGCGGTGATGCTGCACCTCGCCATGAAGGCCTTCTATCCCGCAAAGCCCCCCTTCCCGCTGATGCATGTCGACACCGGCTGGAAGTTCCAGGACATGTACCGCCTGCGCGACGAGACCGTGAAGAAATACGGCTGGGATCTCATTGTCCACAAAAACCCCGAAGGTGTGGCCAAGAACGTCAATCCCTTCGACCACGGCTCGGCCCTTCACACCCAGATCATGAAGACCGATGGCCTGAAACAGGCGCTCGACAAATATGCCTTCGACGCCGCCTTCGGCGGCGCGCAGGCGCGATGAGGAAAAATCCCGCGCCAAGGAGCGCATCTTCTCGTTCCGCGACACCCGCCACCGCTGGGACCCCAAGAACCAGCGCCCGGAACTGTGGAACCTCTACAACACCAGGAAGAACAAGGGCGAGTCGATCCGCGTCTTCCCGCTGTCGAACTGGACCGAACTCGACATCTGGCAATATATCCACCGCGAGAATATCGACATCGTGCCGCTGTATTTCGCGGCAAGCCGCCCGGTGGTGTGGCGCGACGGCCAGATGATCATGGTCGATGATGACCGCATGCGCCTCAATCCCGGTGAAACGCCGGAGATGCGCCAGGTGCGCTTCCGCACCCTGGGCTGCTATCCGCTGACCGGCGCCATCGAACTCCAACGCCACAACGCTGCTCGACATCGTCGAGGAAATGCTCGTCGCCACCTCCTCCGAACGCCAGGGCCGCGTCATCGACAAGGACGCCTCGGCGTCGATGGAGAAGAAGAAGCAGGAGGGATATTTCTGATGACCAAGTTCATCGAATTCACCGGCGGCGACGTCGAGGCCTATCTTGCCGCCCAGGAGCAGAAAGATCTGCTGCGCTTCATCACCTGCGGCTCCGTCGATGACGGCAAGTCGACGCTGATCGGCCGCCTGCTCTATGAAGCCAAGATGCTGTTCGAAGACCAGCTCACGGCCCTCGAAGCCGATTCGAAAAAGATGGGCACGCAAGGCGGCAATCTCGATTTCGCGCTGCTCGTCGATGGCCTCGCCGCCGAGCGCGAACAGGGCATCACCATCGATGTCGCCTACCGCGCCTTCACCACCGACAAGCGCAAATTCATCGTCGCCGACACGCCGGGCCACGAGCAATACACCCGCAACATGGCGACCGGCGCTTCGACCGCCGATCTCGCGGTCATCCTCATGGATGCGCGCAAGGGCGTGCTCACCCAAACCCGCCGCCACACCTTCATCGCCACACTGCTTGGCATCAAGCACCTCGTCGTCGCCGTCAACAAGATGGACCTGATGGGCTACAAGCAGGACGTCTTCGAGAAGATCGAGGCCGACTATCGCGCCTTCGCCAAGTCGATCGGCGCCAGCGGCATCACCATGATCCCGGTTTCGGCCCTCGTCGGCGACAACATCATCGACCGTTCCACCAACATGCCCTGGTACCACGGCCCGACGCTGATGGCGCATCTTGAAACCGTGCCGGTGGGCGATGATCTCGCCGAACGCCCGTTCCGCATGCCGGTGCAATGGGTGAACCGCCCGGACCAGAATTTCCGTGGCTTCTCCGGCACCATCATTTCCGGCACCGTGAAACCGGGCGATGCCGTCAAGGCCCTGCCCTCCGGCAAGACCTCAACGATCGACCGCGTCGTGACCTTTGATGGCGACCTTGCCGAAGGCATCGCCGGCCAGTCGCTCACTGTCACGCTGAAGGATGAAATCGACATCAGCCGTGGCGACGTCATCTGCGCCGCCAATGCGCCTGTCGAAGTCTCCGACCAGTTCGAATGCGAAGTCCTGTGGATGGGCGACGAGCCGATGCTGCCCGGCCGGCAATACCTCATCAAGACCGGCTCGAGGCTGGTGCCCGGCACGCTCGATGAGCTGAAATACAAGGTCAACGTCAACACCATGGAGCATGTGGCGGCCAAGCAGCTGACGCTCAATGAAATCGGCGTGTGCAATCTCGAGCTTGATGCCGCCATCGCCTTTGCACCTTACAAGGAAAGCCGCGAACTCGGGTCCTTCATCATCATTGATCGCTTCACCAACACCACAGTCGGCATGGGGTTGATGCACTTTGCGCTGCGCCGCGCCGCCAACATTCACTGGCAGGCCGTCGATGTGCACAAGGAAACCCGCGCCTCGCTCACCGGCCAGAAGCCGGCGGTGCTGTGGTTCACCGGCCTTTCGGGAGCCGGCAAATCCACCATCGCCAACCTCGTGGAAAAGAAACTCCACGCGGCTGGGCCACATGACCTACCTGCTCGATGGCGACAACGTGCGCCACGGCCTCAACCGCGATTTGGGCTTCACCGATGCTGATCGCGTCGAGAACATCCGCCGCGTCGCCGAAGTTTCGAAGCTCATGGTTGATGCTGGCTTAATCGTACTCGTCTCCTTCATCTCGCCCTTCCGCTCCGAACGCCTGATGGCCCGCGAAATGGTGGAACAGGGCGAGTTCATCGAGATCTTCGTCGATACCTCGTTGGTGGAAGCTGAAAAGCGCGATGTCAAAGGCCTCTACGCAAAGGCAAGGCGCGGCGAGATCAAGAACTTCACTGGCATTTCCTCGGCCTATGAAGCACCCGAAAGACCCGAAATCCGCGTCGATACCGCCCGGATGTCCGCCGAACAGGCGGCGGAGGATATCGTCGACTCATCTGCGCGGCAACGGCAGATTGCGGGGCGGTGTAGGCCATCGTCCCTAAAATTTTAGAGGCGGGCGAAAGCCGAACACAGCCTTTGCACGTTAATCATGATCTCCGTCATCAGATGGAGACCCCCAGCATGATTTCGAAATTCCGTTCCGGCCTGCTCGCCGCTGCGCTTGCCCTGAGCTTTGCGGGTGCGGGCCTTGCCGATGCGCCGCTCTATTCCGTCACCGGCAACATCGCCACCGGTCAGGGTGCGGTGCGCGCCATAGGCGCCGAAGATTTCGCCAAGATCGGGCCAGTCGAAATCAAAACCAAAGTTCTCACCATGGGTGAGGAACAGCGCAGCGTGAAGGGCGTTCTCGCCCGCGACCTCATGGCGTATCTCGGCGCCAAGGGCGAGAACATGAAGTTCGTGGCACTTGATGGCTACATCATGGACGTGCCGGTCTCCGACATCCACAATTATGACGTGGTGATTGCTACGGAAATCGACGGCAAGACCCTGTCGGTGCGCGACAAGGGCCCGGCCTGGCTGATCTATCCGGTCAGCGATCACCAGGAACTCGACGATACGGTCCATGAAGCTCGAAGCGTGTGGCAGATCAAGACCATCGAGTTCAACTGAGCGCCATGCTTGCCGAGCCTCAAATATTTCGTGGCGACCCTGGTTGTCGTCGCATTGTTTGCCTGGGCCCGTGCTGACTTGTCGAACATCCGCATGCTGGCGGCCGATGCCACGTTCTTCACCACCCAGATCGCCGAACTGACCCGCCTTGAGAAGGAAATGCTGCGCTTTCAGGGTGAACGCCGCCGCCATCGTACACGGCGAAGCCGGGAATCACCCGCGATGACATGTTACTGTCCTTCGATATCCTCTGGTCGCGCGTCAACACCGAGAATAATCGCTTCGTCCATCCCCGCATCGATGCCATCCGCAACTATACCGGTGATCTCAACCTGCTTGCCTTGCGGCTGCAACGCATTGATGCACTGGTCCAGAACCTGGCGGTGGGCGCCGAAGACGATTTGCGCAAAATCGAAACCGAGTTGCAGGCCTCGGCGCCGGCTGTCACGCAGATGACCGATGATGCCTATGCCGAGCTGTATTCCCGCGCCGTCAATGCCGCCGAAATGCAGCGCGCCGCCCTGAAGAGCGTCGATCACATGCAATGGTTGTTCATGGTCGCCGGTTTTGTGGTTATCCTGTTGCTGGCCCAGCAATTGCGGCGGGGCGAAAAACTCTATGGCGAACTGCAACGCCGCGAACAGGAGATACGCACGCTTGCCGCCATCGATCCCTTGACCGGCCTCAACAACCGCCGCCATTTCGATGAGCGCATGAAAGCCATCGACGAAGGCAAATGGACCGGCGATTGGCACTTGCTGCTTGTCGATTTGGATGGCTTCAAGCAGATCAACGACCAAAAGGGTCACGAGGCCGGCGACCACTTTCTCCGTGCCGTAGCCTTGAAGCTGCCGCTTGCTGTCGGCCACGACGCACTCATTGCGCGTTTGGGCGGCGATGAATTTGCGCTCGTCGTCAAGGGCAGCGTCGCCGATGCAACGCGCATGGCGGCGGCGGTGATCGGCGAAATCTCGGCACCCATCATCCACGATGGCATGTCACTCCGGGTTGGCGCCAGCATCGGCATCTCGTCCTTGCGAGCAATTGCCAAAGCCAGCAGCGTCATGCTGCGCGAAGCCGATACTGCTCTTTATCAGGCCAAGGCCAAAGGCAAGGGCCAGGCCGTGCACTTTTCAAATGCGGAGCCGCAGATTCAATCGGCCGCCTGACCGGCTGCCGTCAGGTGCTGGTCGAGCAGATCAAGCCGGTCATTGCCGAAATAGAGTTTGCGGCCTGTATCGACGGTTGGAACACCGAACACTCCACGGCCGATGGCCTCTTGCGTACTTTCGTCCAGCCGCATCTTGAAGGTCTCGCTCTGGGCGGCAGCCACAACATGTGCTCGATCAAGCCCCGCTTCCTCGCCCCACCGCGCCAACCGATCAAGATCGCTGATGTCGCCCTCCTCCGCCCAATAGGCCCGCAGGACCCTTTTCACGAAGGCCTCGGCCTTGCCCTCATCAGCGGCATAGAGACAGGCCCTGAGGGCGCGTGAATTGCGCAAGGGGTAGTGCGGATGATAGCGGAGCGGCAGGCCCTGCTGTTCGGCATGGTCGAGAATATCCTGGCGGAACCACGCCACCCGGGCTGGTGTTGCCTCCAGTGGTTTCACCCCGCCAATCTCGTCGAGCAATCGCGGCAGATGCAGTGGCCGCCACGTGCAGGTCAATGCCATGCTTTCTTGCGAGATCGCCGATGCGGTGCGAGGCGAGATAACACCACGGTGAATGCACATCGAACCAGAATGTAAGATTCATGCGCAGTGGTTCCAGCTTGCCGTCCTTCGCCCATTGCCGCAGCTCGACTTTGCGGATCTTGCCGGATGGTGTGAGCGGAAATTCCACGATCTTGTAGAATTGTGCCGGAACCTTGAACTTCGCGATGCGCCCGTCACACAGCTTGCGAAGATCGGCGGCAGTCACATGAGCGCATGGTTTCACCGCAGCAGCGACAATCTCTCCGTAGAAATCGTCGGCAACTCCGAACACCGCAACAGCTGCTATGTCAGCATGCTCTTGCAACACGTTTTCAATTTCGGCGGGATAAATGTTCTCGCCGCCGCGAATGATCATGTCGCGAAGCCGCCCCCCGGCAATCACCAGCCGACCGTCGGGCCGCAAGATAGCCGAGGTCGCCGCTGCGCAACCAGCCGTCAACAATGGCCTCCGCCGTATCCTCGGGCCGCTTGTAATATCCTTCCATCACCATGGGCCCCCGCGCCTGAATTTCGCCGATCTCGCCAACAGGCATCGGCGCAAGCGTTTCGGGGTCGGCGATGCGCAGCTCATAGCCGGGAAGGGCCGTACCCGCCGTGTCCCAGCGCAGGGGATCATCCGCCTGCGGACAAACGAACAGCGTTGCGCCCTCCGTCTGGCCATAGACCTGCGCCAGCCCCGGCATCGGGAACTCTTCGGCGCAGCGCTTGAGCACATCCGGATTGCAGTCAGCCCCGCCGCAGGTGCCGGCCCTCAGCGTCGAGAGATTGTAGTTCAGCCGCGCCGGATGATCGAGCATGGCAAGGTACGATGTCGGCACACCCGACAGAAACGTGCAGCGCTCGCTCTCGATCACCTTGAACATGTTTTCGGCATCGAAACTCGGCACCCCAACATAGGTAGCACCTTTCTGCAACGCCCCCAGCAAGTTGAGAATGCACCCCGCGCAGTGAAACAGCGGAATGATCGAAGTCCAGCGGTCGCCGGCGCGAAGCCCCAGCCGGTCTCCCGTCGCCCGCGCCACCATCATCATTGCACGATGCGAGAGAAGTGCCCCCTTGGGAAATCCCGTGGTGCCGCTGGTGTAAAGCAGCGCCGCCACGGCTTGCGGGTCGGATGCCGTCTCAGCCAAAGGCTGCGCCTCCCGCATCAATGCCGGATAGTCGGTCTCCAGCGCGAATACATGTTGCAGCATCGGCAATTCCGCCCGCAGCGCTGTCACATTTTCAAGATAGGGATTGCCGCGATAGCTGGTCGAACAGATCAGCGCCTTCGCATCCGATTGTTTCAGCGCATAGGCCAGATCGTCGCGGCGATAGTGGGTGTTGAGCGGCACGAACACCGCCCCCAGTGCGGCACAGGCCATCTGCGTGACCCCCCACTCCATGCGGTTTTCGGCGAGCAGCGCCACGTGATCGCCAGCCCCGATGCCCGCGCGCCGAAGCCCGCCCGCCAGCCGCAATGCCTCGTCATGCCATTGCCGGAAACTCAGCCGCGCCTGTTGATGCGGAAACACCAGCGCTTCGGCCTCGGGCCACATCGCCGCCGCATGTTGAAGGGCGGCCCATGGGTGATCGAAAATCATCGCCTCAAACTAGCGGCAGCCGAGTTCACCGAGAAGCCCCGGCACGAATGGCGCAAACGCTCCCGTTTCGACAAGCCCCGCCACCGCTTCCGTATCGGTCGAAAACTCCCGGTCCTCCTCGCGGGGGCGGCCTTCGTCCGCACCAGCTTGTGGGCATCCTCCAGCAGCGCCGAGGAGTGCAATGGCCGGCGGAACTCGAAGCCCTCCGCCGCCGCCATCAACTCGATGGCCACGATGCGCGAAAGATTGGCATTCATCTGCCCCAATCTCCGCGCCCCATGCGTCGCCATCGACACATGGTCTTCCTGATTGGCCGAGGTCGGCGCTGAATCAACTGAAGCCGGATGCGACATCTGCTTGTTCTCGCTCATCAGTGCGGCCGTCGTGCATTGCGGAATCATGAAGCCCGAATTGAGCCCCGGATTGCGGATGAGAAACGGCGGCAGCAGCGAGATCGTCGTGTCGATCAGCGCCGCCATGCGCCGCTCCGAAAGCGAACCAATCTCGGCAATCGCCAGCGCAATCGTGTCGGCGGCGAAGGCCACTGGTTCGGCATGGAAATTGCCGCCGGAAAGCACCGCGCCATCCTCGGCGAACACCAGCGGATTGTCGGAGACGGCATTGGCCTCGATCATCAGCGTGCGCCCGGCATTGGCCAGAATGTCGAGGCACGCCCCCATCACCTGCGGCTGGCAGCGGAAGGAATAGGGGTCCTGCACCCGGTCATCGTCTTCAAGATGCGAGGCGCGAATGCCGCTGCCTTTCAGCAGGCGGCGGTAATGCGCAGCGGCGAGCATCTGCCCGGGATGCGGCCGCAGTGCATGAATGCGCGGATCGAACGGCGTGTCGGAGCCCATCACCGCATCAACCGACATGGCCCCCGCCAGCATGGCGGCGGCGGCGTTGCGCTCGGCGGCGATCAACCCCGAAAGCGCCAGCGCGGTTGAAACCTGCGTGCCGTTAAGCAGCGCCAGGCCCTTCCTTTGGCCCGAGCGCCACGGGCGCAACCCCGGCGGCCTTCAGCGCCTCGGCGCCGGAAACCGCCTCGCCCTTCACCACGGCCTGTTCCTTCGCCGATCAGCACCAGGCTCATATGCGCGAGTGGTGCGAGATCGCCCGACGCGCCAACCGATCCCTGCCCTGGAATGACCGGCAGCACATCGGCGTTGATCAACGCGGCCAGCGCCTCCATCGCCGCCAGCGAAATGCCCGATGCGCCTTGCGACAGCGCGTTGAGTTTCATCAGCAGGATGAGCCGCACGATACCCGCATCAAGTGGCGCGCCCACGCCCGCCGCATGCGAGCGCACGATGTTGATTTGCAATGCGTTCAGATCCTTCGCCGCGATGCGCGTCTTGGCGAATTTGCCGAAACCGGTGTTGACGCCATAGATCGCATCGCCCGGTGGCCAGCAGCTTCGCCACGGTTTCGGCGCTGCGGGCGATCTGCGCCCGCGCCTTGTCGGTGAGTTTCACCTTGACCGGCCCCGACAGTGCGGCGCGGACATCATCAAGCGCAAGCGGCCGTTCACCAATGGCGATCATGCGGAGAGCCTTTCAAGTGCGGAGCGGAAGTTGCGGGCGATCTGGTCTTCAAGCGCGTGGTGGCGATCGGCAATCACCTGCCGTCCGGCCACGAACACATCTTTGACGCAAGCATTGCCGCCCGAGAAGATCCAGGTGTCGAGTGCGGCGTCACCCTGCCGCCCGATCAGCGCATCGCAATCGGGATCGAGCACGGTGATATCGGCGCGGAAGCCGGGAGCAATGGCGCCAACCGGCTGGGCCAGCGCCTGGGCCCCGCCTTTGAGGGCGCGCATATAGAGTGAGCGCCCGGTCGAAAGCCCCGGCCCGTCGGCCAGCGCATTGCGGGTCACAGTCGCGCAGCCGCTGGGAATATTCCAGCATCCGCAGGTCCTCGGCGGGCGACACCGAAATATGGCTGTCGGAACCGATGCCGAAAGCGCCCCCGGCCTTGAGATACTCCGCCGCCGGAAAAATCCCGTCGCCCAGATTGGCCTCGGTCGTCGGGCACAGTCCGGCAATGGCGCCAGATGCGGCAAGCGCCCGCGTCTCCGCCGCCGTCATATGGGTGGCATGAATTGCACACCAGCGACTCGATACCTCAAATGCCTCAAGCAGCGTTTCAACCGGCCGCCTGCCGTTCCAGGCCAGGCAATCGTCGACTTCCTTCACCTGCTCGGCCACATGGATATGCACCGGCGCCAATGTGTCGATTCCGTCGAGCACCGTTTTCAGCAGTTCCGGCGTCACCGCCCGCAAGGAATGGGGTGAAATGCCCAGCCGCTGCAGGGGCCGGCCGGTCACATGGCTTTGCAAAATCTCATGGATTGCCAAAAACCCGTCGGCATCATTGAGAAACCGCCGCTGACCGGCATTCGCTGCCTGCCCGCCAAAGCCGCCAAAGTTGTATAGGGTGGGTAACAGCGTCAGGCCAATTCCAGCCAATTCCGATGCTGCACTGCAACATAACGACATTTCCGCCGGGTTGTCATAGGGCGAACCATCGGGCTGGTGGTGCAGATACTGGAACTCGCCGACGCACGAAAACCCGGCCTTCAGCATCTCCACATAGAGCTGTGCCGCCACCGCCCGAAGGTCGTCCGGCCCGAGCTTCAGGGCAAAGCCGTACATCACTTCCCGCCACGTCCAAAAACTGTCGGCCCCAGGCCCCGCCCGTCTCCGCCAGGCCGAGCATAAGCCTTTGATGTGCATGGGAATGCAGGTTCGCCATGGCGGGAATGGCAATGCCTTTCACCGTCGGTGCATCAGTCACGCCGGCTACCACCGCCGTAATCATGCCGGCCGCATCAAGCGACACCGACACATTGTCCCGCCACCCCTCCGGCGTCAGCGCCGATGCGAACTGCAATTTCCTGCTTTCCATGCCCGCCATTATACTGTATAGACAACCTTATACAAGTGGATTCCGCAATGCTCCTCACCAACCTGCAACATCGCCACCATGTCCGGCGGCTACGGCCTCATTCCGGATGGCGCCATCCTGTTCGAGAACGGCAAGATCGCCTGGGTTGGCTCCCAAGCCGACGCTCCGGCGAAAGCCCGGGATCAGATTGACGGCAAGGGCCAAGCTCGTCACCCCTGGCCTCATCGATTGCCACACCCATCTTGTCTATGGTGGCAACCGCGCCAATGAATTCGAGCAGCGCCTGACCGGTGTCCCCTACGCCGAAATCGCCAAGGTCCGGCGGCGGCATCATGTCCACGGTAAAAGCCACCCGCGCCGCCAGCGAAGCCGAACTCGAAGCCAAGTCTTTGAAGCGACTCGATTCCCTTCTGGCCGAAGGCGTCACCACCATCGAGATCAAGTCGGGCTATGGCCTCGATGTCGAAACCGAAACCGAAGATGCTGCGCGTCGCCCGAAGCCTGGGCCAGATCGCGCCCGGTAGATGTCTATACAACCTTCCTTGGCGCCCACACTTTCCCCGCCGAATTCAAGGACAACCACCAAGCCTACGTCGATCTGGTCTGCACCGAATCCCTTCCCGCCGCCCATGCCGCCGGGCTGGTCGATGCCGTGGACGCCTTTTGCGAAGGCATCGCTTTTTCCGTTGCCGAAACCGAGCAGGTCTTCAAAGCCGCCAAGGCACTCGGGCTTCCCGTCAAGCTCCATGCCGAACAGCTATCCAATCTCGGCGGCGCGGCGATGGCGGCCAGACACGGCGCCCTGTCTGTCGATCACATCGAATATCTCGACGACGATGGTGTCGCCGCCATAGCCAAATCGGGAACTGTCGCCGTCCTTCTGCCCGGCGCTTTTTATTATCTGCGGGAGAAGCAAGCTCCTCCGGTGGCCGGCCTTCGTTCCAGGAACGTTCCGTCTGGCGATTGCAACCGACCTCAACCCTGGGTCTTCGCCCGTTCACTCTTTGCTCACCACCATGAACATGGCCTGTGTCCTGTTCGGCCTTACCCCAGAAGAAGCCCTGCTTGGCGTCACCGCCAACGCCGCCCGGGCGCTCGGTCTCCGGGACCGCGGCCGTATCGCCCCTGGCCAAAAGGCCGACCTCTGCCTGTGGGATGTCGAACGCCCCGGCGACCTCGCCTATCCGCTGGGCTTCAATCCCCTCGCCGCCGTCATCCGCAATGGCGAAATCGTCCGGGGGGCGCTGGCATGACGCCGCTCTACGCCAAGGTGAAAGACCACATCGTCGGCCACATCCGCTCCGGCGCCTGGACGCCGGGCATGCGCGTACCATCCGAGAACGAGTTGGTCGAAAGCTTCCGGATCAGCCGCATGACCGCCAACCGGGCGCTGCGTGAACTCCTGGCCGAAGGCTTCGTCGACCGTGTTCCCGGCGTCGGCACCTTCGTCAAGGAACCGCCGGCGCGATCAAGCCTCATGGAGCTCCGCAACATCGCCGAGGAAATCGCCCAGCGCGGCCACCGCTATTCCTCGCGCCTCGTCAGCCGCCACCGCATTGCCGCCAACCCGGCTATTGCCGAGGAGTTCGAAACCGATGAAGGCGCTGACCTCTTCCACATCATCATCGTGCATGAAGAAAACGGCATGCCCGTGCAACTCGAGGACCGCTACGTGAATGCCGGCGTCGTGCCGGACTTCATGGATCAGGACTTCTCCGCGACCACGCCCACCGCCCATCTGCTGCAATCGGCGCCGGTCGATGAACTGGAACACACCGTCGAAGCCGCCATGCCGACGCCCGAGCAGCAGCGCCTGCTGCACATCACCTCGCTCGAACCCTGCCTCACGCTGCACCGCCGCTCATGGAGCCGGAACCACGTCGTCACCGTCGCCACCCTCACCTATCCCGCCAGCCGCTATGCGCTCTACAGCCGCTACAAGACCAGCGCGCGGGGAACACTCACTGACTAGGAGTAAGCATGGCCCCGAAAAATTCTCGACTTTTCGGACAAGGCCAAGCGCCAAGAAAGGAACTACAATGAACACCCGCCGCGATAATTCCCGTGTCATCCGCGCCGCCACCGGCACGACACTCTCCGCCAAGTCCTGGCTTACCGAAGCACCGCTCCGCATGCTGATGAACAATCTCGATCCCGGCGTCGCCGAACGCCCCGAGGAACTCGTGGTCTATGGCGGCATCGGCCGCGCGGCGCGGAACTGGGAAGCCTATGACCGCATCGTCGCCTCGCTCCGCTCGCTGGAGGATGACGAAACCCTGCTGGTGCAATCGGGCAAACCCGTCGGCATCTTCCGCACCCACAAGGATGCGCCGCGCGTGTTGATCGCCAATTCCAATCTCGTGCCGCACTGGGGCAACTGGGACTATTTCAACGAACTCGATAAGAAGGGCCTGATGATGTACGGCCAGATGACGGCCGGCTCGTGGATCTACATCGGCACGCAAGGCATCGTGCAGGGCACCTATGAAACCTTCGCCGAAGTGGGCCGCAAGCATTATGGCGGCAACCTCAAGGGCAAATGGTTCCTGACGGCGGGACTTGGGCGGCATGGGCGGCGCCCAGCCGCTTGGCCGCCACCATGGCCGGCGCCTCGATGATCGCCATCGAATGCCAGCCCAGCCGCATCGATTTCCGCCTGCGCACCCGCTACGTCGATACCAAGGCCAATACCATTGATGAAGCCCTCGAAATCATCGACTCGCTCGCACAAGGCAGGGCAAGGCCATCAGCGTCGGCCTGCTCGGCAATGCGGCCGAGCTTCTCCCCGAATTCGTCAAGCGCGGCATCAGGCCCGATGCCGCTCACCGACCAGACCTCGGCACATGATCCGGTGAACGGCTATCTGCCCGCCGGCTGGACGCTCGCCGAATGGGAAGACAAGCGCGTCTCGAATCCGCAGGCCGTCAAGGCCGCCGCCATGGCCTCCATGAAGGTCCATGTGCAGGCCATGCTCGACATGCATGCACATGGGCGTGCCGACGCTCGACTACGGCAACAACATCCGCCAGATGGCGCTGGAAATGGGCCTGAAGAACGCCTTCGATTTTCCGGGCTTCGTGCCGGCCTACATCCGCCCGCTGTTCTGCCGCGGCATCGGCCCCTTCCGCTGGGCGGCGCTCTCCGGCAACCCGGAAGACATCTACAAGACCGACCAGCGCGTCAAGGAACTGATCCCCGACGATCCGCACCTCCACAACTGGCTCGACATGGCGCGCGAGCGCATCGCCTTCCAGGGCCTGCCCGCCCGCATCTGCTGGGTGGGCCTGGGCCAGCGCCATCGTCTCGGCCTCGCCTTCAACGAGATGGTGAGGAACGGCGAAGTCGAAGCCCCCATCGTCATCGGCCGCGACCATCTCGATTCAGGTTCCGTCGCCTCGCCCAACCGCGAAACCGAAGCCATGCTGGATGGCTCCGATGCCGTGTCCGACTGGCCGCTGCTCAACGCGTTGCTGAACACCGCGTCCGGCGCCACCTGGGTATCGATCCACCACGGCGGCGGCGTCGGCATCGGCTATTCGCAACACGCCGGCATGGTGGTCGTCGCCGATGGCACCGATGACGCCGCACGGCGGTTGGAGCGCGTGTTGTGGAACGACCCCGCCACCGGCGTCATGCGCCACGCCGACGCGGGTTATGACATCGCCGTCGATTGCGCCAGGGAACAGGGCTTGAAGCTGCCGGGGATTACCGGCTGATCAGGCAAGCGCCGCCGCAATCTTGTGAAGGGCCGCCTGCGTGGCGATGTTGAAGGCCGGATTGAGAAAGTCCGGCCACGAAGACAGCTTCACCACCACCATGTTGTAGTCCCAGTTCACGTAGATCATCTGCCCGAATACGCCGCGCGCATAGATGGCGCGTGACCGCGGATCTTCGATCCACCACTGGTTCCGGTAGGCGCCTTCCGGCAGCGTGTAGGTGTAGGGCGCGCCAAAGATCGCGTGATTGCCGCTGCGCGTCGCCTCGACCCACGCCGTGCGGAATGATCTTGCCCTCCAGATAGGCGAGGCCAAAGCGGCCATAGTCGCGCAAACAGGCATTGAGCCCGCCGCTGGCCAGCGCATAACCTGCCGCGTCCACCGTCATGCTGGCGCTTTCCTCCATGCCCGGCCATCTGCCAGATTTCTTCCGAGAGAAGCTGCGGCAGGCGTTTGCCGCTGGCCCGTTCCAGGCAATGGGCCATCACATCGGTTTCGATGGAGCGATAGGCGAAGAGATCGCCATGCCGGCGGTTGAGTTGCCCAAGTCCGAGAATTTGTTCGAACACATGATGCGGCCAGCGGAAGCCCGAAGGGCTGTCGGGCGGAATGGGCTTCCAGCCCGCCGCCACATCCATCTGCCCCACGTCGGAAGTGGGATCGCTATAATCTTCGCTGAAATTCACGCCCGACGTCATGTCGAGAACCTGTTGCAGGCTGGCGCCGCGATAGGCCGTGTCGTTGAGTTCCGGCAGATAGTCCGTCACCGGAGCGGCAACGTCGATCGCACCGCGCCCCGCCAGAATGCCGGCCACCCCCGCCGTCACAGATTTCGCCACCGACTGCGAAAGATGCAGCGTGCGTTCTGTCATGCCGTTGAAATAGCGTTCGACGGCGATTGCCCCGTCCTTGATGACCAGAAACCCGTCCGTATACGTATCATCGAGAAGGCCCGCCAGCGTCGTGGCTTCGCCCGCAACACCGGTCACCGCCAGCCCGTCAAGATCGCGTTCGTTGCGCGGCAACACCCGCACCGGCCCCGGCCCGCGCCACACTTCCGCTGTCGGCAGAATTTGCCGCACATTCTGGAACGTCCAGCGGTTCCATGGCGGCCGGTCCCAATCCATTTTCGGCGGAATGAGCGAAGGCGGCGAGCCCTGCATGATTGGCAGGTGGGCATCGGAATTTTTGTAGGACGGCATAATCACCCTTGAATCAAAAAACCCCGGCGGTTGTCCGCCGGGGCCTTGTGGCAAGCTAACTTACTTCTGAATATCCGTCCAGATCTTGGTGTAGAGTTCCTCCGTCGCCGGAGCGCAGGTCAGCGAGAAATGCCCGCGGTCCAGCGTTTCCTTCGACATGTTCACTTCCGGCGCCACCTTCAGGTCGGCGTCGTAGTGAGCTTCGGCGCCGGTGATGCCGTCGGCATAACGCGCGAAGTTGGAAATCATGCCCGGCGTTCGGCGGATCCATGATGAAGTTCTGGAACAGCTTGGCATTGTCCGGGTTCTTGGCGTCCTTCAGCACCGCCACATTGTCCATCCACACCGGATAGCCCTCCTTGGGGAAGCCGAACACGATGTCCTGGTTCAGCAGCCGGGCCCGCGACGAATAGCCGTTCCAGTTCACGCCCGCCGCGAAGTCACCCTTGGCGTATTGTTCCGGCGTGCCGTAGTCCATGGACATCCAGCTGGCCTTGGCCTCCACCAGCTTGTCGCGCACCTTCTTGAGAACCTCCTTGTCGTCGGTGCACGGCTCGCCGCCGAAATACAGGACGGCGAGCATGATCATCTCGGTCATCTCCGGCACCACGTTGATCTTGCCCTTGAGCTCGGCCGGCGGATCGAGGAAGATCGCCGAGGTATTGACGTCACCGCCATAGACCTTGGTGTTGAGCGTGATGCCCGTCGTGCCCCACTGCCACGGCACCGTGAATTTGCGGCCCGGATCAAAAGGAACATCGGCCCAGCGCGGATCCACGTTCTTGAAATTCTCCATCTGGTCCGGCCGCGTTTCCATCAGCAGGCCTTCCTGCATCCAGATCGGCACGAAACTCGCCGAAGGCACCACGATGTCGAAGCCGTGGCCGCCCGCCCGCATCTTGGCCAGTGCGGCGTTATTCGAAGTCGTAGTCGGTGATCGTCACCTTGACCTTGTAGGTCTCCTCGAACTTCTTGATCATCTCGGGGCTGGTGTAGTTGCCCCAATTGTAGATGTTGAGTTCGCCATCGGCCAGCGCCGCTCCGCCCGCCAGCACCAGGGCCGCAGCGGACGCAACGAATTTGAGCATGAGTTTTCATGGTTCTCTCCTATTTCATCAAGTCCGACCAGATGCGGGTATAGAGCTCGTTCACATCCGGCGCGCAGGCCGGAATGAATTGACCCTTGTCGGCAAGTTCCGGCGGTATGACGATCTCGCGCGCCGTCTTCATGTCTTCCGGCATGAAGGCCTCGGAGCCCGCAATGCCGTTGGCGTAGCGGTTGAACGTCGAGTTCATTCCCGCCGCTTCCGGGTTCATGATGAAGTTCTGGAACAGCTTGGCGTTCTCGACGTTCTTGGCGTCCTTGAGCACGCCGACGTTATCCATCCACACCACGAAATCCTTCTTTTGGATAGCCATATTGCACATCCGGATTCTGCAGCCGCACGCGGAACGTACCGCCGTTCCAGTCGGCGCCGGCCATGAAGTCACCCTTGATGAACTTGTCGGTCGTGGCGTAATCCATGGAAAGCCACTTGGGCTTGGCCGCCGCCAGCTTGTCGCGCACCTTTTTCATGACTTCCAGGTCCTTGGTGCAAACCTCGCCACCGACATTCATGATGGCCAGCGCCATCACGTCGTTCATTTCCGGCACGACGTTGATCTTGCCCACAAGTTCCGGCGGCGGGTCCATGAAGATGTTCGAGGTGTCGATGTCGCCGCCATAGGCCTTCCTGTTGACGACGACGCCAGTCGTGCCCCAGTGCCACGGCACCGTGAACTTACGGCCCGGATCGAAAGGCGGATTGGCCCACTTGGGGTCGATGTTCTTGAAATTCTCCATCTGGTTCGGATTTGTTTCAAGGAACATGTCTTCGCTGATCCACACGGGAATGTAGTTGGAGGAGGGCACCACGATGTCGAAACCGTGACCGCCGGCGCGAACCTTGGCCAGAGCGTCGTCATTGGAATCGTAGTCGGTGATCGTCACCTTGACGTTGTGGGTGTCCTCGAATTTCTTGATCATCTCCATGCTGGTGTAGTTGCCCCAGTTGAAGATCTGCAACTCGCCTTCGGCCAAGGCCACCTGGCCCATGGCGGCGAAGGCAACTCCAGCAAGTGCCGCCCTCAAAACAAACTTCATGACTTCCTCCTTGAATACATGTTGAGTTTCAAACTTTCTTCCGGCTGACGAAAAAGAATGCTGTCACGATCAGGACCGACAGCAGCAGGAACACCACCGAAATGGCGTTGATCTCCGGCGTCACGCCGCGGCGGATCTGGCCGAGCATGTAGGTCGGCAGCGTGTCCTGGCCGCCGGATTTCACCAGATTGGTGATGACCACGTCATCGAGCGAAATGACGAAGGCCAGCATGAAGCCCGAAAGGATGCCGGGCCACAGCAGCGGAAATGTCACCCGCTTGAAAGTCGGCCAGGCCGATGGCATAAAGATCGGCCGCCGCCGTTTCCAGCGTCAGATCCATGCTTTCGAGCCTGGCCCGGATCGGCATGTAGGCGAAGGGAATGCAGAACGCCGTATGGGCGGCGATCAGATAGCCGATGCCGTCATAGCCCGACCAGATCTTGATCCGCGAGAAGACAATCAGCAGCGCCACCGCCGTCACGATTTCCGGCACCATCAGCGGCTGGTTGATGAATGCGAACTTGAAGGTGAGGCCGGGATAGGGCTTGGTGCGCGTCGTGGCGATCGCCGCCATGGTGGCCGCTGCCGTGGCAATGGCGCCGGCGAAGATTGCGATGATGAAAGAAAGCTCTGCCGCGTCGCGCACGTCGCGATTCTGCGCCGCCTTCTCGAACCAGCGCAGCGAGAACCCGCCCCACAGCGCCAGAGATTCCGATTCATTGAAGGCATAAACCGACATGGTGACGATCGGCAAGTAGAGAAATACGAAACATGCCGCCGCGATGGCCGTGAAGCCCGGCAATTTGCGCAGGTTAAAGGTCCGGGCCATCAGTGGCGCGCTCCCGTGCTCGAAGCGTTGCGCACATAGACGAGCAGCGCCACCATCACGATGGCCATCAGGGTGATCGACAACGCCGCGCCCAGCGGCCAGTTGCGGCCCTGGCCGAATTGCAGGTCGATGAGGTTGCCGAGCATCAGCAGCTTGCCACCGCCCAGCATGCGCGGCGTGACATAGGCGCCAAGTGCCGGAATGAACACCAGGATGGAGCCGGCGATGATGCCCGGCTTCGACAGCGGAATGATGATGCGGGTAGCACCCTGAAGCGCGTGGCGTAGAGATCGTAGCCCGCCTCCACCAGCCGGAAATCCATCTTCTCCATGTTGGCGTAAAGCGGCAGCACCATCAACGGCAGATAAACATAGGCCATGCCCAGCATGATGGCGAAATCGGTGAACAGCATCTGGATCGGCTCGTCGATCACCCCCACCTTGAGCAGCACGAGATTGATCAGACCCTCGCCGCGGATCAATTCCTGGATGGCGAAGGTGCGGATCAGCAGGTTCGTCCAGAATGGAATGGTGACAAGGAACAGCCAGGCGTCACGGCTGCGCTCGGGCCGCGTGGCGATGAAATAGGCCGTGGGGTATCCAAGGATGAGCGACAGCAGCGTGGTGTAGATCGACAGCCGGATGGAGCGCCACAACACCGAAAGGTGGCCTTCGGCGAGGCTCACGGTCTCGTCGAAAATATCACGCTCGAAAAACACCTCGAACCAGCCGGCGCCCGAGAACTGCCAGTATTTCACATCGCCATAGTCGCCCTTCACCATGAAGGAATAGAGCAGCATCACGAACAGCGGGCCGATGGCGGCGAAAAAGATGATGACCAGCGCCGGTGAAGTCAGCAGCCACCGGGTGCGCACGTCGCGCTTGGCCGAGGCTTCGGAAGCTTCGCGCGCTGTTGCCATGCTCAGTCCCTCAACACCTGAACGGCATGGTCGTTCAAGCGCGATTCCGACCGTGTCGCCCACCTCGAAACCCTCGCCCGCCCTGCGGCTGTTCTGGGTGCGCACGATGAAACTGCCGCCACCGCCGTCGAGCGCCACATGATAATGCGTGTCGGTGCCGAAATAGACGGCGGTTTCGAGCTTGCCCTTGAGATCGCCCTTGGCCGCGGACTTCAGCAGATTGGCGTGTTCCGGCCGCACCACCACCGTCACCTGGCCCTTGGGTGTCATGCCTTCGGCGAAGCCCGGCGCCGATTGTCGCGCCGCCCGGCAGCTTGACCTTGGCCTCGCGTCCTTTGACGCTCTGCACCGTCGCCCTGCAGGAAATTGGTCTCGCCGATGAAATTGGCGACGAAGCGCTCCGACGGATGATCATAGATTTCGCGGGGGCTGCCGATCTGCAAAATCTTGCCCTTCGACATCACGGCAATGCGATCCGACATCGTCAGCGCTTCTTCCTGGTCATGGGTCACGAAGATGAAGGTGATGCCGGTTTCGAGTTGCAGGCGTTTGAGCTCGATCTGCATTTCCTTCCGCAGCTTGAAGTCAAGCGCCGACAAGGGCTCGTCGAGCAACAGTACCTTTGGTGCCGGCGCCAGCGCCCGGGCCAGCGCCACGCGCTGCTGCTGGCCGCCTGAAATCTGGCTGGTCTTGCGCTTGGCCAGTTCCTCCATGCGCACCAGACGCAGCATCTCCGCCACCCGCGCGTCGATCTCGGCCCTTGGCTTGCGGAGCATTTCGAGTCCGAAGCCAATGTTCTGAGCGACAGTCATGTGCGGAAACAGCGCATAGTTCTGGAACACCGTGTTCACTGGCCGCTTGAATGGCGGCAGCGGCGCAATGTCATGGCCATAGAGCAGGATTTCGCCCTCGGTCGGAAAATCGAACCCGGCGATCAACCTGAGCAGCGTGGTCTTGCCGCAACCCGATGGTCCCAGCAATGTGAAGAACTCGTTTTCGCGGATGGTGACGGAAACATCGTCAAGAGCCCGCACCGCGTCCTGTCCAGCCCCCCGGAACTCCTTGGTAACGCGCTTCGCCTCAATGGCGGATTGGCTTACGGCCAAAATTTCAACTCCCCATGAGCCTCTTTTCGGGCTTCATGGCAGCATCCTAGGCGGACAATGGGGCTTTTGCCAAGGGTTCCGGTGCCCTGCGGCTAAACGGACCAGCCGCCATCGATCACAAACGTTTGCCCGGTCACGAAGGCCGACTCGTCGCTTGCCAGATAAACCACCAGTAGGCCGATTTCCGAGGCTTCCGCCATCCGCCCCATGGGCTGGCGGGAAATGAAGGCGGATTTGGCCGCGTCATAGTCGCCGGTTGCCTGTAATCGGGCATTGAGCGACGGGCTGTCGACGGTTCCCGGGGCAAATGGCATTCACCCGGATTCCCTTTGACGTGAAGTCAGCAGCCAATGCCTTGGTCATGCCGATCACCGCCGCCTTGGTGGCGCCATAGGCATAGCGGTTGGCAACGCCTTTGATCGACGAGGCCGCCGACGCCATGTTGATGACCGTGCCCCGCCCCCGCGCCAGCCACCCCGGCATGAACGCCTTGGTCATGCGGTAATGCGCCTTCACATTGATGTCGAACGAAAAGTCCCAGGCCTTGTCGTCGGTGTCCATGATCGTTCCGGCATGAACATAGCCCGAGCAATTGAACAGGATGTCGGGAACCCCCACGCGCTTCGCCGCCGCGTCGATCTGTTCCGGTTTGGTCACGTCAAGCACGAAAGTCTCGATCCCCGCCTGTTCCTTTTCCAGGCTCTGCAAGTGTTCTTCACGAATATCGGTGGCCCACACCTTGCAGCCTTCCCGCGCCATGGCGATGGCTGAGGCCCGGCCGATGCCCTGGCCTGCCGAAGTGATGATCGCGGTCTTTCCTGCGAGCCTGCCAGCCATGGACTTGTCTCCTTAAACGGGTTCACTATGGCCGGTGTTGCTAGCGCGAGCTTTTGAGCCTGTCCATGACCAATGACGATCTTTGCTACCTCTCTGCGTCGGATGCATTGAAGCTCTTCCGCCAACGCAAGCTGTCGCCGGTGGAACTGCTTGCAAGCCCTCATCACCCGCGCCGAAACCGTCAACCCGAAGATCAACTGCTTCGCCGATACCTATTTTGAAGAAGCCCTCGCTGAAGCCAAACGCTCCGAAGCCCGTTACGCGAAAAACGCCGCCTTGCCGCTTGATGGCGTTCCGCTGGCGGTGAAGGACGCCCAACGAATTAAAGGCAAGCGCACCACCCACGGTTCGCTGATCTTCAAGGACGCGGTTGACGATCATTCCGACCCGATGATCGAACGCCTGCAAAATGCCGGCGCCAATATTTTCGCCCGCACCACGGTTCCGGAGTTCTGCTTGTCGGGTGTCACCCACACCCGCATGTGGGGTATCACCCGGAACCCATGGAACACCGGCTGGACGCCCGGCGGCTCGTCTGGCGGCTCCGGTGCGGCCTTGGCGGCAGGCATCACCACCTTGGCCACCGGCACCGATATTGGCGGCTCGATCCGCATTCCCGCTGCGGCTTGTGGTGTCGTCGGCTTCAAGCCGCCCCATGGCCGCAACCCCGATGGCCCGCCGTCGAACTTCGACCGCTTCAATCACTGTGGGCCGATGACCCGCACGGTGGCCGATGCCGCACTGATGCAATGTGTGACCGCCGGTCCCCATCCACTCGATCATGATTCGCTGCGCCAAACCGTCGAACTTCCAGCCAAAGCCACTTCCATTCGCGGCATGAAGATCGCCTATTCGATCGACTTCGATTACATCGAGGTCGACAACGATGTGCGACTCAACACCCGAAAGGCACTTGAAGTATTCAAGTCACTCGGCGCCATTGTCGAAGAGGTGAAGCTCGGCTGGACTGCCGACACCGAACGCGACTGCATGTATTGGTACGCCACCATGCATTTCGGCAGGCAGCACCCTGTGGCACCGCGCCAAGCACGCCGATATCATGAACGACTATTCCCTGCGTATGGCAGACGCCTGTCGAACACGCCAGCATCGACAACGTCCACAAAAGTTGGGAACGCAGCCATCTCATATACCAGTCACTGGGTCCGGTCCTCTCGAAATATGACGTCTTCATCTGCCCCACCAACAACGTGGCCGCGTGAAGGCCGATCACGACCCGTGGGACCCCACTTTCACGGTCAACGGCAAAAAGGCCGATCCCGAATATGGCTGGGTGATGGCCTACCCCTTCAACATGCTGCACAATCTGCCGGTCATGTCGGTGCCATCCGGCCACGCCGCTTCAGGCGTCCCCACCGGCATCCAGATCGTCGGGCCCACCTGGCGGGATGACAGCGTGTTCAAGGCAGCGCTCGCCTACGAGAAGGCGCTCGGCGGCTGGTACAACAACGAGCTCCAGCAGACCTAAGCTTTAAGCGCCCGGCGCAGCGAACCGAAACGCAGGCGGTATTGCACCGGGGTCAGCCCCACCTTGCGCCGGAACATCCTGCCGAAGAAACTCGTGTCCTCGTAGCCCACCGCATTGGCGATGGCTTCGACCGCCATATCGGTTGTCTCCAGCATCTGCTTGGCTTCTTCGAGGCGAAGCGCCTGAACATAGTCGAGTGGCGTCATGCCGGTCGCTTCCCGGAAGCGCCGCATGAAGGTGCGTTCGGCGAGGCCCGACAGCTTGACCATCCCGGCGACCGGCGAAGCCACATGATAATTGTCGGCCGCCCATTCCTGGCATTTGCCGATCACCGCATCGCTCGACTTGCGGCGCGACAGCAGTGCGGCGAATGGCTGTTGCCCAAGATCATGCCATTGCAGCATGTAAACCCGCGCCACATCTATGGCGTCCTGCAGCCCCACGTAACGGGCGATGAGATAGAGCGAGAGATCCTGCCAGTTTGACCCGCCACCCGCCATGACGATGCGCTGGGCTTCGCCACCCATCACCAGCGACTGCCGGATATTGACCTTCACGCCCGGATAATTGTTGGTAAGGCTTGCGGCATAGCCCCAGTGAATGGTCGCCTCGCAATTGCTGAGCAGCCCCGCCTCGCCCAGCAGCACGGCACCCGAACACGCACTCGCCAGGATGCCTCCACCCTGGTAAATGCGACTGATCCATTCCGCTTCCAGGGGATATTGCCCGGCAACGCTGTCGCCCGGATTGACGAAGAAATCGGGGATGCACACGATATCCGGCACCGGACAGTCGGAAAAATCAAAGTGTGGCTTCACCCAAATGCCGTTGGCCGCCGCAACACCGAGCCTGTCGCGCGCCACGATGAACGGCGCCATGCGCGGCTCGCCGGCAACGCCCGAGGTGATGAATGCAAAATCCCGCCCCGGCGACGACAGCAGATCGAACATGCCATACAGAGTCGAAGCTGTAACCTCCGGCATGGCCAGAACGGCGACCTTCAGGGGCCTATCTTGAGGCGTCATGGCAGGAACGACCGCATTGTTGTGATTTCGACTTTAGTTCCCCAGGCCGCCCGGCGGCTAGTGTTTGTCCATCACGGGAGAACAATCATGACAGCGGCACCCGCCTCAGCGGATTTCGAGACCCTCAAGACGCAATTGCGCGGCGAACTTCTCGATCCGTCGGGCCCCGGCTATGACGCCACCCGCGTCGTCTGGAACGCCATGATCGACCGCAAGCCAGCGGCCATCGTCCGCTGCAAAAACGCTGCCGATGTTGCCGCAGCCGTGGGTTTTGCGCCGCCACCACAGCCTCGCCATCGCCATCCGCTCGGGCGGTCACAATGTGGCGGGTTATGCCGTTTGCGATGGTGGCCTGATGATTGACATGTCGGCGATGAACGGCGTGCGTGTCGATCTGCAGAATAAGAGGGCGATTGTCGAGGGTGGCGCCACATGGCTCGATGTCGACGCCGCCACCACGCCCTTCGGCCTCGCCACGCC